>NZ_AP018553.1:1200000-1800000 GCF_003967175.1 Sulfodiicoccus acidiphilus | reverse complement strand
CCGTGTACAGCCTCGTCTAGAGGGTCGAGGTCCACCTCCCCGGCGGAAATGCGGGGCCTCCTCAAGGCCCTTCGAGCGAGGGCGCTGGACGAGTTCCCAACTTACGTGAACAGGAACCCGGGAGGAGGGACCTGTGGGCGTGGACCCTCCTAGCCGACGGCCCGTTCTTCAACTCGGGGGGAGTTCGAGACCTTAGTCCACCTCAAGGGAGGAGCGAACTACCCCTACGATTACCTGGTCTATCGGGTCCTCTCCAACAACGTTCCCAGCAGGAGTTTAACGCGCCGTGGAGGGCTTCCACTCCTTGCGCAGGTGGCCCCTAGCTAGGAACACCGGGGCGGTCAACAGTAGGCGCAGTACAATAGAGTACGGCCTCGCCACTCTCGTCGGGTCTCCCTTCTACTTCCACGAGGTTACTCCCATAAACCAGGCCCACCTCGAGGGGAGCGATCGGGGAGAACCCGATGTAATTTCACTGTAGTGAAACAACTGCACAGGAACACTCCCGGGTAGGTCACCTATTGTATAGGTGTAGCTATCTGAGTGTAGCTATCTGAATCAACACCCACGTTCAGTATCTTCCATCAGCTCCGTGACCGACCTCATCACAGCCACGAGAGGCTTTCCGCGCCCTTAGACACGCTTCGTAAAGCGCGCCTACGAGGTCCCCATCGTCGGTCCTCCGCTCCTCAAACTTTATAAACATCCCGACGTAGTCATGCATGTGACGTCGAACATTACGATCTCTGCTATTCAGACCTCAACTAACACCAAGCCCTCCTCCAACGAGCTCTTCAACGTCCATCCTGTACTCGCCTACGAGGTCGTTGTGGACAACGAGGCTGGACTCTTCGTCCGTTTCTCACAGTCGAAACCCCACACCGTGGAGACGAGGGAAGCCATGGTGAGTATCTACAGGGACGAGAAAAGGAGGATAGTTGCACTGGACGTGGAGTATGAGGAAGATGAGCCAAGTTGAGAGGAAAGCGTACACGGTCGAGAGAGTAGAGCCCACCACGGTGAAGTTCAGGGCAGAGGAGGAGAACGTAACGCTCAGGCTCTTCGCCGTCCCTGTCGCCCTCTTCTCTTCGAAGAGCAGCTTCACACCTCTGGTCAGCGTAGTGATCGCTGTTGATACCGACAAGCCGAGGATGGGAGAGATGTGCGATCCGACGAAGTTCGGCTCCCACAGAGCGGTCTCTCCAATGGGCCTGGAGGTTCAAGAGGGATGGACGGTCCTCTCCTCGAACGACGTGGAAGTCAGGCTCAGGGTGGAGGTGACCAACTTGAACGTGTACCCAGAGCTCCGGGACGGTATAGGTAACCCTTGCGTGAACGTCTCATGGATACTATTGACCAATGTGAAGTGAGCTGCTCGTTCCCAGGGAGCGTAGATAAGAGGAAATTGTTGGAGCAGAGGATGGAGGAACTGAAGGCGTTGCTCGGCGACTTAAAGGGCAACACTGTGTGCGAGGCGCTGAACTACGTTTGTCACCATTCAGGGGATTACTCCCTCCTGGAGGCTAGAGGTAGGAGACATCATTGCTTCGCTCTCTCCCCCACTCTGCGTCTCCTAGTCGTGAGTGAGGGTAGCGGGGACGTAGTGATCGTAACGTTCTTTCCGCTCTCCAGAGAAAGGGACTTCCGCAACAAGTGCAACTTCAAGTTCATACAACTTCCCTTGAGCGGACACAGGTAGGGCAACACGGAAGCCGAAGCAGGGAAGTGCCGATAAGTTAAGCCTCAACGAAGCGAGCCGAAGTGGGAGAATTTCCCTAAAGGGGGCTAGAGGTGTACACGAACTTCCGTAGACGTGGAGAAGTCGTTCAATGTTCCCGGCGCAAGGTCCTTGAGAGCCCTCGAGTGGCCTTTGGAGAAAATCGAAAGGTTTCCCGCGTCCCTCAAGGACCTTTCCCACGACAGGCAAAACCCTTTGCTACCAGTCTGTCCTTTATTACGAGTCTGTAAAGTGTTCCATCCTTGGGTACTCTCCTGAGGTCCTCCACTTTGAGCGAGGTGGGGCCTTGAGGGGGGAGCCACGTCCGCGTAGGCACGGTTATTCACTTAAATAGAGCTGTTAACGAAATGAGACCGTGAAGGCCGTTCAACTTGTGGCGTACGGGAAGCCCCTGGAAATAAGGGAAGTCCCGACTCCTGAACCCGTAGGAGAGAACGTGTTGGTGAGGATAGGTGGAGCTGGACTTTGCCACAGCGACCTTCATATCATGGAGGGAAAGATCCCGATCCTTCCGTACCTCCCGTTTACCCTGGGACACGAGAACGCCGGGTACGTCGAGAAGGTGGGACCCAACGTGAAGGGCTTCAACGTCGGAGACAAGGTCGCCGTTTATGGAGGGTGGAGCGAGAAGGTCGACAGGTTTGTTTTGAAGGGTGAGGAGAACCTGTCTGACGTAACTAAGTGGGTCGGCATAGGAAAGCCCGGAGGGTATGCGGAGTACCTACTCGTTCCCTCCTATCGCTACCTACTGCCGCTGGGGAACCTCGATCCAGTAGAGGCGGCACCATTAACTGACGCGGGCCTGACCCCTTACAGAGCGATCAAAAAGTTACTCCCACACCTCTATCCCGATAGCACAGTAGTAATAATAGGGGCGGGTGGACTCGGTCAGTTCGGCGTGAGGTACGCAAAGCTCCTCACACCGGAGGTCAACGTGGTCACGGTGGACGTTAACCGGAGGAAGTTGGAGATAGCGAGGGAGCTTGGATCCGACTACGTCGTAGATAGCACTGAAAAGGACCCAGTAAAGGAGGTGAAGGAACTGACAGGGGGTGAGGGCGCTCAAGGAGTCGTAGACTTTGTAGGTTCCGACGTCACTATGAATCAGGCATACGCCATGGCTGGGAGACAGGGAACGGTGGTGATAGTCGGACTCGCAGGCGGCACGCTGAAGTTCAGCGCAGGTACGGTAAACGAAGTCTCCGTGACTACGAGCAACTGGGGAACTCAGCTCGAACTTAGCGAGGTCCTGGCCCTGGCTAGGAGGGGCGTCATTAAGGCGAGAGTGGAGAGGATAGGGTTCGAACAGGTGAACGAGACGTTCGAGAGACTGGCCAAGGGAGAAGTGGAGGGGAGGGCCGTGCTGGTGCCCGAGCTACCCTGACGAGCGACGAGGGGAGCCTCAACTGCGCCCACGTCCCCACCGTGACTCCTCGACCGCTTTAATCTGCCACCTCGTGGCCACCGTTAAGTAGGTACCTCCTCGCTCGCGTGAAAGGGAAGAGGTCCCACGACGGTGCGACCCGTCGGTTGGGAGGAGACGAGATCTCGTTTTCCCTCCACCTAATGAACGTCGATGCTTGGTCGACCCATTCACCTCGCCAGATCGGTTCCATGATCCCGTCTTCCTCACACCGATCTCCTAGCTGTCTCCTCGACCTCCACGGCTCGACCTAAACGACTCTACGCTCGCGGGGAACTGGCCGACCACCGGGTCGACGAGTTCCCCCTATTTCCTCGTCCGGCCTCGGCGACTTCTGGAAAGAGGCCGAGCTAAGCGAAGGACCCCACGGGCTACGGTCGTAATGACGGCTAGTTGAGCCGCGGGCTAACGCTTTCCTCAACACCGTAGTCCGGTCGATCCGCCTACGTCGCGGCGACGCTCGTGGGGACTCGACGAGCTAGAGGTGGCGGGGCAGGGGACTCTCCTAGGGGGGCTACGAACTCCGTTTCCCCGATCGCGGAGGACCTCCCCCAGGGACGCGCCGGTCAGTCTCCAGCGAAGGTAGGTTTCACGGCCCGGAGCACCTCACGTTGCCCAACTCCCTCATCAAGGGATCGGCGAGGAAGTACCTTCTGTCCCCCTCACCCACCAAGAAGGAGTACTCCAGTAGGTTCCGCAGTATCGTGTGAACGGTGTAGTCGTTCACTTCCCTACCCTCGAGCGCCTCCAGCGAGTTCTTGACGTCTTTCCACGAACACCCAGACCTGCAGGCCTCCAACACCCTGAGGTACCTCTCCTTTGACCCCAGCCTGCCTCCCTCCATTAGGAAGTTGCACAGCTCCTTAGATAGGAGGCTCTTGGCGTACTTCTTCGTCTCCTCCATGGCACGCACACCCAATCCCTTCACGTACACGTAACCGTAGAAGGTCAACCAGCCCGGATTGCCGCCCAGCTCCTCGTATACCTCCTCGCCTCTATCGAACTCGATCCCGTGTTCCTCGAACCCCCTTTCGAGGAACTCGACCGACGTCTCTCTATCGAAAGGACTTACGTCTACCTCCACGTGGGCCCTACCGTAGAGAGGGGAGTCTGCGTCCTCCAACTTGAGGAACCTGGTCTTCACCCTAACCTCGGAGCCCGTGACGATGAAGTTCACGTTCCTTAGGTTGTCGAAGGCGTAGGCCATGGAGGGGAGGACGTCGTACCCCTTCAATTTAACCAGCTCCTGTGCCTCGTCTACGACCACGGTAACTGTCTCCCCGTTGTCCTTCGCCCAGTCGTTCAAAGAGGAAAGGACGTCAGAGAAATCCGTCCTCTCCCTCCCCCACCCGAAGGTTATCGACAGGCCCGCGACTTTAACTCCCTTGACGGCCCTGAAGTGGTCCAAGGCCCCCTTCCATTTCTTCGTCAGGGAATTGACCTCCCTCTCCAACACACCGAGGAAGTCTTTGTAGACTATGTACTCCCTGTTCTCGAACCTCCTCATGTCCAAGAAGAGGTGGGTGGCCTTCGCGTCGTTGAGGATCGACCTCACGAGGGAAGTCTTACCCGTCCTCCTCAGGCCAGAGATTACCACCAGCGGAGAGCTCAGCGAGCCTTTAAGTAGCTCGACCTCCTTTTCCCTGTCGAAAACGTCCTTCAACGTCCCTTTAGGTCTGGGATCGAATAACGTGTTACTTACCCCCTCCTAAGTTACTTACCCCCTCCTAAGTTATAAGCTCAGAGGTAGCTCCTCGACGAGACATTAAGTTCGCCTCTACCGGGACGAACGAGGTTTCGAACGTCGGGGAAAGCACATCGGATGAGCTGTACCCCAACCTCAGGCCTTGGGAAGGTAAACTGCCCTAAACTCACCTCAAAGGTTAACAGGGGTTTCCCTCCGAGAGTCTGTCTGGGGCGAAGAAAGAAGTCGAGTTACCTTGACAAGGCAGAGAGGTGTGCGTGAAGTTGTTCGTCACGTCCTTGTGGTGGAGACCCTGGTCGGGAGTCCAGTTTAGAAGCCCGCGATGCCCTCGAGGCGCAGGCCAAACTACGTTGCCTGCTCTCCTCGACGCCTCTCCCTTCCTATCCACAGGTGAGCATAGGGAATTGGACTCGAACCACGGGGAACTCGACGGGCCAGTGTCAGGGTGTGTTCGCGGTGAGGTCAGGGTGTGTTCGCGGTGAGTCGCTCCAATATTGAGGCGATCTTGTTAAAGAAGTGCTCCGAGACGCGGGCGTTGCTCCACGACCTCTTCGGATCCATTCCATTCTCTCTACTCTTTTCTTTGTAGTAATCACAACAGCCCTCACCGCTCTTCCCCTCAACTCCGTCCACTAGAACGGATAGTATTTCGTCCTCGATGCAGCACCACAAGCCGGTGACCACTACGTACATGGAGAACTCTTTGTTCCCTACACGCCCCTTAATTCCCAGTACCGAGTCTCTAATCCTTTCACTCGATACAGGCTCCATGCCGTATTTCCTCATCATAGATCCCACGCTGGCCTCGACAGTGGAAGTCAGGTGCTCCTTATCGACGAAGACGATGAACGTTCTCTCACCTCTGTCCAGGTCGCTCTTGACGAATCGGATGACTCCTTCCAGCCCCTTACCTCCACTTACTACGTGAGCGTCGAAGTTGGGATCAGGGACGAAGAGCCTGACGCTGCAGTGTCGGCCGAGGTTCCTTTTCAGGACGGACCTGATGAACTCCCTGTCCATCTTACCGTCAGCGAAAACGAGCTTAGCGTGATAGTCCTCAGGGGTCAACTCCACGCCACTCACCTACGATCGACTTCACACACTCGATCTCCCTCTTCTCTTCGCCAGGGCAGTGAACCTGGGGTCCTCGAAAGGCAACCTATCCCACACCTCCTGGGCTGTCATAACCTCCTGGTCGTCCCCTTTGAGGATCACATATATCACGGGGTCTCTGAAATCCCTTTCGAGGGAAACCTTGGCCAAGTAGTATACGACGTCCATACTCTGAGTCGTCAGGATCGTTCTAGATTCGATCTCGAGGAGGTGGTGGAACATCTTCTCCAGCATGTTCGGGTGGAGAGCGAATCCCTCAACGTCGTCCAGGAGGAGGACCTTCGGCTTGAACATCGCGTAGTCCAGCAGGACTCTCATTATGCTCCTATAACCTTGACCTTGATCCAAAAGCCTCCGGTCCGTCCTGTCGAGCGACAAGACCCTTATTCCCCCGGCTCCAAGGTAGAGGTAGAAAACGTTTGGATCGAAATTAGAGAGGACCTTCGAGACTTCGTTGAGGACTTCCTGGGTGGGTCCCCCGGTCTCTATAACCGTGGAGAAGACGATTAAGGATTCCAGGGGGTTCCTAAGTATAGGTGGGACTACCCTGAGCGAGTAATCCCCGTCCACGTAGGCCTCAACTAACTCTGGGAACGGCAATGTGGGGGACGGCAACGCGGGTTGGGTTAAACCTCTATAGGTGGCGATCCTCTTAGCGTTCTCTTCAAAGAGTCTATCTGACAGTGTGGCTAGTGCCTCCAAGACGCTGGTCTTGCCTACGTTGTTGTCCCCTATCAACACCATCACCTTGAATTTAGGGAACTTGAGTAGGAGGTTACGGAGCTTCCTGAAGTTCCTTATCCTGATCCCCTCGTTCAACTTCGCCATCCTTTCAGGTAGGGAGAGAAGATATTTGAAATCGACGTATTTAGAATCGTAGAGTCTGACGAAGGATCCCTTCCCGTACCTATAGATCCAGGTGGAGTAGTAGAGAGTGATGGAACCTTGGGGGTTTAGCTTGTAACTGACTGGTATGAGAGACGGGTGGCCCTGCACCGGCCTCCAGGATTCGACAGGTCTGTACTCCATCAGTTCGCCCACGAGGCTGTTCTGGGGGTCCTCGAACATCACCTTATCTGCGAAGTTAAGTGTATCGAATGGAAATGGATTGAGTTTGCTCTCAACCTTCTTTCCGCCGTTTTCAGAATAATAGAAGGGGACGTCCCCCGCCCAAATTACCGTCCCGCCTCTTTTCATGAATTGGAAGAGAGGGGTGTCCGATAACGGCACCTCCGGATAGTTGAACGCGGTGACTGGGATGACGTCAGTGCCAAATATGAGGTAGGCCCCCTCACCGTTCTCTTTCAGCCACTTCTCCACGGTATCGTAATTTAGCAGGGTGAAGTCCTTACGGTCGACCTTTTCGCACATGTTGACCCAGCTGTAAACTTCCCCACAATACACAACCAAATTCATAAGGAAAGCAGCTCCTAGAAAGTATAAATCCCTTCTCTAGTAGTGTGAGGTCGCTGCGTTCCCGTGTTCGGAGTCTCCTAGTTCGTATACGGGTACCTGTATCATGAGTTAGGGTTGCTGCACTGGAAATTAAACGTTGTGAATCTAGGAAATATCTCTCTACACACATTCGTCGTACTGAAAGACACGAAATTTTTATCTTAACGTGGGTTGAGGAGGCGGAAGAGCCCTTCCGTGAGGACTGATACCCCCCTTATAGAAGGGTTTTTATGCAAGAAAACAATAATAATCTTCTCATCTCGGCTGTAAAAGCCAGACATTCTCGGGGCTGGGGAACTCGCGCCTGTCGATAGGAAGCCTCCGTGACCTCCCTTCCACGCTGTTCACAGGACGGTTCCACTGAACCTCCGCTACGGAAGGGGATCGAGGTTACTCCGAGGAGTGGGACTCACCGCGAGGCTCCCCGTGAGGACGAGGTGTCGCTTTTTCCCTTCGATAACTTCAACGAAAACTCGCTTAAGTTCCACAGGGAGAACACAGGGAAGTGGTGGAGGTGGTCAACTCGAAGCTGGGGTCACCAACAAGTTCGGTCGAACTCGAGGTAAGGGGAGAGGCAGGACGTGCCGGGCTCTCCCTAATCCCTTCTGGGGACTTGGAAACTCTTCCTTTGGTGGAGAGGTGGGAGCGGTGTCGGTCGACTAGGGGTGGTTAACCCTGACGGAGGTCAAGACGGGGATCTGCGCCTTCAGGAAGGGCGTGGGCGTCGACGTAATGGAGGTTCAACAGACGTTTTACGACTTGGTGTCCGAGTCGACAGCAACTAGGATGAGGAGGGAGTTCCCCTTCGAGTTCACGGTGAAGGCCTCGCAGGTGATCACTCACGAGATCACGAGTCCCACCTACAGGAGGACGAAGAAGTTCGTAGGGAGGCCAGAGAACTACGGGAGGTTCAAGGTTAATCGGGACACGGAGAGGGCCCTAGAGTACACCTTGAAGGTAGCCAAGGTCCTCAACGCGAGTGTAGTAGTCTTCCAGACTCCGCCTTCCTTTCACCCGACGGAGGAGAACCTCAGGTCGATGAAGGAGTTCTCAACCCTTCTCGACAGGAGCTTCCTTTACGCGTGGGAACATCGAGGGGAAGGGTGGAGCGACGAGTTGGTGAGTAGAGTTCTCTCCGAAACCGGTTTCCTCCACGCGGTCGATCCCTTCAGGAGGAGGTCCCTATCGTCACTGAAGTACTACAGGCTCCACGGAATAGGGGACAAGGAGGTCAACTACAGGTACAGGTACACGGAGCAAGACTTCGAGGTCCTGGTCAACGCCCTGGGAGAGGACCTGAACTACGTCATGTTCAACAACGTCCACATGATTAGGAACGCTCTGGAGTTCAAGGAGTACTTGGAGAGGAGGCACAAAGGGAGTCCACCTGTTCGAGCCTGAAACACCGTACGACTGCGGTACATCGGTTTCGGAGCCTCCTTCACGAAAATGGGGTTCGGAGGTGAAGCCTCGCCTCTCGAGCGGACTCGGAGACCTCCTTCGTGCGGGCTTAGATATCGTTTCGAGAAACTACTCTTACGACGGTCGCCTACTCGTCGAGCACCACCGAGGCACCTAGGTCGGAGCGCGAGTTCGCGACGTACGCCCGCTTCCCCAGCCGAGTACGTAAGGTAACGGAGTCCGTTCCCGTCGCGGGGTGGGAGCCACTTCGGTGGAGCTCCCTCCCTGGGGCAAGGTTGAGTGGTGGAAAGGGAAGCTCCGTCCTTCAGGGGTATCGCTCACGGCTAACTGAAGTGAGGGGCCTTTCGTCCAAGAGAAGGACGGTCGCCTCGAAGTCTCCCCACAGATCTACATTAGTTCGCTAAAAGCTCCTATTCTCCAGCGTCCTTTCGCGTTCGTTTGCTCGTGTGAGAGGAGAAGACGTTCGCCGACAGCAGGTACGTCGAGGACGACCCAGTCGTGTCTTCTCCCGTCCCCAGCGCTGTACGACATCAGAGCTTGACTACGACGCCCCCTTAAACGTCCCGAGGAGATCGGGGCTGGGAAGGTCCTCGGTGGGGGCTTCGCCTCCCACACTACGGGTGAGGCAGTCCCCTCCGCGAGGGTGAGTTCGCCAGTCTTGATGTATCGAACGAGTTGAGCTATTCGACGTCGCAGGCTATCTCGGGGGAAGGGCGTAGGTGGAGTTGTTCGGGCCTCGAGGTCTGTTCCACCGAACTCGAAACAAACTATTTTACCTCACCCCTTAGAGTTAGTTGAGTGGAGTTCAAGGAAAGTCGAACTTCGAAAGAGGAGGTGTTGAGGAGGGCGGAGGAGTACGTTTCCAGGGACATGGACCCGCTGAGTGGTAGGATGTGGGGCCACGTGTACGTGTTGGGGGCCCCTGACGTGATCGAGCTGGGGAAGGCCCTCTACCTCAAGTTCATGGATAAGACTATGCTGGACTTCACTGTGTACCCGAGCGTACTCAGGATGGAGAACGAGCTAGTGGGAATGGTCTCTTCTCTCCTTCACGGCGACGACGAAGTGGTGGGGAACTTCACCTACGGTGGCACCGAGAGCATAATTCTGGCGATGAAGGCGGCCAGGGAGCGATTCGAGAGAAGCAGTTCTGGGACACCGGAAATAGTACTACCGGCGACGGCCCACCCGGCGTTCAGGAAGGCCGCCGAATACTTGGGGATGAGGGTGGTCACCGTCAAGGTAGACGGGCAATTTAGGGCAGACCTGGAGGACGTGAAGGGGAAGTTGGGAGGTAACACCGTAGCGCTGATCGCTTCGGCTCCCAACTATCCCTTCGGCACCGTGGACGACGTACAGGCCATGGCAGAGCTGGCGCTGGATCGCGGGGTGTGGTTCCACGTGGACGCGTGTGTGGGAGGTTTCCTTCTCCCCTTCCTGAGGGAGTTGGGAGAGGACGTACCTCCCTTCGACTTCTCCTTGGAGGGAGTGAGCTCCGTGTCGGCTGACCTGCACAAGTACGGCTACGCCCCCGCGGCGCCTCTATCGTCCTCTTCAGGAACGCCGAGCTCAGGGAGGGCACTGTCTTCGCCGCGTCCAAGTGGCCGGGTTACCCGGTAGTTAACACGGCCGTGCTCTCGACGAGGTCTGCTGGTACCCTGGCGGCCTCGTGGGGCATACTTATTTACTTGGGAAGGGAAGGTTATAGGGAACTGGCCAAGAGAGTGTTGGACGCCAGGAGGAGGATGGAGACCGGATTGAGGAATCTAGGCTACAAGGTGCTGGGCGAGCCCAAGTCGGGCATATTGGCCTTCACCTCCGACGAGCGCGATCTGGCCGCTCTGCCGCGGGAGATGAGGAAGCTCAACTGGTTCGTTCAGTATCAGCCCGGGTCCAGAGAGATGGGGTTCCCCAAGAGCATCCACTTAACCGTGGCCCCTGGACACGACGTCTTGGTGGATCAGTTCCTAAAGGACCTCTCTTCCGTTAGTCTCACGGTGGAAGAGGAAATCAGACTCCCCGAGGGGGATCTCGTACGGGCTTTGGGGATAGAGGAGGGGAAGCTCCCAGAGGATTTCACGGTGATAAACAGGCTCATGCACGAGGCTCCGCCCGACCTCGTGGAGGAAGTGCTCAAGACTGCTGTGAATAGGTACCTCTTCAAACCCCCAAGTTCAGGGCCCTGAACGTCCCCCTGAGCTTCCTATAGGCCTCCCTGAACAGAACGAACTTGGCCTCGAGTTCGGCCGCCTCTCGGCCCGGCTCGAACTTCCTGTCCACCTTGAACTTAGCCACGGCGTCCTCGAAACTAGGGTAAACTCCCATTCCCACTGAGGCAATTGCGGCGAGTCCCCTCACACCCGCCAGCTGTGGGTCCGAGAGCCTCTTCACTCGTAGTTTCAGGGCACTGGAGAGGAGCTGACACCACGTGTCGAAGAGTGCCCCTCCTCCTATTACGTTCACCTCTCTCACCCTCCCCACCAACCTCTCAACGTAGGGGAAGACCCACTTCACGTTCAACGCGACTCCCTCCATCACGGCCCTGAGTACTTCCCCCCTCTCCGTGTCGAGGGTGAGGTTTATGAGCCCTCCCCTGACGTTGGGATCGTCCACGGGGGACCTCTCCCCGTAAAGCCACGGGAGGAAGAGGAGGGCAGTGCGATCCACTGAAGAGACCATCCTCTCCACCTCGCCGTAGTCCTCCACCCCGAGCGTCCTCATCACCCACTCCAGCGCACCCGCTGCGACTTCCTGCTCCGCCACGGTGAGGTACCTCCCAGGTATCGCACTCAGGATGCTCCCGACGTAGTGGAACACGTCAACCCTCCTCTTCGAGGAGTGGGCCGCCACCCAATCGCTCGTCCCCAGGTAGACGTGCACCTCCCCTTCCCTGACGGCCCCTGAGCCCACTGCGGCTGCGGTGAGGTCGCCCGCACCGACGAAGACCGGTACCTCCCGCACCCCGAGGCGAGACGCCACTTCGGCCCTCAACTTCCCTGCGACATCGGTTGAGTTCCTGATCTCTGGGAGGAGGTCTTCCCTCACTCCGTACTTCCTCAGGATCTCCCTAGACCACGCGGCCCTGTTCCTCCTGGTGTCCGCCATCCAGGTCAAGCTGGCCTCGTCGTGTCCAGTCACGAACGCCCCGGTGCTCCTGCTCAGGAGGAACCCCTTAACGTCTAGGAGCTTCCTGGCCCTTGAGAGGACTTGGGGCTCGTTCTCAGCCAACCAGACGACCTTGGATATAACGTCCTTCCCCGTCCTGCTGGGAGCTCCTCCCGTGACTCTGAGGAACTTGATTAGTCTGGGGATGGAATACCCTTGCAGTTTCAGGGGGCCACTCCACAATTCCCTCGGAAGGCCAGCGGCCCTCTCGTCGAGCCATATTATGGCTGGCCTCAATGGCAGTCCCTCCTCGTCCACTGGGACTACCCCCGCCATGTGAGCATCGAAGGTCAACCCCCTCACTTCCTCACCCACCCTCTCCTCCGTTACCTTTCTACCAAGTGTGAGGAGTTCTTCCCAGAGCCTCTCGAGGTCCTGTTCAGCCCAACCGGGCCTCGGGTAAGCGACGGTGGACCTGATCGACGACTGCGCCACCGGCTCGAAGTCCTTCAGAGAGAGAGCGGCGCATTTAATCGAAGTCGTACCTACGTCGAAGGCCAGTACTACCCCCTCAGTTAACTCGCCCCACCTCGCTCAACGTGAAAGAGATCCCCAGGGCCGAGACGTCGAGGAGAGTTACCATGACTAGGGAGGGAAGGAATGGGTTCTTGGGGAAGAGGGAGGGGTTGGCCAGGGCTCCCATGGCGACTATTAGTACCACCGCCCCCACCTGAGCTAGGAGCCACATAACGCTCTGGGCCGTCCCCGTCAACCTCTCCCCCACTATTTGACTCGAATAGTCCAACCCTATCGGTAGCGAGGAGATTAGGAAGAAGCCTAGTACTAAAGACGAGGCCAGCAGGACGGGGAGACTGTAGCTCAGGGAGATCACAGTTAGAGCCACCGCCGACACTCCGAAGTTGATCAGGAAGAAGGGTTTCCTCCTCCTCACCTTGTCGGAGAGGGAAGGGATCACGACGGAGCCCACAATTCCTCCCACCAAAATTGCGGCCGCCACTGTCCCGCTCTCGGTGACGGGAATACCCCTAGGAACTAGGGCGCTCTCTATCCAAGTGAGGAGTCCTGTGAAGAACCCAACCCCTATGAAGAATAGGGCCCCCAACTTGAGGAAACTCCTGGAGCCTAGGAGCTTCCTCAACTCCGCCAGATCGACGCTCTCCTCCTCCTCAGGGGAAGGCCTCTCCTTGGCCAGGAGTACGAAGAGGACGGCTCCCGCTACCGCCACGGCGCCGTAAAGTGCTAGCATTCTCTGGAACTCGACGAAGTTCGCGGTGGGGACTAGGAGAGGAGTGACTACGAGAGCCGCAATGAGCCCCGCGAACTGTCCTATTGTGGCCAGTCCCGTGGCCAGCCCCCTCTCGCCCTGAGGGAACCACTGGGTGACGAGTTTGGAGATCACGGCGTACACGAAGGGCTGACCCACTCCCGCTGCTGACTGGAACGCCAGGAGGAGGAAGAAGTCCCTCCCAGCTAGGATCCTCAGGACCGAGAAGAAAGCCATCACACTAGCGCCCAGAGTCACTGCCGCCTTGAATCCACGCGCGTCGGTGAGGAGGCCGGCGGGCACCGAGAACGGTATGAAAATGAGGGGCCACGTGGCGGACAGTAGCCCCACCAGCTGTTCCGAGACGCCGAAAATGTCCGTCACTATGGGGGTAGTTATGGAGGCGAAGTTGAGCCAAAGCAGCTGCGACACAGCCGCAACGACCATGTAGCACCCCAACACCACCCACCTGTAGGAGCTCGACATCGCGTTCTCCCCTCACGCTCCCCGTGAAGGACTCCCGGTTAGAGGCAACTCCACCCCGGTTCTCAGACTAGACTTCGTCGTTCCTGAGTGAAGCGAGGCCTGGTCCCTGGGCGAGTTGAACTCCGAAATCTCTCTATCCCACTCTTCTAATAAACTCTGGGTATCCCGGACTGGTGACTCGCAGATCGTTGAGGCCGTTACGACAGTTCCGTTAGATACCTTGAACCATCCTAGGGTTCCTATAGTCTGTATATGGCCCGAAGGTGAATCTGTCGTAGAGCGGAAGTGTGACTGACGTCTCGTCGTCTTTATACACACCCGTTCAGCGATTTTCGAAAGCGAGAGGAATAACTCCTTCCATTTCGCGGAGAACCGCTTGTGCGAGACCAGAACTTCACTGTTGGAATTCACGTCGACGTTCCGGAGAAACCTAGTTCCGCCTTCCACCGAGTTTACGTATAGGAAATGGGAGAGGTTACGATCACCCCCACGGAAACCCACCCTTACGCCTCCGTCTTTTCCCCATCTCATCAATAAAGTTTGGAATAAAAAAGGATATAAAGTACGCTTCTCCCTGAAGGGCCTCCCCTTCTCACGCGAATTGAGACAGGACGCTTTTTCGAGGTCCGGTGAAAGTGGAGTAGGACTAACCTTTTAGAGTTCTAGGTAGGCGTCTCTCGTGGACTTCCAACGTTTTGCCTCAGTCTATTCAAAACAGTTTCACCCGAGGGATCGGTTATTCGTTCGGTGTAGTCCAAGGTCTGGCGGCGCTCCCTGGGTGAGCATGTCCGGGATGACCGTGTCTACCACGTCGCTTATGGGCATGAGATCTGGGGACACCTTAAGGCACCCCTACTTGGCTTACGTCCCCGCCGCGCCTAGTACAATGGGGGGAGTTACACTAACTTCTTACAAACTGGGGGTTGAGGGGGCGGAAACCCTCGCCCTTCACGGGGGTGTAGCCCCCTCCACCCCTCCGTCTAAATTTCCCTGGTTGGCGCCAACGACGCCCCTCCCCCCAGATCGATCGGGGTTTCGACGAAAACGAGGGAGGGGCGACCGCGTTCTCCCTCAATGGACTTCACGGAGGAAAGTCCCACCTTCGAGTGGGGTCCCTCCCCGATCCACTCTACTGCCCACCAGGGACGTGAACCCGAACAGAGGGTGGGAAAGACGAGCCAAAGGAGGGGAACCCTTCCAGTGCTGGGAGGAGGTCACTTGGCGGCACTTCTCATTAGAGTGATCCGTGTCCTGGTGGAAGGGTCGCCCCAGTTGTGTTCTCGTACGACGGCGAACCCGCTTCCTTGGACTCGAAGCATAGGAAGGGGTGTGAACGTTTCGCTCATCGTGGAGATTCCTCCCAATTTACGGTGTGGAGAAGGGGACTTCCTCAGGTAGACCCATGGCCCCACGAACGAGAGATGCGAACCGACACGGGGACGACGAAGTCCGTTGGAAGACAATCTAAAACTGGACTCAGAGGAGTACTCGAAGTCCCGCCTATCTGTCAGCTTCTATCTGTTCTAGACCTCCCTGGGTCCTCGGTTTCCCGTCCCCCGCCAGACTCAACACTATCCTCTCCGCGGAGAAGTCCTCCAGGAGGGAGTTCTCCCCTCCCACCAACACTTTACGTCCGGAGGACTCGTCCAACAACTCGAAGTTTATAACCTCGGAGTCGACGTTGACTTTAGATGGCACCCCCCTCAACTTCGCTCTCTCCCCTCCCTTCAGGAACTCCCCTTCGACCTCCACCTCCAGGCTAAGGCCGGCCTCTAACGCCTTCATTATCTCCCACGTGGCGAACCTGTGCGAGAAGAAAACCACCGGGAAGTCCTCTGGCCTAAGCCCCCTCCTGAAAACCGGGGTGGAGTTCCTCCAGCCCTCGAAGTAGTAGTGAAGGAAGAAGAGGGTCATGAACTTATCCTTGAAGACGTATCCGTAAACAGAAGTGGACTCCCCTGAGAGGGACATCATTCTAGGCATGAAGACGCACTGCTCAACGTCCGGAGCCACCAAGTAGAACTGCCCCAGTTGGTTCGCCCTCACCTCGGTGACACCCGACTCCCTGAGCTCCTGGACTAGGTCCTCTGGAGCGGAGGGATAGAGCATGACGTAGGCCTTCACTCCCCGGGATGACGCAGCCCTCAATTGCCTCAACAATCTCCTCAGGAGTTGTGGAGTGGTCTCTATGTAGAGTTCGTTGGAGGCGTCTTGAACGAGGGAGTTGGAGTTGTCTATAACACTCTCCATCCCCCTAGTCACCCAGATGAGGTTCCTCCTGGTGGGGTTATCTCCTGACCCCTTGGAGAGGGCTTCCAGGATAGACTTCTTCCTCCTCGAGTATTCCCTCTCCAACCTCTCCAGTATGACCGAGGGCCTCTCAGGAACGTAGAGTTTAGGCTTGCTCTCCTGGACGTTGACGAAGCCCTTCCTCACAAGTGAGGCGAGGACGTTGTAGAGTTGTGGTTGGTGGATGGATAGCCCGGAGATCATGTCCTTGGCTGTGGCGCTGCCGTGCTCCATGAGGTAGGCCAGGACCGATGCCTCCCTCCTGGACAGGCCGAGGTATGTCAGCGACTCCTCTAACTCCCCACCCATGACTTTCAACTATTTTTTCTAGCAGCTAAAAAGGCTTTTTTCTTCGATGAAAGCTGACGTCTGCCTTTTTAAAGTGAACGTGGTTGTTTCTCTCGTGATCTACACCGACACCTGGGTTGAGGAGGACCTCAGAACGGACTTACCTTACTTCGATTGGGGGTTGAGAGCCTACTTCGTGGGTAGGCCCAACTCCCCCGCAAAGATCGGATTCCACCTCCCAGGGAAGATGGGTGGATTCTGGGTCCCCCCACTGAAGGCCTTGGACGGGTACGAAGTGAGGTGGGGAGGCCCAGTGAGGGTCCTCTCCGTCCTCGTTTCCAGGACCCACGTCGAGAAGGTACTGGCCCTAGGACACCACGTGGTAAGGGTGGACGAACTAGTCTCGACCAGAGGGGGGTGCATGATCCTAAAGATCTCCGGTGCCCCAGCAGGTTCCTCGCTGGTACTCCACGTCCAGGTTATACCAGTTTGGTTCTCCGAGAGGCCGGAGGACAGGGTGGTCACCTCCGAGGTTGGGGACGTCGTCCTAGTGGAAGAGGAGAAGTTCGGCGGCGCTGTGGCGGTGAGGACTGAGCCGGTCCTCAAGGCGAGGGTCGAAGGAGGTGAGTTGGAACTTAAGCTGGCCCCGGAGAGCCTGGTGACCGTCTGTGCCTCACCTGAGGGCCGGGGAAAGGTCCTCGGGGAGGTTCGGGTGAAGTACGAGGATGAGCTGAGGGCGAAGGAGGAACTCGTCCAATCGATGACGAGGTGGACCAAGTTGAGTCCCGATCCCCTAGGGACTCTAGTGGAGTGGACTAAGCTGAACGTGTTGTGGTCGCTCCACCACCAGCCTGGCCTAGGCACAGGTCTAGTGGCGGGGATCCCAGACTACCCCTGGTTCTTCGGCGTCGACACTTCACTCTCCCTTCCCGGCGTCCTCTTAACCGGACTCTTCCAGGAGGCCAAGGAATCGTTCTCCCTCCTCTACAGTCTGGCCTCGAGGAACGGGTGGAGGGTGCCACACGAGGTGGTGACGAACGGGAGGACTTACAACTACGGTGACCTCGAGGAGACTCCTCTCCTCGTGATCAACCTATGGGACGTGTACCACATGACGGGCGACGAGGAGTTCGTGAGGGCTCACCTAGATGGCGTCACCAGGATGATGTACGACTACTTCTCAAAGGACGTGTTGGTACCGGAGGGGCCGGGAGTCATGGAAGACGAGGGAAGGGGGTATGGTGTGAAGATCGACGTAGCCACCTTCGCCTACCTTGCCTACATGAAGCTCGCTGAACTCCACGAGCTCTTTGGAGACGTGAGACTCGCGGCGGACTCCGTGAAGAGGGGAGAGGAGGTCGCCAAACTCATAGATCAGTTCTGGAGCGAGGAGGAGGGAACTTACGCCGACACCCTGAGGGAAGGGAGGAAGGAGGTGAAGGGGTTCTGGGTTTCCTTCCTCCCCCTCTTGGCCGGAGTCGCAAGTGAGGAGAGGGCGAGGAGGGTCGTACAGAGGACGTTGAACGATTGGGAGGGGGGAGTGAAGGTCAGGACGGATGGGAACGTGACCATGCAAATAGGCAACTCCCTCTTCGCCATGGCGTGCTTCAATTACGGTCTGGGAGAGCTGGGGTGGAGGATCGTCAAGTTGAACTTGGACTCCTTCTCTTCCCGCTCTCCTGGCGCGTTCCCGGAGACTTTGAGGGGAGATGGGTGTTTTCTCCAGCTCTGGTCGGCGGCCTCCACACTGCAAGCGTTGATGGAGGGTCTCCTAGGGATGAGGGTGGATCACGTCGAGAGGACGGTTCGCTTCAGGCCGAGGGTGAGGCTAGACGAAGTTAGGATCACAGGCCTGAGGGTAGGAGAGGACTCCCTCCACCTCACAGTTAAGGGTGGGGTAGTTGAGGGGAAGTCCGAGAGGGGACTCTACAAGATCACTGACTAGCCAACTTCAATGCACGTCCAGCCTGCTGGCCCATTCCCTCATCTCTCATTACGTCCAGCACGAGGGTCGACCATCCGAAGTCTACTGCCCCCATTGGCTCTCCTGTTGAACTGTCGTAGTTCTCCCTGCACGTCGTACCCATGGTATCGACCAACCTCCTGGCTAGGACGGAGGCCTCTTCCCTGAAGCCATAGTACCTCAGCCCCTTGTAGGTGAACCACACCAAGTTCACCCAGGACCTACCCCTCCAGTACCCCCGTGGGTCGTACTTCGGGTCGTCGGCGCTAACTGTGGGGAGGGGGAAGTGGGTCCAGAACTCCTTAGGATCGAAGATGTGGGAGACTAGGGCCTCGGCCTGTTCAACGTCGGCGAGCCCGGCGAAGAGAGGCATGAAGGCAGCAGGGGTTTTCACTCTGGACTTCACGTGCCCCGGCAAGAGGTCGTAGAACAGCCCTCTCTCTCCGTCCCACATGAGCGTCCTCACCATTCTCCCCGTCGCTGAGGCCTTCTCCTCGAACCTCCTCGCCAGTTCTTCTTCCCCGAGCTTCCTGGCTATCCAGGAGATCACCCTCCTCTGCTTGTAGACGAGGGAGTTGAGGTCCACCGCCTCCACAGGCTCCATACCCTCCCCCCTCTTCACCTCGTCCCACCTCACGCTGTCGTCCCACCCGCTCTCCAACGGGTGGACGTAAGAGTAGAGGGAGTCTCCGTCCTCGTCCCGGCTCCTCTCCAGCCACCTGTCGTAACTCACCAACGCCTCGAGAGCTAGCTTGGCGAACCTGTCGTCCCACTTCTCCGACAGGACTCTCTCCACCGCCACCGCGAGAACCGGTGGCTGAGTGGTTGGGGGTGAGTAGTCGTCCACTCCCCAAAAGTCCCTGCACTTGGCCCTGGAGAGGAATATCTCGTGTGGGATCCTCCCGTCGGGTCTCTGAGAGGTCAGGAGGTTCTCCAGTTCTTGGGCGGCGAGATCGGGATCGTAAAGCGAGAGCACCACGGCGTGGAAGGACGAGTCCCACAACCACTGGTGCCTGAACGTGTATTTGCTGGGAACAGTGAAAGGGGCCCTCAGGACGGGATGTCTAACGCTCACTCTGTTTGAGAGGATGACGTACCAGCAGTAGTCCCATAGGGGATGTCCGTTCCACACCCTCTGGAGAGACCTAGATAGCTCCTCTCTCCTAGCGGACTCGAGATCCTTCCCTGATCCTAGAAGCGACCTGGCCCTCTCTAGGGCTTTGCTATCTCCCCCGGCCACCGCCACTTCGATTCCGTCGTCGTAGCTCACCTCGTAGGAGTTGCCTCCCACCTTCAACTTCCCTCCAGTTACGAGGGCCAACGTCCAACCCTCGGATGAGATCGCGAACCCCCCTTCGACTTCGGTCAGTTCAGCCCCAGACTGTGACGGCTTGACCTCACCCCTGAGGGACCCTCTCCCAGAGGAGAGCGAGTAATGGAGGGAGTCCCCGTGGACTGTCAGGCTCTCCACTACTCCGTCTTTCCACTCTCTCCTCACTCCTCCGAGATCCCAGACGGATCTCCTCCACCTCCCCTTATTCCCTACTAGGAAGGAGGACGACTCCACGAACTCCCCAAGGTAGAACTCCGACACCCCAAGTCCGTCTGGGTTCAACCTGCACGCGATCAGGTTCCCCGACAATTCCAGCTTGTTGACTAACCTCACATTTGGGGGATCGTCGAGGTGAAATATATCTTAGCTTGCTCAATCAAAGAATATACTACAGCCGGATAGTATAGTATGACAAAGTTTATATTCTCCTCAAACGTCAATAAGATGGGTGTCAAGGTGGGAAACCTTCACTCGAAGAGGAACAGTGGAAGGAGACGGAGAGGTATCGCGGGGTGGATCTACGCCGTCGTGGCGATAGTGATAGTGGCGGCGGCGGTGGGAGCGTACGCCGTGATGAGCAGGTCCTCGGCGACCCCAGCCAAACCAGTCGACATAGTGTTCTCTGGGTGGGTGTCCAGCGGCGAGGAGTACCAGTTCGACGTCCAGATGGTCGACGTCTTCAACCAAATGAACCCCGACATACACGTGAGTTTCGAGCCCATTACAGGTAACTACTACTCCACCCTCGCCACGAGACTGTCAACGGGGACGGGGCCGGCCGTCTTCTATATGGAGAACACGGAGTTGCCCAAGTTCGCCTCGGCCGGTTACCTCCTGAACCTAGAGCCGTACCTGAAGTCAGACCCCAGTTACAACCTATCCGACTTCATACCCAGCATTATAGACACATTCTATTACAAAGGTGGTCTCTACGCGGCCCCCAAGGACTACTCGGTCCTCGCAGTCTTCTACAACAAAGAGCTCCTCTCTGAGGCAGGGCTCGCTCCACCTCCTCAGAACTGGAACTGGAGCACTTACCAACACTACCTCGAGGTGCTCAAGCAGAAGCTACCTCAGGGGTACTACCCCACTGTGATAGACCCGGCGTGGGCGAGGATACTCGCGTTCATACACGAGGCGGGTGGGAACTGGATAAACTCCCAGGGTACAGGCACGCCCTCCAACACCACCCCCATACTCCAGGCCCTGGAGTTCTACTACGGACTGTACAAGAGCGGCCTTGCACAACTGAGTTCTTCCCTTCCCGCTGGGTGGGCTGGGGGAGACTTCGCCACTGGGAAAGTCGCTATGGTGATAAGTGGGAATTGGGCCATACCAGTGCTGGAAAGCAACAGCTCCAACGTTTCCGCGGGAGAGTGGGGAGTGCAGTGGATGCCCTCCGACGTCCAGAGGGGGACCATGCTGTTCACTGTGGGGTTGGCAGTCAATGCTCACCTCACTCCCGCCCAAACAGCGGCCGCTGTGAAGTTCGTGGAGTTCTTCACTGGGCCGGAGGGACAGTTCATGTGGGTGATGAAGGGACTGGCCCTCCCCACTAGGCTGTCGATACTTCACAACCAGACCTACATCAATGCGAACCCGGTGGCCGCATACATGGCGGAGCAGTTCCCGTTCGCCTACGGCTGGGCCTACAACACGACCAACTGGGACGCCGTCCACACCGAAGTCCACGACGTAGTGGAGAACCTCTTCGCTGGCACCGTGACAGTGCAGCAGGCCTACCAGGAGATAGTCTCCGATACGAACCAAGTGCTATCCAACGCCACTGCAGGTGGGTGAGTTGGGACGAGAGAAAGTCCCTAGGGAGGAGAAGCTGACCGCGTACGCCTTCGTCTTACCTTCCATACTCTTAGTTACCATTTTTCTCCTCTTTCCGGCCGTTTACTCCTTCGTTATCAGTTTACTCCATTACGACCTTCTCTTTCACGTGGTCTACTTCGTGGGACTCAGGAACTACGAGCAGGTGGCGAGCTCAGGCCTCTTCTGGCTCTCCATGTTACACGCCCTGGAGTACACCGCAGTGGTCGTCACTACCCAGACCTTCCTGGCGTTCGGGATGGCCTATCTCTTCAACAGTAGAGGCGTGCTCACTAGGATCACGAGGGCGGTAGTGTTCGTCCCCGCCGTCACTTCCTCTGCTGTGATGTCCGTCCTCTTCATATGGGTGTTCTCGCCCCAAGGTCTCCTCAACTCCTTCCTCGGATTGTTCGGAGTGAGGGGCCCTAACTGGCTCTTCAGCACCACGTGGGCCTTCCCCGCGATAATGGCCCTAAACGTGTTCAGTACCGCCCCCTACTTCATGGTCATGTACATCGCGGGGTTCCAGGCCATCCCGAGATCCATAATAGAGGCCGCGGAGATAGACGGGGTTAGGGGAGCCTTCCGGAAGATGAGGTACATCTACTTCCCGCTCCTGAAGTTCACCACCCTCTTGGTTGTTATTCTGGGGGTGATAGGTTCTATGCAACTCTTCGATCAGGTCTACATAATGACCGACGGAGGTCCCGGTACGTCCACCTACGTCCCCCTGATATACATATACGACCAAGCGTTCGTGTTCAACAACTTCGGGGCGGCCGCAGCTGCCTCCTTCATACTCTTCGTCATAATAATGGTGCTCACCGTCCTGCAGAGGAGGTTCATAGGGGAGGGCAGGTGGACGTGACCCGATCGAGCAAGTTGAGGTGGATCGTCGTAGCCGCGCAGGTGGCACTGGCGCTAATCTACGTGATCCCGTTCTATTGGATGTTCGTGAAGTCGTTCAGCGACGACATATTCCCCAACCTCCCCGCCGACCTCATTCCCAAGGTGCAGACCCTCGGCAACTACCTTTACGTCTGGCACTTCGGGGACTTCCCGGTCTGGTACCTGAACAGCGTAGTGATAGCACTGGCTGTTACTGGAGGGAACGTCCTGCTGGGCTCCTTGGCGGGCTACGCTTTCGCCAGGCTGAGGTTCCCCGGGAGGGACGTCCTCTTCTACCTGGTGTTGGCGACCCTCATGGTTCCGTTCCCCTTGGTCATGATCTCCGAGTACATACTGATGGTTAACATAGGGTGGGTTAACAGCTACCAGGGGGTCGTCGTTCCTTCTCTCACCTCGGCGCTCAGCGTCTTCCTCATGAGGCAGTACTTCACCACTTTGCCTACCGAGCTGGAGGACGCCGCCAGGTTGGACGGTCTCTCCACCTTCCAAATATTCTACAAGGTCGCTGCCCCCCTCGCGAGGCCCGCAATGGCTGCCACCGCCATATTCTCCTTCATAGGGGCGTGGAACTCGTTCCTCTGGCCCCTGTTAGTCCTCCAGTCCCAACACATGTTCACCCTTCCACTGGCCATAAACTTCTTTAAGGGGGCCAACGGCACCCAGATATACTGGAACCAGATGACAGCTGCGGAAGTTTTGTCCATGATTCCGACCCTTCTGATATACGCGGTGTTCGAGAGGTACTTCACCCAGGGCATCGCATTGACGGGAATAAAGAGGTGATGAGATGGTAGTGGAAGTCAAGGGGATCACCAAGTACTTCGGGGAGACTAAGGCCCTCGACGACGTTAACCTCAGGTTCGAAGACGGTGAGATATTCGTCCTCCTAGGTCCGTCAGGCTGCGGTAAGACCACCCTCCTGAGGGTGATAGCGGGCCTCCTGGAGCCAGACAGGGGGGAAGTAGTAGTGAACGGGAAGGTTGTGAACGGCGTCCCTCCGGCCGACAGGAACGTGGCCATGGTCTTCCAGAACTACGCGCTATACCCCCACATGACGGTCTACGAGAACATCGCCCTGAACATGAAGGTGAGAGGTGTGAGGAGGGAGGTCATCGACGAGAAGGTGAGGAGGGTGGCCAAGGTACTCAAGATAGAGCAGCTCCTCTTCAAGAGGCCGGGACAACTCTCGGGCGGACAGGCCCAGAGGGTGGCCCTCGCGAGGGCGATGGTCAGGGACCCTAGCGTGTACCTCATGGATGAGCCCCTGAGCAACCTAGACGCGAAGCTGAGGGTGGAGGCCAGGGCCGAGATAAAGAGGATGAAGGAGATGGTAAACGTGCCCATAGTCTACGTCACTCACGACCAGGTTGAGGCGATGAGCCTAGGGGACAAGGTGGCCGTGATGAACGAGGGGAGGGTCCTACAGGTGGGCACTCCCCTGGAGCTCTACGATAGGCCTAGGAACGTCTTCGTTGCCACCTTCGTGGGGAATCCACCCATGAACGTGATCCCCCAGATCGCCTTCAGTTCCTCAGGGGGGTCGAGATCCCACCCTCCATGGGGAAATACAGGGTGGGAGTGAGGCCCTCCAGGCTCAGACCTGGTGAGGGGCAGGTCAGCCTCAAAGCGAGGGTGGAGTTCGTCGAGCCGCTGGGAGACCAAACGTTGATCCACTGCAGGGTGGGAGACCTCCCCTTGGTTGCCACGGCCGAGGCCTCTTGGACGGCGAAGGAAGGTTCGGAGGTGGTACTTGGAACCACAGTGGACGCCCTCTACTGGTTCGACGAGGAGGGGAACGCGAAGTACGTCACTGAGGGGTTGAACACCGCCTGAGTCACCGTGATGTTCTTTTCTATAAGTTGAGTTTAAATATTACTGGAGGGAGGAGTTCACATGGCGAGGGTGGTAGTCGTCGGTGCGGGGAACGGGGGCGCGGTGACGGCCAACCTGTTGAGTTCCAAAGGCCTGGACGTCGTTGTGGTGGATCCCTCTCCTCAACACGTGTATCAACCTGGCCTCCTGGACCTAGCCCTGGGAGAGGACCTGGCCGTGTCGAGGCCGATACAGGACGTGGTGATGGCTCCCGTGCTGAGGGACAGGGCGAGGAAAGTGAGGGTGGAGGACCACTCCGTGTTGGTCGGGGACAAGGAGATCGTGTACGACTACCTCGTACTCGCGCCGGGAGTGGAGAGCGTGGAAGTCCCCCTCCCTGCCTGGCACACCGTCGACGGGGCCTTGAGTATCAGGGAAAGGATCCGTTCCTTCTCAGGGACTAAGATAGTGGTGGGCTACTGGGGAGTTGTGAAGTGCCCCGCCGCCCCTTTCGAGATGGCCTTCTCCCTCAAACTCAGGTACCCTAAGGCCGAAGTAACGCTGTTGAACCCTGTCTCCTCCCCTCCAGAGCTAATGAGACCTATGTCGGAAGCCTTGGGGAAGAGAGCGAGGGAACTGGGAGTGAGGGTGATGAGGGGCTTCACGGTCTCGAGGGTAGATACGGGTTCGAGGACTATCGAGTCCGAGTCTGGGGAGAGGGTGGAGTACGACCTCGCCCTCTTGGACCCGCCCGTCAAGGTGGGGAAGGAGTTCAAGGAACTCGCGAAGGGAGACTTCATCCCCGTTGACGAGAGGTTGAGGTACGGGAGATACGACGACGTATTCGTGGTCGGGGACGCCAACGGCCTCACCTTCCCACCGAAGACAGGGGGGAAGGCGCACTACGAGGCCAAGGTGGCGGCCTGGAACGTCTTAGCGAAGGTGAACGGATGGGAGGAGAGGAAGTACGACGGGAGGGCAATGTGTGCCATCTACGGTGGAGGAGACGGTTTCCTAGTCAGGATGGACTTCTCCGGGAGTAGGGTTCTCGGTCCAAACAAGGCCTTCAAGGACCTCAAGAGGGCCTTCGCGTCCCTCTACTGGGCGACGCTCAAGGGGGTCTTCCCCTAGGCGCCTCTGTCGCTGGCCTTGAACCGACGTGGTCCCGGGAGTTGAAGGAGGGTGAAGGTGTGACGTCGAGTTTGAACAAGAGCAGGCGTTCTCGCCTCTAGAGCGTTCTTCAACGACCTCTGGCCTAGTACGCGTCATCCCCCCTCCAACCTCTTCATGTCGTCGTCGGAGAGCTTCACTTCTAAGGCAGCCAAGTTCTCCTCTACGTGTCTGGGGCTCGACACCCCCACTATCGGTATCACCGTCACTCCCGTGGAGTGTCCCTTCCTTATGAGCCAAGCCAGCGCCACCTGGGAGACGGTGGCACCCTTCTCCCTAGCAACCTCCTCCAGGGTCGTCAAGGTCTTCACGGAGGACTGTGTGAAGTACCTGGACCTCAACTCCTCAACCGCCTCCGCCCTCGAGAGCGCCGGGACGTTCCATTGTCCGTCCTTGAAGTACTTCCCCGTCAACACTCCCTGAGCCAGGGGCGAGTAAGCCATGACTGCCATCCCGTACCTCCTGGCCACAGGCAGCCCAGCAGACTCTATCCCCCTCTCTAGGAGGTTGTAAAGTTCCTGCATAGAGACGAATCCCTCCATTCCCCTCCTCGACGCGATCTCTTGGAACTCGACCACCTCGTGGGGCGGGTGGTTGCTCACCCCGAGGTAGTTCACGTAACCCCCCTGGAGGAGCCAGTTCAGAGTGGTGAGGGTCTCCTCCTTAGGGGTGTCGGGGTCGGCCCAATGGAGCTGGTACAGGTCCACGTAGTCGGTGTTGAGTCTCTTCAGGCTCTCCCTCAGTTGCCACCTCACGTGTTTCCTGGAGAGCCCCTCCCCGTTGGGCCACGGAGCCATTTGGCCCCTCACTTTCGTCGCTAAGACGACAGACTCCCTGTCCACCTGGGAGAGGAACTTGCCCACTATCCTCTCCGCGTTCCCCACGTGGTTCAGATCGGTCTTCTGCATTCCCCCGTGGTACCTATTCGACGTGTCGATGAAGTTTATCCCCAAGTCGTACGCCACCTTCATGGCCTTTACCGAGGCCTCTGCGTCTACCTCGTAAACCCCGTACTGATCCCTCCTCCCGGTGAGGGGTAGATGCCAAGTACCGAGACACAACCTAGAAACCTTGACTCCCGAGTTACCCAACCTAACGTACTCCATATCTAAGGGTGTGTTGTTAGAGTAATTAAGGAGGAGGGTTAACATTGACGTCACTCTAAGCGTGAAATCTGACTGGACGTCCCTAGCGGGAGTGAGGACGTCCCACCCGTTCGACGAGCCTCAGGGACGAGTAACGAACTGAGGGCAGAGAGGTCCTTAAACGGCTTCTTGAGCTCGAAACCTTGAACCGTCTACGAGGGCAGTGAGCTTGGGAGCGTCGCAGTAGGTAGGGCCCTACGAGTCCTAACGTATTGCCGAACTAGGGACCCTGAAACGACCCACACTCCTTCCCAACTCCCTCGCGGTGGCTGCAGTGAAGGGAGGGACTTCGAGTGGAGATCTGTCGACGGTCCCGCAGCTTCACCCCGTGCTCCTTAGACTACCGATTTACCTCTAAACTGAGCGACGTAGTAGATGTTGAGAGCCTTTACATAACCTCCTCCACGGTTTCCTCGATCCATTCTAGTTCGTGGGACGGGAGTGCTATGAAGTCGTTTTGCCAACAATCCAGGGATAACGTGTGTTCCGAAGCTCTAGGGAGTCAGGCTGATCTAACGTGTGAGGAAGGGTACCCTAGAACTTCCCCTCTGGGCGGTCGAGCTCTGTGGAGGGAGATGGGTGCCAGTCTACTCTCGAGTACAGGTCACCCGAGGAGGTAGGGGGTCCACAGGTCTTCCACAGAGTTCACAACATCGCCTCGCTTTACGTCATATCGTCGATCTCCTTACCCCCTTCACGAAGGCCTTCGAGTCGAGCTTAACACGCCGAGGAGACCCGGAGAATTCTTATATACGTGAGGGGACCGAACTCACTGTGTGAAGTGGCCTTTAATCCTAGCGGTCGTATTGCTCGTAACGGGCTCCGTGATTTCGGCATACTGGAGGGACCAGGTCAACTCAGGGGGAACCGTTCAGTCTAAGCTCTTCTATCTCGCCCTCGATCTAAGTTCGACCAGAGTAAGATACGGAGGGTGGGTGGAGGTGAACGTCACCCTGTTCTACAGAGGGGACGTGAACTACACGGTGCCTGCCACAACGGCGTCTTCCTTTGGGTACCCTTACCCTTGTCAGTACGACACTTACCTACTTAGCGCGGAAGTGCTACAGGGCTACTACACGGCCCTCAACTACACAGGTGGGAAACCACTCAAGCTATACCCCTACTGGGTCGCGTTTTGCCCATTCTCGGTGCCACCGTCCAGTCTGACCTTCCTTCCCCACTCTGACGAGGTCTCCCTCAACTACGGCTCCAAGGGCCCCTCCACCACCCTTTTCCGTGAGGAGATTGTTCTGAACGTGAGCAGCGTGTTCGCTGGTCCAGGCCTCGAGGCAGAGCCGTTGGCTCCCGGCGTCTACACCGTTGTGGCGTGGAACTTCATAGGGCAGGTAGTCACTGCTCACTTCGTAGTACAGGACAGGTAAGACCCTCGAGACTTCTCACCATCTGCCGAGAGTCCTCTTGGCCGAGAGTCCTCTTGGAAAGTTAGCGCCGGTAGACTGTTTTCGCTCACGTCGTCGACTGTTTGACGGGCTCCATATTCGCAACGCCAGGACCGAGCTACGTTCTAGCACAGCCTTCAGCCTCCACTTACTGGACCTTCCTACCCGCTAGGTTTGGGATTCGTCCTCTCCTCATACCTCCGAGAGGAACCTTCTTTCGGTCCCTCACTCAGGGCACCGTCCCTCTGCTTATATAAAACTTTTTTTATCGTAATACCACGAAATGGCCTTGTAGTGAATTCTAGATTTTTCAGTTGTTCCTTAATAAGAGTTTCGTTCTGGCGACCGTCCCTTCCTGTCTTGTTAACTTAGTCTACGATAGAAACGCTTACTCATGAATTCCGCGAGTATATTACATGAGGAACCAAAATAAAGGAGGTGAAAGGTGATGGCCCCAAGCAACGCTGAGCTCGGGAACAGTTAAATAGTAATAGGAGGTTGTTAGGTAAAAGTGGTTTTGTATTTAGTTGACTCTGCTAGTTTCTATACACTCTAGGCTCTTAGGGGAGAGTTCTCTTTGTGAACAGTTATCAGACTTAGAAGTGCACCTCTAATGGGTTGGGCAAGAAGATCCCCTTAACTTCTGAACGATAGGGATAAGGGCTTTCAACCTAAGGTCCCTAGCTTAACTCACTTAATCAAGCCTCCCTACAGAAAGGAATCTTCGTTACCGCACTGAAAGTATCAAAGACTTTGTAAATGGTTACTTCACCCTGGAGTCCTTAATACCTCTTTTCTCCCGTCGCAACTATCTTTAATCACAGTCGCACTTATAGTCGACAGGAACCTTATCCCTTAATGAAGTTAGGCCTTTCGTAGTTTCCCGTTCTGGGGATTCACGTAAGTTTACGGTGGGGCAGAAGTTTCAGAAGACCGGAGATAGGTCCTACGACTCGCACAGGAATTCACAGTTCGTCGTCCCAACTGGAAGCTAGTCTCTAGTCTTTATATTCTCGAAATTCACTGGGTGATCATCATGATCGTGGGGTGCACCCAGTGTTAACGGTGGAGAAGAGTCAAGTGCTGAGGGTGGTCAATTCCCTTTTCGTCCACGGTGACAACTTGACAGAACTCTCTAAGGAAAACCCCGACATCGACGTACCCTCCATCGTTAACTGGTTGCGCACCCATCTGGGCATGAGGGTCTTTCCAGTCAACGATCCCTCAGCTCTGGGACTTTCCTTGACGTTGGTAACCATGGCGTGCTCGCCCATGGCGAGTGCCAAGTTCATCTACGACGCTCTAGGAGGTATAGTGTCGTCGGTAGTGAAGGACGTTAATTCGCCTAGGAGGTTTTCCTTGGTCGTTTACTTTCCTCACGGCAGTCGAGACTTCACCTCTCTCCTGAACAACTTAGTGGAGAACGAACTATGCTCGTCCTACGATATTGCCGAGATCAAGGAGAGGTACTACTATAAGCCAGATTACGAGAACTTCGACTTCGAGAGCGGGACCTTCGGGGAAATGAAGGAAGAGGAGAGGGACCCCATGAGGTACGAAGTGAACTCAAAAACGTTTCTAAGGCCGGACTGGGTGGACGTGAACCTACAAGGAAAGAGACAAGAGAGGGCAGATCTATCCTTGAAGGAAGTGGCGATCGAACTGGGTTTGCCCTTCAAGGAGGCCGTGTATCACTGGACTAAACACGTAGAGAAACGACAGGTGGTGGGGTACAACGTATGGCTCTTCAGGTCGGCGTTCAGACTCACCGTCTACCATCCGAAAGAATTGATGGGTAGGCTCTCTAGGATACCGACGACCGTCCTCACCTCGTGCGCAGACGACGTGTGTTACACAGCAGCACTGGGACAAGTGCATCAGTTGTTACCCACAACCACCTTCCTATCTCAACTCGTGGCCGAAGGACACGACCTCACCTTCTACCTCAGTCCCACCAAACCCACCTGGGAGTACGTCCTCACCGCTACCATCCCTTACGAGTACTTCGGCAGGGACGGCGAGTGGCACTTCGACGTAGACACCATAACGAGGAAGGTCGAACCGATACTGAGAAAGGCGAGGGAGGAGTTCACCTGAGCTACTACCCGATCTTTCATCTTACTCACCAGAGACCCCGTCCGTGAGGACGGGGAGTATAAGTGTAAATATCAAAACAGACATGAAAAGATCTGGGACGTTCCCTGAAAGCTGAAGTAAAGATAGCAATACGAGGAAAAATCCTAAACCCTAATGAAGAGAAGAGGCACGAACTAAACGTAGTCCTAGAACATCAAGAACTTGTCACTGATGCGGGCACGTTGCCCGCACGGACGGAAGGGAATACAGACGTAAGTGCGGTGTGGTACGTAACCGCGACTTGAACGCGTCGATCAACGTAGCCCGTGCCTCAACGAGAGGTACGGGTCGGGGGTAGGTAAACACCCCGAAGGGGGATGAAGGTGCACCGCGAAGGGTACCGGAAACCCCGAAGCCCCGCCCGTGAGGACGGAGTGGTTTACGCCTAACTCTGTCCTTCAATAAGACCAAGAGAGGAAGAGGGGTTGATTTCTTCCCTAGGAAGTCTCTTCTTGAGAATTAAGGAGAGGGAGCCTATCGCCTGTTCCAATTAACTGGTAGAGCGTCTGTTCCTTAAAGGGGTTCTCCTCCGTGTGTCCGCCGTTCTGGGCGTCGAGTTACATCCACGCCGCTCAGTTTGAGGGTGGAGACGTCAGGCCTCACTGGAATTGAAGGTTATATTGATGCGGGTGTAGTTCCTCCCAAGGTTCCATCGAGCCCTCGACCGAGGTGATGAGTGAGTGCTCGGCGTCGTCGAAGGTTAAACGTTGAAATTTAGAGGGGACCTCTTCGCCTGCGAAGACTTCAACTCCCTCCGTCGTAACGCACTCTACACGACGGGGGTGGAGGTTCAGCTCACAGATTCCTCCAAGGGGAAGGCGACTGGAAGTTCGAACCCTTAAGGAAGTAAGTTAGCGTCCCTCTTCCACAGAACTAAAGAAAGGTGCGCTAAAGGTGGCCACTTCGAGCGACCTCAAGGGTCCGAGCCTAGAACTTAAGGTAATTGGCAACATCTAATTTAAATTTCCGAACTATGTGCTACGGTAGTGGAACGGTGCCCCTTCTGCGGCGGGGAGATGAACGGGAAGTGTAGCAGGTGTAAATTTGAGTTCAGCGGATCCCAGAGTACCGAAGTCGACCTCGAGACTCTCTATAGGTTGGGAAACGAACTCTTCAGGTCAGGGAACTACCTTATGTCCTACTACTCCTACAGGTTGGCGTACTCCCTGTTCTGTTCAGACCATAAGCCCAGGTGTCTCGACGTCCTATTCAATGCAGGCATGGCTACCATTAACGCAGAAATTCAAGGAGTCAATAAAAGGGAACGCCTGATGATGGTCCTCAACTCCTTGGTACAACTCATGGAAAAGCAGCCCGACGCGGCGGACGTTTACAAGACTGTTGGAATGATACTTAAGGAACTCGGACCAATGGACGGCCTCTCCACTCCGGAGGACTACCTCAGACTTGGGGAAGAGCTCTCGAACAAGGAAACAAAAGCGGCGGAAGGCAGAGAAGAAAGGGAAGGAGAACACCTCGACGACGACGAAGAACACCTCGACGACGACGAAGAACACCTCGACGACGACGAAGAACACCTCGACGACGACGAAGAACACCTCGACGACGACGAAGAACAACAACGTGGGTTCCCGTTCTACGAGTACGGTGAAAACGGTGAAATAAAGTCGGTAAAGTCGGCGGTGGCCGAAGTGAAGTTCTTGGACGTTGTCGGACTAGAAGAGGTGAAGGAGGAGATAAGGAGGAGCTTGGTGATCCCCTTGGCGAGACCAGACCTGGCCGAGAGGTACAGTCTCGACACCGTCAGTCCAATACTGCTTTACGGTCCACCTGGGAACGGGAAGTCCCTCATTGTGAGGGCCATCTCTGGAGAACTGGGTATACCCTACGTCGTAATCGAGGAGAGCTCCATCCTGAGTCCCTTCGTCGGTGTGAGTGAGCGGAACCTGCAGAAGATCTTCAACTACGCCAAGAAACACGAGCCGTTCATAGTCGACCTGGAGGAACTCGATGGCCTGGGAATGGCGAGGGAGAGAAGGATGGGGGACAACTCTGTACACTCCCTCTCGGCCCTACTCCACATCCTCTCAACAATGGAGGGGCAGAGAGGGAAAGTGGTGGTAGTGGGAACAACCAACTCCCCGTGGTACGTGGATACCGCCCTACTTAGAGGGGGGAGGTTCGGAAGGTGGTTCCTAGTCAGACATCCGAACTTCGAGGAGAGGAAGATCCTTTTCCAGAAGGCCATTTTGAGGATGAAGGTCGAGGCGGACGTGGACTTAGAGAGGCTCGCCAAGGCCACAGAGTGGGCCTCGGCCTCGGAGGTGATAGACTTGGTGAGGAGGACGAGTTCTAACCTGGCCTTGAAGGAGATGTCCACAGGCAATCCCCAACGCCTCACCACTGACGACCTGCTCAGTACTGCGAAGGAAATGGGGAACTTAGGATCGGCGGTGAAGAAGTGGTACCTCGACGCCTATAACCTCCTCCTGGCTAGTTGGGATTACAGGGAACTGATTGGGCATCGGGCAGTGGACTTCATATCCAGGACGGCTAGGGAGATAAAGACCAACTCCAACACGATGTAGGACTCTACCGTGGGATGGATAGAAAAACGTGAAATGGCGTCATCCACACTCGGCGCTTGTCGCGTAGTTCCTCTGCCGCTCACTGTGGACTGAGGGTTCGGAACCTGTTGGTGGTGGGTTTAGATCGATCAGACAGTGCGAGGGGGTGTTAGCCCAAAAAGGGGCTCTGTTCCCTTTCTCCAAGAACCCTCTGACTCCGTAACCCAGTCGAGGTAGACGAACTCCTCGGCTAATCGACTTCCGCTTTAACGACGGGGTGAATCGTCGATTGCGCCCCTAGTCGTTAGTAATCCCCTAACAAAGCTTTTATGGTCAAATTGAACTCATAAATCTATGAAAGCTAGGACGGTGGAGGTAGGCCTCTACAGGGTACCCTCCAGACACGTCCAGGAGAACGCCATAGCCAGGTTCACCCACTACGAGTGGGTGTTAGTCAAGCTCACCTTCAACGGAGGAGTGGAGGGCGTCGGTTTCACTTACACTCAAGGAAGAGGGGGAGGGGCCGTGTTCAGCCTCCTGTCCGAATACTGGGCCAAGGAGCTCTTGACCTCGGAGGAGCTCGACCCCCTCACGCTGAACAGGAAGGCCAGGTCGATGACCTACTCCTACGGCCTGGAGGGGGTGAGTAGGATAGCCTACGCTGCCTTAGACATAGCGCTTTGGGACGCAGAGGCTAGGGCCCAGGACGTCCCCCTCTACAGACTTCTTGGAGGTCCTAGGAACCCCAAGGTCAGGGCTTACAGGAGCGCCATAGACCTCAACTTCACCGTCCAGGAATTGGTGGAGGACGTGAAGAAATTCAAGGAGATGGGCTTCAGGGCCTTCAAGATCAAGGTGGGGAAACCTGAGCTCGAGGAGGACCTCTCCAGGATAAGAGCGGTCAGGGAAGTGATCGGGAAGGACCCACTAATGGTCGACGCCAACAGGGGCTGGAGCTTCACCGAAGCCCTGAGGAGGGGAAGGGCGATGGAGGACTTGGTTTACTGGTTGGAGGAACCCATAGAGGCCGAGTTGCTGGACGAGTACAAGGAGCTCAGGGGGAAACTCAGGGTTCCCATAGCCGCGGGGGAGAGCCTTTACTCCTCCTACGAACAGACGAAGCTCATCACCGAAGGATGTGTGGATGTTGTTCAACTTGACGTGTTGAGGAGCGGCGGAGTGACGGAGTGGATGAGGTATGCCCAGTTGGCGGACTCTCTGGGGCTCCCGGTTGCGCCTCACTTCGGCGAGGAGATCTCAGTGCAGGTCCTATCCGCCGTGAGGAACGCCATGTTTCTCGAGCACCTCCCAGGAAGCAACCTCAACGACAGCGGCCTCCTGAGGAAGGGGCTGAGGTTCGAGGAAGGATACGCGCTTCCTCCAGACGGTCCAGGACACGGGCTCGAGTTCGACTGGGATAGGCTCAAGAGCTATCAAGTCAAGTACGAGAAGGTGACGTAGTACAACCGACCAGTTTCCTCTCCTAGCCCTTGAGTTCGCCGCTGGAGGGAAGTCGTCGATATCAGTCTTCGCGTCCTAGGACTAGATCCCTCGTGTTTACTTGTGGCGTGACTCTAACACTCAGGCCAGTCTGAACCCAACTTGGAATCTCCATTCGAGGGCGATGCCGTAAGAAAACTGAATTGGGCAGCTTTGTTAGGTTTAGAAACGGACCTTGGAACTACGAGCGGAAGTCTTCCTAGACCCCAAGGACTCACCGAGGAGAACCCAGAGCTATCGGGAGGTGAGGAGGCAGGCCAGGGTGGACGAGGTGAACGACGGGGAATGTAGGAGGAACGTATTCTTCGGTGACGTTTCCTCCCAGGATTCAGACAGCAAGAGTTTCAGTGGACTGACCGGGAGACAGGGTCCACACTGTGGAGGGGGTGTCGCCGATCGAGGCCCATCCTCGGAGGTGAGGGTCATCAAGCTGGCCTTGTAAAGGTTCTAAGTGAGCAAGAGGGTGACCATTCCCGCGCCTAGTTTCCTGTCGCACTTCTACCCGGATAAGAGAAGGGTTCCGCTGAGAGATAGGTCGCTCCTCAACTCGTTGAGGGAGATCGTGAGACCTCATTACCCTAACTTAGACTCTTTCTTAGACCACGTCGGAAAAATCTCGAACAACGAAGCTAAGTTGGCCCTAGAGGCCGGGGCTGACTCCGTGCAGTTCGAGGCACCCGACATACTTCGGTTGGATGTACACGGCCAATACAACGAGGGTAGGGGGAAGGTTAGGGAATCCGTCTCCACCAACAACGAGGTCCTCTCTAAGCTCCCACAGGATAGGTTGCGAATGCACTCCTGCTGGGTAAACTTGCTTAACTCCAAGTTCGACACCTTAGGACAGTCCGACCATCCCCTGCATGAGATATGTCAGCTCCAGGCTGGGATCATAGGCCTCCTCGAGTTGTTCGAGAGTATAAGGGACTTCGAGGAGCTGAAGTTCTTCAAGGAGTGCGAAGCGCCGGAGGAACGCTAGCGCTAGGAATAGTGAACGTCAAGAGTAGGAACGTTTAACCAGTAGTTCGAAGACGGTACGAGGCCGCAACGGAGGCCAGTGGGGGAGAGACCTGATCGCCAGTCCGGGATGTGGTTTCGCACAAGATCTCAACATACGTTCCCTAGGGAACACCTCCGGTAAGCTCAGGAACATGTTAGTAGCTGTGAGGCGTTGACGTTTTTACCTCAGGCTTGAAATGTATCGCATGGTGAAGGTCCTGGTACTCTTTTACGGTTACGGCTCCATAGTGGAGCTGGCTAAGGAGGTATACAGGGGAGCCCAGGAGTCTGGGGCTGAGGTAAGACTCAGGAGGGCCAGGGAAACCATGCCTCCCGAACTCGTGGAGAAGATGAGGATACCTTTAGATTCCGTGAAGGATATCCCCGAGGCGACCCTAGACGACCTGGTCTGGGCCGACGGGATAGTCATGGGATCGCCCACTAGGTTCGGCAACATGGCCGGACCTCTCAAGACCTTCTTGGATCAGACGGGACCGCTATTCGGAAAGGGGGCCCTAGTGGGAAAGGCAGTGGGCTTCTTCACGGAGGCCAACACGATGCATGGAGGACACGAGACCACTGTACTCACCATGAGCACGTTCGCCTACCATCACGGTATGGTAATAGTTCCGGTGGGTTACGCGATCCCGGAGGTGGGGTCCACTACAGCGGGAGGGTCACCTTACGGTGCGTCCCACCTCTCGTCACTCAAGGAGCTCGACGAGAAGGAGAGGGTCATAGCTAGGTTCCTAGGGAGGAGGGTCGCGGAGGTGGCCAGGAAGCTGAGTTCGCCTTAAGTTAGGGGTGTGGATTCCTTAGGGAAAGTCGAGGAGGTCCTTTGGAAGGGGAGTCCCCTCGTAGAAAGAATTTCAAGTGAAGTGACTTCCTCCCCGGCCTGAAGGGCGAGGGTTCCAGTCTTTTGTAATTACGCATCTCTCCCCGACAACTGGTAGGGGAAACTCCATCCCGCGTGATTTTCGTCTAAACTGAGGTCGAGGAGGTGGTAAACACCATCCATGTGGATGGACGGTCTTTCGTAATTCAAATATCACTTCCCGTTCGATGAGCGTAGGCGAACTGAGCGTCACCCTTCACCGAATCGGGGACCCACTTAGTAAACGTCCCCCTCCAGTTTACGATGTACGATAAAGCATTAGACGCGATCGGGAGGGTCGTTAGTCTCCGCGGGGCTCAGCCCTCTATCGCTAGGCAAGGTGAGGCGGAAGTGGGAAGTCCGTAAATGTGGTTCACATGAAGTATGCACGTTTCGCGGGGTGGGACTGGCAGCGAAACGTCGAGTAGGTCGTTTGGCCCCTCCCGGACAGCCCAGTTCCTTGTAGCAACGTCTGGCCTCCTTTCGTTTATATCTCTTCCCCTCACCTTTTAGGGCTTATACTGAAATGGGATCTCGGCTCAACTCGAGGACGTGAGAGGTGAACGACTTTGAAGAGCGACCTCAAGTTCCCGTTCTCGAACCCGGTCGATCTCCTCAGATTCGAACACGCCGTCCTCAGAGTGAGGTTCTCGGCGGCGCTGAGGGCCCTTAACTGCGACGTGGGATGGCAGATCCTCGAGGAAACTCACGGTTTCATCGTCGGTTGGCACGCCCCCATAGAGGACAACTACGTCTTCCAGCTCTTCCCGGCTGAGGCGACGAGGCCTTTCACCAACGATCACCTGCTCATCAGGAATTACGGAGACGGCGTCTTGAGAGAGAGGAGGAGGGACTGGGCCGAGAGGTACGTCAAGGTTGTCCTCGACCACAACGCGAACGAGGAGGAGAGGTTGTTTGTCCTCCCCATAGATGAAGGTAGGACGGTGGAGGTGACGAGGAGAGTGGTGTTGAAGCTCAAGGAGTTCCCGAGGTACGGTGAACTCACGGGGGTGAGGCTGTAACGCTGGACTACGCTAGGGTAGTCACGTCCTACGTGCTAGTCGCCTTCGGTTTCCTAGTCGCCGGTTCGGCTGTACTCCTGTTGGAGTTCTTGGGACTGGTGGGAGCAGAAAGGGACGCGGTCTTCCTCACGTGGTTCATGGGCTTCGTGGTAACCATGGTGGTGGGAATAACCCACCTCGTTTTCCCACCGCTCGTGAGGGCGGTGCGAATGAAGGAGGAGTACATAGTGGCGGAGCTGGTCCTCATGGTCTCTGGGACTACGCTGGCGATAGTTGGGTTTGTCCTCAGGGATTTCCTGGGGCCGGTGGGGGTGGGGCTCTTCGTCTCCTCCATCCTGATGCACCTGAACGAACTGGTGAGGTTGACGTTAAGGGGTAACTGAGGAGGAACCGCGCCGATAGTTGGGTGAAGTGGAGAGGACGCGATTCAACCTGCTCACCTTAGCCTCAGCCAACCCAAGTGCGAACTCCTTGAGTATTCCAGGGATTGCCCCCTTCACCAGCCTACCGTTAACTTCGCCGAAGTACTCCCTCCCCACCCTGAACACGACGACCCTCTGCTTCGGCGAGAATTGTACTTCCCCACCCATGGCGTTCCTCATCGCCACTTCTCCGGACTGTTGGGCCACCTGGGCCGACTGGGGGATCCAGCCATCCTTGAAGGTGGCACAGTCCCCGGCTCCGTAGACGTCCTGGACTTCGACGGACTGAAGGGTCCTGTCCACCAACATCCTGTTCCTCTTGTTTGGCAATCCCAGGCGCCGGATCACTTCTGGCCCGGCGAAGCCGGCCGCGAAGACGGAGAGGTCGACCTTGAGTCTCCCCTGCGAGGTCTCGAGCTCACCTTCCTTAACTTCGTCCACCGTGGTCTTCAACATGACCTCCACTCCCGCGTTCACCAACAACTTCAGGGCGTAGTTGGAGGTCTCTTCTCTCAGGAAGGGGAGGAGCCTTTCCTCGCCCTCTATTAGGTAAACTCTCTTTCCCCTGAGGGCTCCCGCCAACTCGATTCCCAACGGTCCCCCGCCCATTATCGCCACCGACCTCGCCCTAGACGCCATCTCCCTCAACCTGAGCACGTCGTCCATAGTTTCGTACTTGAGGGCGTACCTCTCAGCCCCCCTTATCTTCGAGAGGTCCTGACTGAACCCCAGGGCGACGATCAGGGCGTCGTACCTCACTTCCCCCGCAGTGGTGACCACCACCTTTTCCTTGAACCTCACCTCCTTCACCGAGGCCTCCAGGTCCACTGTCCTCGGGATGGAGGCGGAGTTGGGGTGGAGGCCCTCCACCACCTCAACGTAGCGTGGGGTGAAGTGGAAGTGCGATGAGGAGTCTATCAACAAGGCCGACGGGTTGAGCAACTTCGCCGCCACTCCCGCGAAACCGGCGCCCAGTACGACTGTCCTCTTCATAGCTAACTAGATAACGAGTAGGGCGTAAAAAGGTGTCCCTCAAAGGTTAGGCGCAGTGACGTGGACTAGTGCTCCCTAGAGGCTTCTGTCCCACCACTTCAACCCGCCCGCTTGGAGGTCCCAGAGAACTTCGAGGAAGTTCGTTCACCCTCTAGGGCATACGGAAAGTACACATTCCCCTACCCTCCTGGCGCGTTCTCGTCGTTTAGTCAACACTGGGACAGGTGGTCCGCTCCCCATGCGATACTAGGATTGAGGACTATACTTCTTTGGGGAGGTCGACTGCTCCCTTGGTTCAATCGCGAAGAGGCGCGGCGCAGGGTACCTGAGGGAGTTCGTGAAGTGGGTACTCTACGCGTTAGAGGCGCGGAAGCGAGTTGGGAGAGGCTTCCGGCCGACTTCGTTGGAGTGGCAAGTCCAGGGGCGTAGGGTATGGGGAGGTTATTGTTAGAGAGGAATAGTCCGCTGGAGTAGGTTCCCGTCGGTACGTCCGCGCCGACCTACTCTCGGCACTCAAGGGCGAGGCTCCCTCTCCTCTGACGGCCCTCTCCCGTCATGGACGGGAGGTGAAAAGGCTGCCCTTCAGTTCAAAGTGGCTCGCCTGACCCTGAATCGGTTGAACGAGCTTCCCTGTCGCACCATCAAACATTTTTTAACTCCATACGTATACGTATACGTATGGTGAAGGTGACAGCTAAGTACCAAGTCACGATCCCCGAGGAAGTCAGGAAGAGGGTGGGTCTCAAGCCAGGAGAGGAGGTGGAGGTATTGGTCCTGAACGATCAAGAGCTCCTACTGAGGAGGAAAATGAGGAGGGTGAGGGACCCGCTCTCTGTCCTTTTGGGGTCGAAGTCGAACACCGAGGTGAGCCCGGAGAGGGTGGACGAGCTTGCGGAGGGATGAGCTCCTCTTCGTCGACAGCAACGTCTTCTTCTACGCTAAGGTGGGGGACAGGAGGTACGGGGAGTGCTGCGCCAGAGTGATATCGGCCCTCTACGCTGGCCGCCTGAAGGGGGTCGTGGACACCCTCGTCCTATTAGAGGTGGGAAACTCCCTCAGGAAGTTCAACGTGGACTTCAAGAGTCCAGTGGAGGCCATACTCTCCCTCCCTTTAACGGTCTACACACCGTCGGTGGACGACGTAGTAGAGGGGATAGCCGTAGGCAAGGAGAGGGGAATGTCCCCCTACGACGCTCTCCACGCCGTGGTGGCGGAGAAGTTGGGAGCTAAGGTGTTGAGCGCCGACTCCGACTTCCGAGAGAGGTTGGACCCGTGCGATTTAGCGGAGGACCTGGGCCCAGGCGCTTGATTCAATTGAAACGGTCCCACTAGGAAGCTCCTCTTCCCTCTAGGGGACTCTCCGTTCAACCATTCTACGTGGATTTTGAGAGACGCGGTACCCTTAGGTTGGAGGACTAGGGTACCTTAGTCTAAGGGTAGCTATCTGTAGTTAGGAGGACTAGCAAGTGGAGCTGGGAAGATCTATGCTCCTCGACTCGGCGAACTCCGTCCGAGAGGAGCCTCGAAGCCCTCGACACTCCCTCCACCCCGCTGGAGATAGGGGTAAGTTAGGCGTCCCTGTCCCCTTTTATTTCTAACGTTCCGACTTCGCCGAAAGTTTTCCTAACCCACTCCCTTAGTGAGTTCAATTGCCTCTCCAGTCCTCTTGACGTCGAAGGGACTAGGAAGTTCCCCGCCGGGGAACGGGAACCCGTTTATTCCGCTTCGCTTGAGCTAGCTCATGCACAGAGTTGTGGAGCTCGGACACGTGGTGGCTGCCCCGTTCGCGGGGCTCGTTCTGGCCCACCTGGGGTTCGACGTGATAAAAGTGGAACCTCCTGGAGGAGATAGGAGCAGGTACGACGACGTACTGGGCGACTCCATGTTCGTATTCAACAACAGGGGGAAGAGATCCGTGGTCCTGGACCTCAAGTCGTCTGAGGGCAAGGAGGCTTTCCTGAGACTGCTGAGGACCTCCAGCGTCCTCATCGAGAACCTCTCTCCCGGTAGTATGGAGAGGTTGGGGCTGGGGAGGGAGAAGTTGAGGGAGGCCAACCCTCGGCTGGTTCACGTGTCGGTGAGAGGGTACGGTGGCTCGCTGTCCAACTACCCAGCCTTCGGAACGCTCGTGGAGGCCCTGACTGGGATGATGTGGGCCAACGGTGGAGCCAGGTTACCCGCGTCTATCACCGACATGTGGGCATCGATGAACTGCGTAGTAACTGTCCTCTGGGCCCTACTGGCCGGGGCCCCAGGTTACTACGAAGTGGGCATAGCCCAGGGTGACGCCGAACTCCTCGGGTACTACCTCCTAAACTACCAGAGGAACGGAAGGCTCCTCCAGGGAGGGAGCGACGCCCTCCCCTTCTGGGCCCCATACGAGACGTTCGTCACGGGGGACGGGAAGAGAATATACGTCGCCGTCAACGACGACGGTAAGTGGAGGAGTCTGTGCCAGCTCCTAGGTTTGACACACCTCGTCGACGACCCCAGGTTCAGGACTAACGCGGACAGGGTCAGGAACAGGGAGGAACTCCACAGGGCCATTCAAGAGAGGTTCGACCTAGCAGACTCTTCCGTGGTGGAGAGGCTGGTCGAGGCCGACGTTCCAGCTGTGCCGGTCCACGAACTTAAGGACGTATTACTCCTCGACGCGGTGGAGTGGGAGTCCGTGGATGGAGCTAAAGTCCCCAGGTTACCGCTACCTGGAAAGTTGGGGAGGGCCCCCAAAGTTGGGGAACACACCGAGGAAGTGTTGAGGGAACTGGGATACGAGGGGGAGGAGTTGATGAGGCTCTCTAGGTAGCGCCGCTAAGGGTTTCGGAGGGCCGCTACGTACTTGGAGAGCTCCTCTCCCGTTGGAGTGCCTCTGGCCAGCTCAACCAAGTTTTCCGCTAGCCTGGAGGAGATCCTTAAGCCGAACCTCCTCGATTCCTGGGCCCTCTCCGCCCTGTCCTCCCCAGGGACGTACACTTTGACCCCCTGAATTTCCTTGATCCTCCGAACGTATCTGGACACCGCAGCGCTCAACTCCTCCCTTCCCACGAAGGCGGCCGGGTCTATCGAAATGGCCAAGAACCCGGAGTTCCACCCACCCGGAGTCGACCAAGTCTTCACGTCGGGTCCCACCGCGGCACCTATTAACGCTCCTGCGAGCACGTCGACTACGAAGGCCAGCCCGAAGCCCTTGTGCCCTCCCACGGGAAGGAGTGAGCCCAACATCGCCTCCTTGGGATCTCTTGTGGGCCTGCCCTCCCCATCCACTGCCCAACCCTCCCCTATCTCCTTTCCTTCGAAGAGGGCCTCCCTCACCTTCCCTAGAGCGACGACAGAGAGTGCCATGTCCAGTGTGACTGGGCCGGCCGAGCTTGGGACGCTCACGCTCAACGGGTTGTTCCCCACCGCCCTCCTCCTTCCCCCTACTGGTACCATGAGTGGCTCTGTGTTGTTCATGGCAACTCCTATCATTCCCCGCCTCGCAGCTCTCTCAGTGACGAACTCCAACATGCCGGTGTGGTGCAGCCTCACGGCGCCCACGCACCCCACCCCGTACTTTGACGCGAGAGTCACGGCCATCTCCATCGCCTCTACGGCAACGTAGTGACCGAACCCCATGTGACCGTCGAGAACCGCTGTCGCTACTCCCTCCTTAAGCACAGTTGGACGCCCGGCGGGGTTGAGCGATCCCTTCCTCACCTCCTCCACATAGGCTCCTAGCCTCATCAGCCCGTGGGAGTGAACTCCCTTCTCTTCAGCCTCAACGAGGCTGTCAGCCACGATTGACGCTACGTCGGACGGTGTCCCGAGCTGGATCAGCAACTCGGTCACCACTTTCCTCAATAGGTCCGCCCCGACGACGATTTCCCCCACACGAAACAGGTTAACCCTCCTCCTAATAACTCCAGACTAAAATATCTGAACTCGTTATTAATAATTAAAATTTAAATTCTAACAGGTAATTAGAAGCTAAGGGTGATAGGGTGAGAAGGCACGTGGCCACGGTGTTCGTGGTCCTGATGTCCTTCATCGCCTACATGGACAGGGAGAACTTAGCGATAGTAGCAACCACCATCGAGAAGCTGTTCCACCTCAACCTCGTGGAGATAGGGGCGATCTCCTCAATCTTCTTCCTCAGCTACGCTGCAATGCAGATCCCAGGAGGCATATTGGCGGAGAGGGTGGGCCCCAGAAAGACGATGACCGCCGCCATGACGTGGTGGAGCGCGTTCACCATGCTCACCACGTTAGGTTTCAACTACATCTCGTTCCTCCTAATAAGGTTCCTCTTCGGTTTCGGGGAGGGTCCACTGTTTCCTTCTGCAACTAACCTCTACTCCAGGTGGCTCAAGAAGGGCGAGATCACCCTCGCGACTAGCTTGGAGTTCGTGGGTATTGCCCTAGGCGCCTTGGTGGGAGTCGTGGCAGCCACCGTCATACTCCTTTCCCTGGGGTGGCAGTGGGTGTTCATAATTTTCGGAATAATTGGGCTCCTCATAACGCTGGGGTACTACGTTGTGATGCGAGACATGCCGGAGGAAGCCAGGTGGGTGGGGGAGAAAGAGGTGGAGAGCGTGAAGAGCAGCTACAACAACCCGGAGGAGAGGGCCAGGAACCTGAAGCAAAATGCCCCGTGGGGAAGACTGTTGAGGTCGGGGAGGTTCTGGGCCTACGGCTGGACCCACGGCACTTTCGACTCCCTCCTCTACATGAACCTCACTCTCCTCCCTCTTTACTTGGAGGAGGTGAGAGGGTTCTCAAAGAGTTCCATAGGCCTCGTGGGTACCCTCCCCTGGGTGCTCTTCATAGTGGGTCTCCTCATATTCGGTCCCCTCATGGACAGGGCGATAGTGAGAGGTGCCTCACTGCAGCGAACGTACGCAATTCCGTCCGGTGTGGGCCTACTTGTATCTGGGGCGTTCGTTTTGCTGGGGGCTGTGGCCGTTTCCCCCGCCTTGGCGGTGGCGTTCCTATCGCTCGCCATGTTCTTCGCCACCATACATCAAGCTAGCTGGTCCATAGCCAACAGGATGGGTGGGAAGTACTCGGGTAGCTACTCGGCCTGGTTCAACCTCTGGGGGAACGCTCTAGGAGGATCCATGCCGCTCATCATAACCTTCGTCGCCTCGGCGGTGAGCTGGGTGGCGGCCCTCACGATCCTCGCCGTAGTCGTGTTCAGTGGAGGGGCGGCGTGGTTCTTCGTGAAGCCCGATAGGTCGTTCGTACCAGAGCTCATACCGTCCTACACTCCACCTAAGCCCGCGGCCCAGGTCGGGGGTCCCAAAGCGAGTTGAGTTTTTTCTATTTTTTGTTCCAGTTGGTAGTTAGTGGCCCCTATCATAAACTGTGTGGAACGTTGGCCCGGGATTGGTGGGGAAAATCGCGTCTGGACAGGGAGAGTCCAGGCGGGTTCCCTTAGCCCCTCAATGGGATCGACTTAACTCACTATTCGGGGCCTTGCGGAGCTTCCCACGGCCCCACTTAGCTAGTCTGACGGTGAACTGGCAACCATGGCGTGACTTCCGCGTCCGACTCGAAGTCTAGGTACGTCTGTGCACTACGTAGGGTTCGAGCAGGTTGATGTTACTTAGGAAGACTTTCTTCTTATTTTCGTTGAGGAACGGGTTCTTTTTCGCCCGCACTAAGATTTCTCCTCCAGACGTCACTAGTCCCACAGGCGTCAACTTCAGCACCTTCTCGAACCTGTGGTCTCTCGGCTTCTCAGGAACGAGAATGTAGACCTCGTCGCAAACTCCTCCTTCCTCGATGGGGGAGCCACCGTACCTCACGTTCGGGTTCAGTAGATCCAGCATGGCCTCCCCGAGCGCTGCGTAGAGGTTCTGTAGCTCCCCGTCCCTCTTGGCCTCGTAGCAGGTGACTCGCGACCCGCTCACCTCAACGAGGTCCAGGTCCGGAATCGAGACGAATACCGGTGACTGAGGGGAGGTAGGGTTACCGGTCCAGAGTCCATCGTAGACGTTTACGCTCTGTTTGACTCCCTTCAGGACCAAGTCCGGCCTATCCCTTTGAATCGCGACTCGCATGAAGTCGGATATCACTCTGTCCTCACTTCTGCTCGGGGAAGTCCCGACTTCCAGCCTATTCACCAGGGAACAGTCCTCGCTCAAGGTCCTCAGGAACTGAAGCACCTCGTCTTCACTTTCGTCGAGCGTAGGGTTTCCACTCCCGGCCCATATCAGGTTCTCCCCCTTGAAGAGGTGGAGGGACTCGGAGAGGATCACGTAACCGCTCCTGGTCTTAAATTTCCTCCTCGGAGTAGACGCGTACGGGGCGCGAATCACTCCCGCCTTCGCTAAGGCCTCGGTGTTCCTAGTCACTAGGGAGTTCCTACTCAGGTAGGAGTTGTAGAAGTCCCCTCCCTCCTTATCCTGCTTAACTTCGAAGTGGATCCCGCACCTCTCCTCGACTTTCTCGAGATAGGAGATGACCTTCTGGTCGTAGGCCACGTACTTTTCGTCTGCGAAGGTAGAACGAAAGTAAAGCAGTAGGAAGGACACTGGCTCACTAATGGGGAGAACTTAAATCTGTTTCTCTCCTCGCTTAAGTGGAGGTCCTCTCCGAGCGCGTCTCCTCACCGAGATCGGTCGTAGGCGATTTGGCCTCGCCGGTTGTGCGTTAACGGGAGGCCCTTCCCCGACGGGAGGGGTTTCTGGTAAAAGCCTTGCTGACCTAGAGGAACCACCGGAATCCACCTTGTTTCTAGTGTAGGGTGCCGACAGAGACGAGGATTACGTAGTCGTTAGTCGGCTCGATCGACGTTCGTCCCCAAGCTTAGCGTTCAACGGTGCTGGAGTCCCAGCGGACCGTGTCGAACGCCCTCACCTCGGCCATTACGGCCCTCATGTCCGCCACCTCGGCCGGAGGCGCCTTGGATCGCGGACTGAAGGACTTCCACGTTCTCCCGGCGACCTCCAAGACCTGTCCGTGAAGGGGAATCCACTAATCCGAAGTGGGGCGCTCTTCTGACCTCCCCTTGAAAGGGTTCGTCCTTTTACGTGACTCGATCCGAAGAGAGTTCACGTACTTCCTACCGCTTTCGTACCGTCCATTGTCCCGCGTCGAGAGCTCGCGTCCCACGGCCTCGGCCATTGCTATGTAAATTGGTATGTAAAAGGGAGTCGTACACGGTAATTCCATCCCTAATGGAGATCCCCTAATGGAGATCTCCACTCACCAGCCTCGCGACCTCTCCGTACCTCCCCTCACGTTCCTCGACTTCCCCTTGATCACTTTCACCGCTTCCTCTTTCTCGAATCCATTTATCCTACTCACAACACACCTCTCGATCTCCTCGTTCCACCTAACGTCGTACTTTCCCTTCCTCCCGTAGACGCTTACCTATTCTTACACTGTACACGACCTCCACACATGAACGGACGTCTACCGGAAACGTATACTTTACCTCCCAGTGGGAGACCAGGTCCCCGACGCCAAGTTCACAGGATTTGGGGTCGCACTATCCCAAAACAAGGTAGAGTGAAAGCAGAGTCGTGAAGAGAATGATCGGGGCCGTCAGCAGGCCCACCTTCACGTAGTACTTGGCGGATATTGGGACTCCGTGTTTTCTCTGAACCGTATAGAGCCGCAGGAGGGTGGCCGGAGACCCTATCGGGGTGAACTTGGGGCCTATGTCGTTTCCGATCACGTTGGTGTAAATCAGGAAGCTGGAGTGGACGCGGTTTATGGCGAGCGCGTTGATCATCACCGAGGGCATGTTGTTCATGATAGCAGCTAGGAGGGCAGAAAGGAATCCCGAGAGCATAAACGCCGCTGGCCTGGGGAGGGCGCTAAGGTCGACGTAGGCCGACTCCAGAACCCCTGTCAGACCCTCCCTTCCCATCCCGAAGACCACGATGTACAATCCCAAGGAAAACAACACTACCTGCCACGTGGCGCCCTCAACAATGGACCTCACGTCCACTCCCCTACGCCACCCCAGGGCGAGGAGGGCGAGAACTGAGGGAACGGCAACGAACGCCACGGGTAAGTTTACGACGCTGGTAACCGAGTAGGCGAGTATAACGAAGGCTATGAAGGGAACAACCACCTTCACAAGGAAGCCGTCCCTCACTTAGACTTCCTCACCCCCGATCAAGTAACTCCCCTTCAATTCCCTACCGTAGAGCAGGAAGACCACCCCTATCGTGGTGAGCGTGGAGACAACGTAGGGCAGGAACGTCACGCGAGCGTGGGACAGGAAGGAAATGTGAAAGTAGGTCGCCGACACTACGTTAACTAGGTTACTCACCACGAAGGGGACGCTGGCAGCGTCAGCCATGAGTTCGGTGGCTAAGAGGAAGGGTACTTTCTCCTCTACTCCGTTCTTTTGCAGGAAGTGAACGACGATGGGAGTGACAACTAGGGCAGCTCCGTCGTTGGCGAACACCGCTGCTATCCCCGACTCCAAGAGCATGAGCAAGATCACGAACCTCCAAAGGCTCCCCGAGCAGCCCTGGAGATCCTAGACGCGGCGTACTCGAAGAAGCCGGCCTCGTCGAACACCAGAGTCGAGACTATCACCGCGACGAACGTGAATGTCGCGTTCCACGTTATGTTCCACACTTCCTCCACCGTTCCCAGGGTCGAGATGCCCAAAACTATAGCCAGAAGGGCACCGAAGAGCGCCGAGTACCCTATTGGCAACTTCCTCGGCCTCACTGTGACCAGGAAGAGCGTCAGGGAGAAGACGGCGATGGAGATAAGCGAAGATCAGGTCTCGCACCTGGATCCCAGAGCCCTGAAGTTGGAGACCTCTTCCCTCGTGTCTGGAAGGAGGCTGAGCACCTGGGTAACTACCTCGGGGAGGTTGTCGCTGAGCCTGTAGTAGCTCCACTGGCCCCTCTTCGTCAAGGTCACTAGACAGAACGCCCTTAACTTAGAGAGGTGCTGAGATATGTTGGACTGGGATCCCGGCACCAGTTCCTCCAGCTCGCACACGCAGAGCTCGTCCGCCTTGAGGAGGGAGAGTATCCTCAGCCTAGCCCTGTCGGATAGCACGCCGAGAAGGGAAGCAACCTCCTCGTAGTCCTGGGTCATATCAGCGTATGCTCATATACTGATCAAAAAGTTACCCCCGGGTGTGGACGACGGAAAGCTAACGCCGCTGAGGTGAAGACCTGTAATATACCTATAGGTGCGGGAGTTGCGTCTAACCGAAAGCTCACAGGAAGTGGTGTTTCTTGATTTCCTTTCCACAGTTGCCGCAATGCTTGGTCCCCGGTGGGTTCACGTAACCACAGTGGGGGCAGGTAACTCCGTTTTGTTGAATCTGATAGGGATCGGGCTGAGTTTGGTATTGTTGCGGTTGGTACGCGGGCGGCTGATACTGGATCTGAGGTGGTTGGTAGCTCGCCTGGGAGAACTCATTACCACAGACTAGACAGTACTGAGAGTCGTCGGGCAACTCCGCCTCGCACATGGAACACTTCTTCATGGGGTTTTGTTACATACCATATATATAAACTTGATCACCCATTTGATATTTCCACCTCCAAGGAGTGGTGGCGTTTTGTTTCCGACGGGAATAGCTCAGGAGAAATCGAAAGCCCTTCCAAGCCCAAAGGTGCAGAAGAGTTGTTCGAGTGCAAAATTTAGCTTGTCCCTCTAAGTTTATGTCCGTCCTTCTCCCCTCTTTCAATGGTCAGCGAACGCGACGAAGGCACGTCCCCGTCCGCTCCACCCGTCAGCCCTTAACAGAATACCGTCGATCGTTGGGTACCTCCTCGTCGTTGAACGGTTTAAGTGAACGCGGACGTCGATGGGACTCGCGGATTAGGAAGTTGGGGCCTCTCCTTCGTGGGCGAGGACGCGAACGAAAAGCGCATACACCCTGGGTGGACGCCGAAGGAATTTTAACTCCCCAACCTAGAGGAACTAGTGTCGTCCACGACTAACTTCAAGTCCAGCGAGGCAGTCCTCCTAGTGTGGGACGTCCAGAGGGGACTCGTGAAGAGAGTGTTCAACGAGGAAGAGTTCCTCAAGTCTCTCCGCTCAGCCATCACATGGGCCAGGGAGAGGAAGGTACCTGTCATCTACACGAAGATCACTCCCTTCCCCAAGGGGTTCGACCCACCTCACTTCACGAGGAGGATGCAGTTCTCACAGGAGGAACTCGAGCTCCAAGTATCGCCCGGGGAGGGCGACGTAGTGATCAATAAGAACACTTGGAGCGCCTTCGTGGGTACCAACTTGGAGCTCCTGCTGAGGAACTCGGGGAGGAGGGTGATCCTGATCGCCGGGATCTCCACGGAGGTGGGCGTTGAGACGACCGCGAGGCACGCCTACGCTCTGGGATTCCTCCCGGTGGTGTTAGAGGACGCGGTCTCCTCATTTAACAGGGACGCTCACGATAGGTCCCTGGCCAACCTGAAGTCGCTCCTGCCAGTGATCAGGACTGCAGATCTCGACTCCATTTCGTGAGATACGGTACATTTTTAAATTAGATAACATCAAACAAGCCGTGGAGTACAGGATATTAGGTTACGACATGCAACACGTTAGGGTGTACTTGGGCCAGGGGGAGTCGGTCTACGGTGAGGGAGGACACTTGGTGTCCAAGGAGCCCTCGGTGCAACTCAAGACCACCGCCAAGGGAGGACTACTCTCCTCCTTGGAGAGAGACGTGACAGGAGGGGGTTTCTTCGTGGTGGAGCTAAGTGGCCCAGGGATGGCCGAGTTCTCGAGCTACTTCCCAGGTAGGGTCGTACCCATCCAGGTCAGCTCGGGGCTGAACGTGGAACACACGTCTTTTCTGTTCGCTGAGAATTCGGTTCAATACACCGCGAAGCTCGGGAAGTTCTGGGCTGGGATATTGGGTGGAGAGGGTGTACTGCTGGCCCACTTCTCGGGGCAGGGCAAGGTGTTCGTGCATGCCAGGGGAGGGGTGTCCACGTTCAACCTGTCCCAAGGACAGTCCGTCCAGGTCGAAGCGGGCCACCTCCTGGCCTTCGACGACGGCATGAACTACGGGATAGAGAGGGTGGGAGGCCTAAAGTCCATGTTGTTCTCTGGGGAGGGGCTGTTCCTGGTGAAGATCGACGGACCGGGGAGGGTGTGGGTACACAACGTCTCCGTCTCCCAGTTTGCCCACACCCTCTACAGACAGGCGCCGCCTCCCACTGGCGGAGGAGGAGGACAGGGCGTAACAATAAATTTGTGAAGCCAGCTCCCCTTTTTGTGACCGAAGGAAGTGACGTTATTTCTCAATTGAGGGCTTCCGCCACCTCAACCGTATTCCTCGCCGCTTAGTCCGGTCCCCACCTCGTGGCGTTGCTTAAATAAGCTCCCGTGTCCACAAGGAGAGCTCCCGTGCCACTTGCCTTTTCCCCACGACGTCGAATGGGCTAGGGGATATTACGAATCCATGTCCCACCACGAAGGCACGGTACACCCTCTAGAGGGCTTGTGGACTTTCGCATTTTCCCTGCAATATTCCCTCGAAGAACTTGAGGAGCGTTCGGAAGTTCGGTAGCCGAAGCTTCGGTGCCGTTGGTGAAGACGTACACACCGGTCCCCTCAAGCCCTCCAGGTTGGCGGAGGCAGGAAAGGACTTCGATAACCTGCTCCCATCCTGACGTCCCCTCTTAGGCCGTACTTGTCCCGTACAGCCCTCAAGGACATCTACTTCGTCGAAGTTCGTCCATCTTCACGTCGAGGCTAAGCCCTCCACCTACGCCTCTACAACTTCCCCCTCCACTCCTTAAGGGCCTCCTGGAGGACTCGATCCCGCTGGGCCTCGAGGAGGGTACCGTAGGGTGGTGAGGTCGATCCATCACCCACGTTGAAGCCTACAAGTTCGAAATGAGAAGGTGGGGGGGGAAGTCAGTCGGCTTTACCCAACTTCACTCTCCGTGGGGGATAAGAGTCTTAACTTAGACTAGCCACCCACTCTCGTGAGGTTGGGCATCGTCTACGAGAGGTTCATGGCTCCGGGGTTCGGTGGCGGAGGAGCTGTACACTCGGTGGAGGTGACGAAGAGGCTAGCCAAGTGGTTCGACGTGGTTTACGTACCTCCTTCCCCCGTGTTCAGGAGGACTAGGGAGGAGTTACTGAACGCAGCTAAGAGAGTTGAAGCCCTCGGGATACCTGTGGTGGAGGACTTCTACTCCATCTTGGATGGGAAGAGAACGCGTGAGGCTAACGACCCGCGAGGACTCTCTAAACTGTACAACTTCAAGGTCGACTTCCTCTACGAGCCCGACCACACGTCGTGGGACATCTTCTTCCTGAAAGAGAAGAGCAGGAGGGGAATCGGGGTGACGTTCCACGAACCCCCTTATTACGCGGACTCCTTGAACTACCTGAGGAGGTTAATCAAGTTCCTCTGGGTGAACCCGAGGACGGGGAAGGGTTTCCACACCAGGTTCCTCTACAACGAACTAGTGGCGAAGAGGAAGGGGAGGGGGATCCTAGGGCGGAACCCTCCAGAGTTGCTCGCTGCAGTGAGCGAAGGGACCTTAGAAATGTCGAGACTTAGAGGCGAGGTGCTCAGGCCGGGCAACGCATTCGACAGTTCACTTAGCTCGCTCAGGGGGAGGGGAAGGAGGACTACGTCATGTTCTACTCGAGGCTCAACAGGGACAAGGGGATCCACGAGGTCCCGGAGGTAATGAGGTTGATAAACGGACGTAAAAGGACTAAGCTAGTTGTGGCGGGGAGGTTCTTCGACTCGTGGAACAGGGACGTCTTCTGGAGGAAGGTCAGAAAGTACGACCTCGAAGTCGAGTACATGGGGTTCGCAGAAAGGGATAGGCTGTATGAAGCCCTCTCTAAGGCCAAGGTCCTCATCTATCCATCTCACGTGGACGGCTTCTCCCTAGTTGTGCTGGAATCGTTGGCAGTCGGAACCCCCGTAGTGGCATACGACATCCCAGGCCCTCTCTCAGTCTACGGTGGGCTACCTGCGGTGAAGTTCGTGAGGGAGTTCGACGTGAAGGGGATGGCCGAGGAGGCGTTGAAGTTGATGGAGTCCAGGGAGGAGGTTACGTCCGACCCGAAGACGTTGGCTTTCCTGGAGGAACACTCTTCGTGGGACAACGTGGCCGTCGCCGTCAAGAAACTCATTCTCAAGCACGTGGGAGACGAGAAGATCTAAGGGCCTGCGTCACTCGACTCGCTGGCGTCACTGGACGTCTGTGAAAACGAGACGGAGGAGACCCTAGAGGAGGTCCAGACGACCTTTCGACAGGAAGGAGAAGCCTTAAGGAGAAGTTGTGGAAGCGAACTCCAGAAGGTGGCGGACTTCGATCTGTCATGCGACTCACGCGAGAGGACCGGGGTGGCGACTCGTCTTTCAACACCGGGGACACCGTCAGGGGGGCGAGGTAGTTTGCTGACGTACTGATGTCCTGGGATATTGGGGAAGCTCGAACGCCGAGTGAGGTTCGACGTCCTGTTGGTGACGAATCTGTGGAGTCTCGAGGAGGCACCATAGTCAGGGGACCTGAAGTCCAAAGGGCAACTGAAGCGCGTTTCCACTATAGCGAAGTGCGTCGAAAAGTTTTCTTCCGTGGACGGTTGAGTTCGCGTCGTTAGACTGGGATGCCCTTAAGAGGAGGAAGGAACTTTCCCCGAGCCGAACGGGAAAACCATGTTCCCCTGAAAGTCGAACTGGTTACTAGGGACTTCAGGCGTCTACGGCACTCCTCGACTTTTCCATCGACTCTGGGGAGGCGGGAAGTTCCTCTCCTCGAAAACTGTGGCCCATCGGAGACGAGTGGGAATCCACCAAGTTAGGACGATCTGTCGGGCCTCTACCGCGGCATGTTACTTGACTTCGCTCAGCCACATTTTCACTTCCCACTTTCCTCCCTCCAACATTTTGGCCTTGCCCCGTACTCGAGGCACCTAAACCTCGGAGATGATCTGAAACCCGTAACAAGTGCCGAGTCGAGGACCTCCTAACTCCCCTGAGCCTCCGGTGGGGCCTCAACCAGTAAATTGACGGTGCGAGCACCCAGTGAGGAACCCCTCGTCGAGGAAGAAGTTACGTACGGTAGGAAAAGCCTCAACCCACGAGCGACTCTCCTCCGACAGCTCGAGGGTGCGAGCAACTTCGGTAGACGAACCCGTCCTCTCAGAGAGATGAGTCGAGCGAAGAAACGTTAACTTTGGAAGGGTGACTTTAGGAAGAATCGGCTAAACCGCTATCTCCTCCAGCTTCTTTCCCGTGGACCTGGGCCCCAGTAGGGCTAAGTCGAGGGACACGATTGCTATGAGTAACCACGCGAACTCGAACACTGCCAGCGCTCCGTGGGGTAGTATAAACGCACTTATGAGCAGTAGGAGTAGGGAGGTAGATATCCTGCTCCAGGCGTAGACGAACCCCGCCGCCGTCGTCCTTATCCTAGTGGGGAATATCTCGGCCTGGTACTGGTGGAAGAAGTTAGAGAAGTTCCAGAGGAGGAAGGCCGTTATGAAGCCCAGGACGACCGCTGCAGCTAAAGTGTTAACGACTGCGAAGAGGGTCCCGAACACCCCGGCGAGGACGGCCGTTATTATGATCCCCCACTTCCTCTCGACTTTATAATGTTTGGGGTTCAAAGGGGGCGGAAAACCTCGCCTCTTTGAGGTGGGGATGGATAGCCCCCTTTGTAGAAATGTTTTTCAACCTACCCTTAAATATTCTATTAATGCCCAGCGTAGGGTTTCGTTTCCGTGCATACACTGACGGACAAACAATCAGGGCGTTGAAGGCCCAGTTGAAGTTAGCGTGTGAGGTGTACAACACCCTACGCTGGGCGGACCTCTACTTCTACCAAAGGGATGGGAAAGGTCTCACTCAAACGGAGTTGAGACAACTAGCCCTCGACTTGAGGAAGCAGGACAAGGACTACCAACAGATTTACTCGCAAGTAGTACAACAGGCCGCAGACCGTTATTACGAGGCTAGGGATAGGTTCTTCAAAGGTCTAGCACGTTTCCCTAAGGAGAAGAAAAGGCACAAGTACTACTCCCTCGTCTACCCACAAAGCGGGTGGAAGGTAGTAGAAACCAGGGAGGTAAGGACTGAGAGTAGGAAGAACAAGAAGAAACTAGTGACGTTAAGGCTGTCGAACCTCGGTGTGTTCAAGGTCGTCGTGCATAGGGACTTCCCACTGGACAAGGTCAAACGAGTAGTAGTTAAGCTAACGCGTTCAGAGAGGATTTACATCTCCTTTGTAGTTGAGGGTGTCGAGTTCCCTCAACCGGAGAAAACGAACAAAGTAGTGGCAATAGACGTCGGGATAGAGAAATTGTTAACCACAAGTGACGGATACTTCTTTCCTAATTTGAAACCTTATGAGAAGGCGTTGGCAAAGTTAAGGGAACTCCACAAAGCTCTCTCTAGAAAGAAGTTCTTATCCCGCAACTGGTTCAAAGCTAAGGTCAAGCTCGCTAGGGCTTACGAACACCTCAAGAACCTAAGGCAGGATCTGTACATGAAGCTAGGTAGGTGGTTTGCTAAGCACTACGACGTCGTAGTAATGGAGGACATAGACGTTAAACAACTGGTTGGCAAGTCGGAGAGGAAGATGAAGATGAGGTTGCATGACGTCGCTTTTCACGAGCTGAAGAGAACCTTGGAGTACCAACTAGGAAAATACGGTAAACGGGCGACGTTGGTAAATCCAGCGTATACTTCTAAGACGTGTGCTACGTGCGGGTACGTGAAGAAGGACCTGACTTTGTACGACCGTGTGTTCGTCTGTCCTGAGTGTGGGTGGGTCGCTGACCGCGACTACAACGCTTCTTTGAACATACTTAGGAACGCGGGGTGGGAGTCACCCTCAGTGCCTGTGGAGCTCCGCCCTCTACCAGTACTTCCGTACTGGCAAGGTGGGGTTATGAAGCAGGAAGCTCCGCCCTTTAGGGCGGGGTAGCTCACCTATTATGAAAACGTTCGCAACGCTACCCACGAAGAAGCCAGAATATATGACGGCCGCGTACCCCAGGGGATTGTGGAGAGGGTACTTGGAGATTATCAAACTTGGCGCGAAGGTGGTGAAGCCGTAGAATATACCACACTTGAAATATCTGAAAAATGGTCATCATTACGGTCCTCGTCCTCACGTCCTTGGCGAACAGGTCCCTGAACTTCGTGGGCTTCTCGTTGAGGTCGGTCTTACTCACTACCGGGGGAGTTCCCGTAACCCCCTCTCCCTCATCACCCTCTCCTCTATTTCCCTCGTTATCTTGTCCGCCTCCTCGTACCTACCGTGCACCTCAAGCCACCGGGGAGACTCGGTGAGCCTCAGCCTTATGGCCCAGACCGCGAACCCCGCGGCCCCCATCAACCAGAGCGGTATCCTGAAGGAGTAGAACCCAACGCCGTTACTGAGGGGACCTATCCCCGAGTCAGCGACGTAATGTATACTATGAACGGCGCCGCGGTAACGGCGATCGTGTATATTAGCGCCAGCCTCCCTCCCCTCTGCTTTCCCCTGAAGATCTCGGACCCGTAACTGTCCACTAAGGGAAACTCCCCACCGACCCCTATCCCCCCAATGAATACGAAAGCCGCCACCAGTTGCCAAATTGGCATGAAGCCTGCGATCAACATTCCTGCCCCGAAGATTAGCTGGTTGTAGAGGAAGACAGACCTCCTCCCCCTCTTATCCGCAATCCAGCCAAACAGGAGTGAGCCGACGAATTCACCGGCGAAGAAAGGTGTGGGAACAGCGTAGGCCGCCAGCGCCCCTTGAGACCGTAGTACGCTGAGAGCAAGGCGAGGATGGCCCCGTTACCCAAGAGCATGAGGGACTCGGCCCACTCCCCAGCAGACAACATCAGTAGGAAGTTCCTGTGGAACTTACTGAAGGGCAGCCTCTCCAACCTATCCGCGACGCTCCCCTCGTACCTCTTAGTTTGAGCCATTAGTTTTCGATATCTTCACATCTTAATAAGCTTTCAACAGATCCGCGCCATATTTCTTTCTTATGGAAAGTTTTTAGTTGCACTACGACACGGACTCCGTGGGACTCTCTGTGGAGGTCTCTGACGACACCCTCAGGGAAGGGATGCAGACTCCCGGACTCATGTTCTCGATAGAGGAAAAACTAACTATCGCCCAGGCCCCGAAGGAAGCCGGAGTGAGGAGGATGGTGGTCGCGCACCCGCCGGCCCACGTGAGCGAAGTTGAAGCGACGAGGGAGATCGTCAGGAGAGTGACAGACGTCAAGGTCTTCGGCCTGGGCAGGGCCCTGCGGAGCGACGTGGACGCGATTGCGTCGACGGGGGCCAACGTCTCCATCCACCTCCCCTTTGAGGGTGGGTACGAGAGGGCCTTGGAGGCCTGTAAGTACACCAAGGATAGGTATCCTAACCTCGAACTCTCGGTCGGCCTAGTCGACGTTAGTTCCTACTCGCACGAGAGATTGGTCAGAACCGCGGTGGAATTCGAGGGAGCTGGGGCAGACGTAATAGAACTGCCGGACACGACAGGTAGACTCACTCCTAGGAGGTACGGAGACTTGGTGAGGCGGGTGCGCGAGGCAGTTTCGTGCAAGCTTTCAGTGCACTGTCACGACGATCGTGGACTGGCCGTGGCGAACTCCCTCGCGGGTGTAGAGGCGGGGGCCGAACTGGTAGAGGCAGCTGTAATGGGGTTGGGAGAGAGGAACGGCATAGCAGACTAAGCAGAGATCAGCTTCGCCCTATCGGAAATGGGGTTCGCGGTGGGAGTTGACCAGGAGTCCCTGAGGGAGGTGTACGCCAGGGTGGACCAGCTGATCGCGGAGGAGCTAGGAACGAGCCTCATGCCTCCCAACTGCCCCATCTTCGGGGAGTCCCTCTCAATACACACACCTGGAACTCACGTCACGGCGGAGGAGTTCAGGGCCGCTGAGTTCTCCGTCAACGTCTACTGCGGAAGGACAACGGTGAAGAGGATCGTGGAGGAGAGGGGAATCAGCGTCGACGACGAGGCGATGAGAGTAGTCACCTCTAGAGTCAAGGACAGGAGCGCCTCAACCGGCAGGGTCCTCACGTACGATGAGGTGGTTGATATAGCCAAGGAGGTGTTGCAAAGACGTTGAGGGTCGTGGAGGTCGGTCAGATAGCTGCAGCACCCTTCGCCGGCCTCCTGGCCGAACTCGAGACAGTTAGGTCCGGGTCAAGGAGGACCTCACCCGAAGGTCACGGTACCTGCGTGCCGTAGGACACGAGCTCTTGTACGTTCGACGTCGAGACCGACGAAGACAAAGTTTACTTTATTTTACATGTTAATAGAAAGTTTTATATCATGACAGACAGTACTAAGCAATAATGGCTGCACCTGAGAAGGAGCAGGTGGAGTCCGGGATAAGGGAGATCTACAACTTCGTCCTAGAGAGAAAGAACGTGACTGCCAGGTACATCGTGATAATAGCGTTAGCCTCCCTCTGGCTCGACGCCTACGACTTCGCCGCCCTATCCTTCGCCACGAAGTCCGTGGAGAACACTTTCGTCACCGCGCCGGCGATCCTGATCTCCTTCGGCATAGGGACAGTGGACCTGGGAGCCCTGATAGGCGCCGTCATCGGCGGGTGGCTCAACGACAGAGTGGGTAGACGGAACATGTTCATCCTGAACATGATCCTCTACGTCGCTATGTCCATTCTCGCGGGGATCTCCACGAACATAGCGGAGTTCAGCGTCTTTAGGACGTTGCTGGGCTTCGCCCTCGGGGCCGACACCGCGACGGGGTTCGCCTACATCTTCGAGTACCTCGAAAAGAGGCAGAGACTGTTCTGGAGCAACCTCTGGCAGCTCCAGTGGTACATAATGTACTTGGTCACCATTGGGTTCATACTCGTACCGTTCTACTTCGCCACCCACTCGCTAACGGACCCGCTCCTGTGGAGAGTGATCATGATAGTGGGAGGCGTGCTCGCCGCGGGGATATTGGCGCTCAGGAGCAAGATACCGGAGTCGGTGCTCTGGCTCGCGTACCAGGGTAAGCTGGCGTCAGCCAAGAGGATAATAAAGAGAACGTGGGGAGTCGACTTACCCAACGTCCCCGACGTGGACGTCCAACTTCGCCGAGTGGGCAGGGGATTCAGGAGCGCCTTCAGCATATTCAAGAGCAGTAAGTGGAGGGAGCTAGTGTACTCGTTCAACGGGAACTTCGAACAGAGCTTCATATTTTACACGTACGGCTTCTACATACCGTACATTTTGCTGGCTCTCAAGTTGGTGGGGCCCTTGGCGGTGATAGAGGCGTCGGCGTTGTTCTACTTAGGAGGCGTGATAGGTGGATACCTGACGGCCTGGCTCACGCCGAGGATCGGCACCAAGTCCCAGTACGTGATGGGTGCCCTGGGCGAGGGGATCTCCATCGGCCTGATCGCCCTAACTTACGTCTTCCACCTACCCCTATCCCTCTTCGTGCTCTTCTCGTTCACCTTCTACTTCTTCCACGTCATAGGCCCCGCGAGCCAGGGAATGACCTCTATAAACGCGTTCTTCGGGGCTTCGGAGAGGGGGACTGCGGCGGGGTGGGGATACTTCTGGGTCAAACTGGCCGCCTTCCTGGGGCTCCTCATAGGACTTCTGGCGGTGACGCTCAACCCCGTCCTGACCACTATCGGGCTCGCGGTTTACGGAGTGGTGACCGGACTCCTGGGCCTGGCCATAGGATACGACACGAGGACTTACAAGGTGGTGGACGAGGAGGAGTTGAACAAGTGACCTCCTTTTTCCGTCCCTTGACCTCGAGTCGTTAGTGTTCACTTCCTCTCCGACCGCAACGAGGAAGGAAACCCGTTTTTCCCTCGGTGTGGACGGTCGGAACTACTTGTACGCTATTCCGGACCTCGACCCCTTCGAGATAGAGACTACGTCGATGGCCTCGACGCACCCTCGAGTTTTCCTCTTAGGTCCTCCGCCCAGTCCAGAGGCTCCCACCTGGCAACGAGGTCGGGAACAGTCCTTTCCGTCGCTCCCAAACGCGAGGGAGGTCGAGGTGGGTAGACGAGGAACGCACGAGGTCCCTCGAGCTCAGAACTTATTACCTCGACCCCAGTCCTTCATACTATGATCAGGAAGGTGGACGTGCAGGGAATGGCGAAGGGAGGTCCCTACTCCCACGCCGTAGTTTACGGTGGGGTGGTCTTCCTCTCCGGTATGACCGGTCAAGATCCCTCCAGGGAGACCAGCTTCGCGGAGCAGTTCAGGAACGCCTGCGAGAAGGTGAGGAGGGCCCTCTCCGAGGCGGGCTCCTCGATGGAGAAGGTGCTCAAGGTCACGGTCTACCTCTCCGACCCCTCCTTCTTCTCTGAGATGAACGCCATCTTTCGGGAGTACTTCGGGGCTCCAGCCAGGACCACCGTGGTGTGCTCCTTCCCAGATCCGCGGGTGAAGGTGGAGGTCGACGTGGTCGCAGCCCTTTGATCGCTTCCTCCAATTAGAGGACACCCCTCCCTCGTGGTAGACCTCGACGTGGTTGAGGGAAACGTGAGGAGAATGCAGTACCTCGCCAGGAGCTCTGGCAAAGCCCTGAGGCCCCACGCGAAGACGCACAAGAGCCTCCTCCTCGCCCGGTTACAGCTGGAGGCCGGGGCTGTCGGAGTCTGCGCACAGAAGGTGAGCGAGGCCGAGGTCTTCGTGAAGGGGGGAGTGAGGGACGTTCTAGTGAGCAACGAAGTCCTGGGGTCCAACAAGGCCAGGAGGGTGGCCGAACTGAACTCGCTAGGATCTAGGGTGGGGGTGGCGGTCGACTCGGTGAGGGGGGTGGAGGTGCTCGAGAACGCCGCGTCGGACCTCTCGGTGGAAGTGCCGGTACTCCTCGACGTGGACGTGGGAATGCACAGGTGCGGGGTGAGCCCGGGGAACGCGAGCTCCGTGCTGGCGGCCATTTCCAAGGCCAGGCACCTGAAGTTAGAGGGACTCATGGGGTACGACGGTCACTCGGGCTCCCTATCGGCGGAGAGTAGAGAGTGGGAGGTGAGGAGGGGATGGAGGACGCTGGAGGAGGTCTCTAGGCAGGCCGGATCCGTGGGGCTGCGCGTCGAAGTGATCTCCGTAGGGGGCACCCCCACTGCCCACCTCTGGGCCGGCACCGAGGCCACCGAGCTCCAACCAGGAACTTACGTCTACAACGACGCCCACCAGGTTGAGTTGGGGGTGGCCAGGGAGGAGGAAGTGTCGGCCTTCGTTGTGGCTCAGGTAGTGAGTTCCTCTGGGGGCAGGGCAGTCCTCGACGTGGGAACCAAGGGGGTATCCGTGGACCAAGGGTACCCGCTCGTCGTCTCCCACCCCGGGGCGACGGTGGCCTCCATGTCCGAGGAACACACTGTCCTCACGGCCCAGCTGAGGCTGGAGGAGAGGGTTGTGCTAGTCCCGAGGCACGTCTGCCCCACCGTGGATCTTTGGGACGAGTTCGTGGCGTTCCGAGGAGGAAGGGCAGTAGGTAAGGTGCGGGTGGACGCTAGGGGAAGAAGTGGTGAGATTGACGGCGACGGAGGAGACGCTCTGGAGGACCCGTCGAGACGAGGAGAAGTTCTCGTCTTAGGGATGCCTCGGAGACGCCACCCCATCGTCTCTCACACGCTCGAGTGGACGTTCCTGAGCCCGGAGAGTACCTCCCCTCAATCACAAGGTGGACTAGTTCGACGACCCTCAACGGGATCGTAGGCGAGTCGTCCTGAGGTTCCCCGAGATCTCGGCTTCAACGCGTCTCAGGTCTAGGGGCGATTGAAAAATGAGGACCCCCACACACTCGAACCTCTCCCAACGTTCCTGGAAAGTAGTTTCACGAAAGAGTTAGTCCGGTCCTCTAGTCGCCTGAAGTCGCGAGACCCTCGTGAGCCGAGGTCTCATCACCAATGCTGACCTGCTAGCGTCACCTAGGAGTTAGACCTACTTGATGGACGACGGAGTGGCCCACACGGACCGTCGCGTAGGTCTCCCGAGGTGGGCCGTCCACGAGTAGGGCGTAACTCACTTCAACGCGAACTCGGCCGGATGCACGGTGGAGGATTACGAGGGTGCGCCCGTCGGAGGTCCACACGCTGAGGTCGCGAGGACCTCCCAAGACCCTCCGGCGTAGGACCTCAAGCATCGGGGCCCGATGAACTGAACTCCAGGGGGAGTGGACGAGAGTACGATCGAGGGTAATTGCGTCTTGCGTCGCCGGTCCACCCCAACGGGCAGGAAGCTCGACTGAAGGCCGACGCGAACTTCGTGTCCTTCGTCCACTTCCTGAGGAGGCGAGGGACGAGCCTTACCTGACGAGGTGAGACCCCTGGGTGACACACCGGCGTGAAACGCGGTGGAGGGCCGTAGTGGACCCAGGAGGCAGACGCCTAAGTGCCCTATCGCTGGAGGGTCAAGGCAGGCCCTACGACGCTCAGGGCGACCTACCTCACGACGAAAGCTCGACCCTCAGGTGCCTCACACCTAGGAAGATCCAGTTCCCTATGGGCTCCAACTTCTGCTCCGAGAGTTTCATCCTGGGCAACAGCCTCAGCAAGGCGGTGAGCGCCAGTCTCCCCTCGAGTCTTGCGAGGGGGGCGCCGAGGCAGGTGTGCACTCCTGCCCCGAAGGCGAGGTGAGGGTTGGGCCTCCTGTCCGGGACGAACTGGTCCGGGTCCTGGAACTTCTCCTCGTCCCTGTTTGCTGAACCTATCCACGCGAATACCATATCGCCTTCCTTGACCTCCACTCCCCCCACTTTCATGTCCTCCTTGGCCACCCTGAACACTCCCTGGACTGGAGACCTGTACCTCAGGAACTCCTCCACCGCAGTGGTGACGAGCCTGGGGTCTGCGGCGAGCCTCCCGACCACGTCCTTCCTCTCCAGCATGGTCAGGACGGAGTTACCGATCAGGTTGGTGGTGGTCTCGTTCCCAGCTACGAGCAGTAGCACCAGGAACCCGAGGAGCTCCCTGTCGGTCAGCTTCTCCCCTTCCACCACTGAACCCAGCAGGGCGGAGATCAGGTCCCTCCTGGGGGACGCCCTCCTCTCCTCTATCCTACGTTGAAGGTATTCAAGTAACTCTCCCATGGAGTCCCTCCCACCTACACCCACTAAGTCGTCCGACCACTCCTTGAACTTCCAAAGGTCTCCTTTGGGTAGACCGAGCATGTCCGCTATCACCATCACGGGGAGGGGTACGGCGAGGTCGGTGATCACGTCCATCTCCCTCCCAACCTCGGAGAGAAGCTCCTCGACGATGGCCCTCACCCTACCCTCCAACAGCTCCACGTTGGGGGCCGAGAAGGGGTCCGCCACGAGGGCCCTGAGCTTGTCGTGCCTCGGGGATCCAAGTTGAGTACGGTGCCGCTGAGCACCGTGTCGCCCATGGGGAACCTAGAGGAGAACCTCGACCAGTCCGTCAGGATCTTCCTCACGTCCTCGTACCTGAAGAACTGCCAGTTTCCCATGTCGTCCCTTATCACGGGACTGTTCCTCCTCATGTAGGCGTAGAACGGATACGGGTTCAGGTGATCGTACTCCACGACTCACTTGCTAGTCCCAACCATATAACAGTTTCTGTCGAAGGGAAACTTCCCAAGTGGAGGGTAAGTGGACACGCCCAGCTGCACTAGCGAGGCCCACTTCGGTGGACCCGCGACGCGCGAAGAGGACGCGAGTAACGCTGGGGTGCGGACAGCGAAGGTCATTGTGGGCTCGCCCCGAAGTCGTAGTCTCGAATCGTTACCAAAGGAGGTCGAGGACGGGCGAATTCTGCTGTAGGCGCACCTTTTTACGAGCAGACCTACGTGAAATCCCCCTGTGGAGAGGAGGGCAGCTAAAGGCCCCTCGTAAAAGGTTCCCACCAGGTCTCCGCTCTGAGACGATCTCATGCGTAGTTCAAGCTCCTCCGCCTCCTGCGCGTATCCCACTTCCTCACCGACAGCACCTCGTCTCTGTTTGGAGCGAGTTGGATAACGTCACGTGGAGTTCCTCAAGATTTATAGTTATGGTCTTATAGGACTATTCCAATTAGACTATATCTCAGGAGAAGGGAAGATAGGGAGATCAGGGGGATCGGGAACCGAACCCTAATTTACGGTAGGAGAAAGGCTGGAAAGAGCCTGGTGAGAAAAAATCTGAAGTTCGAAACCTACGTGACCGTCAGCGACGTCAACAACGTCGTAGCTTTCGACGACAGGGTGATCACCCTGGATGGGGCGATGGAGGAGGTCAAGGCCAAACTGAGGAAGGGCGGGACAGCGGTGATCGACGAGTTCCAAAGGCTCCGGGCCGTGTACCTCACCGTGATAGCCAACTGAGCCCCTCAGGTGTCCCGGTGGGTGTGGGGTCGAGTTACGGATTTCTCGAACGGGTATTCGACAGGAACAGCACTCTCCTAAGCCTCCTTTCCCCCTTCGAGATAGGACTTATAAGGTACGAGGACGCGTTGAGGGACCCCTCCTCTTAGCCATCTTCAGGGACCCGTGGGTGATCCCCTTCGTTCACAGCTACGGGGAGATGTTCGATAGAGTGAAGGAGTTCGTGTTGATGGCCAAGGGCCTCGTGGGGGAGGTGTTCAAGGAGGAGCCGAGGCAACTGACGGACCTGTACCATAAGGTGCTTCTACTCCTGGGGAGGGAGTGTGAAGGAGCAGGGAGATCTCCGGGACAATACAACCCAGGGGAGGTGAAGCGACGGTGACCTCCCTGTTGAATAGACTGGAGAAGACGGGACTGGTGGAGAAGATACCCACCCTCGGATAAGGAGAACAATTACAAGGTCTCCTCCCCGATCCTTTACGCCGAGAGCAAGTACCCGGTGAGCGAGAGGGAGGGGAAAGTGGGAGAATTGCCAGTGGGTAGGGAATTGCAGTTCAACGTGGGGGAGATGTTGGCGAGGTACTTCGGAGGGACCCTTCGTCGCTCCCCCAGGGAGGACATAGACGTGGTGATAGTCAAGGGTAGGAAAGCGACGTGGACCTTCGAGGTCAAGGTGGGTCAGATAACCAGAGGGGAGCCTCCGAGGGGCTGAAGAGGATGGGCGGGGTAATCGAGAAGGTGGGATCAGTGAGCCTTAGGGAGAGGCCGCCCGAGGGATGCGGTGACCTGAGCCTCATACCCGAGGATCTGGTTAGGATGGCCGAGGAGTCGAGTAGGAGAGAGAAGGAGAGTGATCTCTTCGCAGTCGTAGTTACCTCGACGACCCCCGTAAACTAAAGACGTGTGGGTCTCCTCGTCGTACAGTTACACTACGGTTACTGAGGTCGTCTCGCCATGGGGGTGAACGGGCCGTCACGTGACGTCGAGAATTTTGAGCAGAAATGGAAAACGATAATTATTGTAACATTTCAATCCAATATAGTAACATGTAAAGTTTATATATAGGTGGTGAAATAAGCGTGCTCAGTGGAGCGTCTAGGAACGGTTGTACTTGATCTAGAGAAAATTTTTCGTAGCGACGTCTGGACGCGAAGTTAGTCACGTCCCTTAGGGGTAAGTTCTCCCCCGACTTTCGTCCCGTTCCCCGTCGTGAGGACCTCCGGGTCGTCGTGGAGCTCAGGAAAGTCTACGACCAATTCCCTCGAGGTCGTGAGGCCTTCCCTGAAGCTGCCCTTCACGGGGAGCTCGCTAGCGCGCGCCTACCCTTGACTGGGACGTCCTCCCTGGAGGTCCAGCCACGAGCTCGACTTCCCGGAAGGAGAGGTCTCCCCTTTTAGGCCCACCTAGAAGTACCTGACCAGGCCCCTCCACTAGGTTCCAGACCTCGAAGCCGAAGTGAAACCTCCCGCTTCTCGTCCCCCTACCTCCGTACTGTGAAGGACCAGAGCGCGGCAGGAGACCCGCAGTCCGCACGTAGTTCCCCCGTTCCGTTCAAACCTCACCTGAGGATACGACCCTCACGACTCCACCCGCAGCTTTCCTCAACTTTTCGTCCTCCGTGACCAAAGGCACCTTCAACTCCCTAGCGAGCCACACGTAGGACGCGTCGTAGAAAGAGATCCTTCTCTCGACGGCCATTTCCTCCACTTCCTCGTAGTTCACGTCCTTCAAATTCATGGTATCCAGGACGTTCAGGAAGTGGCGGAACAACCTCTCGCCTTCCTCCTTCGTTATCCTTTTGAACACAGCGACTTCCTTCCATACGACGTTTCCTAGCTCGAACCTGGAGAGGGGGACGGTGTAGTTGGCCCCCAGAACCTCCGTCCTCCTGGACAGGACTGCCGTGTATATGGAGGAGGTGTCGAACACGTAAATCATCCGCTCTCCCTGTCCTCCCTGATTCCCTTTACCACCTCGTCCACAGGGATCTTACCAAGCACGTCCTCCACCCGATCCGTCTCTTTCTCCAAATCCTTCGCTTTAGCCTTCTTGACCTCGTCGATCAACGCCCTCCTTATCACCTCCGTCTCGTCTATACCGTATTTCCTCAACTCCCTCTTCAACTCCTCGGGGATTCGAACCGAGATCACGACACTCTTTCCCATAATCCGAGTTTGGGGCGCTGTTTATTAAACGTTTACGTCGTGTAGACGGCACGATTTCCTTCCCTCTCCCGAGGGGTTTTCGACCTTCGCAGTTCCCATCGTCGTTCAGGTCCACCTCCCTCTGTCGAGCGTCTCGGAGGGCCACCTCGTGGTGTGGAACAGCCGTTACCGTACTCCAGTCCTTAGAGGAGGTGTGAGTCACCTCGTCCTCTAGAACTGGCGGGGGAGGCTTTTGCTTCGCTGAAAACGTCGAAACTCGAATCGAGTCCCTTTCCCCAGTACAGACCCCTTTTGTGAACTAGAGGTCCGAGCGGGGAGGGAAATTGAGGACCTAGCTTCGACAAGCAAGCACCTCTTCCTCGTTTTAAGTAACATCGCGGCCTCGGGGACAGCAGATCCAGTTGGGTAGGCGAGTGTCGATCGGTCCCACCTTCAGCTCGGACGGGCTTTTTAGGGACCTATCCATCGCCCGACTTCTCCTCGATCTTGAACCTCCACCTCAGTTTACTTAGGGACCAGATCTCCTCCACCTCGGGAACTAACGCCTCCGCTTCAGAGAACCTCCCGGCGAAGAGGAGCTGCTCGACTGCCCGGGGGAAATGTCGGCCCTCCGTTATCCTCGCGACGAAAGGTCTGACGAAGTCGAGGAAGGCGTCCTCAGTTGCGACCAGGTAAGAGGAGGACACTTGAACTACCAGCCTAAGCAGGACCTCTAGTTCCTCCTTCGATCTACTCAGGTCCTTGAGGTCCTCCACCTTCGGGGCGGTGAAGAAGAACAGGTTGCTCCAGATCTGCTTCGCGCTGGTCAGTCTGTGTTGTTCCAAGAAGGGAACGGGGAGGTAGGAGTAGGTGTGGAACGCCGGAACGTAGTTCGAGAAGTTCCTCAGGACGAAGGCGCTGACGGGTAGGTCGAGAGCTAGCTCCGCGTACTCCCTCATCTCGTCCTCGACCTCCCTGAGGGCACCCTTGATTTTCGCCCTGAAGTAGGGCCCCAAGATCCTCCTCACTTCTTCCGCGAAGCCGAGTAACCTCGTCAGCTCCTCGTAGTCTGCCTCCATCACGTACTCTACGAGGTCCTCAGGGGTCCTGAATTCCCTCCCCACCTTGAGCCCGAGTAGGAGAAGTTCCACGAAATGTAGAAGTAATGCCCCTTTTTCGGCTTTGTGGTACCAACTCGAGCCTGCTGACTTCCTCCCCGCCCTGGAAGGGACGAGGGTTCCCATCCAGAGGGATCGTCGTTCCCACCATCGGTTCGGGTTTACATGTCTCGTTTGGTGGGCAGTCGAGTGGATCAGAGGTCCACTCCCATTTGAAGAGGAGGGGACTTTCATCGCAAAGCTCTAGTCCCTTAAGGGAGAAGAGAGACGATGGTTGCTCCTCCCACAGTCCCATTAAACCTTAGATCGAGCTGGGGAGGAGCGTCGTTAGTATCACTAAGAGAAATTTCACAAAGAAGTATTTAAATACAAGGGAGCTGTTCACCCCCGTGAAAGGCGAGGCTTTTCGCCCCCTCAACCCCCGAATTTTGTAAAGAGCTAACGGTAGGAGGGGAGCGTCGAAGCGAACAGGTCCCTGGGACTAATCGATCTCGTTTCGTCCTCCACGAAGTCGTGGACCTCTTCGTGGAGGTGTGGCCAGGCGAGAGGTACGACCGTAGAGGAAGGCGGGACATAGACCGACCTCGTCGTACCCGCACCTCACCAGACGTCGCCCGCCCCGCGGATGGTTCAAAACCTCCGCTGTAGCCCTCAACCTCTCCAACGAGGCGTAACACGGGGTGGGAAGCTCCCCCTCAAGGGTGTCGACCACCTAACGTCCATGTCGCGACATCGGAAAGAGTTAGTCCACGACTGAAACACGTAGCCCTTCGTGTAACCCTTCGGACTCGGGGTTTCCCCCACGCCTCTAGGAGCGGTGCACCGTGAGGGACCGTGAAGTCCCCGGCGTCTAGGCCTTCGTAAAGGCCAACGCAGGTGTGATTCGGGCCAACAGGAGACAGAAGGGAAATCTAGACTTCGAAGGTGAGGAGGTCCCGTGAAAAAAAGTAAAAAAGTATAAGTAAAATCTCCCTATTAGCTGAAATACACGTTCACCGTTAGTACGGCAGAGGAGTTCCAATAGCTCTGATCCGAAGGCAAGAACTTAATTTGTGTCACTAGGTTGGCCACGTAGTAGTCGTAACCGGCGAAGACATCTCCCCCTGGGGTCTGGTTACGGACTATGGAGAATTGGATTGGAGGTTCCGTAGGGTAGTTCACTGAGACCTTAGCTACGGGACCCTCTCCTATGTCGAGGCCGTTACCCAACACTCTAGCGAACGCGTACTGAGGGGAGCCTCCGTCTATTCCGAAGACCACTTCCTGGCTAGTCAACTCCTGCCCTTTAGAGTTGATCATGTTGATGACCACCTTGACTCCTGATATGTACTCGTCGGGGTGGAAGGCAGCGTTGGCGCTGAACACCGTCAAGTTGTTCCCCGTGAGGTAAACGAAGCTCTCGGGCGTAGCTCCCCTGGGTATGCCGAAGACCAAGTAACCCTGCGTCGAGGAACCCGTGGACAGGGAGGAGGAGTTCATCCCAGGAGTCTGGTCGAGACAGATGAAACCGAACGACATGTAGGTCGGAACCCCGGGGATCCAGTCGTCGACTGTGTCGGAGCAACCTCCCGACTTCTGTATGAAGGCGTAGGAGCTAGGCCACTGGGAACCGGAGTAAGAGTAGTTGTAGACGCGGAAGTCCCCTTGGTTGGTGACCAGCACCACCCTCTCCGGGGAGAACTGGAAGGATCCTGGACCGTCGTACCTCACGCTCACGTTGTAGACCACGAAGGTGAGTCCTTGAGGTCCACCTATAGACTGCAGGTACTCCCGAAGGAGCTCGCGTTTATCGAGTTGAGCACGGTCAGGTTGTAGAAACTCGGGTGGAAGCCGATGTCCACCGTCAAATGCACGTCGCCCAAGTAACTCTCGTTTCCTGGCTGTAGGAAGAACTGGTAGTTCTCCGTGTCTCCCTGTAGGACGAAGGCGCCGGAGAAGTTGTCCGTCACTGTGAACGGACCGTTGGACGTTATCCCACTCACCTCCACCGGAACCTCCGTGTGGCCGTTCACGACGGTCACTACGAACGGTACCTTCTCGCCCGTCACGAAGAAGTAGCCTCCGAAGGAGCCCGAGTAAAGAGAGTTGGCCTCGCTCGAGGGTAGAATCGAGGTCCGAACTTCTGAGTCGTTGGAGTTCGAGGTGACCTGCTTCACGAACAGCACGTAACCGGTCACGGGAACGTGGGCGTCGAACTGGAACACTCTGAGCCCGTTCGAGGTGTTGTACACTACCTGCAGGGGGACCGCGGTGGAGGGTACCTTGAAGACCAAGGTCTCCGTCGCCCCTCCGGAGTAAGTCACGGTCGGGGTGCCGTAGGCCGCCCCTACTCCCGGCAACTGGACCTGTTCGGCTCGGTAAGTTCCTTGGGTGGTCACCAGCGCGAAGTCCTGGGGGAGGACCGTGAAGCTGCTCCCCCGTCGTAACTCACAGTTACGTTGTAGGAGAGGTAACTCTGTCCCGTGAGCCCCTGCAGTTCCGCCAAGACCGTGTCGTTAACCAAGGACCTCACCGACCCCGAGTAGGCCGAAGAGTTCAGCGACGTCAAGACATCGACCTCGGCGCTCCCGTAGACGCTGGAGTCGGGAAGGGATAGGTTGAGGGTCAGCGCGTAACTCCCGCGAGGTGGGAGCGAGACGTGAAGCGTCGGGCTCCTTGCCAGCTCCACAGGTCCTTGAGCCGTCACCCCTACCAACTCGACGGGGACGGACGAGTGGTTGTTGTAGATCTCCAACTGCATTACGGCTGGAACTCCGTTGACTCCAGCGATCAGCATTCCCTGACTCCCAGACGAAGCGACCACGTCGGAGTCGTTGAACACCGGGGTGACGTTCAACACGGAGAGGTACTGCACCTTGACGCCAGCGAGGGAGATCGTAGTCCCCTTGTACTGGAGGGAGCGCGGTTGAACCCCGTAGGGTAGCTGGAAGGCCAGGAAGCCGTTGACGGATTGTCCAGCCTGTATGGGGGTGGTTTCGAGGGTGGAGAACTGAAACGCGCTCAGGGCCACTTCGTTGTAGGTCTGGCCGTCGCTTCCGACGAGAGCGAAGTCTCCAGGAGTCACGACCGTGGGCGAGTTCAGGTCGTTGGTGATCGTGACGAAGAGGAGTTCGTACTTCAGTCCGCCGAGACCCCTGTACTGAGCCAGCGCCTTCGCGTCTATAACCGAGCTCACCTGTATGGTCAAGCCAGAGGCCTGGCCCGAGACGGGATGGGTGGTCGGCGTAGAGGAGGAATTCTGAGTCGAGGGGACCGTGACGTTAGTGTAAATCGTGTGTTTGACGGAAATGTGCTGGAGGACGATGACCGTCCCTCCTACTCCCGCGATTATCACCACAGCTACCACTATTATGAGGGCTAGACTAGGCACACTTACACCTAATTCATCACGTGTAATCACCTTTATATAAATTTTTCTCACCTCTTCACGCGGCTGTTGGGAGCGCGAATAGTCGAGAACTCCCCGAGGGACCCCACCGCGAACCGGGGGACCTCTCCGTGAAGTCCGAGCGACGTCCTCAAGGGCCGTCTAACTGTTCCATCTAAGAAAATCATTGAGATATTAATCCGAGCAAGAGTTATATTGGAACATAATATAGTTTTCTCTTCAGGTCTGTCCGACCTTGATCCGGAAGGGATCGGAGGGATGGGAAACCAACGCGCTCAAATCGCTCGGAACGAGGTCTACCTCCAGGCCGCGCGAGAACGAAGTAGGGCCACGGTTCGACCGTGGATCCCCCAACCCTCCACCTTTCCAATTCCTTTACGCTAGATCCCTAGAGTCCACGTAGCGAAAGGGAAAGAAGGTTCCGACTGTCCCAATTTCGGGGACCACAAAAACGACGTTATAGTAAGATTATTAATAAATTCAATTTATCCTTCTCTAAATTCCACTGTCGATGTGAAAGGCAGTTTCGACCTCCTGTGCAACGTCCTCGAGGTACCTCGGTACCCCTAAGTTCCGTGAGCCCTAGGTGTTTCGGCAGGTCGACCTGCGTTCCCTGGGCGGAGGCCTCTACTTTCGCCGAAGCCGGGGGAAATCCCCCTCGGAGTCCCAAAGGCTGACCCACCCGAGCACTTCGGACCTTCGACCCTGCGCCCGCCCTCGTTCCGTGCTCGCCACGTCCAGAAAGCGCGGACCCGTTCGTCGCGGAGACCCTCCGCGCTTTCGGAACCCTAGCTCGGATCGTCCGTTCCTTTTGTGAGGTCCCACCCGAGGTCGCCTCCTCCGCGGCCTCGTCGAACTAAAGCCTGAACCCGCCTATCCTGGGCCGAACCCTCCTCGTGCTCGAGGGAGGGACTTTCCGGTGGCCACGAAACTTTTTTACCTTCGGGCTGCACTTCCTCCCGTGGACCTGCGAGAGCTCCTGAGTTTACTTCGAGTCCCCAGGACGAGGTGGGAGGTGTCTCGGAGGGCGGGGAAGAGGGCCGTGAAGTTGCTGGACTTCCTCGTCCTCACTGGAGCGGTGGAGAGGAGAGGTAGGTACTACGTCTTCACCGATAGGTTCCCGGTGGTCTACCTGGACGTGGAGGCGAGGGAGAGGGAGGGCTCGCTGGAGGTCCACACGTCCTACTTGACGCTCTCGCCCTTCGGGGAATTGAAGATATTCGGCGTGGTTAAGGGGTTCACGGGACCAGTAGAGGTCACGTCGTCGGGGGAGGGCCGGACGTCCTACGTGATACGCGGCCTCAGTCCCGTCTCCACCGTCCCGTACACCTGCGTGGAGACGTGGTACCCCTCCTTGAGGGTCAGGGTGATTTCGAAGGGACCCGGCGACGTCGTCCCCTTCAAGGGAGCCCACAGGTACTACGCCGTGGTGGGCTACGAGGTCACGGAGAGACCCACGTGGAGGTTCGCCCCGCCCGGAGTGTACGGGGTCGTCCACGGTGGGACGGAGGGTCTTTGAGCTTCCCCTCGGAATCCGACGAGTCGAGTGGTGGATCGTCTCCGGCGCCCCTCTCGCGGGGCTCCACGCGGTGGACAGGGTTCCGAGGGAGCGATAGGGGAGATCACCATACCCTACGGACGAGCGCCTAACTCGGGAGTCTTACTAAGGAACTACACTCTTCCCAGATTATGGTAGACGCCGTGTGGCGTCGCTCCCCACCGTGTAACTCGCGAGGGAAGGTGTAGGAGGCCCGTTCTAACCACGTCCTCACTTGCGACGTTCGTACGGCCGTGGTCCCGGACCGACGGAAGTCCAGCGTGTTGAAAGGGGGTCTGAACTTCCCCTCAGGAGAGGGCGTAATAGATCGCGTAGTGCAACCCAACCTTGGGTCTGTGGAGTGTGGCGACCACAGACCTGCCCTCCGTTTTAGCCTTCCCCAACACCCTGTAGTTCACCGGGCCTAGGTCGTCCACCTTGAAGACCTCGACCAGGAGCGGGTCGACCAAGTCGTAACCAGCGTACTCCACGGCCAGGGAGACTTTGACGGCTGGGTTCGCCGGGTGGACGACGTATCCCGCCAGCAATCTCCCCTCCCTCTGTCCCCTCACTATCTCCAGGCACCTATCCCTCCTCTTTATCGTCTCCGAGAACGCCTGGGCCATCACTTCCATAGTGAACGTCGACATGGGAGGGACCTCCTCGTCAAGCTCCTTCACTAGGGTGAAGGCCCTCTCGTACCGTTGTGGTGAGAAGGGGGTGACCTTGTTCTCCCCCTTCAGCGACTTCCTCCTCCACCTCACCGTGACGTCGTAAACGGTGAGGGTGGCGTCCTCCACCGGACCGAAGATGACGGTGGCCTGCACTCTCCTGATGGGGACTACGTTGAAGATCCTCGACCTCAGAGTCCTAGTCAGCACTCCAGAGGAGGAGGAGTCGTAGAACTTGAGCGACACGTCCATGTTGACGACCCTGACCGACTTCGACTCGGCCCCAACTTCCTTCATGAAGGAGGAGACGTCGTTGCTCTCCGTCCCCGAGAAGTAGTCCTTCAATTTCCCCGACGTCAGCATGAGTAGAAATGAGAAAGGAGCTTGATAAGCTTTGGGGACGTTAGAAGTCCTTCGAAGTGGAGGACGGCCGGGGGTTCTGTACTGCCCAGGCGCGGGCCCCTAAACTGAACTTCGTCGAACGAGGAGGGAAGAAGGCCGTCGGGCCGGTGGACGCGCCCTCTCGGCTCCAGGGCGATCCCCCCACGAGGGCTCGGATTTCGAATAACCACTCTAACTCCGTCTGCTCCTGTTACGGCGGGGGGGGGGGCAGCGTCTCCGGGGCGGCACGAGAGAGACTTAACTCGCCGAAACGAATTCTGTACTGAGTGGTCGGGCGGGGGACTTCCTCGAGCTTAACTGTTGGGAGTCGGGGAGCGCCAGCGGGAAGGTCTCCGCGCGTCGGGCGAGGTTCGAACCTCGTGGAGTTCGAATTCGCTTCAGCCAACGTCCCTCCGATCCTCGACGCCTCTGCCTAACCCTCCCTGAAGTCGCGAAGGTGCTGGCGATCGAGGGGATCCGACGTCGGGGCCCTCCCACGTTTGGCGGGGTGCGACCCTCCCACCTCTTTTCCGGAGATGAATCCGTGAGAGATTCTGCACTGCCGTCTCCTAGTGCCTCTCGGAGGAGGGTACTGCGTTCAGGGAGGGGCCGCCAACAGGAGGTCGGCACTGTCCGTACGTGACCCCTCCTTAGAGAAACCGAGGAAACCCCCGCGCTGAACCCGCGAGAACGTCGTGGGGTGACGTTGAGGGGAGGCCGGAACTCCTTTCTCAGTTCGGAGATCTCACCCTAGGTGAGGTCGTTGACGCTGGGTCCGCGACGCTCCGAGCGACACCTCACCTTCCCCGTCGGCGTGGATGAGGGAACTCAGATGTGGCGGGGGGGTTAGAGGCACCTATAGCCCTACGGGAGTCCGGGGGCTCGCGGGCCGTTTATAAGCAACTCTCTCCTGTATTACCCTGAGTAGATTTTCCATTTTTCACAGATAACGCCTTATCACCTCCCTTACGAACTAAATTTTTCTAACCCTGAACGTACCCTCTTCCGTAGGTGGTGAGGGTATTACGAGAAACGGCTTTCCTCTTTTCAGGAAAGCAGAGTTCACCCCTCACCTTGGGGTGGACTCAACTAAGTCCCCTCAGGGAAAGGCGAAGGACCGAAACTCGCCGAAAGGAGGGCGGGTCGCCTAACCCCCATCTGTCGCAGGCCATAGCGCGTCCCGGACCGCCTCCGCGAGTAGGTGGAGTCCTGGACCTTCGGTGGTCAAAGGCGAAGCACCCTACGCGTCGAGACGGGCTGTCGACGCTCGACCTCCGCGGTCTTCGTCCGAGTACCCTACATCCTTCCCGGGGAACCTGGGGAGTTCGAGAGCTGCTCGAGGTCGACGCAAACGTCCGTCCCCTCGAGGCAGAGCTTCGACTCCACGCCCAACATGGAGGCGTAGACCGCGAGGTTGGCCACGGCCATCGCCCTGTCGTGAAGCGCGACCCTGACCCCCTCCCTCTTCACTAGACCCAACCTCGCGTACCTGACCAGGGGGGACCCTCTCCAGAGCTCGAAGGCCCTTCGATCTCCAGTGAGGACTGTCGTCCCCTCCAACATGTACGGGTCGGCCCTGGGGACCACAGCGTCGCACTGACTGGACTCCGTGGGCAGGAAGCCGCTCCTCTCCCTCAGGGCCATGAAAGTCGTCAATACTATGGAGTGTTGAGGGAAGTCAGACGCCTTTACGAGGATCTCGTTGAGGGAGCACTGCGGCAGGAGCAGGTTCCTGACCTCGTAGGTGTGAACTCCCCAGTAGATCAGGTTGGTGTCAACGACGACCCTCTGGTCCACAGTCACCTCCCTGAGGGGGAGGGTCTTCCCCTCCACCTCCACCTTCAGTTCGTACGCCCCCGACAGTTCCACAGCTACGTCGTCCTTTAACACCTTCTTGGCCTGTCCAACTTCCACGTCCAGTTTAGTCGTGGACACCCTCGTTCCGCCGATCACCGCCTCCAACCACTTCTCTGTGCCTGACGTGGAGGTTCTTCTGTTCAGAGAAGCTACGGCGCGGGTGAGGGTCCTCACGTATTCGTTCCCGCTGTCGAACTCCAGGGTGGGGAGCTGGCCCCTGTAGAACTGGGTCTGGGGGTAGAGCTCGACGCCCTCCACTATCCTGGGGACGAAGGGGTAGTAGAGCCAGTGCCACGCCCCGAACGAGAAGAGGTAGTTGACGAGGACGAACTTCGGGTCGCTGTTGGAGAGCACCCCTAGGGAAGTCGCCACGACGTTGGACCCCGGGGAAGGAACGAGGTAAACCCTCTCGCAGTCCTGCGTCCTCTTACGCACCTCCTCCATGAGGTCCTTCACCTTGAACCCGGTGACGTTCAACTCCACCCACCTCACGTTCAACCTGTCGCGTAGTTCCCTCAGGCTCTCCACTACCCTCTTGGAGTGGTTAGAGTACAACACGAGGTACAGGCCGGGAGAGAAGAGCTCCCACGTCATCGTGACGGCCGAGTACGCGGCCGGGTGGAGGTAGTCGGACCTGTTCACAGGTACGACAGCGCACCTCACGGCCTCTCCCCCGCCAGCGCCCTCAACACGGCCTCCGCGGACTTGTACCTGAACTTCGTCAGTCGTCCATCCCTCCTCACCAACGTCACGTTCCTCTCAAGTCCCCCGTGGGCTATCAAGTTCCTCGAGTTTGGGGAACTGTCTGCCTCGGAACCGCCCTCGAGCAGCTCGCTCAAGGACTCCCACTCGCCTTTCAAGTCCATCCCCTTGACCCGATCTAGCTCGGACTTGATCAACTCCCTCGAGGTCACCTGGCCGTAGTCCTCAGCCTTCCGATTCAACTCCTCGTCGCTCATCTCCCCCTCCACCTCCGACTCCCCCGCCTTTTCCAGGGCCTTCAAGAACGCGTGAACGTAGGCCAACTCCTTGAAGAGTCCCTCGGCCCCTGCGTACTTCACCTTCGACTCGCCGGGTTCTCGAACTATCGCGATTTCCCTCACTCCCTCTAGCTTCCGTTCCAACCTCTCCAGGTTAGATCGGATTTCCCCCTCGAAGTGGGAGACAGAGAGGAAGAGGCCCGCCTCGACAGCGGTGACGAGCTTACTGAAGTTGTCCCTGAGGAACGGGTCGCTCCACTTCAGGAACCTACAGGGGTCCCCGGAGAGGACGTTCTCCGTCACCTCCTCCGTTATCCTAGAGAAGGCAGTCCTGGGCTTCACCTTGTAGGACGAGACGACCCTGAGTCCCACCGTCGCCCCCTCCTCCGGGTTGACGGCGGGGTCTGAGTTGATCGCTACGACCCTGACTCCCCCCACCCTAGCGACGGAGTAGACCCTAGCTGCCAGGTCGGCCGCATCCGTCAAGAGCGAGGGCTGGTAGTTCACCCCGTGGCTAAGGTCCACTATCAGCTCCAGCTCGCCCTCCAGCTCCTCGATTAACTTCCACGTCTCCCAGTAGGCCCTGAGGAAGTACAGGCCGGGCTCACCTTCGTAGGCGTGGTTTCCACCCTTCGTGTGGAAGGTCCCGACTCCCGGGAGACAGTAAGTCCTCACCCTCTTTACGTCCTTCAATTTCCCGAAGAGTTCGTTACAGGAGTCCTCCTCGGATCCGGACCTCTCGAAGACCGCCTCCCCTAACTCCCGGTCCAAGTCCTCCAGCTTTCGCCCCTCGGCCCGTTCCAGGAGATCGTACTCGTGGAGTAGGGTGGAGGAGAGGAACACGCCAACGAGCTCCGGGGACGAGAAGTAGTCGAGGGCTACCGAGGTCGACTTGGCGAGACAGGTGTCGTCCTTCACGTCGACGCACATGTGTTCCCTCTCCCTCCTCTTCCACTTCCCCGGGGGGTTTTCGAGCAGGGCGTACCTGACGCACCTCCAACCCTTCGGCAGACCCCACGTAGCCAACAGGACCCTCTTCGCTTCACTCAAGGTCAGTCACCCCGTCACAACACTCGCAGTGAGGACTTTCGTCCACAGTCCACTTCTTTTCGCCCTCCTTAAAGAAAGAGGCCGATCGTCTGCCTCCCCCCTTAGGTTGACCCTCGTACTTCGGTTCAGGGGTCTCTCTCCCATGAAAGACACATTTTTCTTTGTCTCCCTCCCCTTAATATATTTACGTTCGGCGTCAGAGGATTACCGTGACCCTACAAGGCGGAGGTCCCGAGGCCGTCCTCCTCGGAGAACCCCTCGATTTCCCACGGGTAATACAGTGTCTCGCATACGGGCCGAAGACCGACTAAAATGTCCTTGTTGGCACCTCACGTTGATCTGTCGAATTCTCCTCAGGGTCAGAGGAGAAACCCCAGAAACCTCCATCACGTGGAGTGCACTTTCGATTAGAAAACGCGGACCTCGAGAGTGACTGGCGCTGGACTCGGATGGTTTAGAGCAACCCACGTCCAACCCACTCTTCGCCCCCCTTATTTCCCTAACGGACAAAGGGAGTCAGTCGTCCGAGTGAACCCAAGGCAGGGGACACGCAAGGGGAAATCGGTGTAAGGAATTTTTATCAATAACTTCCCAAAATTCTGTGGGCTTTTCCTCTCATATAAAATATTTTTCGTCGTAATACCGCATAATATTCCCTTCGAGTTAAGAAGGGTCTTGGCTTAAGCTTAGTAAAAGATCGTTATCGGGCCGCACTCCTCTGAGCCCAATCCAACGAGTCTACATGGGAAACACTTACTCGATACCATAAGGTTGAGGGAGGAGGGTTACGAGAGGAGGGGCAAGGTGGACTTCGGGGATCTCTGCGGAGGAGTGTGTAGTGAGGGTCTAGGAAGAGTCTCCTCTTACCATCTACGAGAGGAGTGCCTGAGAGGAGGGAAAGGATGTAGCAATCGAAGCCGAAAAGGGAGGAGGGTGGGATGGTGCCGACTCTCCATCGACGTCGAGAAGCACTGCGGCACCCTCAGGAAGGACATCAGGGGAGTGAACAAGATTGGGAAGGACGCGCTAGTGTGGAGTGTTCTCATACGGTCATCTAATTCGACAATTGCCTGTAAAATCGGAATCTCTAATACACCGTACTTCCCTCAAGTACGCCTAGTTCAGGAGGTTTCCTCCATCGTAAACAGGTGGAGATAGACGAGGTTCGACAGGACTAGGTGTCAACCCTCCTCCTGCTCCCGTCGACTTGTTGTCCCCCAGCGAACCTAACCAAGTCTGACCTACAGGAGGAGTTGTAGCTCTCCGCGATGTAGGTGCATCCATCGCCGACGACGTAGTGGTCGAGGTTTGATGGACTGGGGGCGTCGGTGTAGTGGACCTACCTTGGGAAGAGATAGGGAAGGCGGGGGGTTTCGTAGTCCCTGTCTCCGGTGACGAAGAAGGGGATTCAGTGGACAAGGACGGTCCAAAACCCAGAGGTCCTCTCGTCCGGGACCGCGCCTGACTCGGACGTAAGTCCACCTCTCGTCGAGGACCACGAACTTTTCCTCGAAGTCCTTGAGTTGCCCCCGTAGGATCGACAGGTCAACGTATCACTTCAAGTCCTCTTGACCAAGTAGTGGTCGACGGCCTGCCCTCAACCTCGACTCGAGTTCGTCCTGTTCGAGTACTCCCTCAGGTCCTCTGCCCCCCACTCTTCCCGCGACTCTGGTCGTAAAAGGTCCTCTGGAAGTCCTTACACCTGTACTTGCCCTTCCCTCTGGACGGGTTCCTGACCAGAGTCGCGGGGATGGGGCTACGAGTTACAGTTGCGCATTTCACCTGAAAACGACTTTTCTCACACATCTAGTAGAAGTCTCACATTCGTGTGTCTCCCCTTGCTTCTAACACGTCCACACTCGTCCCCCGAAGTGATCGAGGCCGCAAACAACCTCGTCCTCAAGTTCGTGATGGGGAATAAGGGCACTTCGGCTTTATCAACCCAAGAACTTGACCCGTCTAGAGTATACTTTAAAAGTCCGTCGACGTTTTTCAAAGCGTGAAACTGACTGACGTGTTAAACAAGCTGAAGGAGTTCAACTGGGAGAATTGCGACCTACAATTTGCGATCCTTTTCGGTTCCCTGTCAAGGAAAGGGGAGGGAAACGACGTAGATGTTGCTGTGGAGTTCAAGAGGAGAATGAGGCTCGAGGATTATACGAGGTTGTGGGTCGATCTAACGGATTACCTGAACACTGAGAAGGTAGATCTAACTGTTATAAACGAGAGGACCGACTGTTACCTAATCCACGAGGTCTTCAGCGACAGTATAATACTTTACATGGAGGACTGGTGGAGGGTTCACAGGAGGGCCGTGGTCTGTGAGGACTTCTTAATTGACGCCAAGAAATTGAATACTGTGGAAAACGCGGCTAGAGCTTTGGTGAGAAAATGGCAGTCCTAGATAGGTTATTTAAGAACCTGGAAGACGTTACCTCTAAGCTCGACGAGATCGTGGAGAAGGGATATGACTTGGACGAGTGGAGGGATCAAATGGCGATTTTACACGGTTTACAAATACAGGCACGGGTCGTTCTCGATACCCTACAGAGACTTCTGTCTAACATGGGAATAAGCACGGAGGGATACAGAGATTCCGTGAGAAAGTTAAGGGAGAAAGGCGTGATCGGGGGCGACGAGGAGAGGTTCTTGAACGCAGTGGTGGGGTTTAGGAACATAGTGGTTCACGAGTACGGTGAACTCGATCTTGAAACTATAGAGGACATTCTGAGGAATAGGGGCTATCGGAGGCTGTTCGCCCTAGTTCTGGAAATCAAACAGAGGGCTAGGGAGTACTGGGACCCTTGAGGTCGCCACACGCGCTTGGATCGGGTTTGTTCTCGAGTAGTCACTTCGATAATATGAATATTTGGATGGTACGAAAATCATTCCCCAACGACGTGCACGTCAGAAGATCTAGAAACGAGGGGACGAAAGCGATCGAGTCGACGTTTCGGGGATGGAGGGACTTAACACAGAGACGAGCGGGGTCCCTTTTCCTCACCGAGTTTAGAAACCTCGGGTCTAGACTTTCCTCATAAAGGGAACTCCCTTAAGGGAGCTCACTTGAGGGAATACATTGATATTTAATATAATATTATAGAAATCTCCCGAATGAGAGGACCTCACGAGAACGCTTCCTGTTAGCGAAGGTAGCTCCGTGGTGGACGGGGTACTTCGACGCTAACGCTTTCTCTATTTGAGTGGAGAATCGTACAAAACGATGAGGGGGAGACGAGGAGGACTGGCTCAGCAACGCAAATTCGAGGTGGTTTAGAGGAAGGATGGCCATCCTGGGACGTCGATGAAATCCAACGGATCGCCCCAACACGCCCGTTGACTTCATCTCTGTAACGCGTCACCCAGAAACGGGGATTATTTTCGTACTTCCCCCAACAATCTCGTCGGTGCATGGAACTGGAGGCCATGTTACAACTCCCTATAATTAGTATGAACAACGCGACGTTAGTGATCCTCCATCAACGCGAAGGGGACATTTTTCCTTCGAAGACCCTCCTAAAATCTGACGCAATCTCCATTTTCGGTAATGATGTCGAATGGTAAAAACCTTGTCAGGCAATAGGATGTACACCGCTGCAATTTCAGCCAAACCCAGAAGTTTAGCTTCTCTTGTTACGGAACCCATAGTAGGCCCGATCGTGGCTGGAATACCCCATTCCTGTTCGCAGGTTCGGTTATTTGAAACTTCGGTTAGTTCAAATGCGACTCGGATACACAGGAGCAGCGAACGGGAACCTCAAGTCTAAGATGAGTTCCCTCCAGGCAACGGCGTCCCCGCGTCGAGGGGATCGTTATACGTATTTACTCCCTTGGTCCCTCTCGTTATAGAGGACCCGCTACACGGATCCCTTAGCAGTCGACTGCTCACCTCGGACGGCTACGTCCCTCAGGTTTGGGGAAATGAGCGCTAAGCTCTAGGTCGATGGGGTGACCCTGGTAGTAAGGCCTCCCTTAAGTCGCTCCGTACTCTTCTCTCATCACAATGGAAGGGATGAGCCTGCTTTTCGCAAAGTGAGAAAATACCTCTCGTAATACGATCGTCTGTGTTGAAAGGAGATCGAATCGGTTTCAAAAGGTTTCATTTAATAGAAACAAGAGTACAGGTGTTACTGAAAACTAGAAAAGTCTGGAAGGTAATTGCGAATGAACAAACTTTTAAACAGGGTCCCGTTACACGTCCAGCCGGGAGTACGCCGACGGAGTTAGAGAGGGGAACTCTGTGGCCGTTAAGGGGAGGAGGGTGGACGTGTGTTTCACGGCCGTCCAGGAGTACTGAGTCCCGACTGAGCGAGGGTGGCCGTTAGTCTAAGAGGCCCCCCGCGACCTTTACATCCACTCAACTCCTCCCACTCCCCTTGTCCCCCGTCGAACCGAGTGGTCCAGTAGGTCTCCTAGGGTCCTACTCCCTGGTTCGCCCACGGCTTAAAGGGATGTAGCTCTAGTTCGAAAGAGTACTCTCAGGCTAGTTTGGAGGATCCCCTAGCTGGGTCGCCCTGACGCTGGGTGGGAAGTCTCGCCCTGGCTTTAGAGAACTTACGCGTCCCGCCCTAAGTGATCCGTTTATACGTAGGGTACCCAGGAGAGCCGGTGACGTGAAGGGCGAGGAGGTCCTGGAGAGACCCTCACGTGAGCTTGCTCGATCGTCAAGACTTCGTAGTCTAGTTCGGGTACCACTTAGCTACCTCATTCCACGACCCACAATTCCGCACACCCCTCACGGTTTCCTCTGAACCCCTTCCGTGGCTGTTCGCGAACGACTTTCGCGACCTCACCGAAGCCCTAGGAAAGCTGGCCTCGGTGATCGCCATGATCCATGGATACGAGACCAACCCGAAAGAGATCTCCAATGCGAACGACTTCAAGAGGTTCAAGTTGGACGACGTTGGAACGGCCACTGGGGTCTTCGTCATTAAGAAGGACCTCTGCCCCTCCTTGGAGGAGGAGTTCTCAGGGACCCACTGAACGGGATAACGGGGTACAAGTACTCGGTGATAGTCGTGCCAAACTCTCTTCACGTGGCCCTCTCACCCGTGATCGGCGGGAAGGGGAAGGGAGTAATCAAGGAGGACCTCACCAAGGAGGAGATATCCACCGTGGCCTACCTGGCGTCGGGCCTGCAGCTCGAGGCCTACGACGTCGTGTCCAGGGTGGAGGAGCCGTTCCAGGACCTCCTGAGCGGGGCGAGGAGGTGGTTAAGGAGGGAGCACGTTGACCTAGACGTTCCAAACGAGGGGGAGGAGAGCGATCTCCACAGGAACCTCAAGGCCTTCGCCGTGAAGCATTTGATAGAGAAGGAGGGAATAGACCCCAAGGCGATCTTCGTCGAGGTTTACGTAGATCGGCTGAAACCCGACATAATCACCCCGAACCTCGCGGCCGACGCCAAGACGAGCATCGGAGTCCTTCCCAGCGACGAGGTCCTGGACGCGACAAAGTACAGCTCTATATCGAAGAGGATATGGGTAGTCCTGAGCCCGCTCCCTCTACTCCTGGAACTGGACGGCGTGACAGGGAGGGTTAGAGAGGCCCGAGAGAAAGGTATAGAGTTGGACGTCGTGGTATCCACAAAGGACGGCCTGTTGAAGCTACGAGAGTTCCTGGAGGAGGGGAGGAAATACTACGAGGGCCTGAAGGGGGGGGGCTGAGGGGGAAGTAGTGGCCGAAATTGGCGTTCGTCGACCAGTCCCCGACCCCACCAGGGTGCCAGGTACCTTAGTGTCGTCTCCAACCCTGGCACTGACCACTCTTCACCGGAAGGTAGCGAAGTAGGGCCACTTTTCCCTTAAAGGCGACACTCCTTTGTACTTTCTAGAGAAAATTGGTTCGTGAGAGCGGAGGACTCCAAGTCTGTCCCCCCCCCCCGAGGTAAGGGATACCCGAGGAGGAGCTGAAGCTCCCCCGAACCTCGTCGTGACGGGTGGGAAGACCTCCCTTCCACACTACGAGGAGGGAAATGGAGGGAGAACTGGCCGAGACGGACGAGGTCCTCTACCTGGTGCGCCTTAGGTCGAGGAGCCGGACGACGCTCTGTCGGCCCAGGGGACTTCCACACCCCCCTCAAGGTAGTCCCACGGAAACTCTTCACCCGAGGCTCAACTTCCTCCACTCCGGCCTCCTCAACGTTATCTCAGCCTCCTGCGACTCGCTCGCGTCCAGGACCGCCCAAGCTCCCCTGGACTTGCCCGACCCCAGCCCGGTCCCGACGTACGCCATGTACCTCAGGGTGTTCCTCCAGAGCTCCAGCGTGACGTCCTCCCTCCTCAACACCACCGTCACGTAGACGCTCCCCACCCTCACCCTCTCCTCCTGGAACAGGTTGCCCTCCGCTGCCCTGCCCGTGGACCTGTCCATTGAGACGTGAGAGGTGAGCGAGACCTCCAGCGGTCTCAGGACGCTGTCTGAGAAGGTAACAGCTCCCGCGAAGTACAGCGTTCCGTACGTAGCCTCGAGAGGGCACGTCCATTCCTCGGCTACCTTGGCCATCTCGCCTACGAACCTCTCCACCTTACTTCCCTCGGCCTGCCCCAAGGGGAAGGAGTGCCTCATCACGGCTCCCACTTCTCCCAGCCTCGAGAGGACTTCGTAGCTCACCCTCCTCCTCTCCTCCGCTGTGCGGGCGTCCTTCAGTTTCTTCCTAAGCGCTTCGAGGGCCTCCCTCACCTCGTCTCCGACTCCTGCGCCGTCGTGCACCGCCGAGGAATGCCCGTAGAGGTTCTCCGAGACCCTCCTGAACACGCCCTTCCACGTCGACGAGGGAACAACGTAGGTGCCGGACAGCTCGTCCCCGTACCTCAGCGCCCTGAGTAGGTTGCCCTCCGCGCCGGCGCCGACTCTAACCTCCTCTATAGAGAACTTGAGTCTGTACGCCCTCACTTCACCTCACCTCCCACCTTCCTCAACCAGGAACCCAAGTCGTCCACCCTGATCAGGAAGTTGAGTCCTGCCGGCCAGAGCTGTCTGTACTCTCCTAACTTCCTCAACCTCACTAGGGTCCCCTCCCTCAACACCTTGAACGACGGCCTCGTCCCTCCCAGGAGTGGAGTGTCGACGTCCTGCCCGAACGTGAACCACGACGAGTAGAGGTCCACCGCACCGTAGTACTCTCCCTCGAAGTAGGTCTTACCTAGGAACGAGGGGACGCACGGAGAGAGACAGTAGGCCAGGGAGCCCTCTCCAGGTTCCGGGTACTCTACTGTGGAAGTCGCCTCGACCCTGAAGCGAGTTCCCACCCTGTTCCTCCCCCTCCCTAGCCTCACCTCTAGTCCGTCAACCTCGAGGTCCCCCAAGTAAAGGGCCCAGAGCGGGCCAAGGTCCCTGAGTTCGTAGGCGAACAGCATCTCCCTGTGGGCCGCGCCGGACACCTTGCTGACCGAGACGTTCTGTTCGACCGTGGCCCTGCGGGGGCGGAAACGCTCGAACTTCCACTCGTCTCCCTCCTCTCCCCTCAGGGTCACGAGCGTGCCAACCCTGGGTGTTGCCTGGCTACCGTACTTCCGATCCAGCGAGCTCACTGGGTCTTCGCTGGAGGAAAGTACCCCCTTCTTCTCGACGAAGTCCTCCGTCTTCCTCCCCTTCGCCGGGAGGAGGACGTGGGCGGGGGCCGAAGACGTCGGGTACGCCGGAGCGACCGCCATCGACGCGGCCTCCCCCAACTCCTTTATCGAGCCTGCCTCTATGAGGGAGTTGATCAGGGCCCCCCTCAACGTGGTCGCGGGAACGTACTCCCTCCTCCACAGGTAGTAGTTCCCTATCCTCCTCGCGTTAACCAGGGAAAGTCCCCCTTCTATCCTGAGGAGCGAAGCCTTCATCCTCACACCTCCCACATCCACTCCTTCAACGCCTCCTGGAGCTCCGTCTCCTCGCCGTCGCACTTCACTGCCTGGCACAGGGGGACGAGGTTCCCTCCGTTCACCACCCCCTCCAGCCTCAAGTCCACGAGGGAGTTCCTCCCCACCCTCCAAGTCCTGAGAACCGCCATTGAGTAGAGGAGGAGCTTCCTCAGCCTCGCGTCCTGTGAGAGGAGGTCGACCTCGAACGTGAACTGGGTCCCTGGACTGTAGACCTCCTGGGTGAAGAGCTTCCCCTCCTCCGCCGTGCCCGATCCGTCGTCTATGCTGACCCTCGTGAGGGTGAACGTGGGTGCCTCCCCTCTCGTCAACCTCACCACGACCTTGGAACCCATCGATCCCGGGTACCCGAACAGCCTGCAGACGTCGCAAGGACCGTCGGAGTGGGCGATGCCCAAGTAAGTGGGCTCCACCTCGCCGCACGCCGTGAAGCCTCTGGCCAGTCCCTCCCTGACCGCCACGGTGGCGGCGGTCCTCATGACTCCCTTCAGAGAGGATGGAGGAAACCCGAGCTGGTTCATGGGGACATCGACGTGAGAGACTACGGCGGATCCCCCTAAAGTCAGGGAGCTCAAGTTCCTCACTGTGACTACGAACCTCACCGATTCCACCTCGAAGTACCCACCCTGATCGACTTGGCCAAGTGGAGGAGGTCCAGGAGTGGGTAGCTGAAGTCCTTTCCTTCCTGAGTCGACTTGAGGAATGCCCGCAGAACGTCGTCGTGTAGCCTCGCTACGTCCCTCGGGTCTCCCTCCCCTAGCCACTTCGCCTTCTCCTTGGCGCAGTAGGCCACGAACTCCCAGGGGAACTTCCCCCTCGGCCTCTCCCTCAAGTACATTCCCACCAAGTCCTCCAGGACCCTCACGGCCTGCATGAAGGACTCGACCTCCTCGCGGTCTCCGGAGTGGAGTCTCCTCAGGTGCGCCAGGTGGTCCCCGTCCCCCAGGAGCCAAGTGAGGGCCGCCTTCACCGAGTTGGAGGGTTCCGCTCCGCCCGACGTGGGGTTCTTGAGCCTCAGCACGGCCCGGTGTCCCTGCTCCTCCGACTTGAGGGTGGCCTCGGTGAGTAGGCCGCCGGACGCCACGGTGATCGCCAAGGTGTGGGAGCCAGATTGCTTGGCCTCCTCCATGAGGTGGTTGGCGGCCTGCATGGCGAACTGCACTGGGTGGTCCGGCTTAACGACCGCCAACCCTCCCTTGAACTTCACCCCAGAGAGCTCTCCCGCCCTCTCCTGGAAGGTCGAGGCGAACCAGGCGGAGATCACGCTGGGAAGGAACATCATTCCCTCGTCTCCTCCCAGGTAGAGGACCCCCGCCAAGGCCCTGGCGGCCATGAAGTCGTCCAACTTGGACAGGGTGTCGAGGAAGGCAGTCTTGACCGCGTAGTCGACCTTGAAGGAGAAGTCCACGAACATCCCCAGGGTGAACGCTCCCCTGAACAACGCACCTGCGTCGTTCCCGTCGAACTTGAACACGCCCACGTACTTGGAGGGGACCTCTGAGCCCTCCTCTTCACCCTGAAGAACCTCCCTCCCGTGTCCCGCTAGGAACTCCATCGCGTAACTCCCCTCCTTCAGGAGTTCGTCGTTAGAGGGGGAGATCTCCCTCCCGTCTATCAGGTAAGTGGGAGCTGCCCTGGCGGTGAAGCCCCTCTTCTTGGAGACCTCCCTCACCGTGGCGCACCTGGAGCACAGTCTGTCCCCCTCAACCGTCCTAACTGCTGGCCTCAGGCCGCAGCTCTCGCAGGTCGCGTGGAGTCCCGCCGAGAGGACGTCCTCCCTCCAACTCACCCTCAACTTCGCCTCCCTGAGCTGTGGGGCCAACCTCCGCCAAACTTCGTCGTATCCCACCACCTGGTACTTCGAGGACCCGACTATGAGCGGGGAATAGGCGACGGTCAGCTCAATGTCGAGGTTCCTGAGGATCTTCGAGTCCCTCACCTTCCCCACTTCGGTCGGGGAGAGCTCCGAGCTCACCACTAGCATCGAGTGCCCTCCGTAACCAGAGAGCATCGCCTCCATAGGCAAGTGGGCCCTGTCGTTGGTCTTCCTCCTAAGTTCCCTGTCGACCTCGATGAACGGCAGAGTGGACACGGCGAAGTCCACCAGGAAACTGGCGGCGGAGACGTCCCTCAGCGAAGGGAAGGACTCTATGAACCGCTGCACCCCAGGGAAGTCGAAGTAGTACAGGTAGGCCTTCGGGTCCTCGACTTCGACCGGAGGCAGCTGGGGGGCCTTGCGGACGCTCTGTTTCACGTTCCCACACTTCATCCAGGGCAGTCCACCCCTCCTGCACTCCATCTCCTCGAAGGCCCCTCTAGTGACCTCCTCGTACAGGCGCTCGTTCAATTTGCTCGAGAAACAGTCGAACCCCTCCTTCCCGTACTTGCCGTAGCACTCCTCCAGGGAAGGGTATTTCGAAGACACGAAGTACTTCACCTCGCTCGCCAGCCTGTCTGCGCTGGAGGCGACGTCGTCCGCCGCGTCTACGTAGTCCCCCCTCGTGTGGTGCTTCTCCGCGATTCCGAAGGCCTTCCTGAGCTCCTCCCTCAGCTCGGCGCTGACGTCGTGGGCCAGGACCTCGTCCAGGATCCTCTTCCCCTCCTTCACGTGGTCCTCGGGCGAGGTGACTTTCCCCACGTCGTGGAGGATCGAGGCCAACCTCAAGTAGGAGAGCTTGACCCCCCTGTCTATGCTCCACGCGAAGAGGGAGGTTAGGACCATGTGGGACGCCAGGGAACTCAGGTTGAGTCCAGGCCTCGTGTCCGCGGGACAGTGGAGTAGGAACTCGTAGATCTCCTGGACCTTGGGCCTCAGCGAGCGCACGTACTCCAGCAGGTTGGGGTCGAGGGACTCTAAGGCGTTCAACAGTTCATTCAAGTCCCCTTCGTCCAGCGCCCGGTTCACCTCGTCCAAGGGGGAGAAGTGCCTCCCTAGGGCGTAGGTCACAAGGTAGTCGAAGTTGTTAGAGACGAGTTCGGCCTCCTTCTTCGAGGCGGGACCCGCCCCCTTTATGGGCGCGTAGTTGAAGACCATCGGGGCCCTGTAGATCACGGCCACGGAGTCGGCAAGGGCCCCGACCTTGGCGTCCACCGTTCCACTCAACCCGTCCACCGCCTTCACCAGGTCGCGGACCACTTCGACTATCGCGTCCCTCACTCTCCTGGCCTTTTCCTCGTCCACCATCCTCACCTCCCCGCTCGGGTAGTCAAGCTTTCCCCTCGTATTTCACACCCCCGTAGATGTAAGCGAGCCTCTTCCCCCTCGCGTCCACTTCCAACGCGTCGCCCCACCTCGCGCTCAAGTCGAACAGGACGCCGGGAGGACATTCATCCCTCACCACGACGGAGAGGTCTGGGAAAACGCAGAGCCTCTTCACGGCATCCACTCCTCGTTCACCTCCACCAAGGAGAACTTCTTGACGAACTGGCCGAGGGGAGTGCAGGGGTCCTTCACGTCCGTGGAGAACTTCACCCTACCGAACTGCGGCACGTCGTACTTGAACCTCCCGAGCAGGATCGTCTTGGAGAACGGCCTCCCCTGGGAACACCTCACTCCCAGACCGTAGAGCACCATCCCGAGGTCTAGGGCGCTCCCCCAGAGGAGGACCTCCCCCCTGAACTTGGATCCCCTCTTCGCCACCTCGTAGCTCGACCCGTCCTCCTTGTTCGTGACGTTAACCACCTGTCCCGAGACGTAGTACGCGTCCGAGAAGGAGACCCTGCTCGCCAACCCCGGGCTCCCCATTAGGTCGCACACCGGACAGACGGCGTTCCCCTTGATCGCCCTCCCGCTCAGGTAGTTGTCGCTACCCCTGTTGGGGTCCGGCCTGAAGATCTGCCTGTACCTGGGGGATGACGAGACCCCCCTCTGGTTTCCCGTGACGTAGCAGGCGTCCTTGATCGACATCTCCAGCCTCGTCCTAACCGCCCCCTTCAACGTGCTCCCCGGGACTGTCAGCCTCCCGGCCACCCTCATGAAGGGGTTCCCCCTCACGAAGTGGTCGTCCAGGTCGGGCAGTTGCCCTCTTTCGAGGTACTGTCGAACCATGGCCTCCACGTCGTTCACCGGCTTGAGCAAGACTTCCCTCTTACCCTGCCCCACGTGCAGGTAATCCGAAACCACCTCCAGCTCCAACGAGAACCTGTACCAACTCCCGGAGTTCCTGGGAGTCCTGTCTAGGGTATGTTCACCTCGGGAACGGAAGCTTGACGTTAGAGAACACCTCCACTATGGGTTTGACCTTCTCGAAGAACTCGTCCCCCTTCCCTTCCACCGGGAGGGAGATCCTCACTTCCTTGTCTATCTCGTCGAGGGCCTCCAGCTTCCCCTCGCCGTGGGGGACCACGTCCAGCACGGCCTCCTGGAACGAGACGAAGCCGAAGCCCCTGCTCTTGTTCCCTCCCACCTGGAAGAGGTGGGTGTGGAGGCCGCGAGCGACCTCCAGGAGGTAACCCAGGGCGTAGTTGGGGAGGTTGGTTCCCGTGAGGGAGAAGTTGAAGTGCGCTCCGGGCTGAACGTACTCCAGCGAGACGAGCGCCTTCCCCAACGCAGCACCGTCCTCCCTGCTTATCGCCACCATGGGCCTGAAGTCGAAAGTCGCGTCGTCCGACACGGAGTCGGAGAAGGCGACCTGGGCGCTCACGGACTGCGTGCCGAATACCTTGCAGTTCAGGCAGGTGTGGTCCCAGAACAGCTTCAGGGCCTCCTCCACCTCACCTCTCCTAACTAACTCCTGGAAGTCCCTCCCCTTACGGTAGTTGGAGAGGCAATTGTCCCTCACCTGGCCAGCGCAAACCGTCAGGCCCCTCCCCCTCGCTATCCTCTCGCCAGACGACCTGAACACGCCCTTCCAGGAACTTCCTGGTATCACGGGCCTTCCCCTGGCGTCCTTCATGACTTCCTTCGGGGATCCCTTCTCTCCCGTGCCCACCGCTACGGGAGAGTCGGCCACCAGAGTCGCCGAGAACCTCACGGTCCTCCTCAACACGTCCTTCCTGGCCAGGACGTACTTGAGGTTCACGCCACCACCTCCAGTCCGCCTTCACTCCTCGCGAAGAGCTTCCCTCCCCTCACCTCGTAAATCCTCACTTTAGCGTCTGAGAGCCTCACGAAGCCCGCCCCGGTGCTCCTCCTCCCTCCTACGAAAAAGCCGTCCTTCAAGAGGCCCAAGACGTACTTGAACCCCTCCTCCACCTTCCGAGTCCACTCCTCCTGCCCGCCGAGGACGTTCTGCGCCGTCATCCTGAACCTGAACTTGCTCCCCGAGTCAACGTAGTCTAGGTTGTAGAGGTTTCCGGGCTGCTGTCCCCCGAACACCCTGTTTATGGTGACCCCGGTCCTAAGGACCACCCTCACGTCCCCTTCGGGGACGGCGTCCATGATGGACACCCTGGAAGCCAAGTCCTTGAAGCCGAACAGGATGCACGGGATGCAGTACTCTTCCTTGTTCCCCTTCTCGTCCTTAACACAGCTCTCCCCATCGTCCCTAACGTAGAGGACCTTCCTGAACTTGTCCGGCCAGTCGCTCCCCAGGACGTAGGCCTCCAGGCTGCTCCTCAACACTCCCTTCAGGCTGCTCCCAGGTATGTAGGGTCTCCCTCCCCGCGCGACTAGCGGGAAGTCGGTCCTGTCCTGGAAGCTCTGGGATCTCCCAGAACCCACCCTGAGGGGAGTCTCGTTCACCAGGTAGCCCTCCACCCTGAGGAGGTTCCTCATCGCGTTCAGGTCGTAGCAAGGGTGGTTCGAGTTCCTCGCCACTTCAGTGCATCCCCTGCTTCTGTGTTCCTCCCGTCCTCGGCTGGCCTAGGACGGCGCTCACCAGCGACTTGAGGTCGTTGACCTGCCCCTGGATCCTGAGTCCGTCGATGGCCTCGAAGCTCCACTTCGTGTACCCCAGTAGGCTGAGGACGGTTTGGACGGTGTCCCCTCCCTTTCCCTTGATCTCTTCGATCGCCCTAAGCAACTCCTTCGCCATCTCCTGGTTCAGTTCATCTCTCCCTGCCTGTCTGAGCACGTAGAGCTCCAGTTGCTCCACGCTCCTGGTGTTCTGAAGGAAGGTGAGCAGACCGTTTATCTGGGTCCTCTCGACCCTCCCCTGGTTGGCCAGGTTGGCTATCCTGGCTCCCCTGTCCAGAAGCCACTTCTCGTCTATAGAAGACACGAATTACTCACCTCTCTTTCCTTAATAACCCTTCATCTTCCCTCGACTTCCCCGATTCCTGGTAACACCTCACCTCGACTCTCCCGAACCCGTTCCTCCTCGACGAGCCCACTCCCCTCACGGCTGCAGCAGACAGTACCTCCGTTAGCCTCGGCACGTCGCGTAGGATCCTGTACCTGAGCTTCCCCAGCATTCCGACTACCTCCTTTCCCGCGTAGATCACTTTGACTGTGTAAAGTAACGATGGGTCCTCGATGATGAACCTTCTAAGCTCTTCCAGTTCGGCCTTGAGCTCGTCTCCCCTGCTCAGGGAGGTGACGTCCATGAGGGGAGCGGCCAGCACGACGTCGACGGAGTTGGTGAACCGCTTCAGCTTGACCTTGACGTAGGGGTCGAAGGGAAGGACGGGGGAGAGAGAAGAGAGCTCGAACCCCTTGGAGCACTCTACCCTGACGTCCTCCACCTTCACGTCCTCGATCCTCCACTTCGTGTTGAACGCGTGGAAGTCCTTCAACTCGGCGAGGAGCTTAATTAACCCTTCGGGAGAGCCTGAAATGTCCACAACGCAAGGCCCCGGACTCACCTCGACGGGAAGCGGATCCTTGGAGAGCCTGAAAAGGTACCTTCCGTCAACTCTGACTGGAGATACGAAGAACGAGGAGTCCCCCTTGGTTATGACCTTCCCCAACTTCGACGTCATAGGCGGCAGGACAACCCTGTTTTCCGGTCTGAGGGTTATGGAGGCTCTCAGCAAAGCGAAGACCTCCCCTCGTTCATTTCCTTCAACTGCTTCACGTCGTGAATGGCCTGAAGTACAATGGGTTCGAGCTTCGGAACCACAGGTTCCTTGACTACGGCCGTGTAAAGCTGCTTGGCTTCCCCCCTATCGTTCTGACGCTCGTAGGTCAACACGAGGAGCCTGGCCTCACACGTTTCCCCCTTCTTCTCCGCGATGTACTTGTATAGGAGGACCTGGAGCAACCCCCGTTTTATAATCTCGTGGAGGTCGGAAGATCCCTTTTTGACGTTCTTCGTCTTTATCTCCCCTACTTCCAATCTTCCGCTAGATACGATGAAGTCCGGTCTACCACGCACCTTTAAACCCTCGAGTTCCAACTCCAAGTGTCCCTGGGGTCTACGTAGGTTAAGTCTCTCAAGCAACCAGTCTTCTCCGGACCACGTGACATATTGATACCGTCCCCTCGTTGAAGTAACATCGTTGTCTGTAGGAGGTCGTTCAGAGGTAAGGTACTCGACCAGACTCGTTACAGAAACTTGGTTAACAGGACTCGAATCACGACGAATAGGAGAGAAAGACTTTAGTTCGACTGTGCCATCTATGAGTTGGATCTCACTCTCCACTTCAACAAAAAAAGAGCCTAACTTTACCTCAATTGGACGTATTCCTTTATAGGACATTTGTATTTCACCTGGGTCCCTTCAGGGACCCATAAATAGCTCAACTAGTTAGTTTATAAATTTTTCTGTCATAGACCTGCAGACTCCATCCCTCGTTTATACTCAAGTTAGCTCGAACCAAGTGTAGGACACTAAAGAACAACGGTTTAATCACGAAATTGATCCCGTCCGTTCTCCCGCCGTGGGCAACACCCAGGAGAACGTCCTGAATTATTTAATTTATTTCAAGTAAATTCGCGAACGTGAAATCGGTGGAGGTGTCGACTCCACGCTTACCCTAGACTTTAGATCTGGAGGAGGACCGTCGACGGGACAGCCGCCTCCTTCGGGGCCACCGAGGAAGTGAGGATCCATTCAACCGCCCCTTAAGGAACGAGAGAGAAGACGCCCTACCACCTCATTTAACACCCTTACCGCCTACGCAGCGAATTGTGTGTTCTTCGTGGCTCGCCGAGGAAGTACGTTTAAGTTTCCTGGGGGTATAACCTAAGGGTCTACGTTATGGTGGAGGAGACTAGGGCCAGGGAAGTTCGATGACTTAGAGTTGCTTCGTAAATTATTACTCTATCTGTATGAAATGGAATAGTATTACAATAGAAAGTAAAAAACGCTCATTGACGGCCGTGTCAGTAGACGGTGACACAGATGTCATATAAGGGGAACAGGTAGTTTCGCTTCCAATTCATAGAGGCTACTCAAGCTCATTGCTCCGGCTAATTAAGTGTTGCGATCACGTCAAGTCTTTCGTGGGCCGTCCAAACCCTGATATAGCACGGCCACCTAGGACCCGAATTTCCATCGTGAAGCCCTTCGGACGGAAAGGAGGCCTTAGATGAGCACTAAGGACCTCGCTTACACCTCTCGCTCCGACCGGACCCTCGACTCACCGATCTCCTTTCTCTGGAGCGTAATCTCCCAACGTGAGCCGAGCGAAACGAGGAAGTGGTTCACGGACAGAGGAACGACTTGGGAGGTCCACCGACCTCCGGTCCAGGGGGTGGAGGGTGACCGTCGCTCGGCGTCGAAAAGGGGGCTACAGTCAGTCCAACACTAACGAGTATTTGAATATAAGGGGGCTACACTCCCGTGAAAGGTGAGGCTTTCCTCCCCCTCAACCCCCACTTTCGGTAACATCGGCCCGAAGCACGAAGCCTCTAAGGAAGGGCTACAGCAGTTCCGGTACTTCTTCCACGTCGTTATAGCCTTTTCCGCTTCCTCCGAGGTGTTCGTTATCCTAGGCATTTCGACGGCGTCTCTAACGCCCCGATGACCCGAGAGGACTGAGAGTTTCGAAACTCTCTCCGAGTACTCCTTCGACTTGCCTTCCCTCCTCTCCACCTTCGTCGACCGCTCCCCGTCGTACTCGGGTATTTTCAGCGCCGTGAACCTGGAAACCGGTTCCCTCTTCAACTTCTCGATGTCGTCGGCTGCGTAAACGTTAAGTTCCTCGTGAACGTGTAGGTCGTGTTTGTCCTCAATATCCCCTGTTCCATCAAGGCCAGCAGTACGGACCGGTCCTGGGCGGTTTGTCTATCTCGTGGATCACGAGGTAGCCCGGTTCCACGGACTGCGTCGCTTCCGCCAACCCGACTTCCCTCGACTCTGCCCCATCGGTAAAACCGCGCCAGAGGAGAGAGAGTCTAACCCCGGGGCCCACTAGGAGTGTGGTGGGGGTTTTCTCCTGAGACCTAGCTTGAAGACGTCCTCAACGTCGCGGAGACCCAATATTACGTCGAAGAACTGGTTGGAGTCGACGTCCTTCGGCCGGGAGAGTTCGGGGGTTCACTCGCTTCTCCGTTGAAAATCCAACCCGGGCCTCGGCGTAGTTGACGTTCCCCAGTTCCAACAGAGTCCTCTCGTTAGACCCGAAGGTGATCTCCACCATTCCCTCGCCCACCAGCTCCGGCAGCGTGTAGGCAGGGACTCGGACTTCCCACCGCTCCCGAGATCCCTCGGGTCCTTCTCTTGGATTGGTGGTATATTCGGTATCTCCTCCCTCTCTTTGTCCGTCAAATCGAAGTTAAACACCGTAGATTCTCTGTCTCGGGAGTGCAGGTAAACGGTAGCTTCTCACGTTTCCGTGCGGGGAGAACTCGGAGAAGGCGTAGATGTAGACTCCTCGCTTCAAGAGGTTAGTCTCACGTGACAGTGTACGGAACGCAAACATTTCGACGAAAATATTGATATAGAGACAAGAATTATTCTAGGTATAAGGTTATGTCTGGATAACCTGTAAACCGTCCATCGCGAGACTCCGTTCCCCGAGATAATGATTCGAATTATAGATAGAAAAATGATAAAATATGAATATTTTTTGAAATATAAATTAAATTTTTTATGTTCCGGGCACTCTCACGTGAGCGCCTGGATAGGTCGTGGCACTCGACGTGGTCGTATCCTAGTTCACCTACACTTAGGTTTTGGAGTTGAGGCGAAACGGTCTACCCCCTTTCCAAAGAGGCATTCACCTTCGTCTTTCTTCAAGTGTCGCAGAGTTCAGGCGAAACTGGAATCCGCAATTTCCTCCTTTTTCCGACTCGACTTGCGTTGGACGGCTTCGCTCGACCAAGTCGTCCACCTTCAAGTTAGCCCGTCGATCCTCGGAGCTAACTCGTACCCGTTCTCTAGAGCTACTCTGTAAAAGTCGTCTACGTCGCGGTTGAGATTTCTTTGACATGTTCCTCGGAAAAACGTTGTAGTTCATTATCTCAAGGTGGCACGTCTATTTCCCTGAGTTTATCTCTGTAACGTCCACTAAGAGATCCTCGATCGCTTCGCTTGTGTTTATCTCTGTGTTCCGGTCTTCGAATTGAGATAAGTAGGCGACCGTCTATTCTTCACATTCGTTCTACAGGTTCGTTCCCCGAACATAAGGAAGTTCATCCACATCCTCGCGTAGCCTTCTACATTGGTTTTCGGCCAGCCTTCGGAAAGTAGAAGTCGAACCTTTCCGTTCACCAGGTATTGTCCCGTGACGAAAACGGGGTTTTAAAAGTAAAGTCTTTGTCGGCCGAAGTTTACCCTCCCACACCACCCTTTCGAACTCCCTACGTCCATTTTCAGGCCGGGCTTGACGAACCCCCGTTCCATCACCTCGTTGTGGGGGGGTTGGCGCAATGTAGGTTTTGCGACCCTTTGGCTCAGCTGTCCATATCAATTAAGGTTGTCAACCCTCGTTCGAACTCCCGGAACTTCTTCTACCTCGTAGCGACGGCCGGAAAATCGCCCGGCCCACACGTGCCTGACGTGAAGATCGGTGACGCCGTAGCGACGTTCTTTCAATTCCTTTTGAGATGCTCCTTCGCAGGGGTTTCTAGCGACGCAGTGAAGGTCCTACGCTTTCAATTCCTTCTGGGACGCCTCAGGAAGACACCGTCCTCGGCAGGGGTGCTGAAGGAGGCGCCTTTCAATTCCTTCTAGTGTGCTTCGCCCTCAACTCACACGAAGGAGCCACAACGTTGAACCTCTCTTTCAATTCGTTCTAGTATGCTTCTCGTCATCGGGGCCTTCTCCCGTCCCTCTCTATTTCAATTCCCCTTAGGATGATTCGGGGTAGCGGTGTTGGATTACTACCACCACTTCAGGGGGTACTCCCAAATAGTCGGAGCGATGGGGGAGTTCGTCTTCAGCCTAATGGACAGTGAGAGGCGTGGTTCGGCCTCCCTCGGCCCACTCCCTGCTCAAGCTGGAGCACCGGGGGGTTTTCAAGGTCGGGCTGGTCAGAGCCCTACGGGGTGTTTTCCTGTGGGAAGCGGGAGATTTTCGGCCACTACGAGGACTACTGAGGTGGATCCGCAAGGCGAGGCTCCAGTCTACTCGAAGGGAAGTCCCAGACGCACTTGGACGTCGTGTCTGGAGAGCACACGGAAGACGCGTCAGGCCTCTCGGGGTGACTTCCCTAGGTTCAGCTACCACACCTCGTAGGAGAGGGAGGTCCCTTGAACTTCGTTTACTCCCCCACTAGGTACATTTTCCTACCCCTTGTAGTAGGCCTAGGGGGACAGTTCGCTTCCCTACGCCGCGGAGGGACCTTATCGGACACACCTCCGAGGGTTGTCCCTAACTCCCCCTAGGTCGAAACCCTGTCCTCCTATCCCCCAGCTCACCCTAGGCGTACAATGCCGATAGCCTCGCGTTAGCGAAGACCGAGGCCAAACTCAACACCATGACGACCATCGCGAGCATCCCACTCAACGTCCCCAACACGGCCAAGGGGATCCCCACCGCGTTGTACAGGAGCGCTAAAGCCACGTTCGACGGTACGGCCTTGCTCAACGTGCCCCTCCTTTCGAGTATCGACAGGAGGCCCTTAAGGTCGTTGTTCAGTAGCACGATGTGGGCCGCGTTCTTCGAGAGATCGACGGCGTTTCCCATGGCAACGGATACGTCGGCTAGGGCTAAGGCCGCTGCGTCGTTCACGCCGTCCCCGAGCATCGCGACGCCGCCCCTCCCCTTCAGCTCCTTTATCACTTCCACCTTACGCTCAGGGGACGTCTCGGCGTAGTACTCCCGGATACCCAGCCTCTCCGCCAACGCCCTGACCCTGTCTCCCCTATCTCCGCTCAGCACTACGACTCGCATCCCCATGGCCCTTAACCTCGCCACGAACTCCGCGGCGTCCCTCCTCAAGTCGTCCTCTACGTCGAATCGACCCACCAGTTCCCCATCAACGCAAACAGCGACGTTACCGTCGAGGGTGGGAGAGTCCTCGCAGACAGTTGCCCCAGGCCTGCCCACGAAAACCTCACGGCCTCCCACCTCCCCCACGACGCCCTTCCCCTGGAGTTCCCTGAAGTTGGCCACCTCGAGGGGTTCAACCCCCTTCCCCTCGGCGTACCGCGTTATGGCCCTAGCGATGGGCGGAGAACCTCTCCAAGGAGTACGCGTAAACTAATGCCCTGTCTTCACCGTGAAAACCCCTCACCACGGGCTGCCCGTAGGTGATGGTTCCGGTCTTATCCAAGACCACCGTCCTCACTTCGCCGAGCCTCTCCAGCGCCCCGACGTCCCTCAGGATCACCCCTGTTCTCAGGTACCTCTCGAACAGCGAGAGCCCCATTGCCGGGGAGGAGAACCCTATAGCGCACGGGTACCCTATAACCGATACCAGGAGTGCGCTCACCACTCCTCGGAATAGGTAGGCGAACGGGTCGCCCCCCGTAAACGCCCCGTACGCGCCCCAGCCCAGGAGGGTCAGGAGGGAAACTGAGAGAACTAGTGGAACCCACACCCTGTCCACGATCCTCTCGAAGAACGTCGAAACAGGTGATTTGCTTCGCTTGGCTTCGTCCACAATCCCTAAAATCCTAGACAGGAAACTGCCGGAGTAGTCCGTCGTGACTCTCACCACTAAGTGTCCACTGCCGTTGGTCGAACCTCCGATCACGGCGTCCCCCGTCCTCTTCAAAACGGGCTCGGATTCCCCCGTTATGACGGCCTCGGACACCTCGGACTCACCGCCGATCACCACTCCGTCCAGGGGGACCTTCTCGCCAGGCTTAACCATTACCACATCCCCTTCCCTTAGTCCGGTGACCGGCACGTCCTCCCCGCTAGCTAAGTGAGCGACGGGAGGCCTCAACTCGACGACCTTCGACAGGGACTGCTCCACCCTATACCTCAGGTAAGCCCCCATCCACCCCGCCGTCAAGTGGAGGGAGGTGAGCAGGGCAGAGATCGACAGGAACTCCCTGAGGCCAGGGTACAGGAGACCCAAGAGACCTAGGACGTACGCCGAGATCCCGGATACCCCGTAGAGTACGTGCTCGTTCAGGATTCCCCTCCGCAGGGCGTTCAGCGCGCCCCTGTGAATGGGAAATGCGATGTAGAACAGGGAAATCGACACCACCGCCACGTTGATGTAAAAGGAGTAAGCCGGCAGCGCGTAGGCCTTCACCATCATGGGCAGAGTCAGCAGCAGCGAGATCGAGGTGAGGACCCAGCTCCACAGGGACCTCCTCCTGGAGTCCCTCAGCAAGTGAGTGGAATCCCTTTTCCCCTCGAAAACGTAATACCCGAGCCCCTCCAACTCCCTCCTTAAGACCTCAGGGGGTACCGAAGGGCTGTGCCTCACGAAAACCTCCCCGGTTTCCAGGGAAACCTTCGCCGATTTGACCCCGTTGACCTTCGCCAACCCCCTCTCTATAGTGGAGGCGCAGAAGGCGCACGCCATTCCCCCGACGTAAAGCCGCGTTATCCTAATACCCTCATCCTCCGACGTCTCTTCCCTTCTCGATGCTCCCGTTTCCGATTCGCCCCGAGGAGAACGTAACTAATTAATAAGGATATAAACTACAAAGTATATAGCAAGTAACATGGTTAAGGGCAGTAAAGTCGCTAAGCAGTCCTGTCCTCTAGTCAGCACGGTGAACGTAATCTCCAGGAAGTGGTTCCTGTTGACCCTCAACGTAATAGGTAACGGGAGGGGAGTCGGTTTCAATGAGTTGTTGAAAGCGATCGATGGGATCAGGCCAAAGGCGCTTTCCGACGTCTTGAAACAAACGGAGAGCATGGGCCTAGTGAAGAGGGTCGTAGTGGGTAACTCGCCCCCAGGGTTAGTTACTCCCTAACTAGTGAGGGGAGGAAACTGAGGAAGTCCGTCGTCCCGTTATTCAAGTGGGCGTCTAGGTACACGGGACACAGCGACTGCCCCATACTTAACTCGGCCCAAGTAAGTAAAGGGCGAGTAAGTTTAGGTCTTAATAAGTCGTGAGTTATAGCAAACTACATGAAGTCGTTAGTAATTGAGGTCAAAGGTATGGAATGTGAGGGGTGTAGGATCAACGTGACCAAGGCTCTGAGCGGGGTGAAGGGAGTTTGGGAAGTGAAGGTGGACCTCAAGGGAGGGCTAGCCTACGCGAAGGTCGATGAGGGCCTGGACCTGGGGAAAGTGGAGAGGGAAATAAGGAGGAGGATTGTCGACGCAGGCTACTTATGTGGAGAGATAAGGGAAAAGTGAAACTCGACATCGTCGTTACGAAGTTCTTTCAATTCCTTTTAGGACGCTTCGCCTTTCCTGTACGAAAAAATACCGCCCCAGGTCACATCTTTCAATTCCTTCTAGGATGCTTCTAAAATATGTTAGGAGTGGTATACACAACCTCCCCCTTTACTTTCAATTCCTTCTAGGATGCTTCCCGATCCCTCGAAGAAAATCACCCAAGACGAAGTGGCAGCTTTCAATTCCTTCTAGGATGCTTCCCCTCCACGTCGCGTTTGTACTGAAACACCAGAGGTACTCTTTCAATTCCTTCTAGGATGCTTCCATAAAGCTTCCTAATGGGGACATAGTTCGAATCAATAACTTTCAATTCCTTCTAGGATGCTTCGGCCTTTACTCCCTGTACGGGTACAAGGACGCGCGCCTTTCAATTCCTTCTAGGATGCTTCAAAATCAAGGCGAAGAACGTCAGCGTCACTTTCATAACACTTTCAATTCCTTCTAGGATGCTTCATCTCTTGAGAGTACCCCATAGCCCGCACCAACTTGACCAACTTTCAATTCCTTCTAGGATGCTTCACAGTCTGGGCGGGCAGAGTGTGACCAGACCTCCTGGCTTTCAATTCCTTCTAGGATGCTTCCACAAAATACGAAGTTAGAATGACAGACAGAATTTGGTACTTTCAATTCCTTCTAGGATGCTTCAGACAATGACATCGAATGGGAGGTCGACGACCCCCCACCCTTTCAATTCCTTCTAGGATGCTTCGGTGAGGGGGCACAATATGTGCAACCCCTCGCCTACCTTTCAATTCCTTCTAGGATGCTTCATGTCTAGTACTGGCTTTTCGTAATTGTTAACCCCTTTCAATTCCTTCTAGGATGCTTCTGCGATGGAGCAATGAAGAGAAACTATGGTATGTGGCCTACTTTCAATTCCTTCTAGGATGCTTCATGGAGTCACCGCTCTTCGTCTCCGGCATCCGCGAGATCCTTTCAATTCCTTCTAGGATGCTTCATAAGGTGGTCGAAGGAAGAGAAACTATGGTACGTTAGTTGCTTTCAATTCCTTCTAGGATGCTTCACGCTAGAAAAACTCAGCAGTATTCTTGATAAGAGTCATGTCTTTCAATTCCTTCTAGGATGCTTCGGAGATGGTGGTTGGCGCTGTCGTAGGACTGGAGTACGGGTTCTTTCAATTCCTTCTAGGATGCTTCAACAGGAATAGGGTTCGTTGCGGAGTTTACTACTTCAACCCTTTCAATTCCTTCTAGGATGCTTCCACTCGGAGTGAAGGGGAGAATGATGGAGCCTAATATATCTTTCAATTCCTTCTAGGATGCTTCTCATCGCTCTAACGACACGACCCGGGTGTTTAATAGCCTTTCTTTCAATTCCTTCTAGGATGCTTCACTTCGAACACTAAAGGAACAGAAAGAACAGAAAGATCCTTTCAATTCCTTCTAGGATGCTTCGGCTGTGGCCGTCATCGTAGGCGTATACGTCGGAAGAATGTCTTTCAATTCCTTCTAGGATGCTTCAAAACTTGTTGTTGGGTTCGATAGGTATATGCTTCCTGCCTCTTTCAATTCCTTCTAGGATGCTTCCCGTAAGTTAAATCGGGATATTTGTTTTTGACCGAGTCTTTCAATTCCTTCTAGGATGCTTCGAATGCTTTAAAATCACATATGCGGCAGGAGGAAGAATCTTTCAATTCCTTCTAGGATGCTTCCCGATCCCTCGAAGAAAATCACCCAAGACGAAGTGGCAGCTTTCAATTCCTTCTAGGATGCTTCCCCTCCACGTCGCGTTTGTACTGAAACACCAGAGGTACTCTTTCAATTCCTTCTAGGATGCTTCCATAAAGCTTCCTAATGGGGACATAGTTCGAATCAATAACTTTCAATTCCTTCTAGGATGCTTCGGAGAACGGTACGACGAACCTCCCGACAACGTTACGAGTACTTTCAATTCCTTCTAGGATGCTTCACGAATTGGGATTGCAACCACACGAAATTATCATTATCCTCTTTCAATTCCTTCTAGGATGCTTCACTCGATTCGAGCGGCAATTTAGGCATCTTCCTTCCGAACCTTTCAATTCCTTCTAGGATGCTTCGGCTGTGCCCACCTTCGGTGGGAAGCCTGGGGAAACGAAGCTTTCAATTCCTTCTAGGATGCTTCGACCAAGCGAAGTGCCCACGTATTAATACTCCAATATGGCTTTCAATTCCTTCTAGGATGCTTCACCGCCCCAGAAGCCGACCCTAAGACGGCCGGGGTGTTGGTCTTTCAATTCCTTCTAGGATGCTTCTTCCTTCACCCCATATTGTGCAGAAGGAATGGAAACCTTTCAATTCCTTCTAGGATGCTTCTGTTGATGTCGCCTTACAGGTCGGTTTACGCTTCGCCCCCTTTCAATTCCTTCTAGGATGCTTCTACTAATTGTTGAACGTTCATGGTTCTCCCCTCATCTTTCAATTCCTTCTAGGATGCTTCCAAGATAAGTGAGGAAATCTGGAGTTTCCTCACTCACGAATTCTTTCAATTCCTTCTAGGATGCTTCTCGGTGCCACCTCCAAAGGCAATCTCTCGGTGTTTCCTTTCAATTCCTTCTAGGATGCTTCATGGTAAAAATCCCTGCTGGAAACAGGGATGTGAACTGTGCTTTCAATTCCTTCTAGGATGCTTCCTATGAGTCGTATGGGCCACGACGTGGAACCAAGATAAGCTTTCAATTCCTTCTAGGATGCTTCCAACTTCACACCCACGACTCCATATTGAGAGGGAGCAACCTTTCAATTCCTTCTAGGATGCTTCGCGGGTTCCCCTGCGGGCCCGCTCCCACCACCCTCATTCTTTCAATTCCTTCTAGGATGCTTCTTCGAGGAGTACTACCGGCAGGTGGAAGGGGTGGCTTTGACTTTCAATTCCTTCTAGGATGCTTCAAAAAAAGGGAGGAGGCAGGGGGGACGGCAGCGGGAGAACTTTCAATTCCTTCTAGGATGCTTCATCTGGGGATTTTTGCAGCATGAACTAGGACTACAACCACACTTTCAATTCCTTCTAGGATGCTTCCAGGCTCCGACGGAGGCCACAAGGCCCGTACCTGTAACCGCTTTCAATTCCTTCTAGGATGCTTCCCTTGCTGAAAAGTATCTTGTTAGGAGATACGGTATAAATCTTTCAATTCCTTCTAGGATGCTTCGGTTTCCCGAGTTTTTTAATGAGAGGGACCTGGAGACTGTCTTTCAATTCCTTCTAGGATGCTTCGTGCCAACTCGTTAAGGGAAACTCGGTTGTCGTTCCTGGTCTTTCAATTCCTTCTAGGATGCTTCCTGACAGGGAGGGTAGTTTCCTCCGTATTTTTTTCCAGAATCTTTCAATTCCTTCTAGGATGCTTCACCGGATCGATAAGATTCCAGAGGCCAACCCCTTCTTGTGGCTTTCAATTCCTTCTAGGATGCTTCAAGGAAAAATGTCAGAACAAGAGGAAAAGGCACCCGCAGACTTTCAATTCCTTCTAGGATGCTTCACGGAGAGAAAGCGCAAACGTACATCAAAGACCTCAGGGCTTTCAATTCCTTCTAGGATGCTTCAACGTTTGAAGGAAGGGTTGGAACAAGCCCTTAAAGCTTTCAATTCCTTCTAGGATGCTTCAAAGTGGAATTCCATACAGAACCCTTGTCTCCCCTTCCCGGCTTTCAATTCCTTCTAGGATGCTTCGATCCTGAGGCTCCTCGAGCAAGAGCCTCAGTTAGTTCTTTCAATTCCTTCTAGGATGCTTCGTAGCGAAGGTCTTCCGGCACCTCGCTCCAATCGTCTTTCAATTCCTTCTAGGATGCTTCCAATACGGGGTGAAGGAATGGGAGAGGGCGATGAATTGGTCTTTCAATTCCTTCTAGGATGCTTCTTATATACCACCGTGAGAAGAGTGCAATTAGCCTCCCCGCGACTTTCAATTCCTTCTAGGATGCTTCGGGGAGCCCGCTCCCATTGGTGGGACGGCTCCTCTGTTTGCTTTCAATTCCTTCTAGGATGCTTCCGAAGTCAAGGGCTTGATAAGCGATGGCTTCGTTTCAGCGATACTTTCAATTCCTTCTAGGATGCTTCAGCGCCCGTTTCGGGCTCGGAACTTAACGGGCTGCTGGACTTTCAATTCCTTCTAGGATGCTTCAAGCGCCTCTCGAAAGGGAGGCTCGGAAAGCACCCCTTAACTTTCAATTCCTTCTAGGATGCTTCCAAGAATGTAAAAGTATGCAAGAGAAATACGACCATGATCTTTCAATTCCTTCTAGGATGCTTCTCGCCGCCTCCGCGGGCACGTGGACGCCCTCGAGGTCGCCTTTCAATTCCTTCTAGGATGCTTCAGTATGTGACGTACCCCAGGTACGCTTACCTGGGGTATAACTTTCAATTCCTTCTAGGATGCTTCCAATTTTTTAGTAGTGGGGATATAGAGACCCTGTATAAACTACTTTCAATTCCTTCTAGGATGCTTCGAGACTGAGGATACGATATGGGTCAGTGGACCCTACCTCTTTCAATTCCTTCTAGGATGCTTCTGTTGGTGGGCACGTGAACCCCCAACAGGGTGGAAAGCAGCCTTTCAATTCCTTCTAGGATGCTTCGAGATCGAAAAAACGCCTTTGCCTCCCTCCCCAGGGGAGGTCTTTCAATTCCTTCTAGGATGCTTCAAGGTTTCCGAAGAAATCTGGGGGTTTTGCAGCATGAACTACTTTCAATTCCTTCTAGGATGCTTCATTGGTGAAGTGGTACATCGACCCCGACCAAGTCGAAGAGCCTTTCAATTCCTTCTAGGATGCTTCAAGGGAAGAAGGAAAAAAAGGGTTAGGTGGGTGGGGTTAGGCTTTCAATTCCTTCTAGGATGCTTCGCGGTCGCTGAGGATGTGGAGGGTGGGTCGCAAAAGGACTTTCAATTCCTTCTAGGATGCTTCATAACTAAGGATCACTTCGTCAAAGGCAGGATCGTGCCTTTCAATTCCTTCTAGGATGCTTCCAAAGGCATGGGAAGTGAGGGAGGGTTGCGACGTTGTGATCTTTCAATTCCTTCTAGGATGCTTCCACGGCGCCCCCTGCGTTCCTGAGACTCAGTACGACCTCGGCTTTCAATTCCTTCTAGGATGCTTCAAAGAAATTATTGACTTTGGTATACTGTCTCTGATATTGTTCTTTCAATTCCTTCTAGGATGCTTCTGAAGGACGGGGACCGACAGGTCCTCGTCCTGTCGTGCAAGCTTTCAATTCCTTCTAGGATGCTTCATACCCGTACAGGGAGTAAAGGCCGTATTTGCCGGGGTAGACTTTCAATTCCTTCTAGGATGCTTCGACATACGGCAACATCCGTCTTCCCATGCGCGAGCTCAGCTTTCAATTCCTTCTAGGATGCTTCCGTGGCTCGACGACTACGTGATGACGCTTGCCGAATTCGCTTTCAATTCCTTCTAGGATGCTTCCCGGCGAAGGTCCATATGTTCGAATCGAGGACGTCGACTACTTTCAATTCCTTCTAGGATGCTTCCACCGTCACTCCCACCACTCCCACCTACACCGGGGTCTTTCAATTCCTTCTAGGATGCTTCACGCGGGGGGGACGAATTATCAATTTATCCCCTTCCCCCCACTTTCAATTCCTTCTAGGATGCTTCGGGACGGGACGAGTGTTTGGGAGCTCGTCCCCTCCGACGCTTTCAATTCCTTCTAGGATGCTTCAAGAAAAAGTGCCCGTAAATTCGGGCTCGGTCCTCGAGAACTTTCAATTCCTTCTAGGATGCTTCAACGTGCTGATGAACTCGGTGACGCAATACGACTTACAACTTTCAATTCCTTCTAGGATGCTTCGACACGTGGCGCGAAGTCACGGCGCAGGACGTTGAAAACACTTTCAATTCCTTCTAGGATGCTTCAAGGATGATGGCGGGTGTGTATGTGGGGCACACGTACTTAACTTTCAATTCCTTCTAGGATGCTTCAAGAGAAGGTATGCGGTGGGGGTGGTCACCCTCGCCGCGCCGTACTTTCAATTCCTTCTAGGATGCTTCCGGCTCAAGTACGTATTCCACAACGACGGGGGCCGGATCACCTTTCAATTCCTTCTAGGATGCTTCATGCATGTTTCAGGATTATAGGAAAAGCGGGGGAGGAATCTTTCAATTCCTTCTAGGATGCTTCCTCCTCCTCCACCTCCTCGGACGAGGACCCGGAGGACGACTTTCAATTCCTTCTAGGATGCTTCGGGGTGGCGAGGGTAGGATAGGGTCGCCATATGTTTCTTTCAATTCCTTCTAGGATGCTTCGAGTGGAGATGCCTACCAATTTATTCCTCTTTCCCATCTTTCAATTCCTTCTAGGATGCTTCGGGCCGGATCACGGAATACTATGAGAGTGAGAGGGAGTTACTTTCAATTCCTTCTAGGATGCTTCTGCCGCAGGTGCGGCACCGAGCTGGGATGCTTTCAATTCCTTCTAGGATGCTTCCCACTCCCAACCTCCCCGTTGTTTACGACGGGGAGTACTTTCAATTCCTTCTAGGATGCTTCTGAAAAATATGGGGTTTTATGATTTTGACAAAGTTTACATCTTTCAATTCCTTCTAGGATGCTTCAATTCCGGCCAACACATGGCAAGAATTTGATTTCCCAGTCGCTTTCAATTCCTTCTAGGATGCTTCCCCGCAATTGGGAACAAAGGCTCAATTCCGCCTATAAACTTTCAATTCCTTCTAGGATGCTTCGTCGGTTCGTTGCCGCCGAAGTCTATGAAAATCTGTTTCTTTCAATTCCTTCTAGGATGCTTCATATAGTTTTTCCGAATGGATTTCACGTTAGACATGAACCTTTCAATTCCTTCTAGGATGCTTCCACTTGACCCCATTACGTTAAGTTTCCTCGCACTGGTCCTGCTTTCAATTCCTTCTAGGATGCTTCGCACGGACGAGACCCGTACGTCCCGTATTGCATAACGGTAGCTTTCAATTCCTTCTAGGATGCTTCCTAACCCCTTCTCCCTTCTCCCCTTCCCCTCATCTCTCCCCTCTTTCAATTCCTTCTAGGATGCTTCGCCTCCCATGCTTCTCTCCCCCCTTTGAAGTGCGACGGAGCCTTTCAATTCCTTCTAGGATGCTTCATGGGGCACAGTGTTGTCAGTGGGTTGATGGATGCTCAGACTTTCAATTCCTTCTAGGATGCTTCTTCGAGGGTGACTATCGACAACTGGGAAAGTGGCACAAACCCTTTCAATTCCTTCTAGGATGCTTCGGGGGACTCCGGAGGAGCGGTATATTGGCCGAGGTCGCTTTCAATTCCTTCTAGGATGCTTCTACCTTCCGGGGAGACCGTGTCGCAGGGAGGGTTGATCGCTTTCAATTCCTTCTAGGATGCTTCCGGGCCCGACCGCTGACCCAAAAGGCGCCGTACTTGCCGCTTTCAATTCCTTCTAGGATGCTTCACGGAACCTGCTAGACTGATCCGGGCTGGAAGACTGAGAATCTTTCAATTCCTTCTAGGATGCTTCGTTACAAGTTTCTCCCTGAACCAGGGGTACCCCTGTTCAGCTTTCAATTCCTTCTAGGATGCTTCTTACTGTCGAAAGATACTCATGAACACGGTCTACACTTTCAATTCCTTCTAGGATGCTTCAGCGGACGCGTTGAACTGTGCCGTTCCGTTCGCGGTGTAACTTTCAATTCCTTCTAGGATGCTTCAGACCTTCTTGAGAACCACGCGAGAAAAACAGAAAACACCTTTCAATTCCTTCTAGGATGCTTCCTCCCCCACCACCTCCTCGGACGAGGACTCCGACGCTTTCAATTCCTTCTAGGATGCTTCAACTGTAGTTGCAAGAAAGTTGTTGATAAAGAGCATGATACTTTCAATTCCTTCTAGGATGCTTCTGGGAAGCCTGGGGAAACGAGGGGTGGGAGCGGGCCCTTCCTTTCAATTCCTTCTAGGATGCTTCCCCTGTTCCAATATGCCCAGTCCTACTCCAAGGGAACCGGAACTTTCAATTCCTTCTAGGATGCTTCAGAAGTTAAGACGTGAGAAAATAAGACCCGCAAAGTTATCTTTCAATTCCTTCTAGGATGCTTCAAGAACAAGATTAACAACTACAATCCGGAAATCAAACTTTCAATTCCTTCTAGGATGCTTCTTAGAGAGGCTGGAGAGCGGCCTGGAGGCCGCTCTAAAACCTTTCAATTCCTTCTAGGATGCTTCATGAACAGCTTAGAAAACCGAAGGATGAAATTATGAAAGCTTTCAATTCCTTCTAGGATGCTTCCTGCCGTCCTCTGCCCTCCCTCCCCTCTTTCCCCTCCTCGTCTTTCAATTCCTTCTAGGATGCTTCAGGACCAGGTACGCCCTCTCGGAACCAGGGGAGTACCCCTCTTTCAATTCCTTCTAGGATGCTTCATGGTTGAGACAACATGCCCAAGAGAACGATTCCGGCTTTCAATTCCTTCTAGGATGCTTCCTCCGAGTCCTCCTCGTCCGGCTCCTCGTTGGAGTCGGACTTTCAATTCCTTCTAGGATGCTTCGCGACTCATCTTCCCGTCGGCGTTCACCGTCACTACCTCGATGGCTTTCAATTCCTTCTAGGATGCTTCTAGATATGGTTCCTTTGTACGGAGGCACCTGTGCGACGTTCTTTCAATTCCTTCTAGGATGCTTCCGAAGGTAATATAAAAACTTTGTTGTAGCATGTTGGTATCTTTCAATTCCTTCTAGGATGCTTCCAACACGAGCGGAAGCACCGGTGGTGGAAACACAAGTAGTCTTTCAATTCCTTCTAGGATGCTTCCTTCCCTTCTCCCCCCCCCCTCTGCCTCCCCTGAAGCATCCTCTTTCAATTCCTTCTAGGATGCTTCATTCGGTGCCATTGTGGCGCCGAATTAGGTTGGGTCTTCTTTCAATTCCTTCTAGGATGCTTCAGTAGGAACCGTCGTCATAGCTGCTGCCGCCGCCTATGTCCTTTCAATTCCTTCTAGGATGCTTCGGTTGATGATGTCTTGGAAAATCTGCCGAGGTTAACTTTCAATTCCTTCTAGGATGCTTCCTAACCCCTTTTTTCCTTCCCGTCCTTCCCCTTCCTGTCCTTTCAATTCCTTCTAGGATGCTTCGGGGGTGCGAGTACGAGCCTTTTCTTCCTTCTTTTCGCTTTCAATTCCTTCTAGGATGCTTCCTTCTTCCGTCCCCTATCCCCTTCTCTCCCCTTGGACAGCTTTCAATTCCTTCTAGGATGCTTCTTAGACACTAAATCAAGCCCGGAGACTACACCCCATACTTTCAATTCCTTCTAGGATGCTTCTTATTGGGGAAAATCCTCTCTCGGCTGGAAGAGAGAATCTTTCAATTCCTTCTAGGATGCTTCCGGGATGTTGAGAGTTTAGACAAACTAAGACAAGTACTCCAACTTTCAATTCCTTCTAGGATGCTTCAAAGGGAAGAAGAAAAAAAAGGGGTTAGGTGGGGTTAGGCTTTCAATTCCTTCTAGGATGCTTCCACTTCTGTCGCTTATGTTGTGGATCTCGTCTATGATGACCTTTCAATTCCTTCTAGGATGCTTCGCGGTGCTTCCCTTCATCGAGAAGGGGAGGGGAGACGGAACTTTCAATTCCTTCTAGGATGCTTCTTCAAAATAGAGCCTCTGCCTCCCCTTCCCGGGGAGGCCTTTCAATTCCTTCTAGGATGCTTCCTGTTTCTCGGAACGAAGGGTGCCGGCAGGGAGCTTTGCTCTTTCAATTCCTTCTAGGATGCTTCCGAGTTGAGGTACTTCGGCATAAGCGTATGCGTTCTGCCCGTCTTTCAATTCCTTCTAGGATGCTTCTCGTTCCCACGCCTCGTTCCCCCAGGTTTCCCACGTGAAATGGCTTTCAATTCCTTCTAGGATGCTTCGCTGGGACGAGCTCCCAGTTCATCCCGCTCCTCCCAGGTCTTTCAATTCCTTCTAGGATGCTTCACTTTGTGCGGGTCACCCGGCCTGAAAGGCCGGTTAACTTTCAATTCCTTCTAGGATGCTTCCAACACGAGGGGCCGGGGTCGGCCCGAAACTGAAATGAAGTCTTTCAATTCCTTCTAGGATGCTTCCTGGATCAATGGGCCATATCTAGATTGGCTCGCTGATACTACTTTCAATTCCTTCTAGGATGCTTCGATGACGAAAACAATTATTCCAAGTAAAGCCACAACGGTTCTTTCAATTCCTTCTAGGATGCTTCGCCACCTAAAACCTTCATGTAATGGCAAATCTGATTGAAACTTTCAATTCCTTCTAGGATGCTTCCGTTTCTATACTCCGTCTCACGCCCAAGAACGAGTCTATCTTTCAATTCCTTCTAGGATGCTTCGGAGGCCGTGAAAAGCGGGGTGGTTTCGTACGATCTTGTCCTTTCAATTCCTTCTAGGATGCTTCCTCTGTTTGGGAGCTCGTCCCTGTCTCCTCCCCCGACCCCTTTCAATTCCTTCTAGGATGCTTCGCGAAGTACTTCACCCCTCCCCGGCTGCCCAAAAAGACGCTTTCAATTCCTTCTAGGATGCTTCTGGGAAGCCTGGGGTAATGAGGCGTGGGAGCGGGCCGGAAGCTTTCAATTCCTTCTAGGATGCTTCCTCTCGCTGGCGAGAGTAATAGTGCTCCCGCTAACTGAACCTTTCAATTCCTTCTAGGATGCTTCCCCCGCAACGCGAAGCACCCCCCACCCCCCGCTTTTTGGACTTTCAATTCCTTCTAGGATGCTTCCGATGGTTGGAGGTATAGCCAATCCGAGTCGCGCCAAAGTCTTTCAATTCCTTCTAGGATGCTTCAGCAGAAAGCCACCTCCCCCACCTCCGACTCCTCCCCCTTTCAATTCCTTCTAGGATGCTTCAGCGGGTGCCCCACTCACCGCCGGTTCGACGGGTTGGTTCCTTTCAATTCCTTCTAGGATGCTTCATATTTACGTCCAGAGAGATGGAGAGGGACTTAAGATAACTTTCAATTCCTTCTAGGATGCTTCACTATGTGGTGATGCCCAATGGGGACTATGTCCCCATCTTTCAATTCCTTCTAGGATGCTTCGTGGTGGAGCGAGACGCGGGGCTGACCCCCGCGTCAGAGCTTTCAATTCCTTCTAGGATGCTTCTGCGGTTCGGTGTGGTATTTGCCACACCGAGCTAGCTTGGGTTTTCGCTTTCAATTCCTTCTAGGATGCTTCCTTTTCTAGCGTTTCGATATCTTTTTTTGAAAAGAAATGAGCTTTCAATTCCTTCTAGGATGCTTCCACCCCTAAAAAGTTCTTTCAATTCGCGAAAGAATCTTTCAATTCCTTCTAGGATGCTTCAATTGCTCGTCCCTCTGCCTCCCCGGGAAGGGGAGGCCTTTCAATTCCTTCTAGGATGCTTCCCGCGTCTGCGGCGCTGAACTGGCTTGGGTTTTTTATGCGCTTTCAATTCCTTCTAGGATGCTTCAGAAGGTAGGGTACAGGTTCACCGTCTTCAGGGTGGAAGTGTGACTCTTTCAATTCCTTCTAGGATGCTTCCACCCGCACGGTGGTGCGGGTGTGGCTGAGGGCGTCTGTCTTTCAATTCCTTCTAGGATGCTTCGGGGGAGGTGATCCTGGCGCACCCCTTCCCCTCTAGGGCTTTCAATTCCTTCTAGGATGCTTCTTCATGACGTTGGCAGAGTACATAGAAATATACTCTGCCTTTCAATTCCTTCTAGGATGCTTCGTAGAAACGTATTTGGGGTACAAGAAAGGGGAGTTTAATACTTTCAATTCCTTCTAGGATGCTTCGGATGTGAATATCATGCGAAAAATTTCCCCCTCCCCTCCTTTTGCTTTCAATTCCTTCTAGGATGCTTCCATATGTGGGCCCCGGTTCCGACACCGGGGCCCCCTGGCACTTTCAATTCCTTCTAGGATGCTTCTCGTATGTTGGGGTGGTGGAGCGAGACGCGGGGGCAATCTTTCAATTCCTTCTAGGATGCTTCGTACTTCGCCGAAGGCGAGGAAATCATCCTCGCCTTCAACTTTCAATTCCTTCTAGGATGCTTCAATATTGTAAGAAACTGGGAGAATTAAACGAAGTGATCTTTCAATTCCTTCTAGGATGCTTCTGTTACTAAGTAAAACGATTGAAAACTCGTTGTTGGGTTCTTTCAATTCCTTCTAGGATGCTTCATCGTGAGTTGTCCGCAAAACCCCGCGTCGACGATGGTTCTTTCAATTCCTTCTAGGATGCTTCCGAAGTACTTCACCCCACCCTTGTCGCCCAGGAAAATGGGCTTTCAATTCCTTCTAGGATGCTTCAGGAGGAGTACCTCCTCCCAATCGAAGAGTACAAGGCTTTCAATTCCTTCTAGGATGCTTCACCGCGACGATGAAGGGGTGAGTGTTTTGCTCGATCATCTTCGCCTTTCAATTCCTTCTAGGATGCTTCAGAAAAGTGGAAGGCGAGAAAAGGAAGGTGAGAATAAGCTTTCAATTCCTTCTAGGATGCTTCACTGTTATAGGACGGCATGGCATTAATGAAATCGACTTTCAATTCCTTCTAGGATGCTTCATTCGGCTTTGGGGATGCGGGTACGAGCCCTATATTCTCTTTCAATTCCTTCTAGGATGCTTCAAGGCTAACTACTATATCTCGATCTGCCCTAGGATTCCTCTTTCAATTCCTTCTAGGATGCTTCGAGGAGATGGAAAGGAAAAGTCTCGTTTGTCTATTTTGTAACTTTCAATTCCTTCTAGGATGCTTCTTTCACACCAGCCCTAGAGAAGAAACCGAGAGAGAAGTGCTTTCAATTCCTTCTAGGATGCTTCCGAGTAGACGAGGCTGAACTCCAGCCCCCTCGCGCTGACGTCTTTCAATTCCTTCTAGGATGCTTCCGGTGAGGAGGGACAGCTTGTCGACGTCATAAATTGGCTCTTTCAATTCCTTCTAGGATGCTTCCGTGACGTACCCGAGGGAAGCGTACCTCGGGTACGTAAAACTTTCAATTCCTTCTAGGATGCTTCAGACTGCCATCACATTTTCTAGGGGGTCCCCCAAGGGTACTTTCAATTCCTTCTAGGATGCTTCATTTCTCAAGTAGGACCGACGCGGTTTCGTTCCTCGTCACTTTCAATTCCTTCTAGGATGCTTCACTGTAGCAAGTACAACAGGAGGAACAGCAGGAGGAGGCCTTTCAATTCCTTCTAGGATGCTTCGTAATAAAATCAGTAACTGTAATAAACCCGGAAAATTCAGCTTTCAATTCCTTCTAGGATGCTTCGTTACCGCGTTGGTTACATCCACATTTGCCGTACCCTGTACCTTTCAATTCCTTCTAGGATGCTTCCGCACACCTTATATACCTCTATTGTACCTTTCCTCGCTCCTATTATATAAGCTTTCGCTCCTCATCGTGGCCTTCCTTGCGTACGCGTCAGTGGACGTCTCTTTCCAATTCGACCGTTCGCAAGTTTCACCTCTTTAATTGAAAGAGGGTTCCCCCTTTATATACGTTCAATTCAATGTAATGATATCGGACTATACGCATTGAGGTTAGATCTGCTATCTCATTCTCTTAGAAGGTTCTTTTTGTAATCTGTCATAACTTTCATCGTCTATGGTATTGATTTCTCTAGAGGGTATAAAAATTTTCCATCTCCTAGCGCTCTCGTGTGAAAACAAGTGAGGAATTAGTAAGTAAAAAGGAAAACATCCTAAACGAACTTATTAGGTACTACTTCTTTGTTTGAACGAGAACCCTTCGTAGATCAGCCGTTTACCTTAAACTGGATAGGCTCCTCACACGGCCCCTTACGTCCAAAACCCCTTAACCTCCTTTCCTCCTAACATGGGCCACTCAGGGACCCTTCTTTCCGTGTCGACGGCCTTGAGGGAAGGTGGCTGGTACGTGAGTGGAGTCGGACCGCCTATGAGCAAATATATCACTTCTGTCCACGTATTACCGTGTCCTCTATAACTGCGACGGACCTCAAGAGGTTCGCGTACTGTCCCCTCATTCCGTATTACGAGAAGGTGATGGGGATCGAGGAGAGAGTGACGGAGGCCATGAAGGAGGGATCTGCCGTGGACGTAGAGGTCGCGATCAACTTCGTCAGGCCTCGCCCGGTCCAAGTCTTCAAGAAACCGCTCCTGTCTTGGAAGGGGGTGACTGGTTCCCCCGATTTCCTCCTAATGTTCCAGGACTCAGCCTCACCGCTGGAGGTGAAGTCCTCGAGGGAGAAGAGGAGGGACCACAGGCTCCAGCTGGAGCTCTACTGCCTCCTGGCGGAACGAAGCTACAGGGTGAGGAAGGGCTACCTCTACTACCCCGCTAGGAGGGAGCTCGTGACACTCCCCTACGGGGAGGAGGAGAGGAGGGAGGTCCTGAGGTCGCTGGATTCTCTGAAGAGGGTGTTGAGGGAGGGAGCGAAGGTCAGACAGCCTGCCAGGAAATGCGTCAACTGCGGTTACCTTAGGTACTGCAGGCCCAAGTTCGAGGGAGGTGTAGCATACGCAGAGTCGTAAGGTGGCGTTCGTGGACGAGTGGGGGGCCTTCGTGGGGACGAAGGACGGACTCATAACTTGTTCCGTGAAGGGAACGCTGAAGTGGGCGGTCTCCCCGGTGGAGTTAGACGCCCTTGTGTTCCAGGTGACCGCCGCCGTCTCCACGGAAGTGGTGAAGCTGGCTAACGAGCACGGGGTGGACCTTGTCTTCATGGACCACGACGAGCCGGTGGCCAGGGTGGTGGGGGCCAAGTTCGGGGGATCTCCAAAGGTGTGGGTGGCCCAACTCAGGACCAAGAGGTCCGCCGAGCTGGCGTGGAGTTTCGTGAGGGGGAAAGTGAGGAACCAGCTCACGACCCTCAGGTACTACCAGAGGAAGTACGGTGGGTTGGAGCTCGAGGCGATGGAAAGGACCCTGGAGGCGTCTCCGTCGAGTAGGGAGGAGGCGATGCAGTTGGAGGCCGCGGCTGCCAAAGTCTACTGGCTCGCCGTCAAGAAGCTGATCCCTCCTTCCCTCAAGTTCCCCGGGAGGAGGTTCAAGAGGAGGGCCGAGGACCCTTTCAACGTCGCCCTCAACATAGGGTACGGACTGCTCAGGGCTTGGACGTGGAGGGCGGTGGTAGTGGCGGGACTCCTCCCTTACGTGGGGTTCCTCCACAAGTACAGACCTGGGAGGCCGTCCCTAGTGTTCGACCTCATGGAGGAGTTCAGGTCTCCGCTAGTCGACAGGCCCCTCATCGCGTTGGCCAGGACTAAACCGGAGGACCTGACCTCTGGAGATAGGAAGCCCCTCTTGAGGGTCCTCCTGGAGTCGGTAAGGAGAGAGGACGTACTGCACCAGGCCAGGAAGCTGGCGAGGTGTCTCCTGGACGGATCGCCCTACACCCCATACGTGGCCAAGTGATCGACGTGGACGGGGCGGCCGATCAACGGAAACTCGGCTGCGATATTGGGATCCACCGTTCCATCGCGGTGGACTGGACGGCCGGTCTGTGGAGCGCGATTTGCTCCGAACCCACCAGGACCCGCGCAGTCAACCCACGGACCTACCTAGTGGAATTGGCGGCCAAGGAGGGAGGGAAAAGCGGGATCTGCGTGACCGACCCCAGGACTGCGAGTCGGCCGCTTTCTAGAGGAGGGATCCGAGCGGTCAACCCCCTGATACCAGATCCGAGGGGCGGGAAGGGATCTAAGGTCTTCCCAGGAATAGCTGCGAGCTCCCTCGCTCACTATCCAGTCTACGCTGGACAACTCGCTAAGGGTTCGGCGAGCTCCAGGGAGTGGTCTACTTGATGTACCTCGTGATATACGATATATCGGACGACCCGCTTAGGACCAAGGTGGCGGCCTTCCTCAAGAGCAAGGGCCTCACCAGGATACAGTACAGTGCCTTCGTGGGGAAGCTGACGTCCTCCCAGCTCAGGGACGTAGTAGCGGGAGTCAAGCTGTTAACTCGAGGAAGGGACTCCGAGAGGCTAAACGTGCAGGTGTTCCCGATCACCGAGTCCCAGTACGAGCAGAGGACGGTGATAGGGAAGACCTACGGTGAGGAGGACGTCGTGGTGACATGACCCTTGGGTGGATCGTTCGAGCTCTCGTACGATTACGTTAACTAGGGCGTGAGGCGATCCTTCTACGGAATCCCTCACCCGTTGTTTACCTGTGGGCTCCTCGGGTGGAGGGCGAAGGAACTGAAGGACGAACGGACTTTCCTCTGAAAGGCCGAGGTGACCCTCCTGTAGAAGGTCAGCCTCTACGTGCTCCCTGCGCTTCGATGGACATCCGATCATGGGACCGGCCTGGGGGTGCGTCGGCTCGGCGATTCGGGTGGGAGGGCCGAATTCGCCACGAGGTGGGGGTTGTAGTTGAAGACCGTCTGAGCCCTGTAGGAGGCTCGACTTCGCCACGAGGTGAGGGGGGAGCGTCGACGGACTTTGACGCTCCAGCAGTAGCGGAAATCGCCTAGATCTGTTCGTAGATCGTGGTTTGGATGTTGGACGTCAAGCTCCAATACGCGGAAATCGCTTAGATCTGTTGGTCGCGGCGTGGCCTCACTGGCTTAGCTCGAGATAGGAAACGGTTCTCCTGGTGCCTCGTCGATCGCGACCTGTCCTCACGGCCGGGAGAGTCGAGGGGTCTAGAGTGGAGGTACCCACGCGGTGAGGCGTCTGGAGTGTAGGCGAGAGTCTCTTAGGGAGGTATGATGACGAGAACTGTGCGCCAGGACGGTGGACTCGAGATCGCGTCTAACTGGAGGTCCTGGTACATCCACCCTCGCCAGAGGTGCGAGCGTGGCGAAGTCGAGTGACGTCGAGGGGCCGTACATTACGCGTCCGACGTAGGTCTGTTCTTCGACGGAGGCGCCGGAACCAACGTGCCTGACCGTTCGGTCACGCGAGCTGGCCGCCTCCTCGACGGACGGCGAGGCGATCTAGGAAGAGATCGTTGAGCGGCTTACACTCAGGTCCGGAGGAGTACGCATCGTGCTTCGACGCCCCCAGAGGGCCGAGGTGCATTACGCGGAATCTCGTCAACTGCTCTGAGTCCTTCGTGCTGAGGGAGTGGCGCCCCCTCCTCGCCCTCCTATTCTGATTCGGAGTCCTCCATGCACGCCCTGACGAACTCGTAGCTCTCCAGCCTCTTCACTATGAGTACCGCGCCCTCCTCCTTGATGAAGAAGAAGGACCCATCGTCCTCCAGTTCCCTCAAGAACGTCTTGTTGTCGTGGTCGAAGAACGTTATGGGTATTTCGGCGGCGAGCTTGTTGAGCTCGTCGGCGCTGGAGAAGGCGAGGTGGATCGTGGAGTCGACGTCGTACATGGTCGGGTTGAGTCCTACGTTTCTGGAAATCAGGTAGAGGATGAGGTCGGTCGTCTTCTTCTTCGTCATCACGACGAACCTCTTCCTAGCCATTTCGTTGCACATGTCTTCCTTGTCCCCCGCCTGGAGTACTTGTACGCTAGGTAGATCAAGATGTCAGTCCTCATCCAGCATAGGGACAGAAACGGCTTTAAAAAGTTTTCCAGCTCTTCCAAGTTAGGGCTTACGATCGGTTCTCTTACGACTCCAGCTACATTTGCACTGGAATTGCGGTCCTCAGTTGCCTACACAATCTACCAATTCCTCAAGGGACTTTTTCATTTCCTCCTAATCTATCACGTCCGCTAGATCTAGGGTTTCATCTTCCCACGTGTTCCAAATACGGTATATATCCTAATCTGTCACGTCCGCTAGATCTAGGGACCTGTTGAGCACGTACTTTGTAGGTGCGTAAATGTATCCGTGGCTGTTACCAGGCATAGGAATAAAGGAAGGAACGAGATATGTGACCTTTACGACATCGCCTCTCTTCTCGTCCCCCTTCTCTTAGCAAAAGAGCCCAACACCACGTCCTAACTTCCTCACAGAGCGACCTTCCCTCCTCGAGTGGCGGTTCATAAAGCTCCACACACTTGGACTTTAAAGCACCCTTAAGGAAGGGAATAGGTGTAACCAAGGGGATAACTAAACGGATCTCTTTGCATTGGCAAGTCCACAGTTCCACTGCTCCTCCAAGAACCCACGCAGAGAGTAGTTACAGGGTACGTTAAGAAATTCCCTTCGCGATTGAAGAACTCGTGAGAAAGTGATTTATCGCACTATAATAAATACTGCGTGTCTAGGAACGCTGAAATTGGTGAGCCTAGCTAAGGAAGTCACTATCACTTCGCTTCTGAGGGGTGAGACGACGTTTCGGGTTCCCGTAGGAGCTTTTTCAGTTTTCCGGGCAATTTCGGGTCGTGAAACTTTCAACCTCCGCTTTTCTAAATCCAACGTTAGATAGTCCTACCTTCACTCAACGAAGAATGTAAGGACTTGCTCAGACCTCTACGGTAGTCATTGGGTCTTTCGTTAAATGTCTCCCAATGCGTAGGCCTCCTTCCCGCGACTTATGGTTAGTCTCGGTGAACAGTACTTCAAGTAATGAAGTCACATATCCCTCTGCCTCCACAACCACTCAACCCTCACCACAGGACTGCCCCCTCTTCCTTCATCTTCCTGAACCCCGTGTCTCTATCGTAGAACCTGTCCAACTCCTCCTTTTCCAAGACGTACCATCCTAACCTCTCGTCAAAGGTCAGGGAAGGTTCCTCCCAGACCCTCACCACGTATTGTTCCGCAGAGCCCCTCAGAGCCTTCAGCTTGGCCCTTCTCTCGTAACCCCTCTCCTTCAAGACCTCCCTCAATCTGCTCAACACTTCCTCAGCCTCGTCGTCTAGGGTGACGTAGACCGGGTATTTCGGTTCATTCCTTATCAACCTCATCTCCACCTCGTCGTATCTTAGCTCTTGAATTGGCCTCCTCAGCTTCTCCGCGTCCTTCGTCCGGAAGTCGTTGTATCTCCTCCTGACTTCCGAATAGTACTCCTCTAGTACCTCTGGGACGTCCTTCTCTTGAAAACCAGTCCTCCACTTCTTGAGTACCTTCAACGTGATTTCCTCAGATAACGTTCCGTAAATCAGAGAGAAGTCGGTTCTGTTCGAATTGTTCCTCTGAATCTTGGTAAGCGTAAGCACGCCCTGCTCACCGTAATTCCTGTTCACCCTCCCAGCTGCCTGTATAACGGAGTCCAGGGGTCCCAAATCCCTGTATCCTCTCCTGAAGTCTAGATCGACTCCGGCCTCCACCATCTGGGTAGTGACAAGACTCACCCTCTCCCCCTCCTCTAGGGCCCTCTTGATCTTCTGAATCCTCCTCCATCTCTCCTTAGGTACTATCCTTGTGGATAGGAAGGAGGGTCTCTCACCTCTTTCCACCAAGACCTTGAAGGTAGCCTCGGCCGAGGCTATGGTGTTCAACTCAACCATGCCAGATCGCTCCAGCTCCAAGGAGTTTGCCAACTCCTCAGGCGTCTCCACGTCCTCGAACCTCCTGAACTCCACCCTGTACCTGTTGGGGACAAAGGTTACTGGGTGATTTGCCTCGTCCTTTAGGGGGAGGGTGGCGGTCATGAGGAGTACATTCACGTTCAGGTGTTTAGTCATCTCCTCTAGCGCCTCCCTTATTAACCAGAGGTACTCCAGCGGGAATGCTTGGACCTCGTCCAGTATCAGGAAGGACCCTGCTAGGTTATGGAACCTCTTCAAGTTCACGTTTCTGGAAGTGAAGAAGGTCGAAACTAGGGCTTCAAAGGTGGTTATCACCAGGGGGGAGTCCCAACTCTCTGCGAGCATCAGCCTGCTCTCCGTGTCCTGCGTCTCGTCCTCTTTGAACCTCAACGCAAGGTGATGAAACTTTAGGACCCTGTCCTCCCCTAGAACCCTAGCGAGAACGTCAGCGTTCTGCTCTATTACACTGATGAAGGGGAGGGAGTACACCACTCTTCTCTTACCTCCCTTCAGAGCCACGAGGGTTCCGGCCAGGGTCTTCCCGCTACCCGTGGGAGCAACGAGTGTAACGAAGGCGGAGGATGGCGTGAACCGAAGGGCCCAAGCCCTGAGCTGTTCCCTCATCTCCCCTACTTTGGGATTGGGCGAGGTGAGGGAGAGCAAGTGGGACTTCAGCACCTCCGGTTCCGGTAGGGGGAGTTCAGATTCCTTCACCCCCGCAGCGCTGTGCTTGTCCGCATCTATGAGGGAGGAGAAGATGAGGAGCCCGTCGAAGTACTCCTTCCACCCTTTATTCTCCAGTCTGGCCTTCCTAGTTAGAGATGACGCCTCTCTAAGGAGTGAGCCGAGTGGAGGGATGTCACCTGAGATCCACTCTACTTCCCTTCTGATCTCAGTCCACCTTGAGAGCAGGTCTTCATATTGCTTGGAGAGACAGGAGGAGGAGTTCTCCGACTCCATCTCCTTAGTTGTCAAGACTTCACTGTAACGATCCAAACCCTTTAGTTGACCGTGGTGGGAATAAACCGATACGGCCGTTAGAGCAGCTAGTACTGGGTTCCCAAATCTCTTGGATTCGTGAAGGGCGACAAGAGAAGAAAGGAAGGCGTGATCAGAACAATCCACCTTCCTTCCGGTAATTAGGTGTTCTTGGAAGTATCTGGTGTACTTCCCGATATCGTGGAGTCCCCCTGCGAGGAAGGCGTAGTCGGCCAAGTCACTCCTGCCCGCGGAGATGACGTTCTCTTTGGCTCCTTCTCCTACTTCCCTGAGGTGATCCCTTAGTTCTTTGTTCGGGTGACTGTAATACGCCATTAGGTCACCACTCTATCTAAACGAAACCATACGTTAAGGTCTATAGATCCCCGCCTCCCTTAGTTCTTTGTTCGGGTGACTGTAATACGCCATTAGGCGCACTTGACACCATGCATGCGTATCAACTCCCGCATGGTCCTGCTCATTATAACCTTCCACCACAACATGTTCTCAGAAGTAGTTACTTATTAATGTATTCTAGGTCTTGGGCGGATGGGTTATAAGCTAAATACAATTTTTTATTCCGGCTGAGATTTCGGCAATCTCCCGTGATACTGTAATATGTTTTGGTGAATATATTTCCTCTTGCCTCAAACTCTTGCGGCAACCTACCTCAAGTTCAAGGAAGGAGGAGATTGCCGAATTCCTGGACGAAAAGTTTATGAGAAGGAAAGGAAGAAATAAGAACTGTTTGTAGCTTACCTTTGAGGGCTTGAAACCCGACCTCCCTTCCTGCCTCATCGAGCGTGCCTTGTTTGTAGCTTACCTTTGAGGGCTTGAAACTTCCACTCCTCCACTGTTCCCATTTCCAGTGGGAAGTTTGTAGCTTACCTTTGAGGGCTTGAAACCGTTTCACCCTGTTCAACAATCAGCTTTCCGATACTGGTTTGTAGCTTACCTTTGAGGGCTTGAAACCTAAAAGACTAAGACGAATGAAAAAGACTTAAATATGTTTGTAGCTTACCTTTGAGGGCTTGAAACTTCATTTTGGGACACTTTAGTACTCATTTGAGGCCCTTGTTTGTAGCTTACCTTTGAGGGCTTGAAACCTGGCCCCTGTATTTTTTGGAAAATGGCTAGAATGGCGTTTGTAGCTTACCTTTGAGGGCTTGAAACGCTGTCCCCCCGCCCTTCAGGCTCTTGAGCAGTTCCAGTTTGTAGCTTACCTTTGAGGGCTTGAAACCCATCTGGGTATAAACCAGGAAAACTGTTATCATATGTTTGTAGCTTACCTTTGAGGGCTTGAAACCCTTTCTTGTACCATTCTGCTATCTCATTCTCATTGTTTGTAGCTTACCTTTGAGGGCTTGAAACCAAGCAGCTGGAGTACCTGCGTGCCTTCAAGCTAGTTTGTAGCTTACCTTTGAGGGCTTGAAACAAAACCCTACTTGTATTACATGTATTTATGGTAACCAGTTTGTAGCTTACCTTTGAGGGCTTGAAACATCACCTTCCCTTCCTTCGGCATCTCGTCGAAATTTGTTTGTAGCTTACCTTTGAGGGCTTGAAACTCATTGGACTCGAAGAAGCACGAGTTCATCGTATGTGTTTGTAGCTTACCTTTGAGGGCTTGAAACAAAATCTAATAGAAGTGACGGGGTACGAAATACATGTTTGTAGCTTACCTTTGAGGGCTTGAAACTTCCTTGTGTTGGAATCACCAGATGGTTTCTGTATAGTTTGTAGCTTACCTTTGAGGGCTTGAAACGAGAACGCCATCAAAGAAATACGGGACAGCGAGTTTAGTTTGTAGCTTACCTTTGAGGGCTTGAAACGACACGTTCCAAAACGTTATTCATACCTTCGTATCGTTTGTAGCTTACCTTTGAGGGCTTGAAACGGAAACTAGCTTTCTAGCTAGGTGGTGTCGTTGACGCAAAGACTGCCTGAGGGTCTAGCTTGAAACGGAAACTAGCTTTCTAGCTAGCTATCTATCTAACTCGTTTGTAGCTTACCTTTGAGGGCTTGAAACATATGCACGAAGTCTCCGTTTGGCAGAACAACGTATGTTTGTAGCTTACCTTTGAGGGCTTGAAACTTTGTGATGGTTCCGCGTACGATGGAGTAATTATTGTTTGTAGCTTACCTTTGAGGGCTTGAAACAGTAACTAGGACGGGTTGATCTGATTGACGCTCGTGTTTGTAGCTTACCTTTGAGGGCTTGAAACCCGTCCTTCCTCCTCTGCCCTTGCCCGCCTCCCTCCGTTTGTAGCTTACCTTTGAGGGCTTGAAACCGGTTTGGGTTTGGGTCGACTCGATCAACCCTCCCTGGTTTGTAGCTTACCTTTGAGGGCTTGAAACAAACGACGAACAAGACCAAGACGAAGACCGCGGTGAGTTTGTAGCTTACCTTTGAGGGCTTGAAACTATACCTCTGTTAACAAACAATAAATTAGCCTCCCCAGTTTGTAGCTTACCTTTGAGGGCTTGAAACGGATAGTAGAGCACGGCAAAGAGGTCCGTTCCGCACGGTTTGTAGCTTACCTTTGAGGGCTTGAAACCGATCAAGAAGTGCCCGTCTCTTCGACGGGCTCGGATTGTTTGTAGCTTACCTTTGAGGGCTTGAAACGCGGAATCGATCCTTTGTTCCCTATGGCTGGAAGGGTTTGTAGCTTACCTTTGAGGGCTTGAAACATATGGCACGGTACTGCACTCACAACAGGTGCCGTGTTTGTAGCTTACCTTTGAGGGCTTGAAACTGCCACACATCGAAAAAATAAACGTGGATGAGGTTTTTGTTTGTAGCTTACCTTTGAGGGCTTGAAACCCATCCGAGCGAATCCGCGAAACCGAGTTCTTCATCCAGTTTGTAGCTTACCTTTGAGGGCTTGAAACTGTTACCACTTCCGCTACTGCCACTACTGGTACTTCGTTTGTAGCTTACCTTTGAGGGCTTGAAACGTATCGTCACGGGAGAAGTGGTGCTTGCGGTGCCTTGTTTGTAGCTTACCTTTGAGGGCTTGAAACTTGAACCCGTTCCTGAAGAGACCCCGACTGGAGGCACGTTTGTAGCTTACCTTTGAGGGCTTGAAACTTGAACATCGTGCCATTCAGGCGGCTAAAATCATAGAGTTTGTAGCTTACCTTTGAGGGCTTGAAACACAACAACACAATAAGGGTAAACGTGATTCCAAAAGTTTGTAGCTTACCTTTGAGGGCTTGAAACTTGTTTCCGCTGGTTGTATTTCCACCACTTGTGTTACGTTTGTAGCTTACCTTTGAGGGCTTGAAACATTCACGAGAGGAAGAGCTTCGCTCGGATCCTCGCCCTGTTTGTAGCTTACCTTTGAGGGCTTGAAACGGGCCTGGACGTACCAGCCGGTGCCTAGTGCCTCGGGTTTGTAGCTTACCTTTGAGGGCTTGAAACCAAACAACCAGGGCATTTTGGCTTTCTAGCTTATAGTTTGTAGCTTACCTTTGAGGGCTTGAAACACCACACCCTTACCTCCGACGAGGGGGCGGCGCAGAGTTTGTAGCTTACCTTTGAGGGCTTGAAACAAATAATGACTTCTAAGACGATTTCGTTCAAAATTGTTTGTAGCTTACCTTTGAGGGCTTGAAACTCAAAATCGACCGGCCTGAAAGGCCGGTTGAGGATGTGTTTGTAGCTTACCTTTGAGGGCTTGAAACGCACTTGAGGAATTTCAAGAGATTATCAAGAAAGTAGTTTGTAGCTTACCTTTGAGGGCTTGAAACTTTTGGCATGCTACCACTTCATTTGACACACATATAGTTTGTAGCTTACCTTTGAGGGCTTGAAACATACAAAACACGCTAGGAAGCGTGGGGGCGAGCGTGAGGTTTGTAGCTTACCTTTGAGGGCTTGAAACAATGTCATTTGCCTGTAATTCTTTGTCCAATTGAGGTTTGTAGCTTACCTTTGAGGGCTTGAAACCTGTTTTCGGGTCTCCCCCCTCGAGGGGGGTGGCCGTTTGTAGCTTACCTTTGAGGGCTTGAAACTGAGGCTGAGTACAGCCATAGGGGTTCTAGTAGGAAGGTTTGTAGCTTACCTTTGAGGGCTTGAAACACATTACCTTGGTGAGAAAATGGTCAACCTGGAGAGAGTTTGTAGCTTACCTTTGAGGGCTTGAAACTGGCTAGACCTCCCACGAATACACCAATAGCTGTAAAGAGTTTGTAGCTTACCTTTGAGGGCTTGAAACTTCTCGTCCTTCTCAGGCATCCTTTTTCCCTCCCAGGTTTGTAGCTTACCTTTGAGGGCTTGAAACGCGTCTTGGTAAGCCATTTCACGTCTTCCTCTACTTTGTTTGTAGCTTACCTTTGAGGGCTTGAAACCGATGTAGTGCTTGAAAATGAAGTTCCATCGTGAGGTTTGTAGCTTACCTTTGAGGGCTTGAAACCCGGGAGGCAGGTCGTACTTGAGCACCCCCCACGCCGGTTTGTAGCTTACCTTTGAGGGCTTGAAACCCCTATCGCCTCTTGTGCCGACAGGACTTTTCCTTCGGGGTTTGTAGCTTACCTTTGAGGGCTTGAAACCGAGGAGTTGAAGGAAGAACTTCAAGATGCCCAGCTGGTGTTTGTAGCTTACCTTTGAGGGCTTGAAACAAGGCACCGGAAGCACCACTTCTCCCGCGACGATACGTTTGTAGCTTACCTTTGAGGGCTTGAAACGCGGCGAACTCGTCCGAAACCTGGATCTGCTGTGCCCTGTTTGTAGCTTACCTTTGAGGGCTTGAAACAGGAAGATGAGAAGATGAACAAAGAGGTACAGGAATTTGTTTGTAGCTTACCTTTGAGGGCTTGAAACACGTAGATGACTTGAACCAAGTACCGAGGATGCAAGCGTTTGTAGCTTACCTTTGAGGGCTTGAAACGAACAACAACTACGGAACCATCTACGACCTACTGCACGGGTTTGTAGCTTACCTTTGAGGGCTTGAAACTGGTGTTCGTGTTCAATGCTACGTTGATCGTAGGAAGTTTGTAGCTTACCTTTGAGGGCTTGAAACAAACGTCACGGGGGCTCTCTAGCGATGGACGTGAGGGGTTTGTAGCTTACCTTTGAGGGCTTGAAACTGATACGGTCAGGGAGGTGGTAGAGGAAGTAGGGGATGGTTTGTAGCTTACCTTTGAGGGCTTGAAACCCACACTGGGTGACACCCAGTGTGGTAAAGTACATCCGTTTGTAGCTTACCTTTGAGGGCTTGAAACGAGAGAAGGAAGGGAAGGAAAGGAAGGAAAGAAGAGAGTTTGTAGCTTACCTTTGAGGGCTTGAAACTAAAAGAATAATAGCAGAGCTGGAAGAGCGAGTAAAGAGTTTGTAGCTTACCTTTGAGGGCTTGAAACCCCGTCGTGAAGGTCACTACTGGAGTCCTCTTCGTGTGTTTGTAGCTTACCTTTGAGGGCTTGAAACGAAAATGTGATGGCAGTCTTCTATCGGAAACGATTTGTTTGTAGCTTACCTTTGAGGGCTTGAAACGGTGGGTGGGGTTAGTCCGACTCGTCCTCCGAGGACGATGTTTGTAGCTTACCTTTGAGGGCTTGAAACGCCATGTGTATACAATTGTGTACGAGTAAAAAAACGTGTTTGTAGCTTACCTTTGAGGGCTTGAAACCTAAAACCGGACAACAACAAACTGCCGGAAATGACATTGTTTGTAGCTTACCTTTGAGGGCTTGAAACCTTTAGCTTGGGATAAGTCACCGGGATCGGGAAAAGAGTTTGTAGCTTACCTTTGAGGGCTTGAAACGACGCCCTGGGGCTTATGACCCCAGGCTTTGAATTTCGTTTGTAGCTTACCTTTGAGGGCTTGAAACCCCTTAGGCCACGAGAAGAGTTTCACGTTGGGATCCGTGGGTTTGTAGCTTACCTTTGAGGGCTTGAAACCCCTCTTCCCGTGTAATCTTTTTAAACTCCTTTTGTGTTTGTAGCTTACCTTTGAGGGCTTGAAACTGGGCCAAGTGCGAGTTTTGGGCGCAAGGAAACGAACGTGTTTGTAGCTTACCTTTGAGGGCTTGAAACCCGTCTTGGTCTTCGTTTGTGTGGGGATGGTGACGGGTTTGTAGCTTACCTTTGAGGGCTTGAAACCTCGAAGAGCCTCAGGCCCGAGCCCACGGGTGAAGAGGTTTGTAGCTTACCTTTGAGGGCTTGAAACAAAAGGTGCTCATGGAAATTGAAAAGATGCTCACGGTTTGTAGCTTACCTTTGAGGGCTTGAAACCCCGGACATGTGGCGCAAAGTCACGGCGCAGGACGTGTTTGTAGCTTACCTTTGAGGGCTTGAAACCTTTCGGGGGCTAAGTATAGTTGTGTTAGCAGGGATATTGTTTGTAGCTTACCTTTGAGGGCTTGAAACAAGGGGGTGTGTCCGGGTCCCTGAGCATGCCCCTGAGTTTGTAGCTTACCTTTGAGGGCTTGAAACATCTATACCTGGTCGTAAGGACCAGGTATGCACTCTGTTTGTAGCTTACCTTTGAGGGCTTGAAACGCGATGGGTGTGGCCTCGGTGAAGGACCCCGAGTTCTGTTTGTAGCTTACCTTTGAGGGCTTGAAACAATACAAATAAGCAGACAAATAGAAAGATAAATTCCGTTTGTAGCTTACCTTTGAGGGCTTGAAACCGATGGTGTTGGGCATCTACACCATGGCCGTCACTTTGTTTGTAGCTTACCTTTGAGGGCTTGAAACAACCTCATCTTTTTCACACTTTCCTCTTTTCCCACAGTTTGTAGCTTACCTTTGAGGGCTTGAAACGTGACGTGATGTCTGTGAAATATTCGTCGTGGAAAAGTTTGTAGCTTACCTTTGAGGGCTTGAAACGACTGAAGAATGAAGTATATGAGAGGTACAAAGACATGTTTGTAGCTTACCTTTGAGGGCTTGAAACCTCTTCCTGTTGAGAATCCTGCTTCTGCTCACTCATGTTTGTAGCTTACCTTTGAGGGCTTGAAACAATCAATTCTCTCAGCAAGAGTTGATAAAAATGGGAAGTTTGTAGCTTACCTTTGAGGGCTTGAAACTGGATAAACACATCAAATTTCGACGAGATGCCGAAGGTTTGTAGCTTACCTTTGAGGGCTTGAAACCGGTATCGACCCAAGCCCAAACCGCAATCACCTCAAGTTTGTAGCTTACCTTTGAGGGCTTGAAACTCCTATATGTAGCTTCCCGTTCTTCACCACTATCGTGTGTTTGTAGCTTACCTTTGAGGGCTTGAAACCCATGACAAAGAGTAGGGCTAAGACTTGTTCCTTAAAGTTTGTAGCTTACCTTTGAGGGCTTGAAACCTTGACATACTGGGCTATCTGCTGCGGTGTTAAGTGTTTGTAGCTTACCTTTGAGGGCTTGAAACCCGCCTGGTGTTGTCACACCCGGAAGCGGTGTAACAGTTTGTAGCTTACCTTTGAGGGCTTGAAACGTGTAGGGTTGTATGGCTGCCCCGCACGGGGTGGAAGGGGTTTGTAGCTTACCTTTGAGGGCTTGAAACGGTGCGGAAAACACTACCGAGCCGCCATTCTCACTCCGTTTGTAGCTTACCTTTGAGGGCTTGAAACAACTCACCCTCCTTGTACCCTAGATACATTTGTTTGGGGGTTTGTAGCTTACCTTTGAGGGCTTGAAACTTCTTCCAAACAAAGACTTCGTGCGTGTCAGCCGGCCTGTTTGTAGCTTACCTTTGAGGGCTTGAAACTAATATCTTCAACCGGCCTTTCAGGCCGGCTGACACGGTTTGTAGCTTACCTTTGAGGGCTTGAAACTTTGTTCCGTCACGCTTTTTTCGCACATGAAGTCTCAGTTTGTAGCTTACCTTTGAGGGCTTGAAACAAGACCGACGCCGATATGACGACGACGTACAGGGTGTTTGTAGCTTACCTTTGAGGGCTTGAAACCTTTCCTTCCTTCTCTCCTCTTCTTCCTTCTGGCTGGGTTTGTAGCTTACCTTTGAGGGCTTGAAACTAAAACTGCACCCAGCCTTTTTTGTACCATTCAGTTAGTGTTTGTAGCTTACCTTTGAGGGCTTGAAACAATATCATATCCCTCGAACAGGGGTACGAGGGATATGGTTTGTAGCTTACCTTTGAGGGCTTGAAACCTTTATGTAAAGAAGAAGGAGAAACGGCGAAAGACTGCGTTTGTAGCTTACCTTTGAGGGCTTGAAACTCTGGGCCGATAGCAACTGGGATGGGTCAGTAACGGTTTGTAGCTTACCTTTGAGGGCTTGAAACTTCTTCCCTAACCCTTTTTTCTTCCCCTCCCCTCCCGTTTGTAGCTTACCTTTGAGGGCTTGAAACAGGGCATACCTCAACGCCACCGCGGAACAGCCGACCTGTTTGTAGCTTACCTTTGAGGGCTTGAAACCGGTGCTGGCGAGCTGCTCTTCCTCACCGTCGTTGGTTTGTAGCTTACCTTTGAGGGCTTGAAACAATAATAGCGTAAGACAAACGAACCCATGGCAACGAGTTTGTAGCTTACCTTTGAGGGCTTGAAACGTCCTCCTCCGAGTCCTCCTCGTCCTCCGAGGAGTGTTTGTAGCTTACCTTTGAGGGCTTGAAACATAATGCCGGACTGTATCCCCGTTAGGAAGCAGGAGAGTTTGTAGCTTACCTTTGAGGGCTTGAAACAGATAAATAAATTCTAGCACTTTACTTAGGAAACTAGCGTTTGTAGCTTACCTTTGAGGGCTTGAAACTCCTCTAGGCTGGTAAAATCTGTCGATCATATCTATGTTTGTAGCTTACCTTTGAGGGCTTGAAACACGACTTGTACAATGTCCTTAGCGTGGATGGGCTGTAGTTTGTAGCTTACCTTTGAGGGCTTGAAACTGCGATGTAAAGCTAAGCATGAATAGAGGGAACCTAGTTTGTAGCTTACCTTTGAGGGCTTGAAACTGTCACACGAAGATAACCTGATATCCCACGTAAAAGTTTGTAGCTTACCTTTGAGGGCTTGAAACGTGACCTGTGTCACCTGCGTCGTCACGCCAGCTATGTGTTTGTAGCTTACCTTTGAGGGCTTGAAACAAAAATTCGACCCAGTCGGTGACACCCAGTACGCTGTGTTTGTAGTTTGTAGCTTACCTTTGAGGGCTTGAAACCAGAGCAAGTTCCTCAAATTGGCTTTCGAGTACAAGTTTGTAGCTTACCTTTGAGGGCTTGAAACCTGGTAGTGTCGTTGGCACAGCGACTGCCTGAGGGGTTTGTAGCTTACCTTTGAGGGCTTGAAACCTAGGCCTCCCACGAACACGCCTATGGCCGTGAAGAGTTTGTAGCTTACCTTTGAGGGCTTGAAACAATGAAATAGCTCTGGTCATTTGGCTTTCAGCACCCTGTTTGTAGCTTACCTTTGAGGGCTTGAAACCCTTATCGTTTTCACTATCACAAGAATGGGCACTTGAGTTTGTAGCTTACCTTTGAGGGCTTGAAACCCAGAATGAACTCGAACGCCCCTTTCTTCATCTTTTCGTTTGTAGCTTACCTTTGAGGGCTTGAAACATAACTGTGTCCCTCGAGGAAGGATTCGAGGGACACAGGTTTGTAGCTTACCTTTGAGGGCTTGAAACTCACTTGGTGGCCCAACTCTTTCAGTCCTCTCTCCAGGTTTGTAGCTTACCTTTGAGGGCTTGAAACACAGTGTACTCAAAGTAACCCTATCTGGAGTACAGTGTTTGTAGCTTACCTTTGAGGGCTTGAAACACACAAAACCATTCTTCCCACTGTTGCCATTCTGGGGTTTGTAGCTTACCTTTGAGGGCTTGAAACATGATCTCAACGACGAATACATGGACAAATGCGAAAGGTTTGTAGCTTACCTTTGAGGGCTTGAAACATACTTTGGAGAACTCCTGCTTTTATTTTCAATTTCTGTTTGTAGCTTACCTTTGAGGGCTTGAAACAAGATGAAGCCATCAGACAGGGACATGAGTATGCCATTTGTTTGTAGCTTACCTTTGAGGGCTTGAAACGTCTTTTTTCTTCTCTTTTTAGACCTGAAGGTTAGTATGTTTGTAGCTTACCTTTGAGGGCTTGAAACATACACAGAGAATGGGAGAATAGATTTTGTCTGAGTGGTTTGTAGCTTACCTTTGAGGGCTTGAAACAGAACAGAGTTTACTATGTTAATTGATTGTACTCCAGGTTTGTAGCTTACCTTTGAGGGCTTGAAACGCGGAGTACGTGAGCATGTACGTACCTGGGGTACCGAGTTTGTAGCTTACCTTTGAGGGCTTGAAACTTGAGGTAGGCGTAGTACTGCCCCAAACTCGAAGGGTTTGTAGCTTACCTTTGAGGGCTTGAAACGTAGGTTTTCTATAACGTCCTCTACCGGCTTCTCCTGAGGTTTGTAGCTTACCTTTGAGGGCTTGAAACCGACGGGGACTATCACATTCAAGTGTGGTACACATGTTTGTAGCTTACCTTTGAGGGCTTGAAACCAACTACAGTTAGTGTGTGTTCTATTCCATCGTGAATTGTTTGTAGCTTACCTTTGAGGGCTTGAAACATCCGTAGGAGCCGTTGAGATCAGCGTCATGTCTCCGTTTGTAGCTTACCTTTGAGGGCTTGAAACAGCCGGGCTAGCTCTATGAAACCCCTGGCCTTCTTTTGTTTGTAGCTTACCTTTGAGGGCTTGAAACTGGAGGGATAGAGGGAGAAGAGCTAATAGGGAGGGCCAGTTTGTAGCTTACCTTTGAGGGCTTGAAACCCAGATAGTCATCCGCGAACTGCTGTGCCGTTGGGTGTTTGTAGCTTACCTTTGAGGGCTTGAAACCCAGCCTAGGCTTCAGAGGATATGTATCCAGGCTCCGTTTGTAGCTTACCTTTGAGGGCTTGAAACCGCGGAGTCAGAATTCGAAATGCCGACGACTTCATAGGTTTGTAGCTTACCTTTGAGGGCTTGAAACGCTACCACCGAACAGCTTCTTCAACCCGCTAAAAAGTTTGTAGCTTACCTTTGAGGGCTTGAAACCCGAGAAAAGTTGCCAATTTTGCGGATTGATGACTTTGTTTGTAGCTTACCTTTGAGGGCTTGAAACGTGACGCCGGGAGGGAGCTGCAACAACCCTTCCACCGTTTGTAGCTTACCTTTGAGGGCTTGAAACTTCCACCCCCTCACACAAAGCACGGCCCTTTTCCTCGTTTGTAGCTTACCTTTGAGGGCTTGAAACGAAAGGTCCGACGACGAACTCCTTGCCGTACTCTCGTTGTTTGTAGCTTACCTTTGAGGGCTTGAAACAAGGCGGTGGTGACTCTGACTCCAGACGGGAGAATGAGGTTTGTAGCTTACCTTTGAGGGCTTGAAACCGTCGAGTACCTCATCCTTCCCGGTAAATACGTCATTGTTTGTAGCTTACCTTTGAGGGCTTGAAACCCGTTCCTGTACCCCAGGTAAGCCTGCCGTACGAGGACGTTTGTAGCTTACCTTTGAGGGCTTGAAACTTCTCATCATGACCTTCGATGGGCTTCCTGCTATTATGTTTGTAGCTTACCTTTGAGGGCTTGAAACTCATATTCGCAGACGATGAACTCGTGTTTCTTCGAGTCGTTTGTAGCTTACCTTTGAGGGCTTGAAACGGTATGATGTTACCTATCGCGTGAAGTTCTTCCAAGTGTTTGTAGCTTACCTTTGAGGGCTTGAAACCCACGTGGGCCGGTCTGGTGAGGGCCCACGTGGCAACGAGTTTGTAGCTTACCTTTGAGGGCTTGAAACAGAATAATCATCGTCTGATTCAGCAGTTTGTCTGACGTTTGTAGCTTACCTTTGAGGGCTTGAAACCCGTAAGCGGAGGAGGAACCCGGCCCTCCTCCACCTGTTTGTAGCTTACCTTTGAGGGCTTGAAACACAGTCGAATTCAGGACCAGTTCGATGTAGTTCACGTTTGTAGCTTACCTTTGAGGGCTTGAAACTATGCGGCCTTCACCTTCGCGGGCACCCTCATGTCCAGTTTGTAGCTTACCTTTGAGGGCTTGAAACTTTCGCGTCGTCCGGTCTGACTGAGAGCTTCTGAATGTGTTTGTAGCTTACCTTTGAGGGCTTGAAACCCTATACTGTCGATAGATTCGGGCAGAGGATACCGTGTTTGTAGCTTACCTTTGAGGGCTTGAAACTTGTAACCAGAATCGTAATAATAACCAGAAGGGCAGTTTGTAGCTTACCTTTGAGGGCTTGAAACATCTGCGTTGGGTACACCGCTTCTGCAGTTCCAAGCCGTGTTTGTAGCTTACCTTTGAGGGCTTGAAACAGAAAGAACTTGGGAGGATTGACTGCAGTGAAACTGTTTGTAGCTTACCTTTGAGGGCTTGAAACGCGATTCGGTCATTCAGCTATTCTCATCAGCTCCTACCGGTTTGTAGCTTACCTTTGAGGGCTTGAAACTATTCTTCAAATTTGGCTATCGGTTTAGGCGTATACTTGTTTGTAGCTTACCTTTGAGGGCTTGAAACAAGTGAAGTCTCATCGATATCTAGGAAAAACTAGGTTTGTAGCTTACCTTTGAGGGCTTGAAACTGAGAAAGTCCTTCACTCTTCCTTCATGGGGCTTAAGGTGTTTGTAGCTTACCTTTGAGGGCTTGAAACGTCTCTGAGAAGTCGATTGTGACGGTGAGCAGTGCTGTTTGTAGCTTACCTTTGAGGGCTTGAAACAACCAAAACACGATCGACAGCGTGCTGGGCGTCACGTTTGTAGCTTACCTTTGAGGGCTTGAAACTGGATTCGCTCGGATGGTGGGTCGCATTTTCGGTGGATGTTTGTAGCTTACCTTTGAGGGCTTGAAACTCTCACCCCGTCCCTCTACCTTTACCCCACACATGTTTGTAGCTTACCTTTGAGGGCTTGAAACCTACACCGCCGAAGAAAAAGACGAAGAGGACTCCAGGTTTGTAGCTTACCTTTGAGGGCTTGAAACCCATTCATACAATACTTTAAGCAAGGAGAAATAATCGTGTTTGTAGCTTACCTTTGAGGGCTTGAAACTAGCCCAGCATCACCCGTCCACACTCTGGACAGGTGGTTTGTAGCTTACCTTTGAGGGCTTGAAACACAAAATGCGAAGAAGAACTTTCACGAAACGCGAAAGGTTTGTAGCTTACCTTTGAGGGCTTGAAACCAAAAAGTGCACTAGGGGTTCGACGGGAGGAAAGACGTTTGTAGCTTACCTTTGAGGGCTTGAAACGCTATGTGGCCCACAACCAAATCGAAATGATGAATGTGTTTGTAGCTTACCTTTGAGGGCTTGAAACATGATGTACCGAGGATGCAGGCTCGAGCAGTGGAATTGTTTGTAGCTTACCTTTGAGGGCTTGAAACCTCTGGTATTTCTCGCTATGCCCCAAAAGCCAATCCCGTTTGTAGCTTACCTTTGAGGGCTTGAAACTGGAGGGGAAATTGGAACCACAAGAACAGAAAAAGGGTTTGTAGCTTACCTTTGAGGGCTTGAAACGTAGCCTGGCTTAGCCAATACTTCACTACGAACACGTTTGTAGCTTACCTTTGAGGGCTTGAAACTCCTCAACCCTTCACGATGTCGCCTCCGCAAGGAGTAGGTTTGTAGCTTACCTTTGAGGGCTTGAAACACGGAATCACCGCTCATGACCGGGAAATCAAATTCTGTTTGTAGCTTACCTTTGAGGGCTTGAAACCGGAGTGATAGAATCAACAAAGGCATGCCAACCTGGTGTGTTTGTAGCTTACCTTTGAGGGCTTGAAACACCCTCGTGTTTCTTGCTTATATTAAGGATTATATCGGGTTTGTAGCTTACCTTTGAGGGCTTGAAACAAGACGCAAGTAACATACTCAGAAATTGCGACTACTGTTTGTAGCTTACCTTTGAGGGCTTGAAACCGTTTTCGTGTCCAGTAAAATTCGGGATCATCCACATGTTTGTAGCTTACCTTTGAGGGCTTGAAACAACTTCAGGAGTTGGATCTTCCCCGGAACGTTCACGGTTTGTAGCTTACCTTTGAGGGCTTGAAACCTCGAATGTACAGCATCTTGAGGAAGGAGACCTCTCGTTTGTAGCTTACCTTTGAGGGCTTGAAACTAACCCAACAACACTCGTCCACATTCTGGACAGGTGGTTTGTAGCTTACCTTTGAGGGCTTGAAACCCAAGTGGTCCCCGACGAAGGGGTGCCCTTGCATCCCGTTTGTAGCTTACCTTTGAGGGCTTGAAACCGCTAATGTCCTCTCCGTCAAACCCCGTCCTCAAATCGAGTTTGTAGCTTACCTTTGAGGGCTTGAAACGCGGAAAAAATGTTGAAATATCAAGGAATTGACGACGTTTGTAGCTTACCTTTGAGGGCTTGAAACTTTGGTGTTTACGGCTGAATTTTTGTTCTTGTTATTGTTTGTAGCTTACCTTTGAGGGCTTGAAACATGGGGAAGGTATTCCAGTACTAAGGGGTACCATTTGTTTGTAGCTTACCTTTGAGGGCTTGAAACCTGGATCAGTCACCGACCGAGATAATGATCTCGGCCGAGTTTGTAGCTTACCTTTGAGGGCTTGAAACTACATACTCCACGCCGTCGACGACGTTGAACGTTACGTTTGTAGCTTACCCTTGAGGGCTTGAAACAAGAGACTTTAGAAACAATTAGTAGGTTCCCCGATCTGTTTGTAGCTTACCTTTGAGGGCTTGAAACCTATCGGCAGAAATTCTCAGTTCTACCGGCGAGCTATGTTTGTAGCTTACCTTTGAGGGCTTGAAACCAGCAAGCTAGATATAGAAGTCGTCTACGCAGGTAAGTTTGTAGCTTACCTTTGAGGGCTTGAAACAAGGCGATAGGCTTCACTCTTCCTCAGCCTTCTCATGTTTGTAGCTTACCTTTGAGGGCTTGAAACAATCTCTTCATCGATGATGCTGTGTTTCTTGCAGAGTTTGTAGCTTACCTTTGAGGGCTTGAAACTGAAATCGACATTTCTGGTAATTCTTAGAATGAGATCATGGGTTTGTAGCTTACCTTTGAGGGCTTGAAACGCCATTCCGCGTATAGGGGATAATATTTCTTCGCAAGGTTTGTAGCTTACCTTTGAGGGCTTGAAACCGGATCACCGCTATACTTCGGGTCCAACGGAGGTGTTTGAAGGTTTGTAGCTTACCCTTGAGGGCTTGAAACGTAGGCAGACAGAACTACAATTGCCTGGTTCCCGGTGTGTTTGTAGCTTACCTTTGAGGGCTTGAAACCCATCAGGCTGGTAAAGGAGGGTAAGCTCACTTCTGTTTGTAGCTTACCTTTGAGGGCTTGAAACTTCTTCTCACATGATGAAGGGAGGTACTTCGTACGAGTTTGTAGCTTACCTTTGAGGGCTTGAAACACTATCGACCCACTTCTCATCCCGATCCTGCTCTTGTTTGTAGCTTACCTTTGAGGGCTTGAAACACTTCCCCCATTCTCACCCGAGTTTCCACTTTCTATGAGTTTGTAGCTTACCTTTGAGGGCTTGAAACAACAGGATAGTTGACTTATTGTGAGGTGGAAATTTAGTTTGTAGCTTACCTTTGAGGGCTTGAAACCAGCGTAATCAGCGACTTTCTACACCACAGAAGAAGCAGTTTGTAGCTTACCTTTGAGGGCTTGAAACAAGGCGATAGGCTTCACTCTTCCTCAGCCTTCTCATGTTTGTAGCTTACCTTTGAGGGCTTGAAACAATCTCTTCATCGATGATGCTGTGTTTCTTGCAGAGTTTGTAGCTTACCTTTGAGGGCTTGAAACTGAAATCGACATTTCTGGTAATTCTTAGAATGAGATCATGGGTTTGTAGCTTACCTTTGAGGGCTTGAAACGCCATTCCGCGTATAGGGGATAATATTTCTTCGCAAGGTTTGTAGCTTACCTTTGAGGGCTTGAAACCGGATCACCGCTATACTTCGGGTCCAACGGAGGTGTTTGAAGGTTTGTAGCTTACCCTTGAGGGCTTGAAACGTAGGCAGACAGAACTACAATTGCCTGGTTCCCGGTGTGTTTGTAGCTTACCTTTGAGGGCTTGAAACCCATCAGGCTGGTAAAGGAGGGTAAGCTCACTTCTGTTTGTAGCTTACCTTTGAGGGCTTGAAACTTCTTCTCACATGATGAAGGGAGGTACTTCGTACGAGTTTGTAGCTTACCTTTGAGGGCTTGAAACACTATCGACCCACTTCTCATCCCGATCCTGCTCTTGTTTGTAGCTTACCTTTGAGGGCTTGAAACACTTCCCCCATTCTCACCCGAGTTTCCACTTTCTATGAGTTTGTAGCTTACCTTTGAGGGCTTGAAACAACAGGATAGTTGACTTATTGTGAGGTGGAAATTTGGTTTGTAGCTTACCTTTGAGGGCTTGAAACCAGCGTAATCAGCGACTTTCTACACCACAGAAGAAGCAGTTTGTAGCTTACCTTTGAGGGCTTGAAACACGAAGGGGATAAGCAACTTCATAAACGGCGTACAAGTTTGTAGCTTACCTTTGAGGGCTTGAAACTTTGTCGAAGTTTCCGGGTTTCGTATGGTTTTCGCCAGTTTGTAGCTTACCTTTGAGGGCTTGAAACATTATGCAGGGTGATGTGCCGTTTGACTTCGGTGGGTTTGTAGCTTACCTTTGAGGGCTTGAAACAGATAAATAAATTCTAGCACTTTACTTAGGAAACTAGCGTTTGTAGCTTACCTTTGAGGGCTTGAAACACTGAGTATTCGAGACTACACGTGTATGACGAGGAGGAGTTTGTAGCTTACCTTTGAGGGCTTGAAACACTAACTTCTTCAAGTGGTGAAAATGTCGTTCCTAGTTTGTAGCTTACCTTTGAGGGCTTGAAACCAGTACAAATAACTCTCGAACATCCTCGTCTACGGTGAGCGTACTTTTTAATCTCGTTTTTCCCTGAACTATGCGTAACGAATTATATATTAGTGAAGTACCCTGGGTACTGCTTTATGAGGGTCGTCCGTAACTGACAGTCGCTCGTGATCCGTTCATCGGGTACACTGAACTGCTTCTTCCTGACTTGTATCATTAAAGAGCATTCCGTGAAGCTAAGAAGCCGCTCTATTCCGTGAGTGCTGAACACCTTAAACTTGGAGACAGACATTGTTTCTCCTTATCTCGTCCTCATCTTCCTACGTGAGGTCTATACTCTCCATCTCCTATGACGTGCCTCTCCACCTTGTAGGCCTCGTACCTAAGCAAGGTGGAATAGGAGATTCTCCTCCTCCCCACCTTCACCTTACTCTCTAGCTTCTCGTCGAACTTTACGAGGAACTTCCTGAGCGCGTCCTTCTTTAACTTCAGTCCCTCCACCTCGAAGTCATCTTTACCCACCTCACGTCTGTTCACCATGGAAATAATGAGTCTGTCCACTATCAACGGCTTGAACACGTCTGCTATGTCTAGGTTCAGACTGAACCTCCTGAGGTTGGTACTGTGTAGGAAACCTATCCTGGGGTCGAGCTGTGTCTGGATTATCTGATCCAATGCCTCTAGGTAGAGCATGGTGTTACCGAGGCTGATCAGGGAGTTCAACCAGTTCTCTGGTGGCCTCTTTGTCCTTTTACCGAGTTCCCCTCCCAATATTCCATCCAATGCTTGGTAATACTCCACTCTCGCCGCTCCCTCCACCCCCATTACCTCCACCACATTACCTGCTTTTTCCAGTCTCTCAAGCAACGCCCTAACCCTTCCTGGGTCCTCCCCGTTTTCCCTGAGCACAAGTGCCATGTTCTTGATTGAGCCCTCCACGAAGGCCTTCGCCAACTTCACCCTATCCTCTCCCAAATAGGCCTGGACCTGTTTCAGGAGCACGAAGCCCGATACGTTCTGGACCTTGGGTAAGAAGCTGCCCAGGTACCTCCTGGAGAAGAAGTGTATAGGAATCCCGTACCTGGATATGAAGTGTAAGACCCTCTTGTTCAACCTCACCTCCCCGTACACGTAAAGGGACCTCACCTGAGTCACGGGGACGTACTTAGTTCCCTCCTTCGTGACGAAGGCCAAGGTGTTAGACTTCCTTTTAAGCTCCCCGTGGGATGTGATGTATATCCTTTTCATGGAGGACTTCCCCAATTCGAAGATTCACCTCGCTCCAACACAGCGGCAGAAGTTGGAGATCTTCCCGGGTCCCTTAGGACAACGACGGATCACCTTTCTTCACCCCAACAAAGGCCTCTGTAGGCACACTTCCCGCAATACCTTATCCATTTCCTGGGAGGAGGTCTCTCCATCTCCACTATATGCTTGATTCTCTCCAGGTCCTTTCCGACCTCTTCCTCACTAAATCCCTCGACTTTCTCCTTCAACCCCTCTTCCGGCACCCAGATCTCTCCCCCGGCCCTCACCCCTACTTCCCTCAACCTATAGAGGTAATACGCGACCTGGGCCCTAGCCGACTCCAGGTGCCTCGAGGTGGACTTTATTTCCACCACTACTCCACTGTCCTCCCTGAACCTGTCCAGCTTCATTCCCTCTAGGGAGAGCGGAACCTCCTCGGAGTGGATTCTGTGAATTTCCCTACCGAACTCCAGCCTCGCGTGGTGTCTGTAGGGAGTGATCCCCTAGCCATGAACCAAACTTCCCTGGGACACACGTGCGAGTACCACACGAGGGTCCCCGTCACTACCACGTCTGGAGCTAGTTTGTAGTTCACTTTACTAAATTGTTAGAAGTTTTATATCAAGGTTTCTCAATCATTCTCATGAACAGTTCACTTGGCCTTCAACGTCGGGAGAAATTCAGTTCAGTGACCTACGGTCACAAGCCTAGGCCTGGGGCTGATTCGGCGTGTCCAGACGGTCAAGTGATCGACGAGATTTAGGAAACGTGGTAACTTGTAGAACTCCAAGTCTAGAGGACGTTGAAGGGCTGTCCTTCCTCTCCCAAGACTTCTCTTTTTAAGTACCTACCTGTTTCCAAGAGGTATATTATGACGGAGTCCTTTCCCCTCATGATCCTGCGTAGCTCCTCCTTTAAGGCGTAAAATTTTCCCTCGCTTATCTCGCCCTCGAACACGGACCTCTGGACCCAGGTTAGGTACTTCCTACAGGTTTGGAGAGCCCTGTTGACCCTACTCTCGTCGAAATCGTACACGAGTATCACGTACATGTGGTACTTTACTCCTTCCCTATTAAATTAATTGCAGAAATTACTGATGCCCTCGTGAACTTCACCGGGGCTCTGAGTGGTCGACGAAAGGGACCTCGAAAAGCTCGCCACAGACAACCATGATCTATCCTGGGGTGACCTCCAGCCCCAGGAGATTCGGACGTGAGAAGGACTCGCACAGTGAACAAAGACGGGGGCGAAAGTTGGGTGGCCCAGCGATCTCTGACTTACGGACGGTCGGAATGGAACACCTTTATAGATTCCTTCCGACCCCTCCGGTTTCCTAGAGTTCCCGTGCTCACCTCATTGAGAACCCCATGTGTTTTGATGGGTCACTGGGACTCGAAAGGTCACGTGACGGGGGGCTAGGAACGATTGAGACTTCCTCGATGTGGAGACTCGGAATTTCGAATTCCCTGCAGTTGTCATCGGGTTTTCCTCGATCCCTGAGGATGTACGAAGATTTCCTTATCCACCTAATAATCTAGCGATACTGAGCCTCGTGACGTCCTTAATTGGTTCACCGTTGATGCCCAGAAAATTTCCATCCAGGAGTTAGAGGTCAATTGGTGGGAGGACGAGAGTACAACATCAAAGTATAAATTGCTCACCTGGCTAATTACCTATATGTTCGCAGCCCTGCGAGAGATAGGGAGGTTGGGCTCGGAAGAGAGTCACGAGAAATTACCGATTAAGGAGTTGAAAGACAACGAAGGGAGTTTGTGTTACGTGGTTTTCGATGACGATTCCAAGACCGTGTCCCTAGAAAGGGTTGAACTGTATGAAGATGTGGAAAGGGACCTAGCCTTCATGGGTAACTACGGAGGCCAGAAGGATCAACTAGGGGTAACTACGAACCAGTTCAAGTACGTCTTGGGGTTCGACGAAGAAGGCAAGGCGGTGAAACGCGAAAAGAAATTCGCCCTCCAGGTTATCTCCCAGAGGCTCAAGGGAACTGAGCTGGGCAATATCGTGGATTCGGTCCTCTCGTGGTACACTCCTGATCCGGATAAGTTCAAGGATGTCTTTGAGAAAGTGAGGAACTCGAAGGACTGTAAGCTCTACACGGTGAAAATACTTCACAACGGAAGAGAGGTGATCCTGGCTAAGGAGAAGGAGTACAGGTCCTTACTCTCCGCCTCAGGGGAGACAGTGGAGGGAACATGTCAGATCTGTGGTTCCAATCAAGTGCTGGAGAACCCAGATTATCCCAACGGATCCATCCTGAAGATATTCATCACCGACAAGAAGGGATTTCTCCCTCACCTCTTTGAGGACAATGTGACCCTGGCCCACAGTGTGTGCCCCTCCTGTAGAAGTCTCCTCGTCCTAGGCAGCAACTACGTGGAGCAGAGACTCGTGAGCAGTATGGGAGCGATAAACGCTTACATCATTCCAGACCTCCCACCTCGGGGATTAGAGCAGTTCCTGAAACTCTACGAACCCAGTCTAGAAGGGTTCCTCCTAAAATCTCTAGAGGACGTAAGGAATGCGGAGAAAGAGGTGGATGACGCCGCAAGAGACCTGAGTGTGGAACCTAGACTGACTATCCTCTTCGGCAAGAGGCAGCAGGCCAAGTTCAAGGTCTGGAGGGTAATACCGGAGGTGAGTTACCTGAGGTTGATTGCCGTGGTCAAGACCTTCAACAGGTCCGCTTCTCTGCTCAGATTCTCTTGGTCTCCTTCCTTTAAGGACCTCTACGCTAGCCTACCCGTGAGGGAGACTAGGGACGGAGTAGATCCGAGGTACTTTCTGGACTTCTTTGAGGCCATTGTCTTGGACTACCCCTTGGATCCGAGTTTCGTCTACAAGGCGTTCACGGAGTCCCTGAGGTGCAGGAGGTACGAGACCTGCGAGAACAGGGAGACGATGAGGAGGAGCCTAGAGGATCTCGTTCTACTTCAGCATATATTTATATATTCCATGGGACTACTAGGACTTATGAGTGTCAGTTCCGCCCTCCCTCGTGAGAGTGACAGAAGTAGAGCAGGAGAGATAGCCGAATCCATGGGACTCAAGGGAGGCAGGAAAGGCCTTTACCTCTTGGGTTACCTCACCGCTCAGGTTGGAAAGGAGCAGGCTAAGAAAGAGGACAAGAGGAAGGCAATTCTTGACAGGATAGACTTCGAAGGGATGGACTATGAGGACGTAAAGGTATACGCAAACAGGTTGGCCGAGTCCCTCAGGGACTACAATGTACTTCAATATAATGAAGCTGAGTTGGGGGAGGCCCTCAGATTGATCGAAGAGGATAGTGGATCCTTGAGGAATCCACAAGAGAATGTGTTCCTAATCCTTTTGGGCTATTCCTACACTACGAAACAGATCCTCGAATCGACTTCCCACAGAGAGTAATACACCTGAAGTAGAGTAAAACCTTATATACTGAAGTTCCTTTCTTAACTTGATTGGTTTGGATCCTCCAACTAAGAACAACCCTCCTACTAAGAACTCGGAGATCCTCCTCATATACGAAGTGAAGATGGCTAACCCCAATGGAGATCCGGACGACGAGAACAGACCTAGGATGGACCCCAAGACCAGGACCAACATAGTGACGGACGTGAGGGTTAAGAGATTCTTCAGGGATCTACTCATATCGAGGCAAGGTGAGGACAAGGTCTGGGTATCCAAGGTCGACGGAAAGAACGTAGATGCCACGACGAAGTTAGAGAAGTACGGGGGGAACCCAGAGGATGTTCTAAACTCCTGCGTGGACGCTAGGCTGTTCGGGGCCACCATTCCCAAGAAGGGAGAGAAGAAGGGAGAGTCCATATCCTTCACCGGACCGCTCCAACTGAGTTGGGGTTACTCCCTGCATAGGGTAGATCTGATGGACACTAGGAGCATAACATCCATCTTTTCCGGTAGGGACACTGGAGCGGGGAACATAGGAAAGGACTACAGGGTCTACTACTCCCTCCTGGCCTTCTACGGTGCATTCAGTTACAGAAGAGCCCAGAGGACCAAGGCCTCCGTTGAAGACCTCAAGATCTTCGACAACCTCATCTGGGAGGCCATACTGTCGGAGTCCGTGACGAGGAGTAAGATTGGGCACTATCCTCACCTGTACATGAGAGTGGAATGGCCTGAGGCGGATAGATTCGAGGGAGACCTGAGAAGGTTTGTAAAGGTGAAGGAGAGGAAGGAGGCCGTTAGGGGACTGGAAGATCTCGAACTGGACTTCTCTGCCCTCATAGCTAAACTTAAGCAAGCCACGGTGTACTCCAGGTGTTCCCAAGAGATGTCCAAGGTATGCGAGGAGATGAGGAAGGTCGCTAACGTAGTGAACCTTCCACATCCCGCCTAGGGTGCTAACTTGAGGTTACTGAGGGTTAGGATCAAGGGAAAGATGGCCCACTTCAGAAAGGTTTACAGTAACTCCACCTCCCTCTCTTACTACTTTCCTCCTAGGACAACAGTGCTAGGAATCATGGCCGCGGCCCTGGGAATGGAGAGGGATAGCTACTATGAGAAACTAAACTGGTACGATGTAGGTGTAGCAGCCCTAACTCCCTTGAGGAAGCTGGTGACTGGTGAGGATGTTCTCGATACGGACCAGGTTTCTGTCACTAAACTGAGGGGACTAGGGGTAGAGTGCCCACCACCAAAGAGGTAGTGGTCTCCTCCAGCGGTGATTTCCTGGGTTACGAGATCTACATTAGTCCAGCCGAACCGAAAGTCGAGGAGGCTTTCGTGAGACCCGCCTATCCCCTATCCTTGGGGACAGCGGGTATGCTGGCCTGGACGGAGCAGGAGGAGGTGGTGGAATGTTCGGAACTGCCCCAGGGTAAGTTGAAGGTGGTTGGAGCAGTACCTTCTAGCTTGAAGGTGGACTTCGAGCCCGGGGTTCAACTCTCAGTGGAGGACATCGTACCCCGGGAGTTCAAGGAGGGCAGGAGACCAGGCGTGACCAGGAACTACTTCTTCTCCGTCAGTGCGTCCCCCTACACAGTTCAGCTAGGTTCCCCTTAAAGGGAGCCGTATGTGAAGGGAGAGGGATAGTTTTCCTTTGAGGGTATGTCTTAAGCTCAGGGTCCTGTCGGGCGAGGTGCCCGTTCACTATAACTACTTAGTTCAGTCACTCATATATCGTCGGCTTCCTGAGAGAACCAGGAAGTTACTTCATGACGGTGGAGTCAAGGAGGGTCCGAGGAGGTTCAAACTCTTCACGTTCTCTAGGTTATACGGAGACTTCACGAGGAGAGGAGAAGACCTAGTGTTCAAAGACTTTGTCTACCTCTGTGTCTCCTCTGTGTTCTCGAAGCAGATGAAGGCATTGATGAAGAATTTCGGAGAGCACCCTGAAGTGAGGATAGGAAAGGCCAAGCTCACCGTGGACAGCATGAGGGTGGTGAAGTTCCCTAACTTGGAGAACAGGGAGTTCTACACCCTTTCTCCAGTGGTGGTCACAAAGAAGACCGAGGTGACGAAGTACCTCCTCCCTCATCAAGAGGAATACTCTCTTTGGTTGGAGCTAAACGTGAAAAGGAAAGTCAAGGTAGTGACGGGAAGGGAGATCAAGTCTCCCGTCAGGGTTCGGTTCCTGAAGTGGAGGAGGACAGTAACCATGTACAAGGGGAACGTCGTTGTGGGGGCAATGGGTAGGTTCAAATTTAACGCGCCGAAGACCGCGATAATGATAGGTTACTTGGCAGGTCTAGGAACAAAGAACAGTCAGGGGTTCGGTATGTTCGAGTTTCAAGGAATAAGTGTGAGGGACCTACTAGGCTAAAAGGACTCGTTACCTCCAACCTCCCGAGTTCATGATGCTTTGGTGAATACTCGAACTTCGCAACTAGCTCAGCGAAGGGAGAAGTCTCAGTGGTTTTTATACCTCACGCTTTGACGACTCAAGTTCGACCTTTAAACCAGAGTGATGAAACGCGATCGCTTTGGACAAACCTCTCTCCAAGTCCAGACGTTCTCAACCACAGTTAGACTAGAACAGACCATAGGCTTGGTCATTCATTCCTAATGGCCAACTCCTTCAAAGAGACCGTCTCGTTGTGAGAAGGTGTAAATTGAGGTAGTTGTAGTTCACGTACAACCGGTTGACGAGAGTCGAACTGAAGGCTATTTCCAGCTTACTCCCGACCGTCCAAGTGAACATCCTGTCAACTCCTTAGAACTGGGCCTAGACTCACGGCTTGAGGGAGTTCCCCCTCAGAGCTCGACATTGGTCGTCCTTATCGCCTCGCGAACTATTACGTTAACTACAATCGATGGAAGCGTAAATGCCCTCATTCAGGTCTACGAAAACACCAAGCCCTCCTTATCGATTCCCTAATCAATTCCCTAGGGCTTATTCGGGCTAGGTCTGTTTGACTGTCGTTCTAAAAACAATGCTCCTCGTTCAGAGAATTGTCTCTCTACATGGACGTTTAGATTCTCGCCTTTTTGAAGTAAGCACAAAATCTCTCCAACCTCCCACATCCATCTGAGATGGCCACGGCTCTCCCCGTCTACCGTGAGATCCGACCGAACCTTCACCTTGATTACCTGGTTCTTCTCCTCGTACTTCTTTGGAATCCTCAACTCCTCGATGGTATCAATGCAAATATTCTTCTAGCCGAAAGCACTGAAGCTCACCGAACCCTAGACTTTGTTTCGTGGAAAATATTCTATTGAAGGGATTTAAGTGTAAACGTAGCTCGCACAGCCGGTGGGAGAAGTGAATCAAAGGTGGATTATTCGGCCTTGAAAAGATGTCGGAATGGTATCTTGAAAATGAATATCCTAAAAAATAAATATAATAATAAATGTTGACTTATAAAAGGATATAATCAGAACAATCCTTATTAGTAACGGGAAAATTAAATTCAAAAGACTTACATGACACGCCCAGTCTGGCCTCTGCGGGTCTATTTACTGGGAGCGGGACCGTCGGTGGGGTGGCCTCTGGACGGCGGGGAAGGTGCCGAGCTCGCGGGTCAGTCAGATGGGGTGGAGGCTTAGTTTCTCCTGGCCGTAAAGCAGTCCTCCAGGCCCGTCCAAGAAGCGCTGAGGAAATCGGTGTGGGCCCTCAGGGTCGGAAGGCTCCTCCCCACCTTTCTCTCCACGAATCGGATTGTGTTTAGGTTCGCTGTCCTCACAACGTGCTCGAGGGCATGTGTGAAGTGCCATCACAACGAGCACCTTCGGATTCGCCTGGATCCCATTTCTCGGGACTCTTTCTAGGAAGTCGAGTACTAGCCTTTGTTTCGAACTGTTTTTCTCTCCACGCCGTCTTCCCCTCGGCGGGTCGTACGTCGGACCAGGAACGTTCCTCAACGTCAGGGTCGCGACATTGGCCTCCCCGACTAGGGTCTTACCCCACTTTAGTTCAAGACATTGGGAACTTATTCATTCTCTTTAATTGAAATTGAATTTTCCCCTTGACACGCCTCAACGTTGGTCACCCCAAATGGAAGGGATGAGCCTGCTTTTCAAGAAAATGAGAAACTCCCTTCCGTAATACCATCATTAGTGTTGAAAGAAGAGCGAATCGGCTTCAAAAGATTTCATTTCATTCAAACAGAAGGACGGGTGTTACTGAAAACTAGAAAAGTAAGCGAGGTAATTACGAATAAACAAACTTTTAAACAGGGTCCCGATTGCGCTTTCGACGGAGGGTACGGAGTTCCAGAGGGGAACTTCGTGGCCTCTCGAAGGGGCTTACGGGGATGGTTTACGGCCGTCCGGGAGTAGGAGGTCCGGATCGGGAGACGGTCACACCTCCTGTCCTTCCACGACCCTCCAATTCCGTGCACCCCTTACGGTTTCCTCTGAACCCCTTCCGTCGCAGTTCGCGAAGACCCCCGCGACCTCGCCGAGCCCCAAGGATCGCAGTCCTTCCCCTAAACCGTCTTCCCGCATCTCTCCTCGATCTTCCCCTCTTGTCGAGCAGCTCCAAGTTGCCCACCCGAGTTGGTCCTCCTCGACCCCTACTCTTCGTCTGTACTTCTTCAAAGTGTCATCTCGAAAGTCCGCGTTTACTGTGGAGGAGGGGCGATGAGGCTGGGGTCTCGATCCTCCTCTGGAGTTCAGGAAGTTTCGGGGCGAAGGGGGTCCCAACTGCTTTAGAGACCGAGCCCACCCTTCGAAGATGGGAGTCGCCCCGGAGGAGCCCCCTTAGACGAGGGGATCGTCGACGGGTCGTGGAAACATCGGGCGAGAGGACACTCCAGTGGGAACCTCGACCGCGGTCGGAGTGAGGAATCGTCAGTTGTGCGAGTCTCTTCCGTCCTTGGGGTACACCCTCCGAAAGGGAAGAGGAACGGAGGTCCACCGACGACTTTGGAACACGACTCACCTCGTTCTGTGTTGAGTGGAAAGGTCCTCCCCATCAGACGAGTATCACTCCGTCGACGTCGAAACCGTTCCTCTTCAGGAAGTCGTAAAAGGAGCGATCGGCGGTGACCACGGGAACCTTGGTGGTAGCGTGGGCGGAGTACAACGTCGCGTCGAACACGTCGTTCCACCCCCTACTCACCACGTCGTAGGCCACCTGTACGTCCTGACCCTCCAAATTCACGAACCTGAGGGAGCTAACTAGGTAGGACAAACCAACTATGGCTTCCTCGGGCACCTTCCTCAACTTCAACCTCTTGGCCTCCTTGAACACCACCGCGAGGAGCTCCACCAACATGAGGGAGGGGTAATAAACAGTTCTACCCTCGAGGAGCCGATCGCTCTCGATCCCCCTGACCTTGACTCCGAGGAAGGGGAGTAGGAAAGTGGTGTCAACGATCAATTCCGAGAGATCTGCTAACTTCCTCTCCAACTTCCTCCACCTCGTCGACGTCGATCTCCGTCCAGTACTTAGAGGGTCTCCTCAAGGGGATCAGCTCCAGCCTGTCTCCCTTGCTCACCAGGACCAACTTGTCCCCCTCCTTTACGTTAATGCTCTCGGCCACGTCCTTAGGAAGGTATATGGAGTTCCTCTTGCCGACCCTTATCACCCTGTCCACGGGATAATCTGATCAATCAGACTAATAAGCTTAATCTGAATCCCCTTTGCCCCGAGACACTCCCCCAACGACTACTTCCCGCCATCTCCTCAAGCTCTACCTCGCTCGAAGGGGCAATGTTTTTCCAAATTTAAAGGAAAACGAATCTGTCGCGGAGCCCTGAACCCGTCGTTCGCCGTTTCACGTAGACGAGTTTCGACCCGCCGGTGATTCGTTGGTACCTTGTTCGCCCTTTGGGGGCGCCATTAGGTCCTTTCGCTCGAAGGAGAACTGTCCTTCCTCGGTTCGGAGTTTCTGGGCTTTGACGCACAAGTAGTCTCCCCTGTCGTATCCTGGGGAAGGGAGTTCGTATTCCAGGTTGGAGTACTTGGGATGTCGCGTCAAGGTCTGCATGACCTCGACTTCCCTGAAGCGAGTTTGGGCCAGAAGCTTCCTCACCTCGTCCACGGTCGGCCACTTGGCTCCCTCCAAGAACTTCGCGGGGTAGGGGTTCTCGGGGGAGACGTCCCTAAGGTCCTCCCAACCGACCTCGGAGGCGAGTCTATAGAGGAGGCCGTATGAGCCCTCCCCCGCGACCCAACAGAGAACTAAGTGCCCCCCGTCCTTCAGTACCCTCTTCACCTCCAGCAGTGCCTTAACTGGGTCGTTCAAGTAGTGAATCACGCCGTTCATGAGGACCGTACTGTAGTTGGTCTGAACCGGTAATTCCTCGGCGAAACCCCTCAACACCTTTAGCCCCCTAGCTCGAGCTATCCTCCCCATCTCCGAAGGCTCCACGCAGTCCTCAATTACGATCCCCCTCTCCCTGAGCGCGGCCTCGAATAGTCCGCTGCCGCATCCAACGCTCAAGATCTCCTTCTCTCCCCTCAAGAGTTCCTCAACCAGACCGAGCTCCGAGAGGAACACGTTGCGGTTCTTCACGAACCAAGAGTCGTACTCTTCGGCGAACCGGTCGAAAGCTGACACAATATTACCTACTTAATAACTTACTTATAAGTATTTCGGACGTCAGGTCTGCGCAAATTAGTTTGAGGTTTCCTCACGCGTAGCTGGTTCTTCCTCTCGCTCTAGTCGGGCGTAACGGGTCCAGAAAGACGTCCGGGAGCACGATCGGTTCCTCCGCGACCTCGTCTATTGGTAGCGGAGGCTGGCGATCGACGCGTTGCACGATTCGGGACCGTCGATCTCGGCCCCCCTCGAGGGGCTTTTTCGGGACAGCGGAGAGACGGAAAATTCACCTAGTGGGGGACCTCCGGTTAGGGGGCCCGGAGAGGAAACCGTTAGGCCTCCCCATGGGAGAGACTCTGGCGTTCGATGGCGGTTCAATGGGTTTCAACCTCGTCGTGGACGAAGTTTCGTAGAAGGCCGAAGGGAGGAAATCGAGGCCGACCGTCGAGGGGAGGGAAGAGCCCCTCGATCCGCTTTCGAAGGACGTCGAGGCGTTTCGTCGGCCGAGGTCCCCTGGAAGGACGTGTGTCCTTAAGGGGGTGGAAGGGTAACTTGAAGGGTACTCGGTGGAGGTGCGAGTCTACCGGCGGAGGCGGTCTAACGCTCCTCAGACCCTCAAGTAGATCCACCCCTCGGCCTGCCTCCTCACTATCTCGGCCACCCCGGCGTCGACTACCACGGTCCCACGAGGGAGTGTCGACTCGTCTATTCCCCTGGCCCTCAGGGAGTTCCTGCACGCCACCACCTTGGCTGGGTGGAGCCTACCCACCAGGGAGGGGTCTAGCACCGCGTTGATCGCGTCCTGGTGGAAGACCACCTCGACCTCCCCCACGTCCATTTCCCTCAGCAAGTTGATCACCGAATTCACCCCCTTCTCCGGGTCGTTGGCTACCTGTACCACCACCTTCAAAGCGCGCCCTCCCTCGGGATCCGGCAAGGCTCTCACCCCAACCACTTGAAGCCGTACTTCTCGTAAACGGCCCTGCCCTGAGAGAGGAGGAAGTCCTTCACCCTTTCGCCCCCGTTCCCGAACTTGGTGACGGCCACGGACAATCTCCCCTTCCTTCCGGTGGGGACGCTCTCGAGTCCCCACTTCACGGCCTCGGTCATCCAAACCACCCCCGCGTCCACCAGTCCCCTCCTCATTAGGGCCGGGGTCTCCCTGTGATGCACCTTTGTCACGTAGCTCCTCTCCCTCAAAGTGGAGTAGTCTCCGCACTCCTCCTCGTATGCGCTCCTGAACACCTCCCCTATACCCTCGATCTCGGGGTTGGGCAAGGCGACCCTCATTCCAGCGAGGTCGCACATGTCCTTCATCCTGAACCTGGTGGCGACCACGACCTCGTTCTCCACGTACTCCACGGGGTCCTTCACGAGGTCCGCCACCTGCCGCATCATGGAGGGCGGGAGCGACACCACGTCGGGCCTGACGTCTATCGACAGGTTGCCTATCTTAACCACGTCCCCCGCGATCTGCCTCACGATCGCTCCCGGAGGCAGGGTCTCGACGAAGACGTCTCCCATGCTTGGAACGAGCTCCTCTAGGACGAACCACTGGTTCCCGGCGGCGAAGAACTTCACTCCGGATAGCTTACCGTACAAGTCCTGGAGCAAATCGAAGCCCTCCAGCGTGAGGTCCAACATGATGCTCCCCTGCACGGGTTAAAATAAAAACGTTCTGGTGCGGGGCGACCTGAACTGGCCACGGGGAATCCCCTTCCCAGGTCGACGGAGGAGCCCTGGACTTCTACACGGGGACACGACGTCCCCCTCCCGAGAGGTCTCCAGACCCGACTCCTGACGTACCCCAAGTACGGAGGTCGCCCCCAGATCGACGTCGGAACGGGGGCCGCCCTCGGGTCCAGGTTTCCCCTCTCGCGACCTCCTCCGGTCCCTGTGCCCTAAACAGGCCGCACCTGAGGGCTTCCGAACGGTGGAAATGTCGCTTCAGACCGCAGTTCCCACAGACCACGGAGAGTTCGCTTAAAGGAGGCCACGGAAGCTCCTGCCATTGAGATACGACCGACGGTAGGAGGGTACTGTCCGCTCGCGTGGCCGAGGGAAAGCCCCACTGAGTGGGTTGACGAGGACGAGCGTACACCGCGTCGGAAAGGATTGTAGGGATACGTAGCAGATCGGTGGTGGAACGCTTGGGACGCCTCGTATCGTCCAGGGGAACCCTACACGGACCGCCAAGAAGGTTCGTCGATCGTTCGGAGTTAGAAAGTACTCCGACGTGGTGGTGCAGGCCGTGACGAGTGAAGTCGGAGAGGTTCCAAATCACGTAGAGGACTGGCGGACGGGCGTCGTAGCTGGCCCACGAAAGGAACCCGAGAACGATCCCTCTACCCTTCGGCCCAAAGAGGGGAAGGTCGGCAGTACGGTCGGGACTCAGTTTACCTCGACCCTTCTTACAACGTGGTGGACCCAGCGGCCAAAACTTCTACAGCGCGATTCCGTACCCCCTTCAGTTGGGAGGGACGGTGAAAGGCCGTGACCCGTAAGTCGACATATCTCGCTCTCCTCACACTCGCCGCGGTTTACCTGGTTTGGGCCAGCGTCCCGTCGTTGTCCTCACCTACCGTCGAGGAGATGGCAAACACTTTCACCGCGAGCGTCACGACACCTCACGTGTGCGTATACAACGTTAGTGACGTTCACACCAACGACATCAGTGGGACGTCGCTCGGCCTGCGGTACTCCGTCAAAGTTACGATACCCCATTATTCGGGGAGGGTATTCCTCGCGGCAGGGGAGGTTCCCCTCGGAGCTAACCCCTGTACTTACCTTCCATCGTCCTTCTCGCCCGGCCACGTGCCGCCCGCGGTGTACAGCGGCTGGTCCTCTCGGACCTATGTCGTGACGTTTTTGAACTCCACAGTCTACGCCGGGAACCAGACGTTTAGGGCTAGCTTCGATGCGGTGTCCACCCCCAACGGTGACTGGGTCGTAATGGAACAAACCTTCGATCCTTCCGAAACCCCCGTCTTATGGATCGTGGTGATCGTGAACGGTCACGCCTACAGGATAGGGACGATAGAGTTCGTGAGGGTCGGGGAGGGACTACTGTACTTACCTAAGGTAATGAGGTGAAAATATGTCAGTTCGCCCCTAAACTAACCCCCAGGAAGGCTTTCTCGACTCCTCGAAAAATTAAGAGGACGACAAAGGGGAGATCGTTGCGGTTTCGCAATGAGGAAACAGTTGGGCGGGACGCACGCAGACGATTTCACCGAGTTCACCTGAAAGAGTTAACTCTTCACTGTACGAAACGAGCGACTCGCCCGCGAAACTCGACGAGGTGAACGAGTTCCAAGCTGACCCGAGTGAACCCCGAAACGCTCCGAAGAGAACCTCTGGCGAGTTCAGACGATGTGGAGATCGACGCCGCACACTCCAGTGCGAAGTACCATAGAGGATTTCAGACGTGGTGATCTCCTCGTTGACGTCCAACCGGAACTGAGGAAGACGTCTCGGAGGCCACGCTTTAGAACCTCGGTACTCCGTTCAGAATCTAGAACGGAACGCCGGTGAGGACAATTGAAGGATGTCGGGCTCTTCCCTCCGGCGATGAACGTGGAGTTCGCACTGTGTGAGGACAACTAACAGGCTTCCGTGAGGCCAGGCGAGTGGGGGCTCTAGGGATGTGAGACCGCACTAAGACGAAGTAGGCTGAGGAGGGAAGTTGAGAACTCGACGTTGAACGCTCGGGCGAAACGTTGGTAAGGATCCCGATCTCGCTCGTCCTTCGCAATTGGCCCAAGGACAATCAACTCTAGGGTGGAGGTGGAAATCATTCACCTGAACCGGTCATCGGTGGGAATTCCCAGGTACCTCCCCTCCCAGCGCTCCAGGCTTTCCCCCTGAGAGGTCGACCCATAGACCAGGCCGTGGATCCTTGACGGAAGGGAGAAGTGTGGAGTGATTCGCACTTCGAGGCGTCAACTCTCCGAGGACGAAGTCCTTTCCATTGCTCTCTGCCGCGTTCCACTCAACAGCGGAAGCCCCCGTCCAGACCTCGAGTTTGGACCCTGCGGTACGACCAACTGCCTCCCCTGCCTCTGGTTCCGTCCAGACCTCGAGTTTAAACTGCACTACCCGAAGTCGACGTAGTACACGTTCCTCCCGTCCTCCCTCCTCACTTCGACGACCACCGCCACAACACCGTTCACCAAGACGAGTTCCCCTTTCCCGACGAAAGTCCTCGCGGACCTCGTCCTCCTCCTCAGAGCGTAGGCCAACCCTCCCGCCCCTCCAACGGGCACTACGACCTCTGCAAGGGAGACCAAGCTCAGGACTCGCACCGCCTTCTCCACGATCGGACCGTTCACGTTCACCACCCGACCGTTGCTCACGTTGTAGGTCCCGACCCATTTGACGTTGAACGGGAAGCCGACCTCCCGGTAGAGCCTCACGGTAGATCCCTGGTCCATCCAAGACGAGTTACCGTCTATTACGACCAGGTACTGCTTCACGTAGTCGGGAGTGACGTTCGCGGGCCCTGTGACGGTGAAGGTGGACCGTCCGATTAGGGAGTACCTCACCGTGGAGTTCACCTGGATCAGGGCCGGGATAGTCGCCACAGCGTCCTGGTCGATCCACGACGAGAGGGTCCCGTTGGGGAGGGAGAGGGTCACAAGGTACTGCTTCACGTAGTCGGGAGTGAGCTCGGCCGGCACGGTCACAATGAAGGTCGAGGGCCCCACTAGCGAGTACCTCACCGTGGAGTTCACCTGGATCAGGGCCGGGATAGTCGCCACAGCGTCCTGGTCGATCCACGACGAGAGGGTCCCGTTGGGGAGGGAGAGGGTCACAAGGTACTGCTTCACGTAGTCGGGAGTGACGTTCGCGGGCCCTGTGACGGTGAAGGTGGACCGTCCGATTAGGGAGTACCTCACCGTGGAGTTCACCTGGATCAGGGAGGGAAACGTTATCAGCGAGCCCGAGAAGTACCAACCGCTGGAGGTAGTTTGCGGGTAGACGACCTCGACCAGGAACTGGAGGGTGTAGTTGGCCCTCACCAAGTATATCCCTGGTCCGAGGTCGAGTCCCGACCCTGAGCCCAACACCTGCAGCGAGTCTAGCAGGTACCTCACGCTTCCCCGTGTCGAGTTGGTGGGGAGCTTCAAGGTCACTGGGGCGGGGAGGTGGTAGGTGGAGTTGGAGAAAGCGACCACGTCCCCGACGTAGAAGGACGGCAATTGCGACACGACCGTGAACGTCGCGATGGGGAGGGAGTGACTTGTATTGCTTGCAACCCGTTGGACGTTCCCACCACGATCAGGTTCCCCTGGGAGTTCACTGCCAGGGATCTGATCTGTCCCACACTGTAGGACCCGATCTCCTCGCCGTAGTCGAAGACCAGGAGTTGGGATCCGCCCAGTTCGGCCACTGCTACGACTGAACCGTTGGAGGACTGGGCCACTTCCGAGTCACCGAAGGGGAGGGAGTAGTTGAGCACGTAAACCCCGTCGCCCGTGACGAAGTGGAGTCCGTAGTTTCCAGCCACCGCCGAGAGGGCTGAGTTGGGGGAGTCGGAGACCCATATTAGGGAGGTGTTTCGAGAGTTGGGTCCGAGGTCCCTCACCCAGAGCAGCCTCCCATCGCTTATCTCCAGGACGTAGTTGTCCCCCCCGAATGCGTAGGAAACGTAGGCCCCCACAACTACCCCGTTGGGCCCGAGGGCCAGGGAAGTGGGGTCGTAGGTAGACACGTTCCACAACACGCGCCCCGTCTGGGAGAAGTCGATCACCCACCCCCCGTTGGCGTAACCGTTCCCGGCGCCCACTATAAGGTCTCCCGCAGGAGTGAAGAGGAGCTGGTGGACGCCGAAGTAACCCGACGGCGAGTAGTTCCAGAGCAGGTCTCCCGACTCGTCGTAAACGTAGACGGCGCCCTCGGGGGACGGCCCTCCTACGCTCACAGCCACCTGGTCGGCGGAGGAAATTGCGAGCGACGTGACGGTGGGGTAAGAGTACTCCACGCTCCACATCCCGCTCCCCGACGTAGAAAACACCTCGACGCTGGAACTCCCCGAACTGAAGATGGAGCTACCGGAGCTGACTCCCACGGCCACGAGATTAGGAGAGAGGGCGACGGCCGTGGCCTCGTGGCTCAGCGAGACGTTCCAGAGCTGGGTTAAAGTACCGTCCGAGTAGCTGTAGAGGTCCAGGTAGTAACAGGTCTTCTGGAAGATGAACAGGAAGGTGGTGGTGACCTTCGCTCCGACCGCGATGAGGTAACTTCCGTTCACTTCCTGTGGGTACATGGCCATCGCAGTAACGTCGAACCCGGCGGCGGACTGGGAACTAGCCGCGATCGAGAGAACTGTGAAGGCCGCCAGTACCAGGAGGATGAGTGCGGGGAGGGGCCGGGAACTCATAACTGTTGATCGCTCCTATCGAATTTTATGTCTTATCGAATTTTATGTCTTACTGGAGTGGGCTTCAGTCCACTGTCTCGCAATTACCTAGGTTCCTCCCGAGGGGGGTGGTCACTCGACCTCAGTTCCCTGTGGACGTGGAGGGTTCCCACCGTTCAGATCGATGATCTTCCTAAGGTGGTCGACAACCTAGTGAGGTGACCCCAAGAGTCCCTCCGAGGTCTCTTCCCCTCCGCGTAGCTCTCCTTCACGATCCATGACGAAGGGGAAAGGCCTCCTGACCCTCTCTACCAGTTATTACAACCTTCCTCGTCGTTCCCTGTCCTCTCGGCGACTCGATGGATCCTTTCACTTCTCGTCGAGCTCGGAGCCCACGTCCGTTATCGCTTTGTCTTGTTCTTTGACTCGTCCCTCCAGGTGTCGACTCCCAATCAGACCGTCCTTCAACACGCTGGGCCAACCGTCCTTCAACACGCTGGGCCAATGTAAAGTACTACTTCCCTGTCGAAGTGAGTTAGCCAGCCCTGGGAGCTTCCTGGCCGAAAGGTCCATCCCTCGACGGTGGAGGCGGACTGCGCAGGCTCCGAGGCACCTCGGGACTCACGACGGTTTGGGTGGAGGTGAGTTACGTCGATCCCCTCCTTCATCTCGGTTACGTTCATTCAGACCTTGAGTATTACGGAAGTTCCCGCGAACCGTCGTTTGAACTCGTACTAAGGGAGAATAGGCGGTGAATGGAAACTTTCCAACCCCTTCAAACCCCTCTTTCGCAACTCTCATCGACCCCCGCGTCCCCTTCCTTGGACCTTAGTTTGTTTCCGAGATAGGCGTAGACGCGGCCCTCAACTATTCTCCGAGCGTCTGTTGAGGTGTTGGTCTCCTGGGTTCCCTGGGATCTCAGCGTCGTCTGAAGGTTTGAGACCGAACGATGAACTCGTACTCAACCGAAATCGTCGAAGGCTGACTTTTCAGAGAAGTAGCTCCCCCACGTTGGACTCCACGGGGTTTCCCACCGCCTCGGCGTTACCGAGGTGGCTTGGACGGAGTTGGGCTCCAGCTGCTCTACGACCTATAACGACTCAGGTCCCCTCTAAGGAGTCCACTAAGTTGAGGAGAAGTTGGATGGTCTCGGCCCTCTTCCTGAACAGGTCGATCAACTTGTCCTCCTCCGACCTCCCCTCCTGGATCGAGGCGGAGAGATCGTTCTCTTCCGCCAAAATGTCCCTCCTTCCTGTGAGGAGTTCCCTGGCCTTGGCCAGGCTAAGCGGACCTCCGAGCAACTTGTTCACCTCTCTGTCCACGTCCACCACCATAGAGGAGAACTTGGGGTCGACCTCCTGGTGGCCGTATGTCGCCACGACGCCGTCGAGGTCTATGCTCTCCTTCAGTGCGTCCTTAGAGGCCACGATTCGGTCCTGGTAGAGGGTCACCTTCCCCTCCTTGACCACAGCGTACCGCCCGAGGAACGAATCGAGAACCACGGCCCTCCTCTTGGGGTTCCTGGGCACGAGGAGTTCCACCTCCTCGACCTTGAACGGGACCGTGTCGCACACGTAGTGGACGAACCTCTCCGCCACCGCCTTGCTCGCGTTGAAGTTCATCCTCCTGAAGGTGTAAGGATCTAGGTACTCGAGGAGCATTCTGAGCTGGTTTGAGTCCTGGACGTTCCTCACCTCGTCCAACAGGGACCTACAGCTGAGGGCCCTCCCCCTCAGCTCCACGGACCTCCCCTCCCTGAGGGCCTTCAGCACTCCGACGGGCTCCCTCTCCCAGACCTTCAGAAGTCCCCCTCCCGAGACGCCGAAGTTTATGGTCCTCAGGTCGAGGCCGAAGCGTAGCCTGAGCACGGCGAGGAGGAAGTTCATCCCCTCCTCCACTTTGTCAGAGTCTGCCGGATCGAGTTCAGACGCGTAAACGTAGGTGGGGAAGTCGTAGGAGAGCCAATAAGGAGGGGTGTAATCGAGGTCCACCTTGTCCACTTCGTAAGTAGACACCCCGTCCGGGTACGTTATCCTCCCCCGCGACTCCACGTACCACGTCACCTTCCTGGCTATCTCCTTGGCCATCTTGAATCCCCCCTCTCCCTTGAAGAGGAGATCTAAGGAGACCGAGGACCAGAGTTTCCCCCTCTTCGCGTCCTCCTCTAACCTGGGCTCCTCTCTCCACCGTTTACATATCTGAACGTACTTCCCATCGGCGTCCTTTAGCTGCTGTATAGGCTCCACGTGGAACGGACAGTCCGTGGGCATCACCTCCGTCGACTCCACCACCGTCCACCTGTGGTCCGACTTCGACCATACGTTCTGGAGCACGACAGCTCCGTTGAAGGGGTCGACGCACCCGACCTGGAACCTCTCCACTAGGTCCCGCCTCGTGACGTCCTCGAGCTCCCTGCAGTCGTTCCCATCCCGCACCCACCTGGTAACGGTGGTTGCGAAGTTGTCGTAAAACCTGAACTTGGGTAGGTGGTCGGGGTCCACCCCCACCTCCTCCAGGAAGCGTCTGTCGTCGTCTATGCCCATCACCACGTCGTAAAGCTTCAGGTACTCGTTGTCCGGACTCACCACGATGGCCTCGGGCCCTAGGGACGTCCACTCCTTGAGGCTCTCGGAGTACTCCGAGAGGAGCACGGCGTCCTGCAACGAGGTGGGCACCACCACGCTCTCCACCTGGGGGAGTTCTAACCTCCGCCCCTTCCTCCCTTCCCTCTGTACGAACTCCCTCACCGTGTAGGGGAGACCAACGTGAACTACCCTCGTGACGTTTCCTAGGTCGATTCCTTGGAGGAGTGTCTTGACCGTCACCACCACCTTAACTTTCCCAGACCTCATACCATCCTCCACGGCCTGCCTACTTTCCTTGCTCACTCCCGAGTGGTGAACTGCGACAGCGTTTCCCTCGTACTTCACCTTTACCCCCAGCCTCCCTACTAAGTTGTTGGCCTCGTTCATCCCCCTGGCGAAGGCGATCGTTAGTTCGTCGCATTTCAGGTACTCGGAGAGCAACCGTTCCGCCAGTTCGCCGTTCTCCCTGAATATACCCGCGAACGCCTTGGCGTAAGTGGGGTCGGCGGCGTACTTGAAGAAATCCCTCCTGAAGTCCTGGTAACTTACCTCGAGTTTCAAAGAAGAGTAGATCCTCTTGACCTCCTCCTCCCTACCCAAAAGGAAGTAGGTGACGTTCCTGGGCCTGAACGACTTCCCTCCAACTTGCTCCAACTCGACGAAGGGCCTCGCGACGGAAGGGTTGGAGAGCGTGGCGCTCATCACCACGACCTGCGGGTTCACGCCGTACCTGTCCCTCAACCTTCTCACCAGGTGAAGGAGGAAGGTGGCCCTGAAGCTGCCGTAGAAGTCGAACTCGTCGAGCACCAGCAGGCGGAGCCCAGAGAGGAACTTAGAGAGCTTGTGGTGGCCCTCCACGGCGTTCTTCAACACTTCGGGGTTCGTGAGGACGGTCTTAGGCCTCCCCAGGTCTCTCACGTACTTACCCACCTCCCCGTCGTACTTCACCAGGTCTCCCTCGAACACCTTCACCTTCCCCCTGACCGTCTTGGAGACGTTGAAGCCGGCCTGTGTGTAGTAGTTGTACATCCTCTCCACCTGATCGCCGGACAGGGCGTTAGTCGGGTAAACCGCGAGCGCCCTGAAGTCCTGAGAGATCTGCCTTTCCATCGCGTATCCCAGCCAGGCCTCCGTCTTACCACCTCCGGTCTCGGCGGTCAGGGCCACACTCCTTCCAGACGAGAGTAACCTGATCACGTCCAGCTGGTGTTGGTAGAGGGTCTTGTCGCAGAACGACACTGCCCTGGAGCACAGGGTGGGAAACACGTCCTTGAACTTGATGTCGGTGAGCGAGGGAGGGACGGGATTCTCCACCGACTCTTGGAAGGCGACTCCGAGGGAGGACAACAGGTCAGAGGAAGAGCAGAGCATGTCGGAAACTCTGCTGTAGTGATTAAAATGTTTTGAGTTGGGACCTTCCCAAAATACTGGCCCTCGGGTGGACGTATGGCTCTAGGCTCAGGCTGACTTGTAGTTACCTGGGCTTACCTAGGCCAGCTAGGCCCACCTTACACCACTTAGAGGATTCGGCTGACAGGCCTCAACTCGTGAGGTTCCTCGGAAGGTGGCGTGACGTGGTTCCGAGTTAGGTACCCTTTGAGGGAACTTACTCGTGGAGAGACCTAGCGCAGGAGACACCTAGGGACGACGAGGGTCACCCAACGTCCAAACAGGTGGTACCTCAACCCACGTTGTTGGCGAACTGGCAGTGGTCCAGTCTCTAGCGCGAGTCGGTGTTGACGCTCACCACCTCCGCTCCGATTCTGGGCCACATCACCACGGAGCCCTTCGCGGGTGGAAAACGCCCCTCTCATCCCTTAGAGCCATTCCCTCCACCGCGTCTTCCGCTTAAGTGGTGCGAGCCGCCGAGGGGAGAGTGTTGACCCATTCGACTCCCTGAGGTCAAGCCCGGAGGTGTTGATGGCCTCGAGGAGGACGAGGGTTTCCGTCACTCCCTTCTGTCGAATGGTGTCGAGGGTTGTAACTACTCTACCGCGACACTCACCCTACTTCCCGTCCCAATCCCAGCATATAGAAGTTGCTTTCGAAGAGGAGGTCCTCCTCCCGCAAGGTCGTCCACCTTCTCGTGGAAAACCTCCACGTCCGGCATAGGTCTTAAAGGAAGAGGATCTCTCGCCTCCTCGTCTTCGTCCTCGGTAAAAGCTCGAGATCTTCGATGACCCCCTCTCCCGGCCTGAGATAAATCGTCCTCGGGAATGCTCGTTCGAGACTTCAATGTTTCTCCTGAGTATTTAGACGTACTCGGCAGCTGAAAGCATTAGTCGAAAGTTGTTGCTGGAGGTGCGAAGACGACCGTCAAGCGTGGTAGAGGCCGAAGTCCCGCGCGCAGGTGGCGTCGGAACTATCTATGCGATCGACACCGTGGATCGAAAGAATGGGGATCGAAAGAATGGGCAGCGGGTCGCATGGATCGAACTCAGCTTGTCTCTTTAACGATAACCTCCCCGAACCCGACGCTCCTCGACTTCCCCACCCCCACGTAGTTGGCGTAGGCCAACAACCTCCTGACGTCCGCTCTCAACTTACTCCCCTTCCTGGCCTCGAGGGAGTATAGCACCCACCCCACGAAGCCCCTCACGAACCCCTCGTCGTACCTCACGGTGACGGGTGAGAGGGAGTAGTCCACCTCCCTGAAGAAGTACAGTGCCCTCGTCCCGGTGGCCCTACTGACGGGGGGGCTGAAGTACCTGTTCCAGTGCTGGGCCAGCGACGAGAACATTACAGGAGGATACGGAAAGAGAATGTACCTGTTCTTCTTCCTCTTGAGCCTGGGCCTCGGAAACTGGAGGAGGGTGGGGGTGAGGAAGTTCACCTTGTAGAGCCTCGATTCCTGCGCCGATACGTCCAGGTGGTTCACTACCTCTAGCTTGAGGAGTTCGCAGAGGAGCTTCTTGCCGTATATCTCGAAGCTGAACGCCGGTTTGGATAGCAACTCTTCGGTGAAGTCCTCCTGGATTGAGGTGGCGGAGAAGGTGTACTGGACGTCCGGGAAGAGCTTCACGAAGCCCTGACCCCTGGAGTAGAGGACGCCTCTCTCTGTCCTTAGGGCCGTGACCCTGAAGGGTTTGAGGGGTTCGTTTGACTCTGCTGCCTTCCTGTAGCTCTCGCTCGCTTGAATGAGGGCCGTCCTCGAGACCTTGGAAGAGAAGGGTTGGACTACTAGTTCCTCCTTGGACCTCACCCCGAATTCGGCCTTCACTATCACTAGAGCAGTTAAGAGGGCGGGGAAATAAGCAGAGCGGTTATTCGGAGAGGCTGCACACGAGTCGACGAGTAGACTCCTCACGGGTACGCGTTGGAGGCTGGTGTGGAGTAGTTCCTAATAGGCAACGGGTTGACCCCCACACTGCTCCCTGGATCACCTGACGCTCTACGGGGCGCGGAGACCAAACGCCCCTGGAGACGGGACGTCCCTGCTGGGGCTACTTTAAGTGGAATTGTATGGGCCCGCCACCGAGGACGTCTGACGTGAGTTGTTCGTAACTCTCGTCGTGGAAGGTGTGGAGGCCTCACTTAGGCGATCCTCCTTGGAACCAGCTCTCTTCGACTGCTTCAGGACTTAGCCTAACCCCTACCACTCAACGAACTAGTCGTGGACGTCAGATCGACGTGTGCTGAGTATGTCGACTGTCTAGGTGGTTCGAGGGACGGTTGAAGCTGTGTCCAGCTCCAATTTTCGAGATGCGATCTTCTCCGTGAACGCGACGTTTTGAAAGTCTCCTCCAGAGGGAGGGTTGCGACGTTCTATTTCCGAGGACGCGAGCGGGAGGGCTGTGGTCTCCACAGCTGTATTCGAACGTCGTTTCGACCGAGGACCTTCCAATTGCGAACCCACCTCGTGCCGACGGGTTCAGTGTAGCAAGGAGCTCCGGCGAGGAAGCGGTGGAAGGCAGGTTGAGTCACCTCCCCAACCGTGTCCGGTAGGTCGAGTTAACTTTATAATACCTTAAATTTAACGACATTAATGAGCTTTACTCGAAGAGTTGCAGGTGTTACTACCGTACGTTCCTTGGGAATTGGGGTAAGTGGAAGGTGCGGCGCGTGGGAGATCTTCCTTCTCTCTTCTCCACGGTGAGTGGGCCGTGAGGCGTGGAGTCCGGTCCTCCTGGAAGGTGGTCGCCATGGTGGTGGGTGCCGTGGTCCTCGCGATCTTCGGCCTTTACTTCGAGGGTGTAGCGACTCGTCCCTCGTTGGGCATCGAGGAGGTGGGGGTGAACGCCCCTTACGCGTTTCTAGTACCTTCGCAGTCGAGTCAAGGGGGATACGAGTTGGAGGGTGATTCGACGGACAGTTAGGTCTTGGGGTACTACAAAGTCGAAGGCGACTTCCTCCCTGTCGTAACTACCGTAAACAACTTCAACGAACTGAACTCAGGAAATCCAGGTTACTTGCCTCTAGTTTACGTCCTCGTGATCGGGGCCAACGACAATGGAGAACCAGGAGTGGTGGACGTACCCGTACAAGGTAACGAAATACTGTTGAATGAGGTGGATCCTGGATATTGGACGGTCGTCGTAACGGGACGGCAATACGTAAATCAGCTGCTGTGGACTCTAGACAATGGGTACCGGGAAACTGGAACCGTCTCCGGAACGTCTAACTTATGGTACCAGCCAGGAATAGGAAAAACGCTCCTGGAAACGGTCGATTTGCAGCAATATACTTACGACTTACGACTTACGACGTTTAGAACCTCCTTACAACGTATCCTTTGAAGGTGGAGAAATAGTGGTTGCGAAGAACGGTACAGTAATACCCTGGGGAAACGAAAGAGGCATAGGTTACAATCTACCTTTCACTTCCCCAACGAGGTTCTAATTTGTGAGGAAACGGGAGATTCCCCGAAGAGAGGAGGGGATTCACGGAGTCTCTTCCCTCGTCGAAAACGAAGACGGCTACGTAGACCTACGTCGATGGAGATGTACCTATCCTCTGGAACGTTTTCAGGCCTGTAGGAACCCACCCTATGGAACCCCCCAGTTCCGCGATAGTAGAGGGATCTCTCCGTTGAGCCCCACCTTAGCGTTGGGATCCTCGGTCGTGGGCAGCTCGCTATCTACGACGAGTCTTCGTATTCTCAACTGCCCCAACCTTAAGTTTCGAGGTGACAACCGTTAGGGGAAGTCTATAACTCGTCTTCCTCCGAAATCCTCTTAAAGGCCGCCGCCAATGAGTATAGTTGTGAAAGTGCACGTTTCTGTCATGGGTAACTTCCCTACTGAAAAATTCGTTGGAAGACACTGTTGTGAAGGGAAAGGTTAAAGAGTTAAGGATCGAGGACTGGGACAGACTTAAGTTCAACGATGATAGACAGAACGTGATCGCAGAGAACTTCGACGACTTGAAGAATGCCCTCCTAAGCTACCTGGAGGGGAAAGAGCAAGAGGGGCTCAGCGGAGCTAGACTCCCTTTTCTCAGCGTTGAAGTTGTTTAAACAAAGTGGGAAAGAGGTCCTCGCATTCCTGTACACCACCAACACTTGGAACTCGAGGCTAGCTGGGGAAGTGATAAGGGAGTATTTGAAGGGCGAAGGAATCGAGACCGAGCTCGCCACGGTTAGCACCATCTCCTCGGAGGAGTCCTTTTACACCGGTGTAGTAGACCTCTTCGACAAGGTGATCTATAAGGTACTTAAGTTTAAGGAAAGGGGGTACGAGGTGTACATCAACGTCACTGCCGGTTTGAAGCCGGAGACGATCTTCCTGTCGTTGGCGGGGCTGTTGGCGGGGGCGGACGTGCTCTATTACAAGTACCAGGAGTTCGACGGAATAGTCGCCCTCCCCGCCCCTCCGATCACAATAAGGCAAAATTACCTAGAGTGGCTCGTTAAATTCGCGAGTTCGGGCTACACGTTGTCCGAAAGTAAAGTGGAGGAACTGGGGGTCCCCGCCAAGTTACTCGAGGCTAGAGGTCTGGCGGAGAAGAAGGGGGAGGACGCCTACAGGGTGAAGGAATGGGTGAGGAAGATGATAGGGATTTACTTGCCTAAGGAATTCACCAACAAGTCTTACAGGGTGGTCGTGGAGGGTGAGGGAGAAAAGGAATTCGGCGACGAGACCGAGGCTTACGAGTTCATGGAATCCAAGCGGAGAGAGGGAAGAAAGGTGAGAGTCGAAGTGCCTGACAAGGTGTACTTCCTTGGAATTTGAGTTACAGGTAGAGGGAGTTAGGATTAAGGCTAAGATGGACACGGGCTTCGAGGGCGAGTTGATGGTTGGTAAGGAAACGTTCGACGGGATCCCCTTCGAGCCGTCCTTGGGGCCTAGGGTGTGTACGGCGTCGATGGAATGCTACAGCTCCTTCGTCAAGCTGTCCAGAGTTAGGGCCTTTGGAAAGGAGATGGTAGTGGAGGTCCTGAACTTGCCCGCGATCGAGAAGAACCTAGTCGGAGAGGCGTTCCTCAAAAAACTCAAGATCGTAATAGACTACAAGAGGAGTGAGGTGGGAGACCCCTGACGAAAACTGGCCTCCCCGAGTTTAAGGTACCTCAAGAGCCTTTCAACCTCGTTCACGAGCGACGCCGCTCTTAGACTGAACGCGATCTAAACTCGCGTAGAGAGGATCTCCAGCGTCACAGAGAACTAACAAGCAGGTGGAGAGAGGGTCGACTTGGTATCCCTTCGACGTCCCTCGCCTTCGAAGGAGTACCAAGGATTTAACCCCTCCACCTCACTCCTACCCATGATACTTTTCGTGAGCGACGTTCACAAGAGCTACAAGAGGAGGAGGGTGGACGAGACTGTGGCAGTCGACTGGCTCCTGAAGGTGATAAAGAAGTGGGAGCCGGACTACCTCATCTCCGCCGGCGACTGGGACGAGGGGATGAGTCCGGAGGACTTCCAGAAGATCGGTTCCCTCACCAAGTTCCTCACTGTCTACGGTAACCACGAGAACTTCCCCCTCATAAAGCCCATAGCCATGAACGACGGGAAGGCATACCTAGTTGACGATTTCAGAGTGGCTGGGATAAACGGTTTGGTGGGTTCAGGCAGGCCTTACTCCATATCTCCTGAGGACTTCACGGCCGCCTTCAGGAGGGCCGGAAGGAGGAAGGTGGACATCCTGGTGATGCACCAGCCTCCGTACTTACCGGAAGTGTATCCCAACATGAGGAGAGACGAGGGCGGACTCCTGGCCCTCGAGGCCATCAGGGAGGTGTCTCCTAGGCTTTTCCTGAACGGCCACATGACCGGGGAGTGTTACACCTACTACAGGTTTCCGTGGGGGACACACTACCTCAGAGTAGATAGTTCGCAGGAGTGCAAGCACTACGCGGTGTTGGAAGGGGGGAAGGTCAAGGTGTACGACAATCGGAAGGAAGTCGTATCGTTCGTCCTCTGAAGGGGTCCTTAGTGACGGAGGAAGCTGTCCAGTGGTCAGGAAACGCTTTTGTGGTGGAGGGAAAATCTCCTCATCTACAGTTGGATAACTTAGTGATTTGCGAGGACCTACTTATAGACCGTCCCCGTCTCCTCGTCGCTGGGCCGAACTCTGAGAAAGTGGAGGGCCAATTTTCTGTAAAAAAGGCAGGCGGTGTGTCTTCGAACGGCCCAACTCCTCGAGTGAATTGGACCGGGAGAAGTCCCTCAGAGACCCCAATCCTCTTCCACCTCGTTGTCCTCGTTGCCAAGGCGCATCCTCACGATCCTCGGACGGAGGTCTCAATCCATTGGAGAGGTCGAGCGAACTGAGGTTAGGTTTATCGAGTGGCCCTTTCGTATTTCGACGGACTCACGAAAACGTCCTCCTCTACGTCGTTAAGGTCTGTGGACTTCCCCCAAGTCGCTCCCGTAGAGTGAAATCTAACAAAGAAGTGAACGCCGATGTACGTGGCGAGAAACCGTGGGAGTAAACCAAGGAGGTCTGCGTCACGAGATAGGTCCTTCTTACGTTAGCCCGATCCATGAGGGGGAGATCCCCAAGTTTAGACATCTTCGACATTAGGACGCGTCGAGATCTTTTGGACGTTTAAAGTTGAAATTAGACCGTTATGACGCCAATACCCGTAGCGTAGGTCTTAACGTGTTTTCCCATCCTCGCTCCCGTGATCACGGGGAGGGCCTTGAGTCCGTAGGACTTCTCCACTTCCACTGCCCTCGACTTAACTTCGTCGACGTCGCTCAATTCGACCTTCAATTTGACCTCCACCACGTACACCTTGCCCTCACAGACTATCACAGCGTCAACCTCTCCCCTCGGAGTTTCCACTCCCCTATCCACGTCTACGACCTTCTCTCCTTTCCTCTCGAGAAAGCCCAACACCCTATTCATGAAGGTCTCCTCGGCTACAAGGCCTAGGTCGGACCTGAGTTGTTCTATTGCCTTATTTAGCTTAGCGTAGTTGCTGTCGATCTTGTTATCGAGGGACTTCTGGTTGGCCTCGAGGGACTTCTGGTTGGCCTCGAGGGACTTCTGGTTGGCCTCGAGGGACTTCTGGTTGGCCTCGAGGGACTTCTGGTTGGCCTCGAGGGACTTCTGGTTGGCCTCGAGGGACTTCTGGTTGGCCTCGAGGGACTTCTGGTTGGCCTCGAGGGACTTCTGACCGGCCGTGAGATTCCTCTCAACGGCGTCAATTCTGGACGTCAACCTAGTCTCAAGGTCCCTGACTGCCTCCCTAGTCTTAACACTCTCCTTAACGACCTCCTCTTTCATGAGGTAATACAATACCATCGTGGACTCGTCCGGAGCGAGAGTCTTTCCTTCCGTTATCTTCGCTGCTATCTCGTCTATCTTACCCGCGAACCACCTCGATATTATTTCGCCGCTCACGTATTTTCCCTCTGCGGACCAGGAATTAAGTGTTTCTGGAGATGTGGCGTAAGTTACGGCCTCGCGGTGCTTCGAGCACGTTTACTAAGTCGGTCAAATAGCGTCAACGACGCCGATCACGATCCGTCCCTTCTCGTGGAGAGAGTAACATAGTTCCATCCATTTCTTTAAATTAAATTCTTAGTTAAATCACAGAAGCGTAGAAGGAGGCTGGACTAAGGTTGGGAGTCAAAGAGTCCGGTTATAGAAGTAAGGAGTTCGAAACCGGTGACGACTCGGCGATGTGGGAAAAAGTGGCTCCGTACGTCAAAAGTGAGGAGCGTATCCTTCTAGAGGGAAACCTAGAAACGCGAGTAGAATGTTAGGGCCCATTTACCGCAACACACCGAACTTGATCAATGTCTTGGGAAAGTGCATTTCAACACTTCTAGATCTCGTACCCTCTTCCTCAAAGGGCGTATTCGACCCCCTAAGACTTTACCGTTATCTATCTCTGGGATCGTATGAGTTTTAGAACTAACCGAGAAGGGCTAAGTTCACCAGTTCCCGTCAGAAGCGGGTGCTGCATGTGACGATAGGTTCCTTTTACGGGTCCAGCCTGACGCCCCTCTCTACGTAGTTCCTGATCATCTTCTCCACGGCCCTAGATCTGTCGAGCCTCCATAGGGCATAGACGTCGTCCACCAACCACCTTTCTATCAGGTCGTACCTTCCCCTCTCGAAGGCCTCTGCGGTCTCAGCGCCGTGGTCCTCCACGTCCATCCCAGCTGCCCTAGCTACGTTAGAGAACTTAAGCCCCCTGTACCTCCACCCGTTGGCGGCCAAAAGAACCTGCATGAGGTCCCTGACCATGAAGGAATTCCAGATCGCCGTAAGTTCCCTCAGGGTACCTACGCCCAGCTCTACTCCCCTCAACGTCAGGAGTGGGACGTCGAACCTGAGCACGTTGAATCCTACCAGCTCGACTTTCTTACCGAGAAGTCCTTTTAAGTAGGAGTAGAAAGTCCTCACTACGACTTCCTCCCACTTCAGGTCCCACTTAGCGATGACCTTAACGTCTTCCCTACTGAGATCTCCTCCCCTGTCCTCTAAGTAACCCACAGCTATCACCCCTTCGTCCTTCATGGCTTCCTCGTCTGGCCTGTAGGTCTTCACGTCGAAGTACACCTTGAGGAACTCCACGAGTGTAACTTACGTAGGGGTGACTTAAGTTCTTTTCCATATGTTAGACAACTACTTGACCTGCAACAATTGTGAAGTCGCTCGGCCTGAGTGGAGATAATGGAACGGGTGTCCTAGCACGGGTTCTAAACGCTAAGTTTGGACCTGTTTAGTTACCACGTATAGTCCTACGCGCGGAGTTGAAGGATCGGCCCTAGACCTCACTGAACCACCTTACCACCACAGTGACTCAGGAAAGGACACTCCCTGTCGCAGAACTTTGGCAGTCCCGGATCTACCCCATCCTCCAACACTTGCAACCTACGATCCCTCTCCTCTAGGAACTCAGTCCTCAGGGCCTCACCTATCTTCAGGAGTTCACACCTGTCGCTCACCTTGTCTTCCACCCTGACGTAACACAGCAGGCCGAAGTCCACGGGCACCTCGTACTGGCTCTCGTAGGCTAGGGCGTATCCCGCCAGGGCCCTCTCGTGAGCCCTCCTCCTCGCTCCGGTCTTCATCTCTACCACGAGGGGGACGTTGGGGATGAGCGCGTCCACCCTCGAGTTTGGGCTTAGACCTACCAGGGACCCGTCTATGGGGAACTCGACCAAGAAGGGGATGGTGGCAGCGGCCAGGGTCTCCCTCCTTCCCCTGGCCCTCTCCCTCGCCCTGTCCAGAGAGGCGCCGAAGACGCTCGTAGCCCTGTCCCAAATGGCCTTAACTACGTTGTGGAAGTCCTGGACGGAGGAGTACTCGGAGAGCCTCCTCTCAGCCTCGTAGTACTCGTCAAGCATGGCCGACCTCAGGGCGTTACCGTCGACCACCTCACCAGAGTAGATGAGCTTCCTCACGGTCTCCACGCTTTCGGCGTAGGCCTCATGTATTAGGGATCCCCTAGCTGCCTCCGGGGAAGTCGGAGCTTTGACCCACTTGACGTACGATAGGTAGACGTACCTTCCGGTTTGACAGAGGGCCCCTGAAGCGTCAGAGACGGGGAGGGTCCTGCCGGAAGGGGGGAGGAGAGGTGGTTCTGGCCACCGCCACCCCCTCATCTCTTCTCCCACTTGCCTGGGCGTCTGCCTAACCCTCTTGGCGTAGAGGGCCACGTCCTCGGGTGTAAAGAACACGTGCGGGAATTGGAAGAGGAGATAAAAGGTTTGTTGCGCTGGGGAAGACCTTCGGTGACACCTCCGTGACTGGCAGCGATGAGTGCGACTGGACGACGTAAGTAAGCGCCTGTACTATGACGGGGAGGTACGGAAGTCCAGGTCGAGGTGGTCCCCAGAAGTCCTAAGTGCCGTTGTTTGAAGGCGAATTGTGGAGCTGGTGGAAGCGAATTAGGTTATAAGGAGGGTGTGGTGAGAGTCGACGCGTTCGTCGCCCTCCAGTAGAGAGCGGCGAAGGGGATACCTTTTTTACTGGAGAACCAACCGTCACCGCGTGAAGTTGATTTCAACTCTCGGCACGTCGCCTGGAGGCCTCGTGGAGAGCCTCGTAAACCTGAGGAGGGGGACCTATGCCTCCCTGGGGGTGAACCAACCGGTCAAGATAGACGAGATCTACGTAGTGAGGACTAGGGGAGAGGAAGTGGAGAGGGCCTTCAGGATCCTGAGGGCCCTCCTCTTGTGTTGCGTGAAGGAGAGTCCCCCTCTTCGGGACGTTCCCCTCGACCTGAACGACGTTGACTCTCCCGAGGACTACGCTAAGTTCAGGGGAGCTGTCTTGAAGCTAGTCTCCCCAGGCGACTACGTCGACGTCACTGGGGGGAGGAAGGTGATGAGTGTCGCGGCAGCGGTTGTGGCCAGGGAGAGGGGTGCCCACGTGCTCACCACTTTAATCAGCACCAAGGAGTACGCCAGGGTGACGGAGGAGGCGAGGAAGCTGAACGAAAACTCCCTCGACCTCAGTGCGGGCTGTTCCAAAGACACATCCCTCTGTTCCCTCCTCTCCCCCCAGGCCGTCACAGTACTCCTCCACTGAGCTCCCGGACGCCCAGGCGGAGACGTGCGAGCCCGCCCTAAGGGTGGCCTATGTAGGATATGGCCGATCGTCCTGAGGTGAGGAGTGGTAATCTTTATTAGGAATCTTCTGTTCTTTTCTTTATGGTGGGCGGGGGTGCCTCGGGGGAAGCGAAGGTCCCCAGCCTGGAGATTCGCCTCCAATTCCTTGACTCCCACAACGTCTTCAGGAGGCTGATGGAGCTCCTCTCCCAAGTAGCTAGGGAGAAACCCTACTTGGGGCCTGGGGAGCCCGGCCTGAGAGAGGTGGCTGGCCCCGTTACCCTCCTGGGAGAGCTCGGGAAATGCGGTCCCCTAGATGAGTTCGCGTACCTGGACAGCTCTTCCAGGACGTTGAGCGTGAGGGGGGCGAGGATCCTCGTCGCCTCCCTATACGCCAACGACGGTGGGAACCACTTCACGATCCCGCCGGCCAGGTTCCCCTTCGTGGGACTCAAGGCCTCTAGGGAGGTGGCCTCCGCAGTCTCCTCGGATCCCACGCTTTCCGAGTTGGTTCGGCTGAGGAGCCCAGCGGGCGAGTTGTACGATCAGGACTACAAGGAGGACAACGTCCTAGACGAGCTCAGGATCTCCCTAGAGAACTACGCGGTGACCTCCTCGAATAGAATCACATTCGTGGACGGGCCCGTGGTGCCGGGGCCGTTCCCCAGCACTATGGGCCCGAAGTACGAGGCCGCTTTCCAGCAACTCCTGAAGGAGAGGCTACCTAGGCTTCCAGACTTAGTGGGGATCGTGAAGAGGTTGGAGTTCAGCAGGAAGTTGGCCCGGGCCCTCGGTTCCGACTCCTCGGACGAGGTGCTGACCCTGGACCTAGGGAGGGGGAAGGCGATTTACGTCTCCCCGGTCCTCAAGGAGGACGTCAAGGTAGGTGAAGAGGAGGTCTCCAGGTACATGACATACGTGAGGGTGAGGGACTCTGCCTTCAGGGTTGAGTCGTCCAACCCTGACCTCCTCTGTCCCGGGGTGAGGACGGCGCTCCTCCACTCCTCCTTCAGGGGAATTCCGACGTTCATAGAGGTGGCTGACAGGTTATCTAGGAGGCTAGGCTCCGCCTCTTTCGTTCAGGCTTTCCTCTACGCCCATCAATTAGTGGGGGTGAGCTACGAGTCTTGGAACTGGTACCAGGAGGCACTGAAGGAGCTCTCTCAATGATGTTCAGGGAGGCCAAGGAGAGGGCCTCCAAGGAGGGGGAGGTGATCGGACTGGCCTCCAGGGTCGTCCCCATATCGCACGGCATGGAGAGGGCCGAGATAAGGGTGGAGGTTCCATTCCAGGTCTACTTAGGACGTAGGTTGGGGGTGGGAACTTACCTAGGGGTGGCGCCGGTAGTGGCGGGGACGCTGATCCTGGGCAGGGTGAGGGCGGTGGAGAGGGCTGACATACTCGCCGTGTCTAGGGTGCCGGCCATCTCCCCGGCCGAGGACCTCTCAGCCATAACCACGCCCCTCGCCTTGGAGCTGGAGCTCCTCTCGGAGGACGTCCAAGGTGAGGTCGTCCCACCCACCTCTCCCGTAGACCCACAGAGCCCAGTCTTCCTTCCAGGAAGGGAGTTCCTGAGGAAGATGCTCGGAGTTCCGGTGGACGGGGTGAAGATCGGTGTCGTGGCAGAGGGACACAGGGAGTCGGGAGTCGACCTCAGGCTCACCTGGGAAGTCCTGAGGCACCACGTCCTCGTGGTGGGCACGACCGGTGCGGGGAAGACTAACCTCCTCAGGGTGCTGGTGTCGGGCTCGGAGAGGCCAGTGGTGGTGTTCGACGTCCAAGGAGACTACGTTTCCACCGCTGTCGCGTCGGGAGGAAGGGTGCTGGTCCCAGTAGCGGGCCGGTACGAAAGGCCCACGGATTTCATGAACACCTTCCTGAGGAGGAGCGGCCTGGAGAGGTTCCGGGCGATAGAGGTGAACGATGGGCCGGAATTCGTCCTATCCGACGGCAGTAGGACCTTCAGGCTCAGGCCGTTCGGCGTGAGGTCCGGGGAGAGTTACGGGCTCCTAGCTGACGTCTCCCCCTTCTTCAGCGCTCAGGGCGCATACTTCTTCAAGCAGGCGGCCAGGGAGTGTAGAGGAGACCTAGAGAGTTGGGAGACCTGTTCCAGGTCCCTGAGCAAGTTCAAGGTGCACCAACAAACCGTCGACAACATAACCAGGTCGGTCTACGCGCTCAGGAACACTGGCCTCGTGGACGTCAAGTTGGGTGGGAACTACCTCGGGGAGCCAGACTACGAGGAGCTGGGCTTTGGGGTGACGGTGGTCGACCTGCGCTGGGCCGCAGAGGAAGGGGTTCAGTCAGCTGTGCTGGCGGCCTTCGTGGTCGCCACCAGGCTCTTCCAGATGGCGGACAGGAGGTACAGGGAGGAGGGAAAGGAGACCCCCATGCTGCTGGTGTTCGACGAGGCCCACGAGTTCTTCCCACAGGGCAGGAGGGAGGAGGGGAAGGAGTCCATGGAGAGGATGATAAACAGGTTGATGAGATTGGGTAGGGTGAGGGGAATAGGGACTGTGTTGGCCACCCACAGGCCCACCGACCTCAACGACATCGTGCTCACCCTCACCAACACGAAGATCGCACTGAGGGCGGATCAGGACGCGCTGAAGAGGGTTGAGATGGAGGAGTACTCGGGGCTACTGAGGGTAGCTCCGCCTGGCTTGGGAGTGTTGAGGTCCTTCGCCGTCGGAGTGCACGACGTTGCCTTCAGGGCCCTCAAGTTCCAGGAGGAAAGTGAGACAAACTCGTAGCGGTACTCGATCTAGGACAATGGAACTTTCCACCCTAATCGGGGTTCGTGGGAACGGATACGTCGGAAGGGAGTTAGAAGTGGACTTCCAGAGGCTGTCCCGAGGAGATCTGGCGAATAGAAACGAATATTAAGATGACCCCTGAACAGTTCGCCATGGGGAAGGTTCACATCTCGTTGGTGGGTACTTCCTCCCTCGGTCACTTCTACAGGACGGAACAGGAGTTAATGAATGGCCTGGGGATAAACCAGGACTTATCTAGGATCCCACTCGACTCGCCGCTCCAAGAAACGGTGAGACGAAATCACGATTTCCTCCTAGGGAAGTTGGTGGACTTCCTGAACGGGGACCCAGAGAGGAGGTCAGCTGAGCTCAACGGGCTCTTCAAGGCCCAGAAAGAGGTTGGATGCGATCGGGTGGTCCTCGTGGCCACCAACACGCCCACTGGCACGCTGGCGGGAGAGGCGGTCAAACGGGTGTTGGAGGGGAGGGGAATACCAGTGGAAACTAAGACGATCAGGTCGATAGGACAAGGTGAGTTCGAGCGTGGAATGGAGGAACTGACGAACGAGGTCGCCGTTTCTATAAGCGAGTCCCTCGCCGCTGGAGACAGAGTTTACCTCCACGCCTCACCAGGCCTGAAGCCGGAGGGGGCTTACCTCACTTTGCTCGGCATGCTCTACGACGTCGACGTCTACTACCTTCACGAGAGCTTCGACCACCTGGTGTTCCTGCCTAGGGTACCGGTGACATTGAGGGAAGACGTGGCGAGGCCCCTGAAGGATCTCCTAGAGGGGAAGGAAGTGTCGGAAGAGGTGCTCAAGGCCTTGAGGGAGAGGAGGATAGTGTCGCCTAAGACGGGAACGGCGTCTGGGTACGAGGTCCCTCACGTGTTGACGAAAGTCCTGCGGGAGTACACCGTAGTAAACCCCGAAACACTAGAATCCCTGGGGGTCTACGATGACGAGAACAGGGCCCTGGAGGAAGCCAAGAAGTTCGCGGCCTCCTTGAAGAGGAGAATCATGGTCTACTATGGGACCGGTGCGTTAGTAGTGGATCCACCTCTGTGACCTCCGCAATGGTTAGATGTCGGCGAACCGAAGGGAGACCCCGGCTCTGGTCCGTTCCACTCGTTGGCACCCTTGAGTTGGTTTGCCTGTCCTGACCTCCCAGGACAGATGGGCGAGGAACGCTTAATAGGCTGAACTTCCTCAACGCTCCTCGTGTACTTCCAGAGGATGGACGCGTTACCAGAGGACGTGAGGGAGCTAGTGAGGAGCCTCTACAGGCGGGACCCCCTCACCTACGTCTACCTCTTCAACGACTTGGTGGACGAAGAGGAGGGGGTAGCGTCTGGACTGACCCTGCAGGGCAGTTCGATCCTGCAGGAGTACAGGGGAATGAGGAGGAGAGACCTCCTGCTTTACGGGGACGGAGTGGAGCTAGTAAGCGGGTACTTCGACACTCTACAGACCTTCAACACTTCCAGACTGGACGAGCTCGAGCACAAGGTAGGACTCGGGAGGGTCCCGTTCCTCGACATGACGTGCAGGTCGCCGCGCGTGGTGGGAGACGCCAGGAGGCTCACTCCGGCCGACGCTCCCGCCTACTTCTCCTTCATCAGATCCGTTTGGAGAAGGGGGGACAACGTCGAGAGGACCTCCCGGTACCTCGAACGGAGGGTGGTGTACGGTTCCTTCGAAGGAAAGGAACTGGTTTCGGTTGCGGAGGCCTATGTGACCCTACCAGAGGTCTGGGTGGTGGGAGGGGTGTTCACCCTGCCCAGCTTCAGGGGTAGGGGCCACGCCAAGGCCGTGACGTCGGCTGTGGCAGCCCACGCCTCGAGGAATGGGGCCACCACCCTCCTCCACGTGAGGGAAGACAACGAGCCGGCGGTGAGGGCCTACGAGGACGTAGGTTTCGAGGTGTTGAGGAGGAGGTGGTGGTTCCTTCGTCAATGAGTTTTTCAGGCTACGTTCTTCGTCCAGGGTGACCCTCCGCGACCTACTGAGAAAGATGGCAATCGAACGCGAGGAGTTCCTCGGCCGAGTCGCGGAGGAAGTCACAGAGACTCTCCGGATGTGCTGGGGGACCGGCGGTGGACCTGAGACGGCGAGCGAAATCGGTCGACAGTCGTTTCTGTCCGGGAAGGAACTTCCACGACGGCCTTGGTGGCGACCTAAGCTAGCTATGCGTCGTACGAATCCGAGGGGTCCTACCTGGAGCGAAGTACGCTTGGGAGTTAGGATCACCACAGGTGGGCCGGACTTCAGTGAACATTAGGACGAGTCTGAAGGAGTCCTACTCAAATTCCGAGAGGTGTTAGTTCAGTGGAACCTCGGTTCGATGTTTGAACTCCCATCACCCCTTAATAAGCCGCCACCTTAACGTCTCCCGTGCTAGCCCTACTGTACGACGCGGCTTGGTCTGTGTTCGCGGTGGAGTTGTTGACGGGTTACGTCATACCTGCCCTGAGGAGGAGCAGAGGGAGGAGGAACTGGGGGGAGTTCTCCCTGTTCTCCGCCACCCTCTTCGGCCAGTTCTTCCTCCTCTTCTTCGTGGCCTACTTTAGCCTCTACAGTGGAGTCGGGGAGTTCCACTTTCCTCCGGAGGCGGGAGTGACCTTTGTGGCGATCGGTTACGGCCTCAGGTTGTGGGCGGTGATCACCCTCGGGAGGTTCTTTTCGCCCGTACTTGAAGTGCAAGAGGAACACCGTTTAGTGAATTGGGGACCTTACAGGTACGCCAGGCACCCCAGCTACGGAGGAGCTCTTCTGGCCGTCGTCAGGCTGACGATGCTCTCTAACTCACTCCTAGCGTTAATAGTGCCGGTACTGAGCTACTTCATCTACGACAGGAGAGTCGCAAAGGAGGAGAAGATGCTAGTTGCCCGCTTCCCGGACTACTACCGCCTCATGTCCGGAAGGAAAAAGATGAATCCCCTTCCTCCTGTGAGTCTAGGATCCTCCGTTCCCAGACTCGCGAAGGTAGCCGACGTCTGCAAGAGGTATGGATGGGGAAAAGTGGCTGGAAGATCCATCCCCATAGAGGTCCTAGTGCCGACTTGGAGAGCTACTTCGAACACCTGATTCGGCCTCTCTGAGGGTCTCTCCCACCTGGTATACGGAACCTCGGCTAGTGGAGAGGAATCCCGTCGCCTGGAGGCAGAAGTCCCTCCAAACTTCCAGGTCAACGCGTTAAACGAACGGGTAACTCGAACCCGCGACGCTGTGAGATCTCACACCCACCCTTCAGCCATTTAACCTGTCCATTCTCGTCGTTTCTTCAACTCACCAACACCTGGCCGTTCACGACGAGGCTCTGAACCAGCAGCACCCCGTTGTCAGCGACAATCCCCACGCCGTCGACCGAGGCCCACGGAATTCCCGTGTCCAGGTGGGGCGAGTAGGCCGCCCCGTTCACCACCACCTGGGCGAGTTCCACGTACCCGTTGTCGTTGACGAATTGGAAGGTGAATTCCCCTCCTCCTGCCGACCACTCCTGGACCAACGGGTTCGAGTTCCCGTTAACGAAGACCCTCGCGTTAGCCCCGCCTCCTTGTCCCCACATCGTGATCCACACGCTCCCCTGGGGGTCGAGGGTGTTATAGGCGGAAACGTCACCTGTCAAAAGCGATATTCCAGGGTTGTAGGCGATCGGGAGTGTGGAGTTATCTACGTAAGCCACGAGAGTTACAGTGAGCTCGTTTCCAGAGGGCCTGACCGGAAACACTACTCCCTGTACGCTGGCGGATGACTGGACAGCCAAGAGTCCGTCGACTTCACTCAAACTCGCCTCCGGTGTCAGGAAGTAAGTTGAGTGCACCAGGGAGTCCACTGAGACGCTACTCGGCTGCCCGTTGCCAGAGGTGGGTGGGGGAACCGTCGAAGTGTGGACCTGGACGGTGTGGGGGGCGTTGAGGACTACGTCGACGTAGAAGAGGACCCCACCGATCATGGCCAAGACCAGTACGACTCCCAGGACTATTCCAACGACCTTGGCTGCGCTCCTACGGGGTGGGGTGTAAGTTGGAGGACTGTAGGGGAGGGAGTAGTTAGGCTGATCGGTGGATGGAACTTGCTGCGTCTGCAGCTTTCTCCCGCAGCTAACACAGTAGGAAGTTCCAGGAGGATTGAACGTCCCACAGTATGGACAGGCCCAAAAACCGACCAACGAGTTGTTGCACTTGGGACAATACGACGTGTTGTATGGGACTTCAGACTTACAGTAGGGGCAATTAGGCATTGTGTGAGATTTACGTATGCCCATATTAAAACGTTGCGGTGGAGGTCGAAGTTGAACCGACCTCAGGCATACTAGGACGACGGATTCGGTCTGTTGAACTTGGAGAGGTACTAAACGTGTTCGATTTTGGAATAGCGTGTTTAGGTGTCGTGCGTGCCCGCTTGAGGGCCAAGGGGACGAAGATAGACACGCATCTAGACGAGTGTCACCCTGGGGAGAGTAAACTCTGCGAGGAAGCCGACTGCGTCCAGAAGGGGAGTCGTAAACTAGACGAAAGTTTAGGTTAGGGAAACCCTCACCTTGGACGGCCCGGTCTAGGCCCTTCCAAGGTGAGGCGCACCTCAGAGGTCGACTAACTCACGTCGTACCATCCGTGGTAATTCCCACACCAGGCGTCATGAGTTCAGACGACCCATATCGCGACACCGTCCAGCCTGGCCTGCCAAGAGGTAGAGTTCCACGTAGCCCCCGGTTCATCGGATTCGCTCAGCAGCTGTCCCAGACCTTCGACGCAAACGAATTAATCTATGCCTCGCCCATAGCTAAATCAATATAGGACAACCGGCGAGGTGAGGGCCAAGCTCTTCTCCTAACAAATCGCCAACTTCATCGAATCAGAGCGATGAGCTAAGTCGGTCTATTTTCCCCCTCCAGACCGTTGCGGATCCTGGTGTGCCTCTGCAATTCACTTGAGGAGCGAAGCGAGTGGAGTTTCCATCAGTGCTCCCCTCATCGCGTCCTCTGTGACCCGCGGCACGAACAGGTTTACCCACTTGCCTCCCCTCCTAGGCTCCAGAGTTAAGACGACTCCTTCTTTATCTCCGTGTATCCGCGCCTTTCTCACGTCTGAGTGATTCAGGTAGGTGGCCTTTCCTAGGTTTGTGAACGAGGATAGGGGAGCCATGACGCGCTGGAGCTGTAGTGAGGGATCGGCAGCCTCCAAGAGGAGTTTAGTGTTCTTCTTACGGTACGCTAAGTCCACAGCCAACTTCCCTACGGCGCCTGGTATAGGTAGAGCGGCGCCTGTCAAGATCCTGGCCGCCGTTCTCACGGCTGTAATCTTACTGTCTACGTTCCCCCATATGGTCCTTATGTCTGTCAAGAGGACGGTGGTGGGAAACCTACCGTTGTCGTAGCCTGCCAAGGAAATGACGTAGATCACGGTTTCCCCTCGATCTCCCTCGAATTGTTGAGGGGTCGTTCCACCTGAGGGGGTTGAGAGGCCATGGGACTCCCACAGTACCCACAAAAGGCGGCCCCGTCTGGGTTCTCCCTTCCGCACACCGAACATAGCCTGGACAATTACCTCGACCCTTGAACTGCTATGAACTCTTAATATTAAAACTTTTTCATCAATGTTAGGAAACACTCAACGACCGAAGGAAAAGGAACGTGGCTCGAGGTCGGCCTGGTGTTGGACCTGGGACTCCGACTCTGATACAACTAACCAATCGTTTGAGGGGTTGGTTTCGAGAACAGGCCTCTCATTGAAGGGGCACCTCGCTGCCTTTGACCCCACCTGAGTCTAGGGGTTACTTGCACGAGAGGGTCGAAACAGGTGAAGTGACTGGACTCGAATGAGGATCGCTCCAAACTTAGCTCGGTCTATCTAATCCTGAACGTCGTTCTCCTCCACGATATTCGGAAGCTACTTTTTCCCCGAGAATGTCTCGTCGATCGCGAGTGCCACTTCGCTCTTCTACGCAATTGGACCCGTGAAGTTGTGCGTTCCGTTTCCCCGGGATTATGTAGCCGCAACCCATCAGGTGCTCACGGTTCCCTTTGGCCGGTAATCGTCGAGTTGTGCTTGGGGAAGGAACTTCCTCGGTTACGAGTTTGCAATTGAAGGTGCAGATAGAGAGGCGAACTAATTGCTCGTGATTCTCTCGTTCCTCGCTATGGGACCCTTTTGACGGAGCGACGTCTCCTGAAGGGACTCGTCGCCGTACGTTACTACGTAGAAGCCACTTTCGCTCTTGTGAGGGCACCACTTTTCCTCCAACGTCTCCCTATGGAGCGAACTACTCGATCTACTAAGACCTAAACCGAACTTCCGTGGCCCTCTAACTCATTAGTTTGGGCGTCGAGGACCAATTCGGCCAAATTTATATCACTTGAGATATAGTAATATGTGGATAATAGGTATTTTTGTCGACACAGTTACGTGGAGAAAGGAGGCTGTCCGGACACCCAGTCGCGAACTTCAAGGCCGAGTAGGTAAGGGGATCGTGGGATCTGTAGGTGTCCCGCCCTGGGTCCACGCCCTGCAGGAAGGAAGGTATTCACTTCCCAAAAATGGCCGATGTCGTTGGTTCGAAAATTTAGATATTTATGTCTATTTTTAGATAATCATCATATAAAATAGCAACCTCTGTAAGGGGTCGACCTCCTTCTTTCCGCACCCCTTCGTGGCCCAGGAGAAACCTTTAGTTTTCATACGACGACCTAGCAGTCCTCAGTTCCCCCCGTGAACTGCCTTACACTCGAGGAGCGGTAACGCGTCTCCAAGCAGGTTTACGTCGGTCCAGTCGAAGGTCCCCAACGCTTGAGTAGAGAAACCTCCTTCGACCGAATTGATGAGGTCCACGAGGTCCTACTTCCCTGAATGTCTCGCCTAAGGTGAAGAGGAGTCGCCTCCCTATGCACGCCGATGTGGGGTGAGAAGTGAAAAGAGCAGCTGAATCTGGGAGAGGTGGGGGGACTCAACGAATCCACTTGGTCAGCCCCTCTCCTCCCCTCCCGAACATGTCCCACGTCCCGTAGGGGAACTCCAGCTCCGGGCCGTCGGCGCTCTTCACCACCCTCACCACGAATCCCCTCAACCCTCTCCTTAGCTCCAAGACGGAGTGGGCTGAGTGTAGGCCGAAGGTCGATCCCTCCCTCTCCCTGTCCATGAAGCTGAAGAGGAACTTCCTCGCTGGGGAGGTCCTCAGGGCCGCGACCACCTGGGAGTACTTCCTCCTGTGGTGGTACGGGTCCACCACCACGGTGTCGACTTGAGTGGCCTTCAGGGTGGGAGGGACGTCCTCCACCTTGAACGCCCTCATGATCCTCACGTCCCCCTGACGCCGAAAGTCCGCTGAAACCTCTCCACCAGCTGCGGGTCCAATCCTCCCCTCTCCGCGACTATCACCACCAGGATCGGGGAAGAGAGAGCGATGACCCTGTGATAGAACAGCCTGAGGAGGCCCCAATCGGTGGAGTAGAACTCGACCAGTTCGTCCCGGGCCAGGAGGGAGTCCAGCTCTCCGAAGCCCGTGGTCAGAGCCAACCAACCACCTCCTCGTAGGTCCTCCTTAGGTAGTTCTCGTAGTACAGAGCATCCCTTCCGGCGTATCCCCTCCTGGCGTCGTAGAAGCCTCGCGGTCCCCTGACGTAGGGCACTCCCCTCACCCAGATCACGTAGTCGGCCGGGGAGCCGTAGAGGGCCTTCTCCCTGTACCGACCCAACAACTCGAGGGCCTTTCCCTTGACCTGCCTGAGTTCGCCGCAGTCCCGCGCCTCTCCCATGAGTTCCAGGAGTTCCACCAGGAAGTCTGCCACGAGTCTAGGCTGGTTGCTCCTCACGACTCCCTTCGCCTTGACGCCGTCCGGAGTCCTGGCCACGTACCTGCCTGGGTACGGTAACCCGTCCCCCCTCGGAAAGAAGGCTACCCACTCCATGGGTTCGGACTTCACCCTGAGGCCCGTGGACTCCTGGAGGAGGGAGGGGAAGTCCAGGGCCCTGTCTCCCTTAACTACGAGAGAGTCAACTATCCCGTGCAGGACCTGTAGTCCAAGCTCTCCGGCCATGTCCAAGGCTGCCCTGAGCGTCTTCCTGGCGAAGTAGGTGACCAGCTCGTAGGCCTCTATCCTCCCGAACCTCGAGTTCCTGTAGCCCAGGTAACCGAAGGAAGCCACCAATATCCACTTGACCGCCTCCGCCCTCTCCTGGTCCACCGACCTGAGGGCCTCCCTCCTCTTCAGCAGCCAACTCAGGGCCTCTGGGACGATCCCCCTCTCCCTCAGACAGAGGGAGTGTCCCACCTCAGTCGTCAGGTCTCGACAGGCGTCCACGGTCTCAGCAGATATGTTGTACTTCACTATGAGGGAGGGGTACATGGAGGAGAAGTCGACCTGCACTGCCCCATCGTGGCAACCGACCTTAGGGAACAAGATTAGCCCTCCCTTGTCGGCGGCCCTGAGCTGCCCGAGCGTCTTAGGCTTCTCCACCCTGGGTACCACGTCCCACACCACCACCCTCCTCTTGAGGGCCACCCACGCCTCGTTCGTGGTGAGGGCTTTGCCTATGGTGGCAGACGCCAATTCCCTCAACGGCGTCCTGCTCAGGAACGACCACTCGACCAGGCCCCTCACGGAGACGGGGGACCTCTTCTCCTCCGACCTGATCTTCACGGCGGCCTCCACCCTGTCGCACGAGGAACCTGAACACTCGACCACGTCCGCCCTGAGGTTGAGGTCCCTGAGCCTCCCTCTGAGCACTCTGCCGTCCACCGAAGCGACGTACTCGGTGCCCGACGTGGAGGGTCCGTACCAGTCCACTGTGGAGACTGTTGCTACCCTCACTGGAGGGAAGGCCAGCTCGTCCTGCGGGAGGACCTGAACTCGACCGCCCTCCACCTTCACCCTCCTGAAGGGAGATGCGCCGAGCCTGGCGAGGGCCTGGGAGAGGACTGTGGGGATCCTGTTCACCGTCCTCACCTTGCGACTCACGTACCTGTAGGCCCAGAGGTTCCTCAGTTCGTACCTGTGCAACCTGACCTCCCTGCCGTCCAAGTCGCGCCACACCTCCTCCTCGTGGTCCACAACGTCTGGGTGCTCCATCACCCTCTCGGGTTCGTCGGTGAGCGCGTAGAGAGGGAAGGTTGTCCTCACGTCGACCTTCCTGTTGCCGTCCAGGATCAGGGTGACGTGGCCGTCCCCCGGCAAGGCGTCAACTACGTACCCCTCCACCTTCACACCTCTCAGCGAGGACGGAGATCAGGGCCAGCAGCACCACGTCCCTTGGATCCAGTTCCTCGTCGTACGACGCGTTCTGCAGTTCCCTGACCCTCCTCGACGCCTGAACGGAGAGCTCGGCGAGCGAGGAGATCCCAGCCCTCCTCGCCACCAGGGACAACAACCCCAACTCCCTATCCACCGCGGAAGTGAACGACGGTTGAGTTCTCCCCATGGCGATGAAGTGGGAACTCTAGAACAAATAGTTTAAGACAGTTGATCGAAACTGTTTGTTTTGACATCTTGGAGTTGTATAAGGGAGGTGTTACCAGGACGAAGGTATTTCCAAGGAGAGCAGGTCTAGCGGAAAACGGCACGCCCGCTCTTCACCTTGACGACACTCAGGGGGCCTGAGGAAGAGGAGACGGTCAGCCCCGACTCGTCCCTCCCCCAGCTCACCTGACCTGAACCCAGGAGCGAGACCTCCTCCACGTCGTCGATCAGTTGGACGTCGGTCGAGAGGGACTTCACCCTCACACTGGCTCCAGGCTCACCCATTACAACGACGTAGAGAACGTCCCCTCGAGCGGTGAACCTCAGGTCCCTCCCGGTGTACTGAACGTCGCCCTCGGTGAACTCCCCTTCCCTGATCCTCGTAGGTCCCTCCCCGTGGACCTTCCATGGGCGGGAGTCGTATATGGCCTCCCCGTTGATCCCCAGCCAGTCTCCCACGTCCTGGAGCACATTCACCTCTCCCTCCGGGATCACCCCCTCGGAGTCCGGGCCCACGTTCAGGAGGAGGTTGCCGTTCTTGCTCACTGCGTCAACTAGGTCGGCGATGACCGAGCCGGAGTCGACGTAACTGGAGTCCCTGACGTAGCCCCAGGACTTCCTATCGATAGAAGTGTCAGTCTGCCAAGGGAGGTGCCTGATGCTCCCCAGCCTTCCCCTCTCCACGTCGAGGACAGCTGTACCCTCTTTGAACGCGTTGTGTTTGTAGTTTATGACGACCTGGCTCCCCCACTGGTGGGCGGAGTTGTAATAGTAGGAGGCGAAGGTGAGAAGGTAAGGTTCGAACGCGGGGTTCTCTATCCACCAGTCGAAGTAGAAGAGGCTCGGCCTATACTTGTCAACGAGCTCCAGGGCCCTGAGCAACCAGTCGGTGAGGAAGTTGTCGTCTGGACTCGTCTCCCTGGGCATGGCTGGGCCGTAGAGGGAAGCGCAATCTGGGTCGCGGACGTCTGACTCGAACCTCCTCCCGCCCTCGAAGTACCACCAGTGCTCTGCCCTGTGGTAGGAGACACCGAAGGTCAGACCGGCGGACCTGGCGGCCGAGGCCAACTCCCCCACTACGTCCCGCCCTGGACCAGTCCTCTTGGAGTTCCACGGGTTCAGGGAGCTGTCCCACATGGAGTACCCGTCGTGATGTTCCGCGACCAACACGACGTACCTAGCCCCGGCCCTGAGGAAGGTGGAAACCCACCTGTGGGGGTCGAACTTCTCCCCCCTGAAGTGCGGGAAGAAGTCCTTGTAGCCGAACTTGCTGTGTTGACCGTAGTTTTCGAGGTGGTGCCTGTATTCCGGCCTCTGGGCCAAGTACATGTTCCTTGGGTACCACTCGCTCCCGAACGCTGGGACCGAGTAGGGGCCCCAGTGGACGAATACACCGAACTTTGCCTGGGTGAACCAGCTAGGCACCTCGTACTTCGAGAGGGAGGACCAGGATGGACGGAACGGGCCGGAAGGCCACTCCACCCCCAAGGTCCTGAGGGACCTCACTACTTCAGAAGGATCCTTCACAGGGGCCGATCCCCTGTATGGAGTAAAAAGGTTTGGGGATAAGTGTGGTTTCCGCTCACCTCAACGCTGGGGGTTCTCAGTTTGAAGGGAGTCTTTGCTTGCTAGTCGAGGGAACTCCCCATGGCGTCGAAAGGGAAGTGAAGGGGTCGTCCTTCTCCAGTCCCAGGGATAAGGGAGATGGTGGAGGGCGTTCTGCTGGCTAAGCCCCCCTTAAATCGGTGGGACTGGTCTCGTACACCCGTGGATCCCTTACTACGTTATTGGAGATTCCTGAGGACTTCTAGACCGACGCTTCGGATCTGCGTCCGAGGTCGGCGGAATGGCCAACTCCCAACTACCTCTGGAGGCGGGGATCTCCGCCCCTTTACGGTACATTGACTCGACTAGCTGTGAAATCGAGGAGGTCGTGGTCCACCCTAAAGAGGGGAACTCTCGGGGGTGAGATCGTTGAAGCGACGAAGAGGTCGAGTGTTGGCCGGGCGACGGTTAGCTCGAAAGGCAACGATGGGAGTCAGTTCGTCTAGAGCGCTAAAGTATCTGAGACACCAGCTTCTTGCTCCTCTGATCGAGCTTCCTGAGCTCCACGTCGAAGACCCTCTCGTTCACGTCCACCAGCACGACCCTGCCGTCCACCTCCATCACGTTCCTCCTACCCTTAGTAGAGACGGTGAGCTCCTCGCCCTTCTCCGTCACTACGGTCCACTTGAGTTCCTCCCCCGTCAGCTCTATCTTCCTGACTCCCCTGACCCTCACCACCATGTCGTTTAGGGACACCGCCCTCTCTAGGATTTCCCTCTGGGGGTGCGTCCTGTAGTCCTCCATCAACCCCACCATCTTCCCTTCGGAGTCGTAAAGTACTAGGAACCCAGGGTCGGTGACGGGGAACGCCAACCTAGGGGTGAGGTAGCGATATGTGACTCCGCCCAACGTCAAGTCCACCCTGCTCGGCCTATTGCCCTGGGTGAACTTGGCCTCTTGGGGAACTAGGAGCTTCCTCACCTCCCCCACCATGTCCCTCTCCTCCAACTTCCTCACCTCCCAGGCCTGATCTCCGAAGAGCTTCTTCAACTCGCCTTCCCTCCCCACGAGTTCGGATGGGCTTCCCTGTTCGACTATCACCCCGTCCCTCATAACCACCACCCTGTCCGAACTCATGACCTCGTTCACGTTGTGTGTAACGAAGATCGTGGTCCTCCCCCTCGACAGCCCCATTATGGCGGCGTATATCTCCCTCTCGTTCTCGACGTCCAGGTTAGACGTAGCCTCGTCGAATATTACTATGTCTGGGTCCTTGAGGAGGGCCCTGGCTATAGATATCCTTTGTTTCTGTCCCCCGGAGAGGAAGTTGCCCCTCTCACCCATGTTGGTGTCGTAGGCCAGGGGGAGTTTCATAACTTCGTCGTGCACTCTGGCCGCCACAGCTGCGGCAACTATCTCGAGGGAGGTGACGGGGCGCAGGGAGCCGTAGGCGATGTTGTAGGCAACGGTACTGTCGAAGAGGACGCTCTCCTGTGGGACGTACCCCACCCTCGAGCGGAGGTATTGGAGGTCCACGTCCCTTAGATCGACTCCGTCTACCGTTATCCTCCCCTCCGTGGGGTCGTAGAACCTGAGGAGGAGCTTGGAGAGGGTGCTCTTGCCAGAGCCGCTCTTACCGACTACTGCCACCTTCTCGCCGGCCCTGACGGTCAATTCTATCCCTCTCAGCACAGGAACGAGTGGGTCGTAACCGAACCAGACCCCCTCGAACTTGACGTCTCCCCTCATGTTGGGCCTCTTGGGGTCCTTGGGAGGGAGAACGTCAGGCTTGGACTCCAGCACCTCCCTTATCCTCTCCCCCGAGGTCACGGCCTGTTGGACGAAAGGTATTACGTTGCTGAGGTTGTTAATTGGACCGTAGAACAGGGAGAGGTAGGCTATGAAGGCCGTGATTACGCCCAACTGTATCCTCCCCGCTATGACCTGGTTCCCTCCAACCCACCAGATGGCCACGGTCGAGAGGGAGGTGATCAGCCCTATCAGGGGCCAATAGGAAACGTTCATCCTTGTGACGTCCTTCTGTGCGTCGTACAGCCTATCCACCAGTTTCCCGAACCTGTCGACCTCGTAGTTCTCCCTAGCGAACGACTTTACCATGGCGTAGTTGGGTATGGTGTCGGAGAAGGTGGATATGACGTCCGAGTTCCTCCTCCAGTTCCTGTGGTAGAGCTTGTGGGATTTCCCCCTGTACCTCAATAGCAGGTAGATCACTACGGGAGTGGGCACAACCACGAATAGGGCCAAGTAGACGTCCATCGTGAAGAGTATTACTCCTATTCCAACCAACGTCAACACGTTCACAGTGAGTGTGGGGAGGCCCCAAACCATGAGCCACTGCGTGTTCCCTACGTCGGTGGTCAACCTAGATATTATCCTCCCTGAGGACATCCTGTCTATGAAGCTGGACGAGTGGTTTATCACGTGCTCGAAGAGCTTCGCCCTGAAGTCGTTCACCACCCGCTGCCCAGTGGTGTTGAGAAGGTAGCTCTGGGCTGCACTGGCCGCGGCGTAGGCTCCGTAGGATCCCGCTAGGATCGCTGTCAGATCGACGAAGAGGGACCTATCGTGGTTACCGAGGAGGACGGAGTCTATGAGCACCTTCAGGAGGTAAGGGGGGACTAGGTTCAGACCCGTAAGTAGGACGGAAACCAACACACCCAACAACAACCTCCTCCTGTAGGGGGCCATGAACTTAAGGAGCCAGGAGAGCGTGCTGGCCTTGGAGGACTTGGTCTCGAGGCCCCTGTCCTCAGGTGTCATCCCAGTCTCCACCACTCTAGCTAGTCTCCTGAATTCCTCCCTCTTGGCTGGGGTGAAGTAGCACGCCTCCACTTCCCTGCCTCCCACAGTGAGGACTAGCTTGTCCACCCCCAGCCCTTCCTCGACCCTCACCGACTCCACGTCCTTGAGGGGAACCCTGAGAACCACCTCGTCCCCGCGACGAACAACGAGAAGTCCTTCAGAGACCTCCACCTTTTCCGGCCTGAACGAGAGGTCGTGGCTCAGGTCGGTCTCAAGGACGTACTTGTCCATGGAGAGAGCAATTAGGGGGAGGCAAATTAAGCGGAAAACTAAACTTCTCAGGAACGGTTTCAACTTGCACCTCACGGTGGAGGGACTTCCCGGACCTGGGATCGCGAAGGGAAGCTTTCAGCTCGGGCTACCCGGTGAAGATCACGTCTCCGTTGGTGGTCGAGGCCAGAAAGGTGGCCCCTCCCCCTCCCAGCGTCCCACTGAACGAGGTAGAGCTGGACGTCTCCGCAGTGAAGTTACCGAAGGCCTTCACGTCTCCGTTCACAGTGGCTAGGGAAACCGAGGCCCCAGAACCTCCAGGAAGCGTCACCCATACGTCTCCGTTCACCGTCGACACCAAGTAAGATCCGCTCCGCACTGGGGAGGTGAGGGTCAGTCTGACCTCACCGTTAACGGACTGCAGGCTCAACTTCCCCAGGGGCCCCACTGCAGCGTCGATCTCGCCGTTAGTGGTGGAGGCGAGGGCCTCTCCCCCGTTCCTGAGATTCAGGACCACCTCCCCGTTGACTGTGGAAGCGGAGAGGGAGGTGAAGTTCAGTAAGTTGAGCTGAACGTAACCGTTGACGTCACCGACCGAGTACGAGGCCGTCAGGTTCCAGGGAACCCAGACCTGTAGGTTGACGAAGAAGGGAATGGGGAGGAAGGATAGCAAAGCGGGCCTAGTGACCTCGACCGTCAGTGCCGTCCCACTCCTCACCACTAGTACTCGGACCCCAGGGGGGAGGTAGGACTCGGTCCCGTTCACCTTCACGTAGGAGCGACTCCACTGGTGGACCTGAACGTAACCGTTTATGTCGCTCACCTTCAACTTCGTCACGTTTGAGGGTTCTGTTAACGAGAACGTCCTTGTTCCTGAAGGCAGTTGCCCTAGGTAGATCAGCGCGTCCAGCGTCGCAGCTACAGCCAGCACCAGTAACACTATTAGAACAGCTAGAATCAGTCTCACGTTTACTCCTCCAGCTGTTTCTTTATCTCGTCCAGCTTCCTCTCTATGGACTCCAACCTCTGCGCCACCTCGTCGTCCCTCCACCTCGTCCTCCTCCACACTCCTAGGGCCACGAGGATCACTACGAAGGCGAAGACGACCCCCGGGACTCCGGTGAACACCACCATGAACACCGACACGACTAGCACAGAGAGCCACACCACCAAAGTGGCGACTAGGAAGTCCGTCCTACGCTCGCTCATTCTATCACCTCATCAACCTCACAATCTCGTCCGGGGAGACTAGTATGCTGAAGTCCACCAACTCGTAGTAGCGTAGCGCCTTTGCCTCCTTCTGAGAGAGGACTACCCTGGACTTCACTATCCCAGCCCTCTGCAGCCTCACTAAGTGTACCTTCGCCAGGGCCCTGCTCACTCCCGCCTTCTTTGCCAGTTCCGAGAGGTACTGCGGACCGTCTAATCTGAGCGTAGCCACTAGCTTCAGCCTGACTGGGTGCCCCAGAGCCTCCAACTTGGAGGCCAACTCCTCTAACTCTTCCATTCATTTTCATCGTGTAATCTCTAGATTACATGTTATTAAGCCTTGTCCCTGTAACTCTAATGCTACAGAAACGCCTAAATCCAGGAGAGAGGCCGTTTCCTAATGCTACCTTACCTACAAGGTCTGGTGCTCCTCCTGGCCGGGGCCCTGGGCTACGGTCTCACGACCGTCGACGGAAGGACGGAGAGGTCACTTAAGGTCTTGAACCCGTTGAACGGGTGGGCCCTGATTCCACTCCTATTCTTCATGGGGGTGGTGGACAGGGGATTGGATTTGGTTGACGCCGACATGTACCTCCTGTTGGCCACTTACCTAGCCCTGGTGATACCGGTGACGTTGGTGGCCGGGAGGAGGTGGGAAAGATCGCTCCTGGGCTCTGTGGTGTTGGCGGCCTGCCTCATGAACAGCGTAAACTTGCCCTTCTCCCTCCTCCTAGTGCTTCAGGGTACCTACTCTTTCGCTGCTACCTTCGCCTCTGGGGTTAGCTTCCTGAGGCCCCTAGTGGCCATGGGCACTTACAGGTTCCTCGTGGGTAAGTCCAAGGGTGCGGGAGTCAGGACCTATGTGCAAGGAAGCCTCTCCATCGCGGGGGTGGTAGTTGGAGGGATCGTCCACCTCTTCGTCGAGGTGCCGGATACTGTCGTTCAGCTGTCCACAGTGATGGCGCTGAGTTTAATAATATTCTCCTTCGGGGTGACGCTTAGAGTGGTCGGGCTGGAGCTTTCGCCTGAACACAGGAGCGGACTCAAGTTCGTCGCCTTAGTGAGGTCCGTGTTGTCGGTGGTCATAGTGGTCCTTTTAGGCTACTTCGTTTTTCTCAAGGGACACCCAGTGGCACTCAGGGAGGTGGCTCTAGAGTCGAGTATGCCCCCGGCGGTGACGGACTCCGTGTTCGCCAGGATATACGACTTCGACGTCAAGTTCACGGTGCTGGCAACCCTCGTGCTCCTCCCCCTAAACGCGCCTGAGTCGGTGGCAGTGTACTATTTAGTGAAACTCGTTCTAAGGTGAGCCGCTTTAAGTAGACGAGCAGAACCGTCGTCGCAAGCAGTCTGACGGTGACTTCCTAACCAATTTCCTTATTAGGTATTAGGGTGCACCTTAACTAAATGCTATCTGCGAGGTTGATCGAATTCGGAAGTCCCCTCAGGCTCGAGGAGGTTCCAGTTCCAGAACCCCGTGGAGAAGAGGTGTTGGTCAGGGTTGAGGGTGCAGGAGTGTGCCACAGCGTCCTACACTTCGTGGAGGGACGGTTCGGGAGGATATCAGTGAGGGATCTGGGCCTCAGGACACCTGTCACGCCGGGGCACGAAATAGGTGGAAGGATCGCGAGAGTTGGAGACAGAGTTAAGGGGTTCAGGGAGGGGGACAAGGTGGTAGTAGATCCATGGGAGGGTGACCTCACTTGTCACTACTGCAGGATAGGAGAGGAGCACCTATGCGACAACCCCGTCAAGCTCGGTGAGACCGTCGACGGTGGGTTCGCGGAGTACGTTCTAGTGCCGAACTACAGGTACCTATTCAGGTTAGACAAGTTGGAGCCTAGGGAAGCTTCCCCATTACCGTGTGCTGGAATAACTCCCTACAGGGCCGTGGTGAAGAGAGCACAGGTGAGACCTGGGGAGACCGTGGCCATGCTGGGCGCTGGAGGAGGGCTAGGAACGATGGCGGTTCAGGTGGCGAAGGTGGCGGGTGCAACGGTGATAGGGGTCGACGTTAGAGAGGACGCCTTGCTGGAGGCTGAAAGGGTTGGAGCAGACTACGTGGTTGACGCCACTAAGGACGGTGTAGAGGAGGTGAGACGAATAGGGGAGGGAAGGGGTGTGAACGTCGTATTGGACACGGTGGGCTCCAACTCCACCCTAAAGTTCGTGGACGCCCTCGACAAGATGGGAAGATACGTAGTAATAGGACTCTACGGTGGGGACATCAACTATCACGCTCCATATGTGACCCAGCGCGAGGTGCAGATCCTCGGGAGCGTGGTGGGTAACCTCGACGACTTCTTAGGGATCATGAGACTGGCGGAAGCGGGGAAGGTGAAACCGGTGGTCACAAGACTCATGAAACTGGAGGAAGCCAACCAGGCCTTAGACAACCTCAGGTACTCGAAGGTGACGGCCAGACAGGTGTTGGTTCCCTGATGGAGCTGAACGTTCCTCGAGACTTCGGAGAGGCGGTCCTTTTCGTTGAAATCGCATTAAGCCCGAATCCCTAGGTCGACTCCCTCGACGTTGGGACCTAGCTCTGCGGTCGAGTAGAAAACGCTCGACCTACAACTGGATCGGGAGGGAGATACTGGTCACCTACCTCGACCAAGAAACCGGCCTCCTCCATGTTGGAGATCAGCCTAGTGACTTCCTTGTCGTTGACCTCCCTGCCCTCCATTGCTGAGACGGCCCTCTTCACATCGGACCACCTACACCCGCCACCGCACTGGCCATGACCTCGAAGCCCCTCCTCCTAGCAGTCTCTCTCCCCACCAGGAAGGCGTAGAATTCCGACCTGACCATCTCGATCCCTTCCCTGAGGGTCCTCCTAGGGGCCTCGCTGTGGGACATTCTCGTCCTGTTGAATCCGTAGTAGGTCAACCAACCCCCAATTCCGCCCAGATTAGAAGTAACTTCAACCCACCTCAGTCTCACTGAATGCGATTCCCGCTTCTCTGAGAACGGTCCTCAGGAAGTCCTTAGCTACACCCTTAGGGAAGGGTCCCACGTAAACTTCCCACGCTGCTCTCCTGTACATGGGCGAGTCCGGATCTTCCCCCCTCAGGAACCTGAAGAGCATCCTAACTTTCGATCCCCCACCACGAACCTGATCCTCCTCAAGTTGTCGTAAACGTAGGGAATCTGGGGCAATAGGTCTAACCCCCTCGACTTGATAAGTTCTTGGGCCTCGTCGAACACCACTATTACGTCCCTGGAGTGCTCCTCCCCGTACTCCTGGAGGGCGTCCAGCAGGTTTGCGAATCTCAGCTCTCCTCCCCAAGCGAGCGAAACTGAGAGTCCTGAGATCGAGAGTCCCCTTATCTTCTCCGGGCTCTCCAGTAGCCTCGGAAAGTTTCTGATGGCATCGTTGATTTCTCCCTCTAACGTCCATAAAAAGTCTCTGTAAGAAATGAAGGTAGAGTCCTCGAACTTCCTCATGTCTAAGTACATCCACAGGTTACCCACGTCCTCCCCCATGGCCACCCTAATCAGGGAAAACTTTCCTGTCCTCCTGAGACCCGAAACTACGGTCAGGGGAAACCTAACGCCCTCGATAAGGGACCTCAGCTCCCCCTCCCTGTCGTACAGGTCTTTCCTGGACGTTTCGGGCCTCGGGTCGAAGAGCAACTCACACCCCTCCAAGTTAATAGATTTTCCCTCTAGTGAAGGACAGACGTTCTAGAGGAAAGTTTAAATTTAGATGCCAAACTAACGTATAATGAGAATAGGTGTATTTACGGTCCTCTTCAGAGGAATGAAGTTCGAAGAGATGTTGGACGAGGTCGTAAAGCTGGGCCTAGAGGCCGTGGAGATAGGGTGTGGTAACTACCCAGGGAACGAGTTCTGCGATCCCTCCAGGCTCCTCAAGGAGCCAGAGAGGGCCAAGCAATTGGCCAAGGCGGTCGAGGAGAGGGGATTAGTGATAAGCGCCCTGAGCTGTCACGGTAATCCCCTCCACCCCAACAGGGAGGTGGCGGAGGCCCACAGGAGGATCCAGAGAGATACGGTGACGCTAGCTCAACTCATGGGTGTGGACAGGGTCAACACCTTTTCGGGGTGCCCAGGAGACTCGGAGGACGCCAAGTACCCCAACTGGGTGGTGAGCCCTTGGCCCGACGACTTCCAGAAGGTCCTGGAGTGGCAGTGGAAAGAGAAGGTGGTCCCGTTCTGGAAAGGAGAGGCGGACTTCGCGGAGAGGCACGGCGTGAAGATCGCCCTGGAGATGCACCCGGGCTTCGTTGTGTACAACCCGGGCACGTTACTCAGGCTGAGGAAGGAAGTGGGGAAGGCTGTGGGGGCGAACCTTGACCCGAGCCACCTCTTCTGGCAGGGGATAGACGTGATCGCGGCGATCAGGGCCCTGGGGGACGCGATCTACCACGTCCACGCGAAGGACACTTACGTCGATCCCTTGAACGTCAACGTCAACGGCGTTTTGGACCCGAAGAGCTACAGGAACCTCAGGGAGAGGTCTTGGTACTTCAGGACGGTGGGGTACGGACACGGTCCTGAGTTCTGGGCGCAGTTCGTAAGCGAGCTCAGGCTCAACGGCTACGACCACGTCCTGAGCATAGAGCACGAGGACGCTTTCACGTCCCCGGAGGAGGGGCTCAGGAAGGCGATACAGCTCCTGAAGCAGGTCCAACTCAAGGAGAGGCCCGGTGAGGCGTGGTGGGCCTAGGAGTAGGCGTAATAGGGTACGGCTTCATGGGGAGGGCCCACTCGCTGGGGTGGAGGAACGTGGCCGAACTAACCGACTCTCCCCTGACTCCGTCACTGGTGGCAATGAGCGGTAGGAACGTTGAGGCGCTTAGGGCAGTGGCCTCCAGGTTCGGCTACAGGAGGACCTACACCGACTTCAGGGAACTGGTCAGGGACCCTGAGGTCCAGGTGGTGGACAACACCGCGCCCAACTACCTCCACAGGGAGCCCATAGTGGAGGCCATTGAAGCCGGCAAACACGTAGTTTGTGAGAAGCCGCTTGCCAACACCGTCGAGGATGCCTACGAGATGTATAAGGCGGCCAAGAGGGCTGGGACGATACACATGCTCGCCCACAACTACAGGTTCGTCCCAGCGATAGTACTCGCGAAGCAAATCCTTTCCAAAGGATCCCTCGGTAAGATATATCACTTCAGGGGGCTTTACCTGCAGCAGTGGTTGAGCGACCCCAAGGCTCCCATCTCTTGGAGACTTAAGAGAGAGCTCGCGGGTTACGGTGCGCTCGGTGACCTAGGAAGTCACGTGATCGACCTTGCGAGGTACTTGATCGGCGAGATGAGTGAAGTAAAGGGGCACCTTGAGACCTTCGTGAGGAGAAGGCCTAGTCCCCAGGGCCTTAACGAGGAAGAGGTCACGGTGGACGACTCTTTTCAAGCCCTGGTCAAATTCGAGAACGGCGCCAGTGGGGTCATAGAAGCTTCGAGAATGGCGACGGGCCATGATAACTTCCTCTCCCTGGAGGTAAACGGTAGTGAGGGGGCCCTCAGGTTCAACCTGGAAAGACTTAACGAGTTGGAGGTATACTACACCTCCGACGGGGAAACGAGGGGATTCAGAACAGTCCTGGCCACTCAATCCACCCATCCCTATATGAGGTTCTGGTGGCCTCCTGGACACGTGTTGGGGTGGGAACACACCTTCACCCACGAGCTCTACCACTTCACGCTCAGGGTCTCTGAGGACAGGAGCGTGGGACCGGAGGCCGCCACCTTCGAGGACGGTTGGAGGACGGCCGTCGTTATGGATAAGATAGCGAAGTCGTCTGAGACCGGAAAGTGGGAGAGTGTAACTACGTGAGTTTGTCGAGTTAGGGATGAGGTCAGACCTCGTCAAGCCCCACTGCCCTCTTCTCGGCGACAGACCTGTATGCAGCAGTCACCAACCTCACCACTGATCTGCCCTCCTCCGGTCCCTGAATGGGCTCTGACCTTCCTTCCACGACGTCGAGGAAGTGGGAGATCTCGTAAATGAATGTATCCGTGTACGGATCCCTCACAGTAGGCCACTCCCTCCTCGCCTCTCCCATTCCAGGTACCTTGTATCCCAATACTAACAGATCTCCGTAGAGGAGTCCCTTCTCCCCGGCCACCGCGAACCTCTTGTCCCCTGGAGGTAATTCGTAAGCCCAAGAGGTATTCACGCTGCCCAATGAACCATCGGCGAAGTTCACAAGGACCATGGCGGTGTCCTCGCCTTCCATTTCCAAATTGAAGAACTTACCCGTCACGGCGTACACTGAGGAGACCTTCGATGCGGATAGGTAACTTAGGAGGTACATTGGGTGGTAACCGGTGTCTATGAGTTCTCCTCCGCCTATCTTCTCCTTGGACAACCTCCATCCTCCAATCCTTCCCTTAAAGCAATCCTGTGTCCTCACGGAGAACAATTTCCCCACGTATCCCTCCTCTATCATTCTCTTCGCCTCCCTCACGGCTGGAGAGAAGACCTGGTTGTGACCCACCAAGAGCTTGGTTTTGGCTGCCTTAACGGCGTCAACAACGGCGTCCGCCTCGGCAGGAGTCACGCACATGGGCTTCTCCACCAACACGTGCTTACCAGCCATTATGGCGTCCATTACTGCCTTCCAGTGTAGGTGGTGAGGGAGCATGATGTCTACCGCGTCCACGTCCTCCCTCTTCAACAACTCCTCGTAACTGTGGTGAACTTGGGCCTCAAGTTTAAACCTCCTTCTCAAACCCTCAGCCGCGTCCACGTAGACGTCGGCTAGAGCCTGTATCTTCACCCTCTCCGAGTGTTGAAGGTAGGCTAGTACGTGTGCGTTGGCTATACCGCCACATCCTATTATACCTATTCTTATCATAGATAGGAGGGCGTTGAACGAGATTTATAAAAATTTCTACCCAAAGCTAAAATCCTCAGTGTGTGAGGAAGTTGAACGTGACTTCGCGAACTACTCCGGCGACACGAGGGGGCTTCTGCTTTAAAGCTTCGCTTTGGTACAGGGGGCGGCTCCTACTCCTCAAGCGCGAACCTCCACCACCCAGGCAGTTCGTCGAGTGGGCACCTCATTGACATTCGCTTGAGAGGTGCCTCCTTCACACTCACCTCGTCCATGAGCACCTTTGAGGTAGCTAGTCTGAAGTCGTATGTGAACACTGCACCTTTACGGACGAGGCGTCATCGCGACGATTCACTCTACTCGGAAGACCTCGATTCTCATTCGGGAGAAGAGGTTCCAGGGACCGTTCCGTGAGCCGTACGGAGGAGGAGTTACGGAGAGTTCGCCTTCAAAGGAATTCCCCAATACCTAGTGTACCTAGCTCTTTAGGGTCAGAAATTGTTAGCTTTTTATTATAAAAAGCTTTTCTATAAGAGATTAGGGTTAAGAGTAGACGAGTAGTCCGCGAAGTCGTCCAACCTATGCGTGTGACCGTACGCTCTCCACGCTAACTGGTTGAAGGGAGTCCAGTAGGAGCGGTCCCTCGCCGCCGTCGTGGGATCCCCTAACCGCTCCGATGCGGGGAGAGGGACGCGAACGGTGAAGCTCAACCCCTCTCCGCCGGGGGAGAAGGGACTCACAGTTGGGGTAGTCGACAATTGTAGGGGACCTCAGTACACCTGGAACTGGTAGGTCCCACTCGCCACTTCGACCTTTAGGTAACGGTCCTCAACTTTGATGTCTTTAATCCCATCTGTCGATGTCCTCACCTCGCCACCTCTCACTATCTCCACATCTCCTTCTTTGACCGAGATCCCGGTGAGTGGGACGTTGACTTCGGCCTCGCTGCCAACAGGTACCACTACCCTCATCTCGGTCCCTTCTCCTCTCTTCAAGCTCACTTCCACCCTCCCGCGGGGCGTGTACACCGACGCCTCCACGAATTTCAGGTCCACGTAGTCCGGCCTTACCCGAAACTTCCTGAAACCAGGCTCAAGCACCCTTATCCCAGCCAAGTTCCTGTAGAACCACGCATCGACCGTCCCTAACATGATGTGGTTGTGGGAGTTCATTCCCTCTCCAGCCAGGTACTCCCACCTCTCCCACACTGTAGTTGCCCCCTCCCTTAACATGTATCCCCAGCTAGGGTAGGTCTCCTGAGTGGCTATGGCGTAGGCCACGTCCGACTTTCCGTACTTGCTCAAGGTCTCCAGCAGGTACCTCGTGCCTAGAATACCAGTATTCAGGTGGTTGTCGTGACTGACCTGAACGTCCCTTAGGAGGTGATTCAGCACCGCCTCCACCTTGTCCTCAGGGACCATGTCCAAGTAGAGGGGAAGTACGTCGCACGTTTGGCTGCCAGTGGAGTAGTGGTCCCCCTTGAGGAACGCCGAGTTGAAGGCTTCCTTGACCATGGAGGCCAGCTTGCCGTACTTCCTCTGGTCTTCGACTCGGCCCAACACCCCGGCGACCTCAGAGAGGACCAGTGAGTCCCTGTACAGGATCCAAGTGGATGTGACTTCCAGTGGAGTCTCCACTGGGTGAACGTGGGATGGAGGACACCAGTCACCCCACGTTCCCCACCTAAGTACGTAGCTCTCCGCCTTAGAGAAGAGGAACTCCACCCACTTCCTCATTCCGTCGTAGGCCCTCTCGAGTACCGTAACGTCCCCGTAGTACAGGTAAAGAGTCCACGGCACCACAACGATGGCTGTCCCCCACGCTGGGTCCCCAGGAACCCTCCAGTGGGGAGGTGCAACACCGGGAACCATGCCGTCAGGTGCCTGAGCGTCAAGAATGTCTTCGACCCACTTCTCGTAGAAGGGGACCATCCAGAAGTTGAGGGAGGCCTCCTCCGCGCTGAGTTGAGCATCTCCAGTCCAACCCATCCTCTCGTCCCTCTGAGGGCAGTCGGTTGGAACCCCCATGAGGTTGCTTAGTTGCCCCCACCACACCGCTCGATGTATTGAGTTGACGAGGGGATTGGAGGTCGCTATGGACCCAGTGGGCTCCACGTCGGAGTGCACGACGACACCAACAACGCTGTCCAGCGTGGGCACTCCAGGGTAGCCAGTGACCTCGACGTATCTGAAGCCGTGATAGGTGAAGTGAGGTTCGTAGATCTCCTCTCCTCCTCCCCTCAGGACGTACACGTCGGTGGCCATGGCTTTCCTCAGGTTCCTCCTGTCCAGGTTGCCCCTCTCGTCCGCGAGCTCGGAGAACCTCAGCCTAACCTCAGTTCCCCTCGGTCCCCTCACCTTCAACCTGGCCCAGCCGGAGAAGTTCTGGCCCATGTCGAAAACGTAAACCCCAGGCCTGGGGACAAGAAGTTTGAGGGGTTGGATGGTCCTGACCCTCCTTATAGGTGGAAGTGTGCTCGACCTCAGCTTCCCCTCGGGTCCCTTCACTACCTCCACTTCCCTCCAGTCTCGGTCGTCGTACCCTGGTGAGTCCCAGTGTGGCTTCTCAAGTCTCGCATCGTAAACCTCCCCATTATAGAGATCGTCGTCGACTATGGGGCCGTCAGAGGATCTCCACGAGGAGTCGGTAACTACTCTCTCCCTCGTTCCGTCAGTGTATTCGATCTCTAGTTGTAGTATTGCCACCCTCCTGTCCTCGTAACCATACTCCTTCGCGTATCTCCCCTTTCCAAGCATGATGCCGAGCACGTTCTTCCCGCGTCTCAACATCGACGTCACGTCGTAAGTCGCATAGAGGACCCTCTTGGAGTAGTCCGTCCAAGCTGGGTCCAGGACCCTGTCACCGACCTTCTCCCCGTTGAGCTTGAGCTCGTAGTATCCGAGGCCCGTCACGAAGACCATGGCCAACCTCACCGGTTTAAGGACGTCGAACTCTCTCCTGAGGAGCTTCCCACCTGATATCCAGGAGGCCTTCCAGTCCTCTTCCTTGAGCAGGCCAGTGTGAAAGTAGGCTACGGTACTCCACGGGCTTTCTCTCCCCCTCGAGTCCCACCACTTGATCCTCCAGAAATACCTCGAGTTGCTTCTCAGTGGAGGGCCGTCATATCGCACCTCATTGAGTTCAGAGTTCACCTCACCGGAATCCCAGACATCTCCCACCTCCTTGAGGGATACCTCCTCAGAGGTGCTCACGATCAACCTGAAGGCGCTCTGCCTGACTCCCCTTTCTGGGCATTGTACCACCCAGGAGAGCCTAGGCCTCCCCTCCACCCCTACTGGATTAACTACGTACTCACACCTCAGCTCCACTGGAGCCTGAACCGACATGAGACACTTGAGAGTTGTGAGAGTAAAAAGACTTTAAGTACGGATTAGGGTGGGATTCTCTCTCAGGATCTCCTACCTGGGGAGGGACGTAAGTCTCCTCCTTATAACACTAACTAGGGTACTCATAACGAACCTCCTCGAGGCGTGTTGGGATCCTAAAAAAGTTGTTTAGAAAAAGATGCATTTAAATATGAGGGGCTATCCGTCTTCACGGAAGGGGACTTCCGTCCCCTTAACCCTCAGTAAGGTTAAACTCGAATTACCAGCACATCAAGACAATCACTGTTGCTCCTTCGCTTTTCAGACCCTGAGGAAACACAATCTCAACCGAGAAGGTCATTCAGGGCACAGTACCTGATCATCCTGTCGTGGACGTCGTAGACCTCGTTGATCTTTTTCACGAAGAACCAGTCCTGAAGGGACTTCAGGGACTGGTTCAACACCTCGTCGCTCACGTTGAGACCCTTCCTAATTTCACTCCACCTACCTGGTAACCGCCTTATGACCTGAAAATAGACCTCTCTATTCCTCTTATCCTCAAGGAAGTGGGAGAAGGACTCCCTCAAGACCTTGCAAGCCTCCACTTTGGTCTCCTCAAGGGCCTCTCTGTGTCCCACTCCTTGGTGAACCCTCAAGTAACCGTAAAGGGTCAGCCACCCTGGAACCCCGTCCAGCTCGGCCGTAATCTCCTCGACTTCGTCTGAAATCTGCATTCCGACCTCCTCGAACCCTCTCCTTAGGAACTCCCTTGACTGGCTATCCGTGAATGGAGAGAGCTCTACTTTAACCGGCTTCCTACCGACGAGGGGAGATCCCTCTGGAGGAGACAGTATAACCCGTATGAGGCCGGTCATAGAGCCGCTGAAGATAAACGATATGTCAGGGAAGGTGTAGAAGATGTATGATAGGAGGTCCCAGAGAGGTTTTGTAGCAGACTTCAGCTCCTGAACTTCGTCCAGTATTACTACAATTTTTCCCCGCCTTCCGAGTTCTCCAAGTATGTCCACTATAACCCTGGTCCTGTTCTTAAGGGTCGCGTTCGGTAGAGGACCTAATGTGAGAGAATCTATACTTGACAGTATCCTCTTACCTAGAGAGTCCTGGGGAACTCCTCTTACCAACCTCTCGAGAAGATCGTTGAGTCCTCTGGCTCCCCACAGGTTCACGTATATGGACCTGAACCCCCTTGAGGTCACCTTAATTAAGCTAGTCTTCCCTACCATTCTCGGGCCTAAGACGACTACCCACACTCCTTTCTCCACGAGTTCCTTTAATTTCCTCGCTTCGTTTTCTCTGAAGAGAAGCTCCCTCATGTCCTCTTTGGGCTTGACGTCGAAAATCAACTCAGCACCCCTGAGTACTCAGCACTCCTGAGTTAATATCTCTTACGATAGTTGAAGCGGCGTCCTGCACGGAAGATGAGAAGCGTCTCGCGGAGTAGGTTTCACATTTCAACACATTTGAGGCTCCGTGTTTTCCTGCCCCGGTTGGACCGTTGACCGCCACCGTAGCCCACCAACGTTTTGAAACGTGCGGAGTGTGAACCACAATTGCCGCGGACCTCCATCCTGGGTGGGAAGGTGGAGTAATTAAGCGGGAAGCCACATCGAATTGAACTACCGCGCCCTTAAGGAACTGAGTTGGTGAAACATTTCCGCTTGAGTCGTTCAGGTCTCCACAACAAATTAGTTAACCGCAATCCACCTGATCTCCCCCCGAAGGGCGAGGGTCACCATAGGGTGGTTCATAGGTTCGCGGTCAGTCAACCTGAGACGAAGAGAAATTGATGTTTGATCTCACTGGAACGCCCTCAACGACTTCTCAGTTATCTGGACCTCAATTCGCTAGCTGACCTTTCCTTCGGCGATCCTGTACATGATAAACGAGACGAGGAAGTACACCAGCATTAACAAGATGTAGATCAACGACGTTCGTCCCTCCAGGTTACTGACCAGCTCCTGGGCAATGGCAGTGGTGGGCTCCACCAGAGAGAGTAACCTGAGTGGTACGGGGAGGGAGTAAATAGAGACGAACGTGGGGGCGAAGAAGGCGAACGTCCAACCCAGCACCTGTGAAAGTTGGTTCGCTGTCCTCACGGAAGTCGTTAACCCCATGGCTGTCCCTAGCAGGAAGGAGTAGGCGGAACCCAAAGCGAAGGTGCAGATTAGAGGGGGCCACGAGATGTGGATGGGGACCAGGGACTCACCCAGTAGTACCAACACCACTGCCATCGGAACGGTAGCGGCCAGCTGGAACGTGACGTAGCTCAGGGTCACCATCCACCTCGGCGTCTTCGTGACGTAGATCAGGCTCATTCCTCCTGAGTACCTCAGAAAAGCGGTGTTCTGGGCAGATCCAATGAAAGTGTTGAGGAAGATGTACATCGTCAACGTCCCGGCCAACACCTGCGCGCTCCTGATGGATGTCTCGAAAGACACAATGAAGGCGACCGGGAACATTATCCCGTAGAAGAGGCTGGTGGCGAGGTAGGCCTTGCTCTGTCTCGCTACCAGCTCAACTAGCCCGAGGAACTTCCTCAGCCTAACTTCCGTTCCCCACCACCTCCCTATACACGTCCTCGAGGCTCCTCACCCTGACCTCGTAGTCGAAGTCGCACCTGTAGAGGAACTGAGGTAGTTCGCTCCGTTCGACTTTGTACCTCTCCCCCGTCCTTATGTTGACAACCTCGTACTTGAGGGAGAGCTTGCTCCTGAGCTCCCACGTCTTCCCGCTCAGCAATACTTTCCGATTGAGGAAGTATATTCTGTCCGCTAGGTACTCGGCCTCCTCCAGGTAGTGTGTGGTTAAGAGTATTCCCCTCCCCTTCTCCTTGAGGCCTATCAACAGGTCCCACAGTTCCCTCCTCGACTTAGGGTCTAGTCCAGTTGTTGGTTCGTCCAGGACGAGGTACCTCGGATCGTTAACCAGGGCCGACGCGATCAATACCTTCCTCTTGTTCCCCACGGAGAGTTTGTCCACCGCCTTGTCTTCAACGTCGAGTTTCCTGATCAGCTCCCTTGCCCTGGCCCAGGCCCTATCTCGAGGAATCCCCTAATGAGTGCGTTTACGTAGACGTGTTCTGAGGCCTTCAGACCATCGATTGGGCGGACGTCCTGAGGAACAACCCCCACGAACTCCAAGGCGTGGTAGGGGGAGAGTCCGTCTACGGATATTTCGCCCCTATCGCTCCTCAGCTCGCCGTACACCTGCCTCATTAGGGTCGTCTTCCCTCCCCCGTTCGGGCCGAGAAAGGCAACTATCTCTCCCTCGTATACCTCGAAGGAAACGCCCTCGTTGACCACTTTCCCTTTGAAGGACTTCCAAACGTTTTCCGCGCGAATCACGATCTACTGTTACTCGAATTTACAATTATTAGCCGAAAAGTAAAGGGGGACTTACTGGGGGAGATGAGAGAGATCCGACTTCTTAGCGGTCAGTGAGGGTTCCTTCTCCTGGGTGGTTCCCACTGATGGTTCGAGGTTACGTATAGGCAGGTCTAACACGGATAACAACCATAGATGGGTTAACCCTAGGGGATACGTCGTCGAGTTCCCTTGGACTTCGGGTGGGGGGATGGCAGCGCATCTTCTCCGTTGCCATCGAGCTACGGAGTGGTAACGTCACGTAAGAGATTTTCCAAGGGCGTGTTAACTACTCCAATGGGCCGTCCTTTACCGGCGGCTAAGTTTTACACCCCATAGTACCATATCAGTGAACTACCCCGCCCTCACGGAGGGGCATCTCCCGGTGGGGATTTCCCGCTCCTCAGAGATACCTCGATCCCCTTCGGTAGCGGAGGTTCCGTGGAACCTTTCTGTGAACAGTACGGAAGGGGGGTCACGGAGGGTTTCCTCTCCACGGGCGCGAGTTCCCCCAGCCCCTAGGGTGCGACCCAGCTCTCACAGTAGAGGTCTTAGAAATAGTATTTTGATGACCGTAAAAAGGTTTCCATAAGGGGACTGTCCGTCCCCGCCGTGAGAGGCGAGGCTTTGCGCCCCCTTAACCCCCACTTCTTTGTAAACTCCGCTTTACAGCGTGAATGTCACCTAAGTCCCTAATCGTCGATAAGTTTGAGCTTCGTAAGTTAAGTCCACTTCACTCGCCAAAATATAATAGTAAAGTCTACCATGCACCATATGGACGACAGGATATTCGAGGCGGTCTCGCACCCAGTAAGGAGGCAGGTTATCCTACTTCTCGGGGAGAGGAAAGAGATGACCTTCTCGGAAATAATGAACGAGCTCTCAATAGAGAGCCCTGCACTGGCCTTCCACATGAGGAAACTCGAGGGACTGATTGAGAAGGTCAAGGACTCTTACAGGCTCACGGATCTGGGGAGAAGAGCGTATGGCGTGATACTCAGCTTGAAGGGAGTATCAGGAAGTACTGAGGCCACTCAAAAGGAGGAGAGCGTCGAACCATTGGAAAGGAAGGAGATGACTCCATTGATATTGAGAGATAGAATGATGGTGGAAGTCACGCAAGACCTCGTGGACGAGCTCTTCAAGGAGGGAAGGAAGTTGGTAGTGACTGACTGTGTTTTCGTGGACTTCAAGGAAATGGATCCAGGGAAGCTCAAGGAGGTACTGGAGGAGGTGAAGGACGTGGTCACAGTGACGTGTCCAGAATCCTTGAGAGTCGTAGTAGAGCCCAGGTGCAGGGACGTATTGAATGTCTCGGATCCCATGGGGAAGAACTTGACGTTTCCTATGTTGGGAGTTCCGTCTTTCGTCGACAAGGTCCTGAGGTTCGCCCTACTTGGCTCCCCCCTACTTGGCTCCCCTAAGGTGGAGAAGAGCCTGAGGGAAGTGTACAACACCGACATTCCACAGGTGGGCAAGCTCACCTTGGAGATGGAGGGCGGCACACTGGAAGTGAGGGAAGGTGCACCTCACGTGAGGGCCTCCTGTGAGGACCCAGACGACTTCGAGATTTCCACGAGCAATGACGAACTCGCCCTGTCCTTCGAGGGTTGTAACGTGCTGGTGACCCACCCTGCCGATGTGGATTTTGACTTAGAGATGGAGGGGGGAGTGGCTGAGTTGATGGGACTTTCACCTCGTAGAGCTAATGTGGAAATGGACGGAGGAGTAGGTAGAATTGACCTAGTGCCTGGAGAGATGAGGATCGCGGTATCTGGAGGACAGCTAACAGGCCTACTTCGTTTCACCGACATTCGAGGAAACTCTAAGGTGTACATGGACCTAGAAGGTGGAGTCGCCTCTCTGGCTCTAGACGTTCCGGAACAGGTAGGTATCGTCGTTTCAGTGGATAGAAAGGGGGGCATGTTATACTCCACACTTAAACAGAGAGAAGGTATCGGCGGAAAGGTGGAAGTTGAGGCGAAGGTCAGGGGAGGCCTCCTAGAGCTCAGGGAAGCGGAGAGTGGAAAAATAGAGTCACGAGGTTAGCTCGAAGCCAACAATTAACGCTAGCTCCTTTTTACCCAGGACTGAGACGCGGAAAGCCTTCCCACCTTGTGTCACCTCCCTTCCATTGACGTGATTATTATAGATGTAAAGGCTCGGTCTTCCACATAGATGAGTGTAGTTAAGTTTTATCGCCAGTTGAGAAGCGGAAAGCCTCTCTTGGACGGAATATCATAATCCCACTTTTTGGTACACCTATTAATGGCGCTGACGACTCTCCTCCCCTAGCTCGACGGGATCGGGGAAGGAGCAACTGACGTTCCCCTCTATGTTGGTACTAGAGCTCTGTCCTATGGAACTCCAGTACTATTCGAATGAGGGTGGTTCTATGAGTCATCCGACTGCTCCCTATAGAGACCCACCCCGGAATAGACGGAGGTAACGATCAGCCTCTGGAGGGGAACAAGGTGGGGAGGAAGTCAGCCGGCAGGCGAAGTCAACTAAGGCGGCAGGCCGGAGAGGTTCAACTTCGCACTAGGAAACCGCTTGACGAATCTCGAGCTACTCTTCCGAGATCTCTGGGGGAATTTGTCAAACTGCTCGGTGAAGCGAACGACGTTCGGAATTTCGCGGTCCCGTAGAGGAAATTAAAGGTGAGCCCTGATCACCCTAATTGGGTTCTCCCAGAGAACTTGCTCCGCCCTACCTTCCAATTCTCTCGCCAAATCAACGACCTTAGAGACGTCCTCGAACCCCTGGGGAAGGTTCTCTTCCCTTATTCCTAGGAAGTCCGTCCCCAAGGCTACGTGTCTCCATCCGAACGTCTCTCCTACGTAATTCATGTTCTCCAACAATCCCCTCAGGTCATTTGTTGGAAGAGTAGGGGGAATCGCGGTGATCCCGACCACCCCATCGGTCTTAACTATGGCCTCCAGTTCTTCATCGTCTAAGTTTCGGCCGTGCTCCTTCACCTTCGAGACGTTGGCGTGGGACGCGATCACCGGCCTCTTGGAGGCGGAGCATACGTCAATTACGGTCTTCTTGCTGGAGTGGGCCACGTCCAATATCATCCCTAACCCGTTGGCGATTTTCACAAGCTCCTCACCCTCTCCCGTAAGTCCGTAGTCCCTCTTCGACCTGCGGGAGGCGGCGAACTTGGTGTCGTAATTCCAAGTTAACCCCACTGCCCTAACCCCGAGCTCCCACAGCGGGTAAAGATCTAGGGGATCTCTGAGGACGTCCGTTCCCTCGAGAGAAAGTAGGATCCTAACCCCGTCTCCATTAACATCGGAGAGAGACCTGACTAAGCACGCTTTACCACTCCGTTCCAAGTATAGGTAGAACCTGATCCCCGCCCAAAGTAGGTCGGCGGAGGAGAAGGTTGCCTGGTTGGGTGTCGTGTAGAAGGCCGTAAGCGCTTCGCCCCTCTCGTCGTCGGTGTAGACGTGCGGAAAGAGGGACCCAAACACTACGACCTCTTGAAAGGAGGAAAGTGACTTCAAACTGGACTGAACGTTTCCGCCTATCACATCCCTCCCAGCGAAGGAGGAGAAGGCGAAGTCCTGGTGAAGGTCCACGAACCTCATTGGTGGAAATTGCATCGCTGAGAGATAAGCTCGCTTCTCCCTCAGTTCCTTGGTGGACGGTAGAACGCTCACGTCCTGGAGACTTCGTCGAGCCTCTTCATGACGTCGTCGGAGAGCTTAACGTCCACTGCCTCCACGTCCTCCTCCACGTGTTCCACCCTGGTCGCCCCTATTAGTGGGATCGTTTTCACACTCATCGCTTCTCCCATCCCGATTACCCAAGCTATGGCAACCTGAGCAGGAGTGGCGCCCACTTCCTCGGCCACTCTCACCACCTCCTTGACCACCTTCAAGTTCCTATCGTTGAAGTACCTACCTACCTCCTTCACGTAAGTAGCCCTCGACCCCTCCGGAACTTTCCAACTCCCTCCGGCAAGGTATTTACCCGTCAATACACCCTGAGCCGTGGGAACGAAAGCCAAGAGAGTGAGACCGAGCTCTTTTGCGGTGACCGCCCTAGACTCCTCGAACCTTCTGTCCAGCAAGTTGTAGGGGTCCTGGACCGAGGATAGACCTTCTGAGCCGAGGGACTTCAGCAAATGGTCGAACTGAACCACGTCGTGAGCGGGGTGGTTGCTGAGTCCTAGGTAGTTGACGTATCCTTGGCTCTGGGCCCAGTAGAGGGTAGTGGCCACCTCCATTTTGGGAACAGTGGGATCCGGCCAGTGGAGCTGGTACAGGTCCACGTAGTCGGTGTTGAGTCTCTTCAGGCTCTCCCTCAGTTGCCACCTCACGTGTTTCCTGGAGAGCCCCTCCCCGTTTGGCCTCGGAGATATGGGCGCTCTGACCTTCGTGGCAAGGAAGACAGATTCCCTGTCTAACTGGGAGAGGAACTTGCCCACGATCCTCTCCGCGTTCCCAACGTGGTGTGGTTCCTCAGTCTGGAGGACGCCGTGGTAACCGTTAGCTGTGTCTATACAATTCACCCCAAGGTCCATCGCCTTCTTCATTATCTTAATGGAGAGCTCCTCGTCCACCTTGGGGACGCCGAACTGGTCCACCTCCTTGGAGGGAGGGAGGTGCCAAGTGCCCAGGCATACCTGGGAGACCTTGGCTCCCCCGAGGTTAACGTACCTCAACTACCTCCTCCTCTGGGCGTTCCGGACGAAGTCGTAGGGATAGAACAGCTCGGGTTCGCTGACCTCAGTCAGTAAGTCGACGTACTTGGACTCCAGCACCCACCCAGCAGCGCCCAGATTGACCTTGAGCTGCTGCACGTTCCTAGCTCCCACGATAGGCGCGGTGACGCCAGCCCTCTGAAGGAGCCAGCGTAGGGCCACCTGGGATGGTTCCCTTCCCACCTCCTTCGATACCTCGAGCAACCTATCCACAACCTTCCAAGTGCGTTCGTTGTTATACCTACTCCAGGACTCCGACCACCCGAACTTCTCAGCTATCCCTATTCTAGTGTCTTCTGGCGGGGCCTGCATACCCCTCCTGTACTTGCCCGTGAGCCACCCTCCCCTGAGCGGACTCCAGGGAATGACCCCAACTCCCTCCCTTTGAGCTACGGGTAGTACTTCCAGCTCCAGGTACCTGTCCAAAAGGTTGTACAGGGGCTGAATTGACACGATTGGCTGCAGTCCCAGCTCTTTCGTGACGTCTACGGCCCTCTGTAGCTGCCATCCCGTGAAGTTGCTCACACCGACGTACCTCACCTTCCCCGCCTCCACTAACTCTGTCATAGTGGACAGGGACTCCTCGAGGGGAGTGAAGTCGTCCCAGGCGTGGAACTGGTACAGATCGAGGTAGTCAGTGTTGAGTCTCCTCAGGCTCTGTTCCACGGACCAGAGAATGTGCTTCCTCGAGAGTCCTGCCCTATTGGGACCTTGACCCACTGGGAACCTCACCTTCGTGGCCACCACGAAGTCCTCCCTGTCCTTACCCCTGAGCCACTCCCCCACTATTTCCTCCGACTTCCCGTTGGAGTAGACGTTGGCGGTATCGATGAAGTTACCTCCCTCCGACGCGTAGAGGTCCAGCATCTTGAAGCTCTCCTCCTTGGAGGCCTCCCTACCGAAGGTCATGGTGCCCAAGGCCAGTTCGCTGACTTTGAGTCCAGATTTACCTAAGAATCTATACTCCATGGTGTCCAATTGGCGTCACCCCTTTTAACTTGACCGGTTAACTTGTGAAAGTGGAGGAACTAGTTGAGAGGGTCGCCCCAAACGCCCTGCGAGTATCGGTCGGAGATCACCTGACGCTGGCCTTCACAGGAGCCCCATTGCTGGGGGAGGCGGAACTTAACTTCAGGAAGGAGGGGACGTTGCAGTTCCTTTCCCCCAAGGTCTGTTGGCGGAGGAGACGAAGAGGACAGTGGACCACGGCGTCAGACAGAGACTCAGATTGAAGGGGAGAGGCTTCTACGGCCTTGGCCAACACCCTGGAACCTTCAATTACGCCGATCGGGAAGTCACCCTCGTGCAGAGGAACGGAGAGATAGCCCTGCCCGTCTTGGTTAGCGATGGGGGAGTGGGGATAGTCTGGGACGTCTATTCCCTGAGCAGGGTTAAGGTGGGGAGGCCTGAGGGTGGGTTCGCGACAGTGGACTTCCAGGCGGAAGACGTGGACGGGTTCGTTTACTACGTGATATACGGCCCCGACCCCAAGAGGGTCGTGTCCACCTACTGGAAGCTCACAGGGGAGTACCTCTACTGCCCAGGTGGGCCTTCGGCTACTGGCAGTCGAAGGAAAGGTACGCGACGCAGTACGAACTGCTCGAGGTGGTGGCTGAGTTCAGGAGGAGGAAGATACCCATAGACGTGGTAGTTCAGGACTGGATGTACTGGGGAAAGTACGGCTGGAACGCCCTCAAGTTCGACGAGAGTACCCACCCAGACCCTTCCCTCATGACAACCGAAGCACATAGGATGGGAGTGAAGGTGATCGTGTCTGTGTGGTCTAACTTCGGTGTGTCCACTGATGTGGTGAAGGAACTTCGGCCTCACTTGGTGCCGGGAAGCCTGAACTACGATCCCTCGTCTCCAGAGGGAAGGAGGGCCTATTGGGAGTTGGTGGACCAGAGGATCCTGTCGAGAGGCTTCGACGGCCTATGGCTCGACGCGTCGGAGCCAGAGTTCTTCAAGCCTACGGGAGGGGACAGGGGTACGTACACCTTCTACACCGGGCTTAGGGACTCCGTCTTGAAGGCAGGCAGGGGCTCTAGGTACGTCAATGCCTACCCTCTCCTTCACACGTCCGGAGTTTATGAGGGTTGGAAGTCCAAGTACTCCACCAGGCCGGTCGTGTTGACGAGATCTGCTTACCTGGGACAGAACAGGACTGGTGCCATCGTCTGGTCGGGTGACATCCACCACGACTGGGGAGTCCTCAAGGCACAGGTACAGGCTGGGATCAACTTCTCCTTCATCTACCCCTATTGGACCACAGACACGGGAGGTTTCTTCAGTGGGGATCCGGCCGACGAGTCCTACAGGGAGATATTCTTGAGGTGGCTCGCCTGGTCGGTGTTCTGCCCCGTCATGAGAGTGCACGGAACGTCCTATCCTAAGGAACCATGGAGGTTCGGGAAAGACGAAGAGATCGTCAAGTCCCTCATAGAGCTCAGGTATAGGTTCCTTCCCTACATCTACACTGCGGCGTGGGAGGTTACGAAGGGGACACCTATGATGAGGCCGCTGGCCGCCGACTTCCAAGACGAGGAAGTGCTCGACGTGGACGACCAATACATGTTCGGTCCGTCCTTGATGGTGAGTCCCATCACCTTCCCGGGCGGAAGGAGAGAGGTTTACATTCCCCGCGGGAAGTGGTACGACTTCTGGACGTGGGAGGAAGTGGAGGGCGGAAAGAGTGTTGAAGTGGAAGTCCCGCTAGACAGGATACCCCTTCACGTCAGAGGTGGATCCGTTCTCCCCCTCGGTCGACCTATTGAGGGTGCTGACCTGGAACAGGACCCGCTCGAACTAAGGCTCTACGGCGAGGGCAGCTCCTCGTCGGAGCTATACGAGGACGAGGGAGACGGCCTAGGTTACGAGAAAGGGGAATACCAAGTCGTTCCAATCACCCGGTCGGAAGGAGAGCTTCGCCTCTCGGACGCCATAGGGAATTTGAGGAGGGAACACACGTTCCGCATCCTTGTAGGCGGGAGAGTGTGGACTGAATTGAGGTATGTGGGGAGGGAAATTAGAGTTGAGGTTCAGTGACCCCTTCTCTTCACTCTATCGTACTTCACTGTCCAGTTGACCCTGGCCTTCCTGGAGACTTCGTCGAGCCTCTTCATGACGTCGTCGGAGAGCTTAACGTCCACTGCCTCCACGTCCTCCTCCAGTTGTGCCAGAGAGGTTGAGCCTATTATAGGGACCACCGTCACTCCCACCTGCTGAGCCCTCTTCAGTATCCAGGCCAAGGCCAGTTGGGCGTCCTTCACTCCGACTTCCTGGGCAATGGAGTGAAACTCCTTGAGTGCGTCCAGCGTCTCTCTCGTTAGGTAGCGAGACGAGATCTCCGGAACGTACGTGGCCCTTGAGCCTTCGGGCACGCCGTTCGCGTACTTTCCTGTGAGGACTCCTTGGGCCAGGGGTATGTAAGCCATGACTCCGAGCCCGTAAGCCCTAGCCAGTGGGAACTTATCCACCTCCGCCTCCCTCTCCAGCAAGTTGTAGGGCTCTTGCATCACGAGGAACGGTAGCCTGAGGTCCCTCGAGACCTCCACCATGTACGGCACGTCCTCTGGAGAGAAGTAACTCTCTCCCACGTAGTGCACTAGGCCTTGCCTCACCAGGTCTGCCATAGTCTCCAGAGTCTCCTCAATCGGCGTAGACGGATCCGGCCTATGCATCAGGTAAACGTCGATGTAGTTCAACCCCATTCTCTTCAGCGACTCTCTGACCTGCCACATGAGGTGCTTCCTCGAGAGCCCTTCACCGTTGGGGTGATCGGCCACCCTACCCCTCACCTTGGTTGAAATCACTAGAGACTCCCTGTCCATACCCTGGAGCGCCTTCCCCAAAATTCTCTCTGCGTTCCCCGTGTGTCTCCAGTCCGGGCCTTGCATGACTCCGTGGTATACGTTTGCCGTGTCGATGAAGTTCACTCCCAAGTCGACCGCCCTCCTTATTATCTTAATAGAGAGCTCCTCGTCCACCTTGGGGACGCCGAACTGGTCCACCTCCTTGGAGGGAGGGAGGTGCCATAGACCTAGGCAGAGTGTAGAGACCTTAAGACCACTTTCGCCGAAGTTCGAGTAGTTCATACTGAACCTATCATTGACTTAAGGATAAATAAGGGTTGGGACTAACCTGGATGGAAGTTAAACTAAAGTCGTCGAATGTCGGTTGTCACGGCGATTCCATATACCTTTTAAAAATGCTTTCAAGGACTCCTACGTTGGACCTCGTTGAGAACGGTTTATACCGACTACCTGAGTGAAACTACGGTGCCGAGAAACATTTTTTAGTGGCGTGTCCACTCTTCCCTGATGAAGACGATTAACTTATGTAGTGTAGGAGCTGGTAGTTGGGTGCAGGAGGGACACCTCCCGGCCATAAGGGAGTTGGAGACGGTCAGACTGGTTGCGGTGGCAGACGTCGACGAGAGGAGACTCAAACTCTTTCAAGAGAAGTTCGGCGTCAGAGCCTACAGGGACTACTCCGAGATGTTGGCTAGGGAATCACCGGACGCCGTTCTGGTGGCAGTTCCCCACACCCTCCACGCCAGGGTGGCCTCCGACGTTCTGAACGCTGGAGCCCACGTTTACGTAGAGAAACCCATGGCTACAACAGTCGAGGACGCTCTGACCCTGGCTGACCTAGCTAGGAAGAAGGCCAGGATCCTCATGGTGGGTCACGAGCACCGCTTCGGACAAGGGACGCTGATAGCTAGGAAGTTCCTCGAGGGGGGAAGGTTGGGGAAGATCTACTACGCGAGGGCCGAGTACGTGAGGAGGAGGGGCCTCCCGGCCGGTCCGACCTTCGTGAGCAAGGAATTAGCGAGGGGTGGGGCCCTTTTCGACATAGGTTCCCACGTCATAGACCTCGCCATGTTTCTAAGCGACTTCCCCATCCCTGTCAAGATTAAGGGTGTAACTTACCAGAACTTCTCGGACAGACCTGAGATGTTCTCCAACTACCCGAAGACACAGAGGTCCACCAGGACTGAGGTAGAGGACACGGCCCTCGGCATGGTGACTTTCGCCAATGGTATGACAATGTTCGTAGAGGCCAGTTGGGCCTCCTACATAAAGGCTGACAGGAGACATGTGGCAGTGATGGGGGACAGAGGAGGAGTCGACCTAGAGGGAAACGATCTCTCGTTCATGACCACCTTGGACGGTGAGTTCCTGAATTCACAGCCCATTCAAGGTCAGCAGTTCCTCTACTTGGACATATGGAGGAGGTTCTCGGAGGCCGTGGCCTCGGGTCTGGACGTGGCGCCCTTCCCAGGTACAACCGCGGAGCAAGGAGCTCTCGAACTGATGATAATGGATGCCATCTACAGGTCGGCCCAAAGGGGAGCGGAGGTGGAGGTCGAGGTACCGAGTTCGCTTTCGAAGGACCTGGGTTGGGGGGACTCCAAACCTAGAGCTGAGGTGAGAGGATGAGGATAGGAGTGCAGAGCTACACGTTCAGGAAATTGGGCTTCCAAAGGGCTGTGGAGTACTGTTCCCTCAGAGGACTTAAGGTGTTGGAGGCCTACCCAGCCCACGTTCCTCCCAATATAGAAGGAGCACGACTAGCGAGGGAGGTATCGGACAGGGTGAGCGTGTCCTCTCACGGGGTGAACAAGATGGAGGGAACGGGGTTGAGCTCGCTCTTCTCGTTCGCCAAGGAGGGTGGAGTGGAGGTACTAGTTGCAGACCCTTCCCCCGAGTCCCTTCCGACCGTCGACCAGTTGGCCAAGGAGTTCGACGTGAGAGTGGCCATACACAACCACGGCCCTAAGCACAGGTGGGGCTCGGCGCTGTCGGCCGGGGAGCTCCTCCAGTCTTACGACAGACGACTTGGCCTCTGCCTAGATCTGGGCCACCTCGCCAGATCCAAGGAGGATCCCTTCAAGGTGCTGGAGAAGTACGGAGAGAGACTCTTCGACGTCCACGTGAAGGACCTTAACTCAGAGGAAGAGGACGTCCCAGTGGGAGCGGGTGTATTGAAGGTGAGGGAGTTCCTCAGGGCACTAAGGGAAAGTGGACTAGATCCGTTGGTAATGATAGAGTACGAGGCCGACCCAGACGACCCAATCAGGGGAGTGGACCAGTCACTCGCTTTCGTAAGGGCCTCCCTGGAGTAAGCTGTTTTTACCCAAGTGTAAGAGTTACATATGCTCAGGTTCGGAGTTCTTGGGACTGGGTTCGTCGTCGACACGTTTCACATGCCCTCACTCAGGGAACTGAACGCCCAAGTTGTAGCGGTGGGCTCCAGGAGGTCGGAGGCCTTCGCTAAGAAGTGGGGTATAGGGAAGTACTACCAGGGAGACTCCTTCTTGGAGCAACTCTGTTCCGACAATGAAGTGGACGTGGTTTTGGTGGCCCTGCCCAATTTCCTTCACGAAAAGGCCGTAACGCGGTGTGCCGAGGAGGGAAAGCACGTTATAGTGGAGAAGCCGCTCGGACGCAACTCTCAGGAGGCCGAGAGGTCGCTGGCCGCAGTCGAGAGGGCCGGAGTTCTGCACGGATACGCTGAGAACCAAGTTTTCATACCCCAAATAGTCAGACTCAGGGATTTCCTCAATTCAGGGGTGCTTGGGGATGTTGTCTGGGTCAGGTCGAGGGAGGCACACTCTGGTCCACACAGTGGTTGGTTCTGGGATAGGAACCTATCGGGCGGAGGTTCCCTCCTAGACATGGGGTGTCACTCGGTGGAAGTGGCGAGGAAACTCTTCGGGATCGAGCCTTCCCAGGTGCTGGCCTGGGGGGAACTGACTGTGCACAGGGGCAAGACGGAGGCTGAGGACAACAGCGTGGTGCTCATGAAGTTCGGCCGTGGACTGGGACAGGCAGAGAATAGTTGGACCGCGAAAGGGGGATTGGACCTCAGATACGAGGTATATGGAACCGATGGGTCGGCCTTCGTTGACGTCACGAGGGAGACCGGCATGAGGCTCTTCACCACGGCCTCGGACAAGGTAGACTACGTTGTGGAGAAGGCGGACATCAGGGGAGGATGGATGTACCCGGTGTGGAGGGAGCACGAGCTTTACGGTTACTTGGAGGAGATGAGACACTTCCTCACTTCCATGAAAGCCGGCGAAAACCCCAAGGAGAACTTGAGGGATGGCCTAACCGTCAACAGGATAATCGACGCTGCCTACAAGTCAGTGAGGACTGGCAAGTGGGAGCCACCCTAGATATCTTAGACCGTCCTCCTGAAGTTCTCGAGTAATTAAAGTAGCTCGACCGAAACTCCTCCACTGTTCCCCAGCTCCACCAGAACGTACTCTCCTCCAACGATAGAAGACACCATGCACGTCCCCATATATCCACCGAGATGGGCTAGCGGTTCCCTTCACCTAAGCCTGCCCTTTCCCGCCCTTTTAGGTTTAGAGAACGCTCGTGACGAAGGACAACCCCTCAGCGAGCATTGGAGGCAAACCCTATTATTTCGGTTCTTCAAAGTTCACTTCGATAGACCTGAGGTTCAAAAGGTTCGAACAGATGGAGCTTAGCTTTCTTTACGCGGTAGTCATAGGTCTGGTCTACCCCTTGGTTCCACTTTACCTCAAGGAGGAAGGGGTAGGAGTTCTGCTTGTGAGCGTGGCTCTCTCTGGGATATCGGCGAGCAGCTTCGTCTCTACCCTTTTGTGGGGGAGAGTAGCGGATTCCCACGAGAAGAGGTCCAAGGTGGTGTGGATCACTACCGTCGGTGGGGCGGTGTCCTACCTCCTGGCCGCGACAAGGCCTCCTGTCCCGGTCCTAGTGGGTTCCCTTGTGGGGGCCAACGCCTTCGCTCCCGGTGTAATTCCCGCAGCCATGGCCTCGGTCAGTGAGGCGGAAGACTCCAGGTCAAGAATGAGCTACTTCTGGATTGGAGGTTCCCTTGGCTACTCCCTAGGAACTGCTGTGACGGGCTACGTGCTGGAGAAGTTCAACGTCACTCCAATATTCCTGACGTCGGCTATACTGTTACTGCTCATCCTCGCCACCAACAGGAGCCCGCCTCCAACAGCTGAAGTGGACGTAAAGGTGGGAGGCATCCCTCGATCCTTCTGGCTCTTCGCCTTAGTTACCGTGTTGTTCCTTTTCACGGATGTGGCCAAGAACCTCTACATTCCCGCCTTCTTCGCCTTCCACCTTCACACGGGAACCGCCTTCGCTACAGCGACTCTAAGCGTGGAGGCCGCCTTGGAGGTCCCAATGATTTTCCTTTTCTCCAGGGTCCTCAGGAAGGGGAACTCGTGGAGGGTAATGGGAGTGAGCGTACTCTTGGGAGCGATGTACCTAACAGTTAACGCAGCTGCCTTCAACTGGGTTTCGGCCCTCCTTACCATGTGTTCGTACTCGCTGGTGTGGGGGTCATTCAGCGTATCGAGTTCCTCCATCGTTTCCGAACTGGTTAGTCGCGATAAGAGGGGAACGGCCTACGGAGTGTACAACGCTGCTCTCCCGATCGCCAACGTTGTGGGGCCGCTCTACGTCGGGGCAACACTAGCCTCCCTTGGGTATAGGTTGGGACTAGTGACCATTTCGATACCCCTGGTTTTGATTGGGGTGACCATATTGCTCACAAAGAGTAGGGGAGCGCTTCCCTACCTATCTCGGCGTCGAACCCACGTTGCAACTGAGGACGCCAACAGAAGGGACGACACGAGTAAGAAGAACGACCTAGCCCCAAACAGTTCCGAGAGCGCTCCGCCCACGACACCTCCCACGACAGAACCTGCAGAGTAGGAGGCTAGGAATGCACCGGCCACTTCCCCTCTTTTGCCTCCTCGGCCGGCGAGGATCGCTGGTACCGAGACCACGAAAAGTCCGTAGCCCGCTCCCCTCGCAACTTGGGCCAACGGGAGCAAGTTGAGTGGGAGCAGTCCATATAGGAAAACGGCCACGCTCAGGATCGCACCGTTAAAAAGCAACAGCGCTCCACTCTTGTACCTGTCGTAGAGTCTCCCAGCAAGTAGCATGGATGGAACTTCCGCCGCAGCTCCCAACGCGATCACCCTGCCCAAGAACTGGATGGATCCACCGGACGCTTCCACGAAGGGAGGTAGCATCCAAGAGGCGGAGGACGTTATCACTCCCGCCAATCCAGCGTAGAGGTAAATGGGCCCGTTCCTTAATTCGACCGGAGGAGCAGACGTGACGTGGGAATCTCGTATGGAAAACCAGGCGAAGAGGACACTCCCCACCAAAAGTACCTCCAATACCAGGAATGTACGAGGAGTCCCACCTGTAGTCAGAAGGTAAGGGATGAGGAGGCTCCCCACGATCCACCCAAGGGCCCCGCCGATCCTAACGAGGCTGATGTTGGAGCCCGCACCTCCACTCAGTTCCACAGATGACGCCAGGACGGTCGAAGCGAAACCGCCTGCGAAGAAGGCGGCACTTATCCCAGAGAAGGCCAAAGTGAAAGTGGAGCGATACAGCAAGTCCATTAAGGTAGAGGAAGACATCCCCACCAACGCTACTAGCATCACCGTCTTCCTACTCGACGTTGCGTCTGACATCCTTCCCAAGACGTATTGTCCAACCGTTGAGGAGGCGGCGTAGGAGGTTCCGAAGGCCCCCACCTCCAAGATCGGGACCCCATCGGCTGAGAAGAGGTAAGTGGAGAACAACCCGTAGATGGGTACCACGGACCAGGCAAGGAAGTAGGTCACGAAGAGGGCAGTAGCCTGACGCCTAAGTTCCACTTGTATACACCCTCTAACGGACCTATAGGTCTTGCCCCTATCGCTGGGCAGGTAACGTTAATATCGTTTCGCCCTCTAAAATTGGCCTGAGAGAATGATAAGCTTCCCAAAGGACTTCAGGTTCGGATGGTCGCAGGCTGGGTTTCAATCGGAGATGGGCTCTGGAGACTCCGACCCCAACAGCGACTGGTTCAAGTGGGTCCACGACCAGGAGAACATCGCGGCGGGACTGGTTAGTGGTGACTTCCCAGAGGACGGTCCCGCCTACTGGGTAAACTACAGGACCTTCCACGACAACGCGGAGAGGATGGGACTAACCATGGCTAGGATAGGGGTGGAGTGGTCGAGGCTCTTCCCCAACCCTCCCCCAGAGTGAAGTTCACAGAGAGGGACGGAAAGGTCTTGGAAGTGGAAGTGGGGGACCTAAAGACGCTTGATCAGTACGTCAACAAGACAGCTCTGGAACACTACAGGGAGATGTTTAAGGACATCAAGTCCAGGGGCATCCACTTCGTCCTCAATTTCTACCACTGGCCCCTCCCACTCTGGGTCCACGACCCTGTGAGGGTAAGGAAAGGGGACCTAACGGGACCGACGGGCTGGCTGAGCACCACCACCGTCGCGGAGTTCGCCAGGTTCGCAGCGTACGTGGCCTGGAAGTTCGAGGACATTGCGGACGAGTACTCCACCATGAACGAGCCGAACGTCGTGTGGGGACTTGGCTACACCAGCGTGAAGTCGGGTTTCCCACCGGGACACCTAAGCTTCGAGTTGACGGAGAGGGCCTTCAGGAACATAGTCCAGGCCCACTGCAGGGCTTACGACGCCGCCAAGTCGGTGACTCGGAAACCAGTGGGAATCATATACGCGAACAGTTCTTTCGAACCCCTGACCGAGAAGGACAAGGAAGCGGCGGAGCAGGCCGAACACGACAATAGGTGGAAGTTCTTCGACGCTGTAATTAGGGGGAAACTGGGCGAAGAAGTGAGGGACGACCTGAAGGGAAGACTTGACTGGATAGGTGTCAACTACTACACGAGGACAGTGGTGAAGGCGGTCGAAAAGGGGTACAGGGGCGTTGGAGGCTACGGTCACGGTTGTGAGAGGAACTCACTGAGCTCCGCTGGAAGGCCGACGAGCGACTTCGGCTGGGAGTTCTACCCAGAGGGACTTCACGACGTCCTAGTGAAGTACTGGCGGAGGTACGGACTCAAGATGTACGTGACTGAGAACGGAATAGCTGACGAGGCGGACTACCAGAGGCCGTACTACCTTGTCACCCACTTAAGCAGTGTGAGGAGGGCCATCGACGACGGTGCCGACGTGAGAGGTTACCTGCACTGGTCGCTGGCGGACAACTACGAGTGGGCCTCTGGGTTCACGCCGAGGTTCGGTCTCATCCAAGTCGACTACTCGACCAAGAGACAATACTGGAAACCGAGCGCCCTAGTCTATAGGGAGGTGGCCAAATCCAGCGGTGTACCAGATGACCTAGAGCACCTCAACAGGGTTCCGCCGGTGAAGCCACTGAGACATTGAGGTATCCTCCTTGAGGACGGACTCGAGGTGGAGGTTCGATCTCTCTGGATTCTGGCGCTTCAGGCCAGATCCCAAAGGAGAGGGCGACTACTCTCGCGGGTTCGAGGGCGAACCCATATACGTCCCAGCTTCGTGGAACGAGCAGAACCCCGCCTGGGACCAGTTGGGAACAGTGGGGTGGTACCTCAGGGATTTCCGCGTCGAACCTCCCCAGGGAGACATGTGGCTCGTCTTCGAAGGAGCCGGATATAGAACTAGGGCGTGGCTCAACGGTGAGGAGTTGGGAGAACACGAAGGTTCCTTCACTAAGTTCAGGTTGAAGTGCTCTCCGAGGAGAGGGTGGAATAGGTTAGTGGTGAGGGTGGACAACACTATCGCTCCAGACTCCATCCCACCTGGAGATGGGTTCAACGACACCTACTTCGATTTCTTCCATTACGGTGGAATACATAGGCCGGTGTACTTGGAGGCAACGCCTTCGGTGCACGCTGAGGACCTCTTCGTTACGGGAGACGCTGATGGGAACCTCAGGGTGGAGGGACGGTCGAACTCGGAGGCGGAGGTCGTGGTGGAGCTCAGGGAACTGGGGAAGACCTGGAAGATGGGAGTGGTAGATCGCTTCGTCCTGGAGCAGAGGGTGACGGTCACTCCGTGGTCTCCGGAGGTCCCCAGGCTCTACTCGTTAGAGGTGAGGGTTGGAAACGACGAGGTGTACGAACGAGTGGGGTTCAGGACGGTGGAAGTGGAGTCAGAGGGACTGAGACTCAATGGGAGGAAACTGTTCCTCAAGGGGTTCGGACGTCACGAGGATTTCCCAACGTTCGGGAGAAGGATCCCGGGTCCAGCCCTAATCAGGGACTTCCAGATGATGAAGGAGGTAGGAGCTAACTCCTTCAGGACCTCTCACTATCCATACAGCGACGAGCACCTAGACCTCGCCGACGAGATGGGCTTTCTGGTCATACTCGAGACCCCCCTAGTGGGTCTAGGGGAGAGACACTTCAGGGACAGGAGCTTCCTAGAGAAGGCCGTAAACGTCACGCGTGAGATGGTCGTACAGCACAGGAGCAGACCATCCGTGATCATGTACAGCCTGATGAACGAGCCGGACTCTAGGACGGAGGAAGCGAGGGCCTTCGCGTCGGCCCTTAAGGACGTAGTACGGGCCTTGGACTCCACCAGGCCGATCACGCACGCCTCAAATAGGTTCCTGGAAGACAGGGCGACCGAGGTTGACGACGTAGTCTCAGTTAACATGTACTTCGGTTGGTACACTTACTCCGGCGATCTGGAGGAAGGGACGAGGAAGGCTGTGGAGACTGTGGAGGAGGTGAGAAGGAAATTCGGGAAACCTGTCCTAGTCACGGAGTTCGGCGCAGACGCCTTGAGCGGCGTCCACTGGGACCCACCGGTTGCCTGGACCGAGGAGTATCAGGCTGAGATGATAAGACGATACGTGGAATCGTTGAGCTCCCTAGAGTACGTGGCGGGGTTGCACGTCTGGAACTTCGCCGACTTCAGGACCCCGCAGGGCCGTAGGGGACCCACGAGGACAGTCCTCAACAGGAAAGGGGTGGTCACCAGGGACAGGCAACCGAAGCTTGCCTGGAAGGTGCTGAAGGACCTCTTCTCACTTCGGGGAGGAGAAGTAGACTAGTTCGAACCTCGTTGGGCACCCAGAGGGACTCTTCGAGCGCGTTATCTAACTTTGGAATCGGCCAGACTTACCTATAACGAGATCGTGTCTCTGACCCTCTGGAGAACAAGTCCACTTTGGCACCTCGAATTCACTAAACCACTCCTACGAAGTGACATAGTTAACTATGGACATAGCCATAGTTTGTTAATTCGCCGAAGGTGTTGACTAAGTGGGAAGTTGCTCCAATTAGAGGTGTCGAACTGGACTGCCGTGTCCCATAGCCGGATCCCTTCCCATACCTCAACGAGGTAGGAAAGGCCTTTTTTCACGCATTCCTAACGAATTCCTCGAAGCGGAATCACTGGCGCTCCCGTCCGTTCCTCTGGTGTCTACCCTAGGGGAGGGAGAAGTGAGCAGCTAACTGAAACTGTTTACTAAGAGGTCTGAAACTAATTGTCTGGGCTAAAGAAACCAGTGATTAAGTGAATCCCTTACTCGCTGGATGTACTTCCAATCCTCTGGGAACTCGGACCTCACGTACTCCTCTGGAAGTTCTCCTAGATCAACAAACTCAACCGGCACTTCCTTCTTCTTTGCTTCAACCCCTGTGGTTATCATTTATACATCACCTACTGCAGTATAAGTATGAGTTTTCCTAAAAGACTTTCTACTATTGATATGAGTGAATCTCGTATTTACTTAAATCTCAATCTGCAGAGGGGAAGTGCGCAGAGCCATGAGGTGGAGAAAGGGGAACATCCGTTTACCACGTGTCGTTTCCACTTAGAGGTCGTTTGAACCTCCAGGCTTAAATCGTTCTCGAGCAATACATAGTACATGCCCAAGGTGGATGTGCTAAGGGGTAAGAACACTTTCAAGGTCTCCGTGAACGACCCGAGGCCTGTGGTGGAGTTCCCGTTCAAGGGTGATGGGTCTTCTTTGGGCGAACTGCCCGAGTCCTTGGACGTTTACGAGGGACAACCACCGTCCCCGTTGAAAGGGAGCGGAATAGTAATTCAGAAGAAGCTCGGCTTCAGGGAACACGTCCTGGGACTGGGAGAGAAGGCGTTCGAACTCGATCGGAGGAGGATAACTGTACAGATGTGGAACACCGACGTCGGGGGCGTGTATTTCTGGTACACGGACCCCATGTACAAATCAATCAACTTCCTCATCTCAGTTACGGACGGGAAAACGGTTGGCTACTTCGTCAACTCGGCCTCCAGGGTCGTGGTCGACGTCGGAAACTTTGAGTACGACAAGTTGACGTTCTTCGTCCCAGAGCGATCGGCGGAACTCTTCGTGTTTCAAGGGAAGTCAGTTGAAGAAGTGGTGGAGGCCTACACGGAGCTCACGGGGAAGCCGTTCCTACTGCCAGAGTGGGCCCTGGGATACCAAATAAGCAGGTACTCGTACTACCCCCAGGACTACGTGGTGAAGATAGTCGAGGAGCACCTTAAGGAAGGGTTCAAGGTAAGTGCGGTGTACCTCGACATAGACTACATGGATAAGTACAGGATGTTCACGTGGGACAGGGGAAGGTTCCCAGACCCGGCCGAACTGTCCCGGAAGCTACATTCAATGGGAGTTAAGCTGATCACGATAGTGAGCCCTTGCCTTAAGGTCGAACAGGGCTACGGGCCGTTCGCGGAGGCCCTTGGTTGCTTCGTGGAGAGGCCAACGGGAGAGATCTACGTGGATAGGATGTGGCCTGGTCACTCGGCTTGGATAGATTTCCTCAACGAGAGGGCGAGGAGTTGGTGGAAGGCCAAGCTCAAGGAACTCCTGTCGCAAGGAGTGGACGCCATATGGTTGGACATGAACGAGCCGGCAGTGCTCTTCAAGGAGAGCAAGACGATCGACGAGGACGCGGTGCACACGCTGGACGACGGAAGGAAAGTTCCCCACGCCGTCGTCCACAACGCCTACGGTTACTACGAGGCCCAAGCGACCTACGCTGCCCTGAGGGAAACCAGGGATGACGTCTTCGTCCTCTCGAGGGCAGCGTACGCCGGTTCCCAGAAGTACACCGCCGTCTGGACAGGAGACAACGTGTCCAGCTGGGACGATCTCAGGCTACAACTGGTGCTGATCCAGGGACTTTCAGTGAGCGGTGTTCCATACGTTGGATGTGACATAGGGGGGTTCTCGGGGAGGTTCCAGAGGGTCAATGCGTCCTCCTCGCCCGAACTTCTAGTGAGGTTCTACGAGGCCGCCCTCTTCTTCCCCCTGTTCAGGAACCACAAGGCAAAGGGTGGAGTGGACCAAGAGCCCTACAACTTGCCGGACCTTTGGAAGGAGAAGGTAAGACGGGTGGTCAGCCTAAGGTACGCGTTCTTACCCTACCTAAGTGCGCTGGTTCTAGAGGCCCACGAGAAGGGGCACCCTATCGTAAGGCCTTTGGCCTATCACTTCCAAGACGACGAGAACGTCTACAGGCTCGACGATGAGTTCATGGTCGGCTCCCACCTACTTCAGGCCCCCATTGTGGCTCCTGGCGTTGAAAGTAGGAAAGTCTACCTACCGAGAGGGAGGTGGTCCGAGTTCTGGACAGGGAAGGAGTACGCTGGCCCGACGTGGGCAGACTCCGTCTCGGAGATCCCACTATATGCTAGGGAAGGTGCCGTAGTGCCGATGACGGGAGAGGAAGGGGTGGATTTCGTGGTGTACGGCGATGGGGGAGAGCTGAAGTTGAGGGACGGGACGATCGCTTCGACAAAGGGAAGAGCCCTGACCTTCTCTGGGGAACTGTTGGTGGACAAGGTCACTGTGTTAGGCGAGAGCAAGAGGACTTTGAAGGTAGGAGGGAAGAGGAAGGAGGTGAAGCTCGGATAGGTTAGCGAGAAGATTTTTATTTTTCATAGCAGCTCACATTTCGATGAGAACTCATCAAGAACTCGAATCACGGCTTAACTACGTCCTCGCGAGCTCGTTCAAGAGACCCACCTTCCTCAAGTGGGAAGAGGCCAAAGGGAACGTGGGGAAAGTGAACGTGGACTCGACAGGTGGAAACTTCAGGCTGATGGTGGTGGACAGTGCGGGCAGTGCACTGGTCAAGCTCGACGGGAGACCTCACTTCGAGATAGACAGATATCACATATCTGTGCCTGTTCCGGTGGGCAGGCACGAGGTGAGCGTCGAATTCTCTAACCTCATGGACTTCGGGGAGAAGGTGGAAGTTAACTTAGGAACGCCTGTTGCGGTGGAGAGGGACTTCAGTGCCCTCAGACTTTGGGCTTACGGAAGTTCTATCCTAGACGCAGTCAGGTCGCTCAAGGATCCAGAGTTGGAAGAGGACATGCTCTCCTTGCTCTCCAAGGCCTTAGCCAAGGCACCATTCAGGACTGTGTCTAGGGATCAGCTCATCCTCGCCGTTAAGGCAGCAGGCCTCCCTAGGTGGGTGGAAAGGTTTCCTGCGTCCATCGAGAAGGACCTAGAGCCCATATACGCTGAGGAGGAAGACGGCTCTAGGTTCGAGAAGGCCCTGTTGTACCTGAAGGAGGGATTGGGGGAACTGAGGAGGAAGTACGGAAAACGCGGCCTATTGATAGCGGTGGGACACGCCCACATAGACACGGCATGGCTCTGGAACTTCGACGAGACTAGGAGGAAAGTGCACAGGACCTTCTCCACAGTCCTCACTCTGATGGACAGGTACGACTTCCACCACGTCCAGAGCGCATCGATATACTACGAGTGGCTGAAGGAGGACCACCCAGAGCTCTTCCAGCGGATTAAGGAAAAGGTGAAGGAGGGGAAGTGGGAACTAGCCGCCTCTTACGTGGAAACTGACACCAACATGGTCACAGGAGAGTCTCTGGCTAGGCAGTTGTTGTATTCCCAGAGGTTCTTCCTGAGGGAGTTCGGAAGACTGGCAGAAGTCCTCTGGCTCCCAGACACGTTCGGCTTCGCATCTACCGTCCCCGAGGTAGCCAGACTAGGAGGGGCAAAGGCCTTCGCGACACACAAGGTGTTCTGGAACGACACCAACACTTTCCCCTACAACGTGTTCCACTGGGTTGCCCCCGACGGTTCCAAGATCCCGGCCGTGGCCTTCGGACACGGGAAGGGAGGTTACAACTCGGACTTCAGTGCCTCAAGCGTGGTAGAACAGTGGAGAGGGTGGAAGGAGAAGGACCAGCCCATGCTCTACGCTTACGGCTACGGCGACGGAGGGGGTGGCCCCACCGAGGAGATGTTACTAAGGGCGGAGGCGATAGAAGAACTGCCAGTACTACCCAAGGTGTCCCTGGGAGGAGTGAGCACGGAGCTCTCCAAGATATCCCCTGTCGACCAGTGGAGAGGTGAGCTTTACGTCGAGACGCACAGGGGGGTGTTCACTTCGCACTCCGCAATGAAGTATCTCAACAGGAGGGCAGAACTCGCCCTAAGGGAGGCCGAGATCTGGTCCTCGATTGCAGGAACTTACGCTAGAGAGAGGTTCCAGCGCCTATGGAAGGTCGTACTGAAGGACCAGTTCCACGACGTACTCCCAGGCTCCGCCATAAGGGACGTCTACAAAGTCGCCTACAGGGAACTGGAGGAAGTGATCAATGAGGCAGAGTCCCTGACTGGGGAGGCCCTCTCCAAGCTCCTTGGTTCGGGAGACCAGTTGGTTGCCTGCAACTCGCTCCAGTGGAGCAGGACCGACTACGTTAAGGTGAACGCTGAGTTAGAAGGGGGTCAGGAGGTTGAAGGTGGAACGTTGGTCAGGACGACGGTCCCCCCAATGGGTTGCTCTAAGCTCTCGCCCTCTCAACCCACCACACCGGTGAGGGTGGAGGAGGGAGACGACTGGATAGTCCTCGATAACGGCCTGCTGAGGGTGACGTTGAATCAGAGCGGGGAAGTGGAGTCGGTGGTCGACCTTAGGGAGGGAAGACAGGTCATCAAGGGAGGCGGCAACAGAATTGTGGTGTACGAGAACGTTCCAGGTCCTAACGATGCGTGGGACGTCGAGGCGAGCTACGAACTAGCCTCGACCCACATTAAGGCGTCTCACGTCGAAGTGACGGCGCGCGGACCTCTCATGGGAGAAGTGACCACTATAAGGAAGTTCGGAAGGAACGAAATAGAGCAAAAGGTGAGGTTACTGGCGGACTCCGACAGACTCGACTTCTTCACGGTTGTGAGGATGAGGGACAGGGAATTGATGGTTAAGGCGTGGTTCGACTTCGATGTCAACGCCGAGAATTACGTGGTGGACGCGCCCTTCGGGGTGACGGAGAGACCAACCCACAGGAACACCAGCTGGGAGGCTGCGAGGTTCGAGGCCCCAATGCAGAAGTTCGTAGATCTCTCTGAGGGAGACTACGGTGTTTCTCTCCTGAACGACGGAAAATACGGCGTGGCCGTTAAGGGAAGTTCGGTCGGGATCACCCTGACTAGGACACCCATATTCCCAGACCCAGCTACCGACCTAGAAGAGACGAAGTTCACCTACTCTCTCCTCCCACACCGGGGAACCTGGAGGGACGGACTTCCAGTTAGGAGGGCATGGGAGCTAAACGTGCCACTCAGGGTAGTCAGGGCCTCCTCCGACCTTCCTTCTCAGCTGTCGGTTGAGGGAGACCTAGTGCTGGAGGCCGTGAAGATCGGGGAGGACGACGACTCCGTGGTGCTCAGACTCTTCGAGTTCCAGAACAGGAGGGGAAACTGCGTCCTAAGGTTCAACAGGCCAGTGAGTGCCGCAGAGGCCACGGACTTGTTAGAACTTAACGGTGTTCAGAAGAAACTCAGGGTGGAAGGGAACTCGGTCTCCTTGGACTACGGAAACAGGGAGATCGTCACCCTGAAAGTGAGGTTAGGGTGACTTCCTTCCCCTCCTCCGCGGAGTTGTAGATACCATCTATAACGGCGTGGAGTATCAAGCTCTCCCTGAGGTTGGGAGAGGGGTCTCTTCCTTCCCTCACCGAGCTCACGAACTCCCTCACCATTTCGAAGGGCAGGTCCGCCTTCTTCAGGTGGGGCTTCACGTCAACGACGTGGCCGGCCTGAACTCCGTGGAAGGTGACGTCAGTGATGGCCTCTGTCCCCCTCATCTCCACCCCGCCTTCGTCTCCTAGAATCCTCACCAAGGTGACCTCACCCTGATGGGAGACGTTGGCGGCCCACCCGACTTCCAGGGACATGGTGAAGCGATCGAACTTGACCAAAGCAACTGCGTAGTCCTCTAGGTCGAACTTTGACGGATCCCAGGAACCCCAGTTCAAGGGGACTTCCTCCCTCCTCACTCCTATCTTAGAGTAAATTGCTCCAGAAACGCTCCTGGGAGGTGGGAAGCCCAGCGGTGCCAAGGCGTTGTCTATGACGTAGCACCCTATGTCCAGGAGGGCACCTCTTCCACCGTTGAGCGACTTGTCTATGAAGGTTGGTAACCCCGGAATTCCCCGCCTTCTAACTATGGAGGCCGAGACGTGATACACCTGGCCAAGCGCCCCGTCCCTGGCGAGGCTGAGAACGTAAGAGAGGGCCGGAGAGAACCTAGACCAGTAGCCCACCATGACTCTCTTCCTGACCTCCCTCGAGAGGTTGAAAAGTTCCATGACCTCCCTTAGGTTCGCCCCTGCGGGCTTGTCAACTAACACGTCGGCCCCCGCCTTAAGTGCGTCTGACGCTATTCTAGCGTGCAGTCCGGTCGGTGTTACAACGCTCACTAAGTCGGGCTTCTCCTTGTCCAACATCTCCTTGTAGTCCACGTAGTGGGCCACACCGAACTCCTCCCCCACTTTCCTGGCGGTGTCTTGGTTCACGTCGGCCACCGCAACTAACTCTACATCTTCGAGTCTCCTGTAAGGGACGAGATGTCTATTCCTGCCATGTCCTCCTACGCCTATCACGCCGACTCTGAGTTTGTCCATGGGAAACCAACTCCTCGGAGCTCAATAAAGGTTTCTAGGAGTCGCGGATCCGCTCCACAATCAACGTAGACATCACGGATTCCCCTTGAGCCTCCAATACCTTGTTCACTTCCTCCATCGTGACTCCTGAGGACCTGAGCTTGGTCACCTTCGCCGCCCCCACCGCCTGCGCGAAGGTCAACGAAGCTGCCTGTTGATCTAGGTCGGACAGTGCCCTTCTGTCGACGAGGAGACGAAAGATAAGCCCGGCCGTGAAGGCATCCCCCGCCCCAGTCGGGTTCGCCTCTTCCACCTGGAAGGGACCTTGGGCTAGGTGACGATCCCCGACGAACAGGTGCGCACCCCTACTCCCATCAGTCACGAACAGGGCCGTCGAGTTTCCCCTCAACTTCGCCGCCTTGAGAAGCTCCGACTCACCGCTGAGGGAGAGGAGTTCATCGACGTTACAGTGAACGACGTCGGCGTGCTTCACTGCTGAGGCTATCTCCTTCCTCTTTCCCCCAGAGAGACTGAAGTCGAGTACTGTCACAGCCCCGAGCTCCCTAGCCCTATCCAACAGTTCCGGAGCTGCCGTGTCCACTTCTCCCACCAGTCCCATGGCTAAGTACAGGAGGTCCGGGTTCTCGCTTTCCAAGAGCTTCAGGGTCCAGTCCCTGCTGAGCGCCTCGTTCGCGCCGTGAAAGGTGAGGAACCTCCTGTCTAGGCCGTCCTCCACTATTACCACTGTCCTGCCGGTCTCCAAGGGAACTACCAGGGGGACGAAGGTCACACCGACCGATCCTAATTCCTCAGCCAAGTAGGCCCCCCACGGATCCGGCCCCACAGCAGAGGAGACACAGATTCGGCCGTGGAATCCCAATCCCCTCAGGTCAACGGAGACGTTGACAGGGTGCCCACCTGGGCTAGTCAGCGTGTGTGCTTGGACAACCTCCCCCGGGCCGGGAAGCCTTGGTACACGCACCAAAACGTCTACCATCGAAAACCCTATCAGAAGGGTTGAGGTCAATCTCGGTCTACCGTTCTTGGGTGAAAGAGGAGGCCATGGCGATCTGGACCGACCAACCCTGGTGAATCACTCCCCTCAACGCCCTTGTCATTCCTTCGACGTCCTGGTGCCCCCATACGTTCCTACCGAAGGCCACCCCTGCACCTCCAGCGTCTACTGCCTCCCTGACCATTGAGAGGACCTGGTCCTGTCTGTCCAATTTCGGGCCCCCCATGATCACTACAGGAATTGGACATCCCTCCACCACCTCCCTGAAGCTCCGTGGATCTCCGGTGTATGGCACCTTCACCACGTCTCCACCGAGCTCAGCACCCACCCTGGCGGAGAGAGCGACCCTCCGTGGCTCGTAGACCACCTCCCCCCTCTCGTCCACTGGAACGACCTCGATGAGGTAAGGGACGCCCCAATCGTCAGCCTCCCTGGCGACCTCCCTCAACCTAACTGCCTGGCCTGAGGGTAGTGGTACCTCGCCGAAGTAGGTGGTCTTAACTCCGTCAGCCCCCAACTTGAGGGCCGCTACCACGTCTTCCCTGTCGAAAACCGTGGCAACCACAGAGATGGAAGGAGAGAGGACGTCTTCGATGGACTTGATCGAACCCACCGAGACCATAACTGCGTCAGCTCCACCCCGAGATACCCTTTCCACGGCCACCTTTAGCCTTTCGATACCCTTCATCGGGCCGTACGTAACGCCGTGGTCCATGGCAACGATGAGCGACATTCCGTCGGGAAATAGCCTCTTGAATCGTCTACTCTTGTTCATACATTTAATTTAAGGTAGTAACTAATATGATTAACCTCCGACATCGAATGAGAAAGCGTACGCCAAGTTCGACCATCGAACTTAAACAATATATTTCAGGTCTCTTCACTTAGCAGGTGGAGCAGGACCCCAAGCTCGCCGTTTACGTCACGGCCAACTCTGTCCAACGAATGTCTAGAAACGAGGAGCAGGTGGAGGATTTCTCGAGGAGGGTTAAGAAGCTAGGCATTGTCAAGGTGTACCTCGAGAACTACAGGGACGGATTGTTGGTGGAAAGGAGGGAAGTGGAGAAGGTAGCCGAGGAGCTCTCGAAGTCGTTCGAGGTGGCGGGGGAATGGCCATCGGAACGTGGGGAGAGGGGTGGGGAGAGGGTGAACAATACGGCTTCAGGGTCATATGCGTGGGAGATGAACGTAATAGGAAACTGGTCAGGCTAGTGGTCTCTCAGCAGGCATCCACGTTCGACGAGGTCGTGGTGGACGACTTCTGGGCCCAGTGGTGCTACTCCCAGAGGGACGTAGATAGGTTCAACGAAAGATTCGGAACTTCCATCTCCAGGGACAGTCTAATAATGAGGTTGGCATCCAACGATCCAACTACGTCGGCAATGTGGGCCGAATACTCCAGCGACCTATTGGAGGACGTATCTAGGAGCGACGTGATGGGGGAGGCAAGGAAGGCCAACGGTAAGGTGAAGGTGTTATTGAAAGTGGCCGAGTGGAGGGAACTCTTCTATCACAGGGGAGTGGCGCTCAGGAGGTTGGCCAAGGTCTTCGACGGACTATACGTGGGGGCCGAGTCGAGAGAGAACACCCCTCCCACCGGGTCCCTGCACGCCACTGACTTAGTGAAGACGATAGCCGGGGGAGAAATCAAAGGGGTGTGGCTGGACACCTACGACGGGCTCACCTGGGAGGAGGTTGCTAGCCCAGAGACATTTACACACCAGTTCGTGCTGAGCGCTCTTGGGGGCTTGAGGAACTGACATTGTTCGATGGGTCGTTGGTATTTGACAGTGAGAAAGTCAGCTTAGTGGAGCGAGCGGTAGGGGAAATACCGAAGATCTCAAGCTGGAGGAAGGGAGCCTCAACTAGGTTGGGCCTCTACAGGATCGCACTGCAGTCCAGTAGGAGGAAAGTCTTCGACGACTACCTGGAAGACTACCTCGCCACCATAGGGATCCCCGTGGCCTTCAAGAGGCCCGACTTCCTGGCCCAAGGGGACTTGGCCCTAATCACTGAGGGGGACGTGGATCAGCTGGACTTAGCTGCCCTTAGCGAACGAGGAGTTAACCTCATTCTAACGTCGAGCGCGGTGGAGAGGTTGGCAGATGCGGGAGCAGGGAACCTCGGGAGCTCCTTGTTAGGACTGGACAAGAGACACCCACTGAGGGCCAGGGTCACTGACGGCCTCGCTTTCGTCGAGAAGGGGAGGGGTCACGCTAGGGGTCACAGGATACCTCAGGGATTCCCCGTGGGGCCATTAGTCAACTTAGAGGAAGGTGACGCACTGCTTTACGTCTACGATGGAACGGGAAACTGGCCTGTGTTGACGAGAAAGAGAACGAAGTCGACAATCTACTTGACAGGTTTCACCAAATACGTTCCCTACCTAGTTTCGGCCTTCCCTGAGATAGTGAGGCAGTACTTGAGGGACATTGTGGGGGTACACACGGGAGTGTGGATCGAGTCCATAGGGAGTACGCTCACGGACCTTGTGTTCCTACTGGAGGGGAACAGGGCCACCTTGATGAACTTGAGGAACTACTCCCAGAGGTTTCGTTTGAACGTGAGGGGGAAGTGCAGGAACCGAAGGGAGGACAGGTGAAGGTAGTGAGCAAGGAGGAGTCCAACGAGGTGACTAAGGTAGAGGTGAGCCTCGCTCCAAATTCCCTTACTTGGTTCCCAGTGAAGGTTAGGTGACTACGTCTACTGACCTACACAACGCGCGCTGGAAGGACCATTTGGGTTTTTTACGGGTAGGGGGATGTCGACATGTGAGTTCTTACACTAGGTTGAAGGAACACGTGGATTCGGTCCAACTCTACGACGTCCACAATCACCTCACTCCAGGTAGACTGGCACACGCGAGCGCGAAAGACGTACTCCTATACCACTACATTTCCACGGAGGTACGATCCCTAGGTGGCACCAGAGAGGAGCCCACGTTGGAGGACCTCGGCCGGTCACTGAAGTACATCAGAAACACGTCCACTTCCTGGGCCCTCGCAAGGATCCTTAGGGATCTCTACGGTGTGAGCTCGCTTAACGAGGGTAACCTCAAGGATGTGTTGAGGTTGATCGACCAGGCCGCGCTGGACGAGAACAGGGCGAGGGAGGTGTTGAGTAAGGCTAGAGTGAGGCGCTCGCTCCTCACACTCTCCCCAGGAACTCAGGTCCCCCAGGTCGATCAGGACCTCTTCTCCTTCGCCCTCAGGGCTGACGCCGTTTCCGTCGATTTGAGCAGGGAATCCCTAGTTAAGCTGGCCGACGCGCACAAAATTTCCCTCGAGGACGTGGTGGAACTAGGGGAACTGATGAGAAGAGAGTTGGGTCGAGTGTCACCTAAGGCCGTAACGTTGGGCCTCTCCCATCTCTCTTTGGGAAAGGGAAGGGGGTCTAGAGGAGGCCAACTCCTCAGGCTCCTCGTGGAGGGAAGGGAACTCCGAGGGGAGGACTTGAGGGAACTTAGGGGGTTCGCCCTCAGGGAGCTCCTCGACTCGTGCCTCGAGAGTAAAATTCCAGTCCAACTCATGGTGGGAGTGGAGAGGCCTGTCCCTGGGGCGTCGCCGCCCGACTACGCAACGATCGGGAGGGAACTCGACTTGACTTCGCTCTTCTCGGAGTACATGGATTTGAGGTTCGACTTAATGAACGCAAATCCTGAGTTGGATCACAAACTGGCCGTGATCTCCAAGAACTTCCCTAACGTGAACTTGGACGGCTACTGGTGGTACTCCAACTACCCCTCAACCGTGGAGCGCGTTCTCAAGACGAGGTTGGAGATGTTACCGTACGTAAAGGTGGGAGGGTTCTTCAGCGACGCCTACGTAGCCGACTGGGTTTACGGTAAGGCGGTGACCGCCAGGGAGGTCACGGCAAGGACGCTGTCTAGAATGGTCGACGACGGGTGGCTAAGCCTAGATCTAGCGATCGAAGTAGCTTCGGCCCTCCTCTGGGAGAATCAAAGTAGGATGTACGGCTGAGCTCGGTCTAACCTTTTTTAAGGTAGAGGTGCTCGTAATTTCATGTACCTAGTCACAGGGGCTAGTGGGTTCATGGGAAAGTTCCTAGTTGAGAGGCTAGCAAATGCTGGAGAAGTGATCGCGACCGGAAGGTCTTCCTCCCCTTTCAAGAGAGGGGTGAAGTACGTTAAGCTGGACGTGTCAGACAGGGAGGAGGTGGACAGAGTCTTCTCTGAGTACAGGCCGGATGTGGTATTCCACATGGCGGCCCTGATGGCCGACGCTTGTGAGTCCAACCCAACCGAGGCCTTCAGGGTAAACGTGAGGGGAACGGAGAACCTCCTGGAGGCCAGCTCCAAGTACGGCGCGAAGAGGTTCGTCTTCGCTAGCTCGATATCCGTTTACGGATTGGACGTACCTAGACCCGTCAGGGAGGAACATGCGGGTAAGCCCTCCCTTCTATACGGGGTCACAAAGTACTACGGGGAAATGGTGGGGCTCTGGTACGATAGAAAGGGTTTGCTGGAGTTCAGGGCGGTGAGACCCAGCGTGGTGTTTGGCCCTGGGAGGGTGAGAGGGCCGTCGTCTCAGTACTCGAGTGCCATAGTCGACGCCGCCCTCAGGGGGGAGAAGGTTGTCATAAGGAACCCCGACGACAGGGTGAACTACATCTACGTCAGGGACGCCGTGGAGGTTACAGCTAGGCTCGGGGAGATCGCTTCAGCACCGTCCAAGGTGTACAACGCTGGCGGCTTCTCGTGCACAGTTATGGAGTTCGTCGAGGCTGTGAGGGAGATCGTTCCAGGGACTCAATACGTTATTTCACCCTCCCCGTCGGTCAAGTACGTGACCGAGATAGACAACACTTTAGCCGAGAGAGAGCTAGGTTGGAGGCCTCGCTTCGACCTGAGGAAGTCCATAGAGGACTACGTAAATACTGTGAAGAGGGGTAGTGACGTATTTACCCTATGACCGGCCCTCAGATTGACATAACATGTAAAAGGGAATCGTTAAAACTGCTGGAGAGTTAGGATCGATTGTGTTAGATCTGCCTTGGAAATTGGGAGTGATATCCGATGAGATCTCGCAGGACTTCAGACACTCCCTGAAGGTTATTAGAGAGTTGGGGGCCTCACATGTGGAGCTGAGGAACTTGTGGGGTAAGAACGTCACCGAATTGGCTGAAGGTCAACTCTCCGAGGCTCTGGCTATGGTCAAGGAGGCTGGACTTACAGTCTCCAACGTCGACTCTCCGGCGTTCAAGTGCAGGATAGCCGACGATGAGTCCTACAGGAAGCACCTCACTGTTCTCCGGAGGGCAGTGGAGCTAACGAAGAGGTTAGACTTAAAGTTCACTAGGATATTCACGTTCTGGTTCGAGAGGCAGTTCGAGGACGTGACAGACTTCCTGGAGCAACGCTTCGGTCCAGCGATCGACCTGGCGGCCAGCGAGGGAGTGGTGTTGGTGATCGAGAACGAGTACAGTTGCAACGTCGGAACGGGAGCTGAAGTGAGGAAGTTCCTAGAGAGGATCAAGACACGTTGGGTAAGGACGCTGTGGGACCCAGGTAACGCCTTCTTCGCTAGGGAAACTCCATATCCTAGGGGGTATCAGCAAGTGAGGGACACCGTCCTTCACGTTCACTTGAAGGACGCCACCGTGGAAAACGGACACTTCGTGTGGAAACCGATCGGCGCTGGTTCCATAGATTACGCTGGCTTCTTCGAGGAAGTGAAGGGGAGTTCCTTCGTGCTCTCGCTGGAGACACACTATCGGGCTCCCTCAGGGAACCCAGAGGAGAGTACGCGGGAGTCGTTCACGGGAATGGTGAACCTGATGAGAGAATTGGCCTGAGGTGGTGAAGACGAGGCCTGTGGGAGTTGCCGTGGTCGGGCTTGGGAACATAGGCAAGGTTCACGCTAGGCTGATCAGGGAACTGGAGAGGGATGGAGTATCTAAGTTAGTGGCCGTAGTAGACCAAGTACCACAGGTGGCCGAGGACGTCGGTAGGAAGTTGAGTGTCCCCTACCACTTCACTCTGGACTCGGTCCTCAAGGACCACGACGTTGAGGTGTTGGTGATAGCGACCCCCACCTACATGCACTCGCCACAAGCCATAATGGCCTTGGAGTACGGTAAGGACGTGATAGTGGAGAAACCGCTCTCAACGACGTTGGCCGGTGCCAAGGAGCTCTCGTCTAGAGCAAGGAAACTGGGGAGGAAAGTCGGCGTAGTCTACCAAGAAAGGTACGCTCCAGAGCTACGCGAGCTCAAATCCGCAGTAGATGGGGGCAAAATGGGGAGGATCTTCCTCCTGGAGGCCCAGCTCAGTTGGTACAGGGACGAGATCGCCTACTACAAAAAGGACGAGCTGGCTAGAAGTTGGAGGGGACTGTGGAACACTGAGGGGGGAGGAGTCCTCACCAACCAGGGAATACACACGGTCGACCTGATCTGCTGGCTCGGAGGGAAGGTGGAGGAAGTCTTCGGCTTCACTTCTAACGCTGACCATCCATCTATCACGGTCGAGGACACTGCAGTTGGGGTGATTAAGTTCTCCGGGGGAGCGTTGGCCTCCCTCTCCCTCACAGTCAGTGCCAGGCCGAGCGACAGGCAGTTCAGGAGGTTGAGGGTGGTCGGAACGGAGGGGCAGGCCGAGGTGACGGACTACACGATCACTTCCATGTTCACCAGGGAAGGAAGGAGATCTGGGCCTTCAGTCACTAACTCAGACACGGTGACCCAGTCAGGGGGACTCCACATGCTGCTGCTCAGGGACTTCCTCAAGGCCTACGCCGACGGGGGGGAGTTCCCGATAAACGCGGAGGAGGGAACGAGGGCCCTGGAGGTGATAAAGGGCCTTTACGTGTCCTCTTGGACTGGGAGGTCCCAAAGGATCCCCTTGGACCTCAACTACGTCGCCTGACGTGTTGGATCAAAGGTAACCGCAGGGCCCGATCCTGGATCCCCGTCTTACCCTCACCTTGGAAGTTCCATCCACCTTCCTCCCGTCGTCGGTGCACAGTTCCTCTCCGTGGACGAGGAACTCTCCCTCGTCCTCCGCCACCGCCACGTTGCCTCCCCAAGCGAACCCCTTGGGTGATACGAAGACGTTAACTAGCCCCACGGGCGAGAACTCCCTCTTGGGAACGACGATGAAGTACTTGAACTGGAGTTCCCCTAGACGGAAGGCCAACTTCTCTTCTGGACTTACCTCCCTCACTTCTTCCGAGAAGTAATCGTAGACCACAGAGTTTCCTAGACCCAATTCTCCTACACTGAACGAGCCCTCCTCCTCCACTCCCTCCCTGTTGACGTTGGCGATCAACACGAGGTGGGATCCGTTGGCGACGTTGAAGGCCTTGAGAGGGTTAGTGGAGTTGTAGGGATCTCGGAACACGTCCCCGAAGGGGGTCAGCACACCGTCCGGGAGGGGGAGGCGTCCATCAGAAAGTCTCAACTTCGACACAAGTTGGGGATCGCTCCTTCCAGGCACGTCTGTGAGGTACACCGGCCCACCGGATATGGCCCGAAGTAGAGCGTGAAAGGTTGAGAACCTGTCGTGAGACATGAACATGTCGAAGTCCGGAGTTCCGAACCACCTCGTGAACAAGGCGTTGTAGACGTTGAAGATCGCGTGCAACTTCGTCGCGTCTCCGGAGTTAGGTACGTAATCCATACTGTTCCTGATGACCTGTGCCCTGTAGAGGAAGTGTATGTTCTCTGGCAGTTGACTCATGCAGTCTATGACATCAAGTCCCAGACCGTAAAGCGCACCGTGTGCTTCGACCTCCACGCCGCTCGCGAACTCCCCCCTCGTATACGGTCCTCCAAAGTCCAAAGCTAAGGACGATTGGTTGTCCAGTTTAACTAGATCGAAGCCAGCTCTCTTCACCTTCCTGAAGTAGTCCAAATAGAAGGGGAATCCCTCGGCGGGGTCTGGAGTGAGGCCCCCTCGACCGTTCTCAACCCCTTTGTAACTCAGCGTCTCGGGATCGAATCCATTCCAATACCCGTTTGTGGCGATCCACACCCCCGCCCAACTCATCTTGGACTTGATGACCTCGGCAGCCTCCTTGAGACCTCCCGGGAACTTGCTCTCGTCTGTACCGAAGGACCTCAACCTCCTTTCTTTGACGTCCTCCCAACCATCGTCTAGTATGGCCCACTTAACTCCCAACGAGGAGAGCTTATCCACTGCGTCTTTAACGTCCTTGAGGCTCACCCTCTGGAGGAAGGCGTTCCACGAGCACCACCCCAGGAATTTCAATGGGTGGGGCATCCCACTACTCCTGAGGCCCAGCACCAACTTGACGTGATTCCCACACAACTCCAGTGTCTCCCTTAAGTCGTTCCCCTCACAAACTACCGCCCTCACACCTCCCTCCAATTCCACGTCCTTACCCACTTGAAGGTGTAGACTAGGGCCGTCCTCTTCACGCATCACCCTCGATATCCCTCTTTCATCGGAGATCGGTACCCACACGTGAAACTTGGCTCCTTTGAGGAGAAGGAGTTGGGTGAAGGAGGGAACTTGAGGTAGCTTGCGGAAGAAGACGGGGTGGAGCCAAGGACTTGGTCTCCCCTCGTTCCTGGGATAGGCCAACCTCTTGAAAGGGGCAGGTATAGGAGAGGTAGACCATGCGGGTGCGGAGTTGGTGTATTCAGTGAAGTTCTCCCAACCTAACAGGTCCAGGTTCGTAAGGGCCACACCACCCTCTAAGCCCTCCACGTCCACCAAAGTGGCCAGCTTCGTGTCGCTCCTCCCACGGATTAGGGAAATATAGGCCACCTCAGGTTCTACGTTCACTATCCTAGAGTTCTCGAGTTGAAACTTCAGACCTCCAAAGTCCTGATCAGTCATGCGGGGAATAAACGCGGGAGAAAATAATAAGCTGTGGAGGTAAATAAGGAAAAATCACCTTGTCTTGACCTTCCTCTGCTCCGCCTTGACGACCACCGTTCCTTGGTCTATGGGCAGCTCTATGTCCTTGAGCGGTACCTCTGGTTCGACCACTTTGAGCCTCGGATCTATGAATTCGTCTAGCCCCAAGTTCAGGCACCCCAGTCCGCCCCCTAGGATTATTATTGGCAGTATAGCTCCCAATATCCACCACCACTGGTTGCTCAGGTAAGCTGCGTTTGCAGCTATGAACGCTATCATTGTACCTAAGTTGTTGGTAGTGGCCGCCAGAACCCCCCAGTACTCCGCTGTCACTAAGGAGAGAATTCCGTAAAGCGTACCGAAGAGGAACTGTGCCACGGTGAGAGGTAGGATGGGAGGTAGCAGTTGGGTGAAAAGGATCCTGTACCACTTCTCACCTAACATCTTAGAAGCAAGAACGTACTCCCTGTTCGCCAGTCCCAACACTTGTGACCTGATCTGCTTGGCCCCGAACGCCCAGCCCGTGATCGCTAGTGCGAACACTATCACCAAGTAGCCTAGACTCTCGCTGGCCGTTCGGAAGTAGGCACCTATCACAACCAGGAGAACCACGCCGGGTATGGTTAGGGCAGTAGTTGTCAACACGTCGATCACTACCCCGGACACCTTCCTACCGTAGTAGCCGCTTACCAATCCTATGACAGTGGATATCAGCGCGATGGATAGACCAACGCCGAACCCAACTATCAAGGTAGGCAAGGTGTCGTACATCATCTCAGAGAGGACGTCGTGACCGAACTCGTCAGTACCTAGCAAGTGGGCCAAAGACGGTGGTTGAGAAATACCGAAGTCGGCACCTGGAGGGTAAGGTGTCCACACCCTTCCTACTATACCTATGGCCAGGTCTATCAGGACCAACACTATGCCAGCCGTTAGGAACCTGTTCGCGAAGAGGGTCTTCCTGACTTTGGTGAGTATATCACTACTCATTGACTTCCCCCCAACCTGACCCTAGGATCTATGGCAGTATAGACCATTTCGACTACGGCTATGGAGATTAGGAGCATGAGTATGATGACGAAGAAGAACCCCTGGAGGAGGGGTAAGTCCTTAGAGGTCAGGGCGAGCCCGAAGAAGTAACCCGCTCCAGGAATTGAGAGCAGCCCCTCGACCGTCAGGGCCGCACTTATGGCAAGCCCCAGGCTCAGGGCGAATCCAGTGACGTTGGGGAGCATGGAGTTCCTATATACCATCTTCCTGACTGTCTTGTCCCTGAACCCCAGGGCCTCGGCGTAGAAAACGTAGTTGTCCTTCAGGGTGTGGAGCATGTTGTTCCTCATCCCCAATACGAATCCCGACAACAGTGAAAGCATGAGGCCAAGGACAGGCAGCGTATAGAAGTCCACCAAGTTATACACTCCCTTAGGGGTCATCCCGACGTTCGTGGGAAACGATATCCTGAATATCCCAACGTTAACTGAAAGTCCCATCTCTAAATACATCAGAATTACGAATGCAGGAACGGCGGCCAAAATAGAAGCCGCAATTACGAGGGTTGTGTCGGCCTTCCCCCTCCTTCTAGTCGCTCCGACTGCCCCAAGCCAGGACCCTAGGAAGAACGCTATTATGGAGGAAACGAAGACTAGCCCCAGAGACCAGCCGATTGAGGAGAAAATGACGTGAGCGACGCTGGTTGGGTAGAAGAGTATTGAGACTCCCAAGTTTCCGGTGAATATTCCCTCTATATAATGAACGTATTGGACAGGCCAGGGTTGCGGAGTTAGTCCGAAGGCCACCTCTAACTGCTTCACCTCCTGCTGTATGAATAGAGAGGAGGTACCAGAGGCGGCAAACCCACCTTGAGCTCCCTCCAGCTCGACTAACAAGGTAGAGATGGCGCTGCCTGGCATCAGTCTCGGTAGAAGGAAGTTAACGGTCACGGCCAGGAAGAAGGAGACGATATATATGGCAAGCTTATAGCCGTAGACCTTGACCGTTTTAAGATTCAAAATCCCACCATACGTATTCCTTAGACTTAGGCTTATATAAATTTTCAATATAGACGTGTGAGGGTGAGGTGCCCTAGAGCCTCTTGTATGGGTCAGGTACAGCTTCGATCAACTGCTTAGTGTATTCGTGCTTGGGGTCAACCACAACGTCCCACACGTTTCCCTTCTCCACTATCTTTCCGTTGTAGATTACCATTAGTTCGTCTGCGACGTAACTGACGGTGGCTATGTCGTGGGTGATGTAGAGTATGCTGACGCCGAGTTTCTTCAGTCCCTTCAGGAGGTTGAGTATGCCTGCCCTAACAGACGCGTCCAACATCGAGACCGGCTCGTCGGCGATCAGAACCTTGGGCTGGACGGCTAATGCCCTTCCCACCGCGACCCTCTGTCTCTCCCCACCCGACAATTGGTGAGGGTACTTCTCCATGTACCTCTCCGGTGGTTTGAGGCCGACGCCTTGAAGTGTCGTCCTGATCCTTTCCTCCAATTCCTCCTGACTAGAGACCTTCTTGTGGAGAATTAAGGGCCTCTCTATGTGCCACCTCACGGTGTGTCTAGGGTCTAGGGACGAGTAGGGGTCCTGGAACACCATCTGCACCCTGGACTTGTACCACATCTTCTCCCTAGTCGACGGCGGGGAACAGTCGACGCCGTCGACCACGATCTTCCCCGCTGTCTGAGTCTCTATTCCCCCCAATATTCGAGCTATGGTTGACTTGCCATGTCCACTCCCTCCCACTAAGGCGGTTATGACGCCGCTCCTCAACTTGAAGGAGACGTCGTCGACGGCCAGGAGCTCTCCCTTCCTCATGAACCCCTTACTTACGACGAACTTCTTTGTGAGTCCCTCGACCTCGAGAACCTCCTGTCCCTGAGGTAGGAGCGGCTGTATGTTCTCCAACTCCTCAGTCTTCACATAGAAGTCGTCGGACAGAGGCAGTTCGCTGACGCTGGTCTTAGATTCTTCTGTGACGAAACACCTGGAGAAGTGAGAAGGATCTCCATCCCCCCTCAGGAGAGGGTGTCTCTCTGAGCAAACGTTGACCCTGTAAGGACACCTATCCACGAAACGACAGCTCGCTGGTATGGTAGTTAGCAGCGGAGGGTTTCCAGGTATGGAGAGCAGTCTGTCCCTCCTCTTCACTAGGGAGGGCACACTCCTCAGGAGGAGGTAGGTGTAAGGGTGCTTAGGGTTTTCCAGGAGGTCATCCCTCTTCCCTACTTCAACGAACTCGCCGGCGTACATTATCGCTACCCTATCGGCGAACATCATTATCATCGGTAAGTCGTGGGAGATTATTATGACCGAGAAGCCCTTGTTTCTCTGGATCGACTTGAAGTCTTTGAGTATACCGTACTGAACCAAGACGTCGAGACCAGTGGTGGGTTCGTCCAAGATGACCAACTCAGGATCTAGGAGAAGCGAGGTGGCCAGGACAACCCTCTGTCTCATCCCCCAGAGAGCTCCATCGGGTACATGTTAATTACTCTCTCTGGCAACCTCATGAGTTTCAACTTCTCCAATATCAGTTCGTCCATGTTGTCGCTTGGATACCCGTGTTCCGCGAGCGCCCTCCTCATGAAGTCTCCCACCTTAGTTACTGGGTCTAAGGCGTCCATTGCGTACTGAGGTACGTAGGATATCTTCTTCATTCTGACCTCTCTGACTTCGTCTTCGCTCATCTGTAGAAGGTCCTTTCCATCTAACGTTATGGAACCGTGAAAGACCTTGCCTGGGTACTTCAGGATCCTGTATATGGCGGCGGCCAAGGTGGTCTTGCCACATCCGGATTCCCCAACTACAGCGAATATCTCCCCTCGCTCAATGTTGAACGTCACCCCGGTGACTGTCACTAGGACTCCTGTGGGCGTATAATACCCTGCGACCAACCTATCCACATCCAATAGGGAGTTCAAGTCTCTATCTCCGTTTTAAACTCTAAACGTCCCTTAATAAAAATTGTTATTATTTGATGAATAGGTCTAGGAGAGATATATGAAAAAAGAAAAGATAAAATCAGAAATGGGTTACCTTCTCCTCAGGGCTACCACTGCCACTACTGCCACTACCACGATCACTACGACGACGATGGCCGCGATTTCAGCTGCGCTGATTCCGGGGTGAGATGGAGGTGGTGTGGTGGTGGGAGGCGTTGTGGTGGTGTGGTTGGTGGTAGTGTTAGTTGTTGGTGGAGGGGGTGTGGTCGTAGTCGTTGTAGGTTGCAACATGTTAAGTAGTGACTGAGGTGTAGCGGTGTTTGAAGTACCGTAGAGGAAACTTGTTAAGTCGTTCCACGCGGCCTTAGTGTAGGCGACCATTTGGGATTGCGTCATGCCAGGTGGCCTAGGAGCTATGTTGAGTAACATCAACTCGTTCCCCTCTATCCAAGGTTCGACGTTCCAAGTGTAGAAGTAGAGTGGAGTCGAGAAGCCCACGTAGTACTGCGTCTCGTACTCGTACCTCGGGTACGCGTCGAAGACCACAGGTATGGCTGGTAGGTCTTTCGTCAGTATCGCAGCCATCGCGCTGTATATCTGTCTCAACTGAGTAACGTTAGTGGTCTCTCCCGCCTCTATCCAGAGGTTTATGAACTGTTGAGGTGGCACCCACCTACCTGGGTCGGTGTAGATCGTACCGTTGAGAGCAGTCACGTTAGTTACGAAGGTCCCATTTGGAAGTTGCTCGAGAGGTGGTATGAAGGCGGAGTCGTATACGAAGTACGGAGAGTAGGCGTTAGTCAGCCAGTAAATGAGGTCGTACTGTCCAGCGTCTTCATCGGTGAACATCTCGCTCGGAGGGACCGATATCACTGAGACCTGTAAGCCTAGGTTCTGCTTCAACTCGTTGGCTATCAGAACGCTAGTGGCGAACGTATCTGAGAAGCCCTCGTAGTTTATCATTGTCACAGCAGGCAAAGGAGTCCCGTTGGGGAAACTGAGTTGTCCGTTAACGATCTTGAGTCCGTGAGACTCGAGTATGCTGAGGGCGCCAGACACATTGTACTGATCCACGGTGCTGGCTTCCTGAATCACCGAGGAGTTTATCCATTCCTGTTCCATTGGCGATGGGAGGAACGTGGCCGATGTCGGAGGGGCACCCGTGGTGATACCGAATTGGCTTCCGACGCTAATGGCCGTCCTATTCAGAGCTATGGAGAGGGCGTACCTGAACCACGTCTCGTTCCAAGGCCAGTAGTTTAGCTTCTCGTAGTTTATCCACAGGAAAGACGGTTGCCCGCCAGAACCGTTGCCTATACTAGCCATCCCTCCATAGTAAGTCGGATTAGCGTAAGTGAAAAGCTTCGAGAACGGGGTGGAACCAGTGCTTCCGGTACCTCCCCACTGAGCCTGTCCCTTGGCCAAGAGGCCGTAGGAGTAGGCGTTGCTGGTGGCTGGTATGAATGATATCTCGGGAATGAAGGGCCTCCCCGGGATCCAGAAGTCTGGGTTCCTGAGGAAGTAGGCCTGAGTCGGGGTAGCCTTGTAGAGGTAATATGGACCTGTACCCACAGGAACAGATATAACTGCGGTGGTCGGACTGCTCAAGTTTCCGTACTGCTCCCACGGAAGTATGTAGGTCGTCAGAATTGTGTAGTAGTCGTAGGGTATGTTAACGGTACCCGAGTAGAAGATCACTTGATAGGGTCCGTTAGCTGTCACGGTCACGTTGTAGGGGTTCCCGTAAACGGCGAAGTAGTCCTTGAAGGTAGCTAGAACGTCCTTAGACGTGAAAGGCCACGTGATGACGACGTTAGATCCGTTGCTCCAAGTTCCATTGTAGTAGAACACTATACCCCGTCTCAGGTTGACGATCATCTCGTGGTTGTTGTCGGCGAAGGTCCAGTTTTTAGCAAGAATCGGATAGAGCTGGCCTGTCATGAAATCGGCGTCTGCTAAGGGCTGGTAGATCCAGTCCTCCCAATTGTTGTCTCCGTGAGCTCCTGCTCCAAACACGTTCCAGTTGCTTGTAGGTAACAAACCGGACCCTGTTGTTACAGTGAACACGGGATAACTGGACGCGTAGGAGAAAGTTGGAGGACTTTGAGCGTTCGCAACTAGACCTAGGGACATCGGAAGTAAACCACCACCAATTGTGAGCGCAGTTACTACCAGTGCGATTATCTTTATTTGCGAGGACATATTAAACTGTTTTTTCATTTTCTTCATTTCACTTCCTCTCTGAGTCTCTCTTGCACCGTTATATAAACTTTATTGTAACACATCCGTATCACTATATTTTTTACATTAGAGAACTATATTCAAGATATTGACGCGTCGGCTCTTTATCGTTCGCACTATCTCTTCACCAGAACCATGTTATTTATCTGTGAAAAATTTATTATTATTTGTGGTGAATATCATGAACTTAGTCCTTAGTTTATAAAAACGATTTAGATATAAACATCATCTGTATGGAAATCAGATAGTATTTTATTTTGCTTCAAACAGTACGACGGTAGTTCCTGAAAGCTACGTCCCTCTATTGCGCTTCTCCTTCCACTCAGGACCGTCGCAAGGAGCGACCTAACTTAAAATCGTTCGAAGTATTGCTACTAACAAATCTCTGAGAAAAATTCATTTCTAATGACCGCTTTCTCCCTTACAACCTCGAAACTGTCGAGAACTTTAATCTCGCTGGACGAACTCCCCACTTCTACGACGTATTCACCACTCTCTAAGACCCACCGCATGTCTCTATCTAAAAATCCCAAAGCTGACAAGGGAACTTTAAAGTGGACGATAGCGCGCTCCTGGGGGTCGAGGCTAACCCGTTTGAAACCCTTGAGTTGCCTCACGGGCCTCGATACAGACGCCTTTTTCTTAGAAACGTAGAGTTGAACCACTTCAGTACCAAAGCGCGTCCCTACGTTCTCGACCTGCACTGAAACTTTCACGTAACCTCCAGGTTCCACTGACTTCGGCTCCACTTTGAGGGACGAGTATCGGAAGCTCGTGTAACTCAGACCGTGACCGAAAGGAAATAGCGGCTCCGAATCGAGCTCCACGTACCTTTTGTAGGATGAGGGGTGCCTGTAGTAGTAATTAGGGATGGAACCCACGGCTCTTGGTATGGAAATTGGAAGTCTACCTGAAGGGTTGTAGTCTCCGAACAGGACGTCGGCAACTGCTCTTCCCCCTTCCTCGCCTGGATACCAGGCCTCTAAGACTGCGTCAACTCGCTCCACAAACTCTCCTATGGCGAGGGGCCTGCCGTTGACTAGAACGAGTACTAAGGGCTTTCCCAGTCTTAGTAATTCCCGCAGCAAACCGGACTGCGCTCCAGGCAAATCCAGGGAAGCTCTGTCAACACCTTCTCCAGAGGACAGGCGAGGGTCATTGAGCCAGAATCCTCCCGACCTCTCCCCCACTACTGCCACTATCACTTGTCCCCTCTCCGCCACCTCAACGGCCTCCCTAAACCCTTCTGTCGAACTCCCACTCACTTCACAACCCGCGGCGAAGTGAACCACCGGAACCTTCTCCTTGATTCCCTGAAGTATAGAGATCGTCTCCGGCTCCCCCGCCTCTATACCGACGTGCGATGGATAGTGGTAATCTCCCATCAAACTTCTTCCAGAGAAGGCGTTAGGTCCAATGATGGATACGGACGAGAGGGTCTTACTCAAAGGTAGAACCCCGTTATTTTTCAATAGAACTATAGATTCCCTAGCTGCCCTCAAGGACAGCTCGCGTGCCGCTTTCGAATCCAGCTTCTCCGGAACCTCAGACTCGTTTACAAAGGGGTTGTCTAGTACTCCGGTCCACTCTTTGACCCTCAAAACTTCCCTCACCCTTTCATCTACTACAGCCTCGGAAAGCTTACCAGCTTTGACGGCGTCTACAATTCTAGAGAAACACGCTGGGGAATCGGGAAGTTCTATAGTTACTCCCGCCTCTAGAGCTTGAACGGCGGCGTCCAATTCGTCTTCCGCGATCCTGTGGACGTCTATTAACATCCTTATAGCGTCGTAATCGGAGACCACATTTCCATCGAAACCCCACTCCTTCCTGAGGATCTCGGTCAGTAACCACTTGTCAACGTGACACGGGACCCCGTTCAGGTCGTGATACGCCGCCATAATTGACTTCACTTTAGCCACCTTAACCGCGGCTTCGAACGGGAGAAGAAACACCTCCCTGAGGTCTCTCTCCCCTACATGTACTTGTGCCGTGTTCCTGCCCCCTCTGGTACGCCGTGGGCGGCGAAGTGCTTGGCCGTAGCGACCACTCGCTCCCTTTGAAGTCCCTTGATGTAAGATACGCCGAGGGATGCCACCAGATACGGGTCCTCCCCGTACGTCTCTTCAACCCTCCCCATCGTGGATCCCAAACTACGTCTAAGACGGGGGAGAGTGCTTGAACAGCTCCCACCGACCTCGTCTGTCTACCTATCGTAGATCCGATCTCCTCCAGTAGTTCAACGTCGAACGAACTGGCCAACCCTATTGCTTGGGGGAAGATCGTTGCAGTAGGCGCCATTAAACCGCTCAAGGCTTCCTCGTGGACGATTGCGGGCACTTTACCCCTCTCCACTAGGTACTTTTGTATCTGGTTAACCAACTTAGCTACGTCTTTGGGACGAAGTCCCAGTCTTGTCCCACCTACTCTAGATATGTGGCCTATGCCGTTGGCTATGAATTTGTCTGCGTTCGAGGTAGAGAACTGACCGTCTTCCACCAGCTTGTAGATGGATATACCCTGAAGTTGGGCTACTTTCTCCTCTAGCGACATACTTCTGAGTAGTCGATCTACTCTGTCCGACGACAACTCAACCCACACGTGATCGCCGTAAATTTAAGCTATTATGAGTGATGGAGTTTCGAGCCGCTTTGCCGTTTCAATAGGTTAGTTAGAAATGAAAATTTTAGAATATAAAAATGAAAAACCCTAACTTGTTTCCTTCAGGAGAACCTCTATCTCTCCCTCGTCCGTAGAGACCTGAATCTTTTCCTGACTCGTCGTTTTCTGTTCCTTCAGTCTTGGATCTGCTATCTGATCGAACCCGATGTTCATAAAACCTATTCCCACGGCTAGGACGAGTATGGGTAGCATGGCTCCCAGTATCCACCACCACTGATTAGTCAAGTAGGCACCGCTTGAAGCTATTAGAGAGAGCATGGTTCCCAAGTTTTGGGTAGAGACCGGAATGACCCCCCAAAACTCTGCCGTAACCAGTGAAAGTATGCCGTAGAGCGTCCCGAAGAGGAATCCGCCCACAGCCAACGGCAGTACGGGAGGGAGTACTTGGCCAAATATGATTCTGGAAGACCTCTCTCCCACTATTTTCGAGGCGAGGATATACTCCTCCTTCGATATCGAGAGCACTTGAGATCTGATCACCTTAGCTCCCCACGCCCAACCCGTGAGCGATAGAGCCAACACCACGACTCCGTAACCTAAGGCCGCCTTAGCGGAAGCGAAGTAGGCCCCTATCACGACTAGGAGAATTATCCCAGGTATGGTGAGGGCCAGTATCGTCGCCACGTCTATGACAGCCCCCCATATACCCTCGCCGTAATACCCACCGACTAAGCCGACTACCAACGCTATCAATGCGTTCCCCAAACCCACCGCGAAACCCACCAGCAGTGTCGGTAACGTATCTGCCATCATCTCCGAGAACACGTCGTGGCCGTAACCGTCGGTGCCCAAGAGGTGTGCCAGGGATGGAGGTTGAGAAGGATTGAACATCGCGTTTGGAGGATATGGGGTCCATAGCGCCCCAATTATTCCGAACACCAAGTCGGCCAGAACTATGGCCAGTCCTGCCGTCATATACTTGTTCGTCGAAAGGGCGGTCCTAACGTTCCTCAACATTGAGGAAGAACTCACGAGCTTCCCCTCCTAACACGCGGATCTAAGATACTGTAAGTGACGTCCACGACTGCAAGAGAGACTATCATCATTATAACTATGACTAGGAAGATACCTTGCAACAACGGTATGTCTCTATTGACGAGGGCCTGTCCCAAGTAATAGCCGGTTCCAGGTATGCCCAACAGTCCCTCTATCGTGAGTGCCGCGCTTATGCCTATTCCCAACGTAATTGCGAAGTTAGTTATGTTGGGAAGCCTGGAGTTCCTGTAAACGGTGTTCCTTATGGTCCTAGGTCTGAAACCCAATGCCTCTTCATACAGAACGTAGTTGTCCTTCAGGGTGTGTATCATTGTATTTCTCATTCCAAGTACGAAACCCGACAGTAGGGAGGCCATAAAGCCTACCATGGGGAGGAAATAGAAACTCAGGAGCTTCTCGACCCCACTCAAATTGGGGGTGACAGTGGGGTAACTTATTGGAAACCAGCCCAACTGAGCTGAGAAGAACATTTCTAAATACATAATGACAACGAACGCCGGGACGGTGGCCAGGATGGAAACAATTGCTACTATTACTCCGTCACGTTTTCCTCCCCTCCTGACGGCTCCAAGAGAGCCAAGCCAAGATCCTAAGAAGAAGGCCACAGTAGCGGCGACGACCACCTCCCCTATGGACAACCATATGGACGAGGCTATTATGTGCGAGACTGAGAGAGGATAGTAAGTTATCGAGACCCCTAAATGTCCTGTGAATACACCGAGTAAATACTTCCCGTATTGAACAGGGAGAGGTTGAGGGGTGAGGCCGAATTCCGCCTCAAGGGCGCGGATGTTCTGCTGAATCCCAGCGACTCCTCCCACAGCAGTACTGGCGGAGAGTCCAGAGGACGCTCCAGATAGTTCTGCGTACAATGTGGAAAGGACGCTCCCCGGCATTAGCCTCGGTAGAATGAAGTTAACGGTTATGGCCAAGAAGAACGCTACGACGTACATGACAACTTTCCTTATGATGACCTTAACCCCTTTAATGTCCATCGCAGTGATTTAGATGACATGGTATATAAAGATTTTCTAATATATGAAAGCACGTAGGGGGCAAGTTAAGGGAAATAGCAAGGGGGAATTCACAACCTCTTGTACGGATCAGGCACGGCTTCTATGAGGGCTTTAGTGTACTCGTGAGAAGGGGAGTTTATCACCTGCCACACTTCCCCCCTCTCCACTATTTGGCCATTATGGATCACCATCATTTCGTCGGCGACGTAGGAGACTGTAGCGAGATCGTGTGTGATGTACAGTATACTCATTCCAAACCCCTTGAGCTTCTTCAGCAAGTTTAGAACTCCAGCTCTGACCGATGCGTCTAACATCGACACAGGCTCGTCGGCGATCAGAACTTCAGGCTCGACGGCTAACGCCCTTGCCACAGCAGTTCTTTGGCGTTCGCCTCCAGAGAGTTGGTGGGGTAACTTACCCACATAACGTTCCGCTGGCCTTAAACCCACCACGTTTAGGATCTCTCTCACCTTTGATTCGAGTTCTTCGTCGTTCTTCACCTTGCCGTGGAGCCTCAGGGGCCTCTCAATGTGCCACTTCACCGTGTGTCTCGGATCTAGGGATGAGTAAGGATCTTGGAAAATCATCTGCACCTCAGATCTGTACTCCCTCGTGTTCCTAGAGGAAAACGAGGAGTAGTCTTTCCCCTTGACGAACACCTCTCCAGAGGTCTGTCGCTCTATCCCAGCTAGTATCCTGGCAATAGTAGACTTTCCGTGTCCGCTTCCTCCAACCAAGGCCGTGATTAGGTTACGCCTCAACGTGAAGGAAACGTTGTTGACAGCGACCAAGTCCTCCTTACTTATAAGCCCCCTTCCTACTCTGAACACCTTGGTCAGGTTCCTCACCTCCATTACGACGTCTCCCTCAGACGCGGTGCCCGTTTTACCCTCTGTCACCTCTTCTCCTCCGAAGTAATCGATTGGAAGTGAGAGCGAATTCACGTCTCTTCCGTCCTGTGTCACGAAACACCTCCAGGTGTGGGAATTACCGGCGAGGACGGGGTGACCCTCCTCACAGGCGTCTACCTTGAAGGGACAGCGGGGAGAGAACCTACACGCTTTGGGTAAGGAAGTTAAGAGAGGTGGGCTTCCGGGTATCGTGAGTAGCTTGTCGCGTCTCTTCATAATGGATGGAACGCTCCTAAGGAGCAACGAGGTGTAGGGGTGCTTAGGGTTCTCAAGCAATTGATCTCTCGCTCCAACCTCCACCAACTCGCCAGCATACATCACGCTGACCCTATCCGCTAACATCATTATCATCGGCAGATCGTGGGATATTATTATCACTGAAAATCCCAGCTGCCTCTGCACCTGCTTCAGATCCTTCAATATTCCATATTGGACCAGTACGTCCAGGCCTGTAGTGGGTTCGTCCAAAATCACCAATCTTGGGTTGAGAAGCATAGACGTGGCGAGCACGACTCGCTGTCTCATTCCTCCCGACAACTCCATCGGATACATGTTCACAACTTGTTCGGGGAGCCTCATCATCTTGAGTTTCTCAACTACCTCCCTTTCCGCCTCTCCCTCGTTGTAATCGTGCTCTTCTAGGAATCTCTTCATCAGTTTTCCAATCTTACTAACCGGATCCAGTGCGTCCATGGCGTACTGCGGAACGTAGGAGATCTCCTTTCCTCTAATTTTCCTTACCTCCTCTTCATTTAACTCCAACAGATCTCTTCCATGAAAGAGGACTTTTCCGTGGAATACTTTGCCGGGAGGTTTAAGGAGTCTATATATAGCTGCGGCCAAAGTGCTTTTGCCACATCCGGACTCCCCAACGATGGCGAATATCTCTCCCTCGTTAACGTCGAAGGACACCCCTGTAACAGTAACGATCACTCCTGTTGGAGTGTAGTAGCCAGCGACCAAGTTCTTCACTGACATGACGGAGGCCATCGGACTCACGTGAAGGTAGGCGAGGTACGATTTAAGCATTTTCATTATCGTTTCGAAACTCGGAAGTGGTTACACTCAACAAATTGAAATTATAAGAATATAAAAAATTCCTAACTTTTAGAGTCTAACAGTTACCTTCTCCTCAGGGCTACCACTGCCACCACTGCCACTACCACGATCACTACGACGACGATGGCCGCGATTTCAGCTGCGCTGATTCCGGGGTGAGTGGGGGGTGTTGTGGTGGTGTTTGTCGGGGGTGTTGTGGTGGGGGGTGTTGTGGTGTGGTTGGTCGTTGTCGTGTTAGTTGTTGGTGGAGGTGACGAAGTGGTCGTTGTAGGTTGCAACATGTTAAGTAGCGACTGCGGTGTGGCGGTGTTGGAGACTCCGTAGAGGTAGTTCAAGAGGTCGTGCCAAGCAGCGTTGGTGTAAGCTATCATTTGAGCGTCGGTCATCCCAGGTGGTCTTGGCGCTATGTTCAGAAGTATGGGGGTAGAGGGGCCGTTGGCATTCCCCACGTAAACGTTAGGATAGTAAAGGTCTTGGGGCGTGCTGAAGCCTACGTAATACTGATCCTCCCATTCCTCGAAGGGATATTCGTTCTGAGTGAAGGGGACTATTGGAACGTATTTCTCAAGTATCGCGGCCATCTGACTAGCTATCATCGACAGCTGAGTCTGATTAGCGGTCTCCCCAGATTCTATGTATAGATTGATGAACTGCTGAGGTGGTACCCACCTCTCGTAGTCGGTGAGGACAGTTCCGTTCCTGACGGCGGTCAAGTTAGCGACGTAGACTGGGGAGGCAGAACTCAATTGAGTAGAGCTCAATTGATTAATATTCTTTAGGTAGACCGTTAGTGCCGTGTAGTTCCCAACATAGGTTCCGTTAGGTAGAGTGAAGGTCGTGTCCTGTAACGTGCTGAAGTTACCCGCGTAAACCCCATTAGATAGTTGGAATAACTCCACCAGAGGTGGTATGAACTGGCCCTCCCAGAGTCCGAACGGTTGGGTTAGACCACCACTACCGTAGAAGTAGGCCAACTCGTAGTTACCTTCCTCCAAGTAGGAGTTCAATGTGGACGGCGAGACAGAGACTAGATTTACCTGCAGTCCAGCTGCCTTGAGTTCTCCAGCGTACGCATATGCCTGTGCCCAAACGTCTCCCCAATCCTCGTACATGTAGAGGGTAACGGGAGGTAAGGGTGTTCCGTTGGGGAAGCTTAACAACCCGTTGACGACCTTAAGACCGTGAGACTCCATTATTTGTAGTGCTCCGCTCACGTTGTAGGGAACGATCCCTGCCGAGTACACTGAAGAGTTGAGCCAGCTCTGTCCGAGTATTGGAGGTAGATAGAACGTCGTCGCAACTGGAGCTCCTCCATTAGCGAGGAACCCGGTGGCCACTTCACTCAGCTCGGTGGTGTTAGCTAACATTCCGAGGGCGTACCTGAACCAAGTCTGGTTCCACGGCCAGTAGTTGAGCTTCTCTAAGTTCACGAAGAGGTACCAATTACTGCCTCCAGTCTTGTTGGGGAAGCCCATCATCGCTCCATAGTACTGGGGATTCTTGTCGATGAAAAGACCGTATATTGAAGTCGGCCCGTTGGAGCCGCTACTTGCCCACTGAAGTTTGCCCTCGGCCAGCATGGCGTAGACTTGAGGGTTATAGAGCCCGTAGAAGTCTATGGTGGGAATGAAAGGCCTTCCTGGTATCCAGTAGATTGGATTGCGTTGCAGAACGACCTCACTAGTGCTTTGGCTCACTACGTAGTATGGGCCTGTGCCTATTGGAACTGGGATGACAGCGTTGGCCGGGTTGGAGGAGTTGAGGAGTGGAGCATACTGCTCCCACGGTACGATGTACTGCCCCGAGAGAATGGTGTACTCGGCGAACGGTATGTTAGGCGTACTGAAGTTGAACACCACCTCATATGGGTTGGGCGAACTCATAGTCACGCCAAATGGGTTCCCGTACACCTTGAAGTATATTTGGAAAGTGGTAATTACGTCCTTTGCTGTGAAAGGCCACTTTATCACCTCTGTAGTACCGTTGTAAGAACCGTTGTAGTAGAAGTAAACGCCCTGTCTCAAATAGACTGTGAGGACGTGGTAGTTATCGCTGAACGTCCAGTTGGTAGCCAGCCACGGTATTAGTTTTCCACTGTACTGCTCTTCATCGGCCAACTGTTCCAGTACGAAGGCCATCAGGTGGGAGTTGTCCCCGTATCTAACGCTTGGAGCGAAGTCGTTCCAGTTTCCTGCCACGAAGGGGCCGTCTCCGTTAGCTACAGAGAAAGTAGGATAGTTTGAGGCGTAGGAAAAGGTAGGTTGAGTAGGTTGGGTCTGAGCCATTAACGGGGCAGATGCGACGAATCCTACGAGGAAAACTAACAACGCTAAGGTGGCGGGGAGGGCGGAAACTATTCTACGGACACCTAGTGTCCTCTCTTTTCTTTCCTTAGACATTTCGACCTAAAGGAAAACCAACTTCATAACTATATAAATATTTCTCAAAGGGATGTTGTTAGAAGTGTGTAGATTAATGGCGGACAACTAGTTGGAGAGTGAAGGGATTTCGAGGTCACAAAGTTGCTCAAGTGTGTGAGGAAGAAGCGAATTCTCCACTTAGGAAATGAAACCCTAGGGAAGTCGAGACTCAAACCCCTTCAGGACGTAGAGGCCCTCAAGGGGCTGAAGTTAAGAGTCGCGGGTATCCGCGAACGGTACGGAGGACACCCCTGTGAAGTTGTATTCAGCGCTGGAATTTTCCATCTCTCCGAAGGTATAACTCTCAACGCGAAAAGTCTAGGAGCACAAATCGTCTGAGAGAGTTTAGATAACCTTCCTCGACAAGGTAGGTGGGGTGGTCCTGACATCGCCTAATCTCTTCTACTCGGCAGAAGCTAATTGGACTGGAATCAAGGTGAGGAGGACGACATCCAACATTGGACCTGTTAGGCTGAGAATCTGACGAGAAAGTAAAACGGTTTTCGAATACTTCATAATGTGCTAGCTGAATCCACTAAGTCTTGATCTAGCAGGGAGCCCTAACTAGGGAACAACGACGGAGTCGAACGAAGTGGGGATTGAAATTAAACTTTCGTTCTTCACAGTCTCCAAGCCGCCGTCAACCGTTGAGTGAAAACTCGGCCCTCTTTTCATCCTTAATCTACTAAAGTCTAGTTGAGGGAATCCCCTCCCAAAGTTCCCGTCTATATCATTAGAGATCGAAAGCTATCCTGAAAGCGGAAGGAAAGTGGGTCAAGTGAGGAATCTCAGGGTGTTTCCTCAACTTCTTCACCCACCACTTACAGTATTTTCTGTAAGGGACAAACGATATATATGTGAAATACACAGCTATACAACATGCCCATAATAACTGTGAGGGTGGACGGAGACCTCAAGAAGAGAATGGAGGCCCTCCCCCAGATAAACTGGAGCGAAGTAATGAGGAGGGCCATTATTGAGGAAATCGAGAGGGCCAACGGGAGGGACATAGCGACAGCCCTCCTTCTCAATGAAAAGAACAGGATCAAACCAGAGGGACGCTACGATAGTACCGAGGAGATCAGGAGATGGAGGTCGTTGCTGATTCCTCAGTAATATCCAAGTGGTACGTGATGGAGAGGTACTCCGAAGAGTCCCTCAAGTTGAGGGAGTTGTACGTCACAGGGAAGGTCAGCATATCCGCACCGTGCTTCATGCCTTTCGAGGTAATAAACGCCGTGAGGAGGGCGAACAATTTAAGTAAGGAAGGCCTCCAGGAGATCGTCAGGAGCCTGTACCTGTACGGCTTCAGGTTATACCCCTTAGACTACTTCGGTGAGGAGGCGGCCGGACTCGCTTACGACAGTGAGCTCGACCTCGCTGAGGCGTCCTACCTCGCCCTCGCTTTGAAGAGGGGAGTCAACTTGATCACCGCTGACGACCTATTCTACGAGACATGGAGCAAGAAGTTCAGGGAAGTCAAACACGTCTCCTCTTTTCGCTAGCGTCGTACACATCCAAGATCGCCTTCAGGTCGGCTACTGCTAGTTCGGGAGGGAAGGGAACGTCAGTCCCTTCTTCAACAGCCTTGAAGAATTGACTGAACATGGACGTGTATAAGTCTTGGTCCTCTACGTCTTCCCTAACTCCATTTACGAGTAGGGGACCGTAAGGTGCCATCCTGCCCTTCGGTCTGTTCCACACGTCGTCCACCACGCTCCCGTCGCTCCCCACTACTTCGAACCTAGGGACGGGAGGTGGGTTTGGGTAGGCCCAGGTGTAGAAGAAGAAACCGTGGGCTCCGCCCTTGAACTTGAAGACGGCCATTCCCGTGTCTTCCCCCTCAATCAACCCAGCTCCCTTGTACGTGTAGCCTGCGACGTCCTCATACTCTCCTCCCAATTGGAGGAGGGTGTCAGCGAAGTGCACTCCCCCGTCTATTAGGGCTCCCCCACCCATGTGGGAGGCCTCCCTCCTCCACCCCGAGCCAGACCACCGGAGCTGCGACCTTACGATCACGGTGTGCACCTTCCCTATCTTGCCCGATTCCACGATCTCTTTGGTCCTTTTCACTGATGGATCGAAGTGGAACTGTTCAGTGACCATGAGTTTCCTGCCAGAACTCCTCGAGGTGGACGTCATCTCTTGGGCCTCGCGTAGGGAGGCGGCGATCGGTTTCTCCACTGTGACGTCCTTTCCCAATTTCATCGCTTTCACGCTCACTGGAGCGTGGAGGTCGTGGGGAAGTACCACGTCTACCACGTCGGCGTCGGAATGAAGGGCTTGGTTGATGTCGGTGAACGTCGACGACACCTCGAACTTGGACGCGCACTCCTCTACCGCCTCGCTAGTTCTAGCGTATACTGAGAGCTCCACTCCCAATTTGCTCAGGGCCCTGAGGTGGACCTCTCCCCACCCTCTACAACCTAAAACTAGTACTTTCACGGGGGTTCAATAGGGTCGTAGCTAAAAACCTTTCCCGTGTGACCTATCACGTGGAGAGCAACGTGAGGGTGGCGGATTTACCTTTCAGCTTTCCAGGGACTTGATCGAGCGCCATCCTCCTACCAACGTTGAGTTTGACCTCCTTCTCCTCGGAGGAGTGGTTTATGACGCCAAGCAGTAGCTCGTTCCTACCCTGCAGGTATTGAACCTCGATTCGTGGGTCACCCGAGGACGGGGTCCTAGATGCCTGGGACAGATCCCCCAGCCAGGAGTAGAAGGAACTGAATTCCCAGCCCTGGGACCTCGATAGTAAGAGCTCTGCCGGGATTGTGAGGAGGATCGCCCTTCCCTTACCTCTCGTAGCCGAGAAGAGAACGGGTCTCCCAGATCCATCCACACTCAACACCTCCGCATCTACTGGCGTGAAGGAGTAAGTCAGGGCTGTACCAGTGAACGCGAACTCCTCACTCATCCTGAGGACGGGGTCCTGCAGCCTCACTCCAGGGGAACCCGCCACCAGGGAAGGCCTCACGCCGAATAGTTCCTCCCAGAAGTCGGAGGCTGAGGAGTGGCTCGTGAGTCTCACGGTGGAGTAGTAGAGCGTTCCTCCCTGCTCCACGAACCCTAGAAGCTTCCTCCAGGTCGTGGAGAGGAGCCTCGGTGTCGAGGGGACGAGAAGTAACTTGAAAGGCCAGTCTCCCTCCTCTGCGGCGAAAGTCACTTGCAATGACGCCGCCCTAGCTAAAGAGAAGGACTGAGCCAAGACTCTGGAGAGCTCGTCCCTCCACCCCGTCTCAGGGAGGAACTGGTAGTCCCTCCATGCCCAATTTGGAACTAGGATAGCTGAGTCCTTCCTAGGAAAGGTGAAACCGGAGAGGTCCACTTCCTTCAACTTTTCAGAGAACTTCCTCACCACCTCGGCGGCTTTCTTCGATGAGAGGTCGGCCCTCAATAGACCGAACTTGAGTTCGTGGGGCTCCCAGAGGTAGGGCTCGTCTCCCGGGGCGTCGAAGTCGGACAGGCACCAGTAGAGGGCACCCTCTGCCCCGTAAAGCAGTGCACCATGCAAGACCACCTCCACGAAACCAGCGTGAGACTCCTCTCCGTAGGTGGAGGTGGGAAGGCCGAACTCCTCTAGGAGGACCTTGCCAGCGGTTGCCCTGTCGTACTCCAGCGCCGAGAAGTAATACATGGTATGCCTAGACTCGTCGTGATCGTACATGTATAGATGGGGAGAGGCGTAGTCCACCAGGTCTCTCACGTTCTCTGGCCTGAGGTAAGGTGGACTGAACAGTGAGATGGAATCTCCAACAGACACTGGACGGTGCGGATCCAGAGACCTGACTGTCGACGCCAAGGAGAGGAGCCAGACCCTGAACTGCCCCACGGAGGAGGGCCTTCTGTAGAGTGTGACCTCGTTGGTCAATACCCACCCCGCGACAGCCGGAGAGTCCCTGAGTGTCAGGACCAATTGGGCAACGAACCTCCTCCCGGACTCGACTCCCTCCGGTGAGTACAGACCTTCCCCTTCCCAAGGAATGGGCCAGTTCTTCCCGCTCATGTGGCCCACAAGCAAGGTGGGGAAGAGCAAGATCCCCCTTGTATGTGCTTCCGACGCCATTTCTTTAAGCCCTGAGCCACACTCCTCCAAAAGGGATCCCTCGGGCGTCGAACAGTCCTGTGCCATTACGAATACCCTGGCAGCGTCTATCCCCAGCTTCTTAGCGGCGTCGAAGTCCTTCCTGACGACGTCTATCTTGAAATCTCTCCACGCTTTGACGTTCCCCTGAGAGGGCCAATAGTTCACCCCCACGAGGAACTTCCTCCAGATGTAGTCCACGAGAAGTGTGGGGACTTCCAACATATAAACAGACAATGTGGTTAACCGCGGTATATACATGTACTTTCATTAAGTTTAGATACAATTCGATTGCAACTATTTTACCGTACTGGATCGAACAAAAGTTGTCGGCTTCTACCTGCTCTCTGTAAAGTGAACTTACATGTATATATATATTTCAAGTAGAACGTTCACAGAAAACTTTTTAATACTGGAACGATAGCTGGAGATTATCTTTCATCACCCTAGGGGAGAAGAATAAATTTTATGCATAATTCGTCGGTTTTTTGGTAGACGCTCTGAAAAACGTTTAGAAAGAATCCTGACTGAAAAGAGTGCAGATAAGAGGCTGTCTCTATGAATTGTCGAGAGTTGGCGAGAATGGTGGAGCGGGAGAATTTCCCTCACGGGCCGTATTCAAGTTAACCTCAACGTTTTTCTTAGTCCTCCCCTCCACCACCTTATGGAATTGAAGATAACGGACGTCAAGGCCTACACCACCCAAGCTAACTTCCAGTGGACCTTCGTCAGGGTATACGCTGGAGAGCTCTACGGCACTGGCGAGGCAGGACCGGCGCCGGGAGTTGCAGAGATAGTGCGGGAACTAAGACCCCTTTTAATTGGAGAGGACGCCCTCAAGTTCAACAGGATAGGTCAGAAGCTCCGTTACGCAGGCCTTTATTCGGGCACCACCTTCTATCACGCCGTCTCCGGCGTAGACATCGCATTGCACGACCTGGTGGGGAAGTTCCTCAACGTCCCTGTGTACAGGCTCCTGGGCGGGGACAGGGAGGAGATTCCCTTCTACGTCGATGCCCACGGGGGGAAGGGATTGGAGGCGATGAACGCCGTTCAGCTCCCGGTGGATCTCCCGTGGGTGAAGGAAGCTGAGGTGGAGAGGGAGAGACTCGCGTCACGAACCAACCCCATACACGGCCGGATGTCAGTGGAGTCCTGGAACCAGGATTACTCCCCAGAGTCTTACGCCGAGAGGGCCAGGAGGATGAAGAACGAGGGCTTCAGGGCCATGAAGTTCGACTTGGACGTCCCCACGCCTCACACCGACCCTAGGAAAATAAGGTCGGGAGACCTCTCCCTAAAGGACGTAGATTACATGGGCTCCATAGTGAGGGCAGTTAGAGACGCGGTGGGAGACGAAGTGGAGATCATGGTGGACCTGCACTGGAGGTACAACCTGAACTCGGCAGCCAGGGTTTGCAGGGCCCTAGAACCCTACAGGCTCAGGTGGATAGAGGACCCGACTCCGGCGGTGATGTCGGTAAGTAACTTAGAGGAGTTGAGGATCCTTACATCCCTATGCTCTACGCCGATAGAGACCGGAGAGAACCTCTACACAGTGTACCAGTTCAAGGACCTCTTGAACACCGGAGTGAGGGTGTGGGCACCTGACATAGCTAAGGCAGGGGGGATAAGTGAAGGGAGGAGGATAGCTGAGTTGGCTGCCATGTACGACGTGGAGTACTCCCCACACAACATCGCCTCTCCCATAGCCACTATGGCCCACGCCCACACCGCGTCAGTTTCCAACACGTTGGGCTTCATAGAGTTCCACGGACACGACGTCCCGTTCTGGGGAGAGATCGTTAAACCTAAGAGAAGTTGGTTCCAAGACGGATACCTGAAGTTATACGACGAGCCTGGACTCGGGGTGGACTTGGACGAGCAGACTATGAGGAAGTACTGGCCTGACTGGGAGCTGTGAACCCTCACGTGAACTGCCTGAGGAGATTCAGCAACTTTTCCCTCACCCCTTGATCCTTGGCAGCCCTAGAGAGAACGGAGGCCAAAGTACTTCCGAGCTCTGGGTCGTTGGTGAGTTTAGCGGTGGCCGACCCTATCGTGCCCTCGTCGAGGTAGATCATCTTGACGGTCATTCCACCGTCGATCGTGAAGTTGACCCCGGAGATCCATGAGGCGTCTTCTGAGGTGAGGAAGGAAACTAGCGCCGCCACGTCCTCCGGCCTCCCCACCCTCCCGGTCAGGTGCTGACCGTGATCTAGAGAGGTGAGTAGAGACTCCACTGGAGGGACCCTCCAGCTGGACGTGTCTATCCACCCTGGGGACACGGAGACAACTCTTATACCGTACCTAGAGAGGCTTACTGCTAGGGAGTGGGTTAGTGCAACTATCCCTCCCTTGGAGGCCGAGTAGGGTTCCGTGTCTGGCTCCGATTGAAACGCCCTAGTGGAGGCCACGTTAACGATGACGCCTCCCTTCAGGAGGGGGATGGAGTACTTAGTCATTAGCCACGTACCTGTCAAGTTGGTATCGATCACCCTCCTCCAGTCCTGAAGTGTCTGCTCCTCTATGGACTTCCCGTGTGTACCCACCCCTGCGTTGTTAACTAGGACGTCTATCCTTCCTTTAGTTCCCTCCACCTCTGACACGGCCCTCCTCACCTGCTCCTCGGAGGAGACGTCGGCCTGGACGAACGAACAGTCCACACCCCTCTCTTTCAACCACATCTCCCTCCACTTCCCCCATTCCTGGTTGACGTCGACTAAGACTATGTGGCATCCCTCTTGACCAAGCCTGTAGGAGATCGCCGCTCCTATTCCTGCCGCTCCACCTGTGACGACACATACTTTCCCTTTTCTTAACATGGGATGATGGATGAAGTCCAGGAAAAAACGCTTTCCCTTAACTCCAGAGATTTATCGCTCTCACTTTCTAAGTACTTCAACCGCCCCAAGCACTAGGCTTCCGGCAGCTAGGATCAGGTAACCTCCTCCCCACGTGGTGCTGGAGCTGCTGGAGTCGCTTGCGTTTACCCAGGGCGGGTAGTAGTCAGCGAAGGGGTGCCCTGGGAACCCCAGGAACCCTAGGCCCAGCTTGGCCGCCGCTTGCCACTCCTGGTACTCCTCGTGGATGGAGGAGTTCAAGGTGCTGAGCCAGGCGGAAGTTCCCACAGCTCCAACCTCCTGGTAGGTCAACATGCCCGACGTCAGTTGGCCGAAGACGTCGTCGAAGGTACCTCCGTCCGAGAGCTGATAGACGAAGTCCTGGGCGGGGGTGTGGAGGAGGGCCTGGTAGTCGTACCATTGTGCTGGGGTGTTGAAGTAGTCCGTGGTGACGTTGTCGTAGAAGGTGACAGCCTTCCACTTGGTCCATATCTGCTGTCCCTGCCAAGAGGCCCAGTACTTGGCTAGCGCTATTCCGGCCTGCTCCGAAGGACCTACGGGTATTCCAACGGAGTCTATAACTATGGCGTAATAGTTCTGCGTCCCGGGGAAGGGAGTCTCCACTATGGTGGTGTTAGGCATGCTGAGGTACTGCGGTGTTGCCGGAACCACCGTGACGTTGAGGAAGTCGTAGGCGTAGTTGGTGAGCCAGTTCCCGTTGGCCTGGAAGGCCACCTTCCCCTGGGCCAGGTTGGTGAGTCCCTGGGTCCAGGTTATGGACTGCCAGCCTGGGTAGTCGGTGTTGGCGAACATGAGGAAGTACTGGTCGGTCTCGTTTATGATGTGCATCACCGTGGAATTCATGGGAAGGACGCCGTAGGTTATCTCGTTGTAGAGCCTAGGGCCAGCCAGGGAGAGGAATATGTCCTCCCAGACGTTGAGCTGGTCCCACCCTCCGTCGGCCCCAGGTATCTCCCAGGCGCTGACGCCGTGGGCCTGGAGCTGTTCCGTGTCGTAGACCAGGGTGGAGAAGTTGTAGGGGAAGGGGAGGCCGTACTTCTTGAGGAGTGGCCAGTTGACGTAGAGGAGGGAGCCCCTGTGCACGTTAACTGGCATGGAGAGTAGGGTGCCGTTGAAGGAGCCAGCCTCTAGGACCGCTGGGACGGCGTGCTGTATCAGGCCCATTTGTTCAGCTATTGGAGTTATGTTGACGAAGTCCTTAATCCCCTGTGGGGCGGCCTCCACGTAGGATATCATCTCCGGACCCATGTGGGTCTGGAAGGTCGCCGGTGGCTTCCCGGCCTCGATCAGTGCGAGGATAGCGAACTTGGCGTTAGTTCCCCCCGCTCCAGGCACTAGGCTCGGAACGACCTTGTAGTTGGGATAGACGCTCTCGAAGGCTGGTATCAGGTGCTCAAGTGCGACTTTTCCAGTGGTGGCCCACCAGGTGTAGAACACCACTTGAGAAGAGGTGTTGGTCGGTGTTGGTGGAGGAGTTGTGGGAGTGGTCGTGGGAGTGGTGACGTGGGGCCTCGTGGCAAGGTAGCCGAACACACCCCCCACTATCACCACTATCACTATCACCGCCACTATGGCCCACGTGGCGGTCCTCGATAAAGCCTTTCTTTTAGCCACATTCTCACTAAATTAAGTGAGCTCCTGAAACCAGTATTTAAATATTATCCACACTTTGTAGGGAGAGCCAATTTAATATCTTGTTTTTTACTTAACGTCGTGAAAAGTAAATCTAGCCCTTTCCCTTCACCACCGGAGTCACCTGAGTCCCCAACTTATCTATCGTGATCTCTACTACGTCCCCTTCCCTGAGATCTACGTCCCTTCCTGGGACTATACCGGTACCGGTAGAGAGCAGTGTGCCGTCTGGAACAGGATTGTCCCTAGTTAGGTACTTCACCTGTTCGTCTATCCTCCGCCTCATCCTGGAGGTGTTGGTCCTCCCAGAGAACACCTCTTTTCCTCCCCTGAGGATCCTCAGATTCACCTCCAGTGAATACGGATCTCCCACCTCGTCCGGCGTCACCAAGAAGGGCCCCACCGCGCAACTACCTGCATATATCTTGGACTGTGGGAGGTAAAGTGGATTCTCTGACTCTATGTCCCTGGCAGAGACGTCGTCAACCACGGTGAAGGCCAAGGGCCTCCCCGAAGACGACAACACTACGCCTAGTTCCGGCTCCGGGAGGGTCCAGCTGGAGTCGGACCTAACCCTAATAGGTTCCATGTGCCCTACGCACCTGTTCGCAGTCGCCTTGAAGAATATTTCTGGCCTCTCAGCGTTGTATACCATATCGTATATTGTCATCCCCTTGTCCTTGACGTCCTCTGTGTACCTCCCACGAGCTGCCTCGTAGGATATTCCAGCCCCCCACACCTCAGGTGGATCTAGGGGCTTGGTTATCTTCCAGCCCCCCATTCTCCTCTCGCGAGGAGGGAGTTAACGTCGATCGCGGCTTCCTCCCCACGGGAGGGACCGTCGAGGAGGGCTCGAACTACGTCGCCTTTCAAGAAGTAAACTTGAGTCCCGTCCAGCAAAAACGTACTAACTTCTCCGCCCTTGACTGCCCTGAAGAACTTCATGAATAACGGGCGGAGAGGGAGCTAAAAAAGGTGGGCCCTCACCTGTTAATAGCCCAAGTACACCGCCTTGTACCTCGTGAAGAAGTCCAAGGCTTCCTCTCCCATCTCCTTGTAAACGTCGTTCCCGGAGCCCTTGACTCCCCCGTAAGGTACCCACGGCTCCAGTCCCGTGGTGGGCTTGTTGATCTTTACTACACCAACTTTGGCGGCCCGAGAGAAGTCCGCTGCCTCGGATAGGTCGTCTGTGACGATCTCCGCGACTAGCCCGTACTCGGTCCCGTTGACTATGTCTAAGGCTTCGTCCATGTTCCTGTAACTCATCACGGAAAGTACGGGTCCGAATATCTCCTCCCTAGCGATCCTCATGTCACTTGTTACACCGTCAAATATTGTGGGCTGGACGAAGTACCCACGCTCGTGTTCAGCTCCCTTTAAGGGCTCCCCTCCGAGTACTAACTTAGCCCCCTCAGACTTCCCTACATCGATGTAGGAGAGGACCTTCTCGTACTGTTCCCTGCTGGCCAACGGCCCCACGTCTACGCCCTTCTTCAGACCGTTCCCTACAACGAGCCTCCTCGTCCTCTCAACAAGCTTCGAGAGCACGGAGTCATGTAGGTCCTCCGGGACTAAGAACCTCGACGTAGCTGTGCAGGCCTGTCCAGTGAGACCGAAAGCCGCCCTTACTACCTGTTCCACGGCTAGGTCCTGTTTTCCCTTCTTGGATAGGACGGTGGCGTTCTTGCCTCCCAGTTCCAGCTGTAGCCTAGTGAACCTGCCTCCCACCTTCTTCGCCACTTCCCTGCCGACCTGAAGCGAGCCTGTGAAGGTGATGGCGTCGAATTGATTGAGGCTAGTCATCTCGTCTCCCACAGTGCTCCCTGGACCGACGACAGTGTTCACGACCCCCTCTGGGAGTCCCGCCTCGTAGAGAGCCCTCACTAGCTCGGTGGCAACCACGGGGGTTATGGAGGCGGGCTTCCACACCACCGCGTTTCCTGTGGCGATAGCCGGAACTATCTTCCACGCAGGTAAGGAGAGGGGGAAGTTCCAGGGCGTTATTACCCCTATCACCCCAAGGGGTTCCCTATACGTCAGAATGGTTGTCCTCTGGTCCTGTGATGGTATGACCTTTCCCTCTTTAGTGGTGATGAGCCCGGCGTAGAACCTGAGGAGGTTTACCGTCCTCGTTACCTCGAAGGCACTGTCTTGGACTGTCTTACCCTCCTCCCTGGTGAGGAGCTCTGCCATTTTGTCGAACCTCGACTGCACTATTTCGGCCGCCCTGTAGAGGACGTTAGCCCTCTGCACTGGGAGCATGTTGGACCAAGTCTCGAATCCCTTCCTGGCCGCCTCTACCGCCGCCCCAACGTCCTCCCTCTTCATCAAGGGGAACTCCGCCACCAACTCAGAGGTGTCGGCGGGGTTTCTGATTTGGTAGTACTCCCTATCTTCCGGCACGATGTACTTCCCAATGAAGACGCCTGTTTTAGTCATAGTGAAGAATGTGGAGAAACTGAAATTTATATTTAGCAGCTTACACCGTTTTTATTCTGACCCTCACAGGTAAGTCGTCTCCAAGAACTGCACACTAGAAGTTCTCAAATTGATCACGTCCCAGATGGTGATGATGTCCTTGTGCGCCGGCTGCACTCAGGTTCCCAACACTAAAGTGACAGAGTGGGACCTGCTCCACCCCCCTATACCGTTGGTGAGCACGTTCCTGGCCCCTACGTTCCTGTGGCCAGCCATGTCGTTGAGCTGAAGGAGGGCCTCCTCCAACACCACGCCGCCACTCATGTAGGCCGGCTGACCCACGTTGAGGCTACCCCCTCCCGTGTTGGTTGGGAGGGTCCCCTTGTAGGTTAGGTCGGTCCTCTCTAAGAAAGACCCCACCTTCCCCTTCTCCACTACACCTATGTCCTCCAATTGCAACATCACAGTCACCGTGAAGGAGTCGTAGAGTTCTAGGGCGTCTACCTTGTGGAGGAACTCCCTCACCTGCCTCGACGACTCCGCGGCTGGAGTGGTGACTATGTCTGGCATTTCTGGAGGGAGTTCGTGCCAATGAGCCTCGCCGTAGCCCTTGATCTCCACAGACCTCATCTTGGAGGACCTCCTGGAGACTAGGAAGGCGTGAAACCCGTCGACAGGATACACCACCTCCAGTAAGTGCAGGGGCCAGGAGACGGTGGGTGAGCTGAGTACTCCCTCCACCGTGAGGGGATCCCTGTATAGCGCGGTTGGGTTAGCTCCGGCGTTGAATCTCTGGTAGACCGCGATCAAGGCCCTCTGTTGGTCAGTAGTTCCGAACAGTTTCGAGTGCCTAGCAGCCACTAGAGCGTAGTCCGTCACTGGGTTGAGGTCGACGTTGGTCCTGAGCAGCCAATCGAAGGGAGTGAGGGCAACTCCTCCCTCCACCCTGTCTATCGAATCCACCGTCACCCCCCTGCTCCTCACCTCGGATCCCTTACCTCCTACGAGACAGAGGACTACGTCGGCCTCTCCTCCCTTCACCGCCTTGTGGGCCCTGTAGATAGAGGCCATGGCCGAGGCCCCTCCGAAGTCTAGGACGTCTACGTACTTGGCCTTGATGTTGAGGGCCTGCCTAAGTTGGTTCGTGAAGAAGTGCCTGTAGGTTGCACCGTCCCACACCCCAGGAAGGAATGTACTCACTAGCCCGTCCACGTCCTTCCTCTCCATTCCTGCCGAGTCCAACGCTTTATCCACGACCTCGTTGGCCAAATCGAAGGCCGAGCCCTCGTACTTCTTATGTACGGACCCGGCGAAGCCGACGACACTCAAGCCCTGAACGCCCTCCTTAGAATCTTACCGCTTGCGGTCTTAGGCACCTCATCTACGAACTCCACCTCTCGAGGCACCTTGTAAGCCGCCAACCTCTCCCTGCAGAACAACTCGAGCTCCCTCTTGAGGGACTCGTTCCCTGAGTATCCATCCTTCAACTTCACGAACGCTTTGACTGTCTCCCCCCTGTAAGGGTCAGGTACCCCTACCACTGCAACCTCCTCAACAGCGGGATGAAGGTAGATCACCTCCTCCACTTCCCTGGGGTACACCTTGAAGCCAGAGGCGTTTATGAGATCCTTCTTCCTGTCTATTATGTAGACCCAGCCGTTGATTAGCTTGGCCACGTCCCCCGTGAGGAGCCAACCGTCCCTGAAGGTCTTGGCGTTGGCCTCAGGCTTGTTCCAGTAACCGTCAACCACCTGAGGACCCTTCACTGCTATCTCCCCTACCTCCTCACCGTCCACCAGCTCCGAATCTACCAGCTTAACCCACGTGTAGTAGACGGGAATTCCGGAGCTCACGACGTTAGTCTTGGGGTCGAGGGGAACGTCTCCCTCGTAGGGGTAGGGCCAGAGAGTCGCGGGAGACGTGGTCTCGGTGAGTCCCCAGGCCACGTATATCCAGCTCCCAGTCCCCTCTCTCCATTGCTTCTCTAGCGAGAGAGGTACTGCCATTCCACCGGAAGACCAGAGCCTCATCGACTTCAGATCCCTCCCCCTTAGCTTGGGGACCATAGCTATGAAGGCCGTAGCCGCCGCCATGGTCGCCGTCGTCTTCTCCTCCTCAACCGTAGAGAGCGCCAAGTCTGGATCGAACCTGTAGAAAAGCCTCAACGACGCACCTGAGAGTACCGACGTAGCTACGTGAAACACCAGTCCAGTAACGTGGAAGAGGGGAGCTGCACCGAGGACTTTGTCCTGAGGAGTGAACTTGAACCACTCCCTATATATCCAGGAACTTGCGTAGAGGTTCTTGTGCTTTATCACCGCCCCCTTGGGGTCCCCCGTCGTCCCCGACGTGTACACCAACAAGGCAACGTCCTCTGGGTCCTGGACCTCCACGTGGAAGGTGCTCCTGCCCTTGAGGTAGAGTCCCTCCTCGCAGCTCTCCACCTTCCACTTCTCCCTAACCTGGTCTGGGAGCGGGTGGAAGGTGTCAGGTGAGGTCTGGACTACCACCCTACCCTTGGCGGCCTCCCTCGCTTTAGATAGGGACTCACAGGTTGCCACAACTACCTTCGCGTCGGAATCCCTGAAGTAATACTCCAGTTCCCTGGGAGTGTACATTGGATTGAGAGGAACTAGGACCCCTCCCAGCTTCCACACGGCGTACTCAAGCACGACGAACTGCGGAACGTTCTGGGTTATGACGGCCACCCTATCCCCCTCTCAACGTAAGGAGAGAGCTGAGCTGCCACACCGTTGGAAATGCGGTCCAACTGCGAGTAGGACATCTCCTTTCCGAAGTAAGTGAGCGCCACCGAGTCTGGGGCCCTCCTCGTCGTCTCCTGGAGGACCTCCACCTGAGTCCTCATGGGTGACGGTGGTTAGCCGGAGATAAAAGTTTGTCAGATTACGTTTAAAGCGCCCTTCCACACGTGGTTAGGGAAAACTCGCCTTGGAAGATCCTGACCTCCTCCCCGCCCTGGGAGGGTTCCCCCTCCAGGGTGCTCGTCGTTCCCACCGTCTGGTCTACATACCCCGTTTTGTGGGCATTCGGGTGAATCAGGGGATTACCCGTTTGAACTGGGAACTTCGTCCACGACTTCTAGTCCATTGAAGGAGATGCTCCTCCCTCGTTTCCACTAGGCCCCCAATAGAGCTGGGAGAGGAGCGTCTTTAGAATCGCTGAAAGACACTAAGGAATAAGGAGATTTGAGTGCGAGGGGTATCCGTTCTCGCCTCATAGACGAGGCTTTCTCCCCCCCAACCCTCGTTGAGGTAAACCACTACCTCACACCATGGACTCCACCATAATGAGCTTCAACCCGAACCTGAAGCACATCCTCTGGAGGGCGGAGAAACTCTATTGGGACAGGGAGCCTGTCTCGAGGAACGAAGGTAACATAGAGAGGCGAACCTAAGCCCAGCTAGCGAGGAGAGTGAGGAAGCTCGCCAACGCTACTGTCCACGTCGGGAGGAGAGGTGGTAGGTTAGATGATGTGGAACACGAGGAGACACCTCGAGCTCTACCTTGCCGTGACCCTCTTGGGGAAAGTGCTCCACACCGGAAACGCGAGGTTTCACCCTTCCGATGCGGCCTACGTGATCGAGCTAGCCGCGGACGTGTTGGTGTTCTACGAGTTGGACCTGTGGGAGACAGTGTCTCTCCCGTCTAGGGAGCTACTAGACGTCGAGTTCTTCCCGTTGGACTCTGATTACAACTCGACCGTAGACTCACAGCCTGAGACGATATAAAGTAGGGTTTATTAAGGCAAGGAGAGAGAGGTACGCGATGACCACCGATCGAAAGGATCCAATAGGGATCATAGAGAAAATAGGGATCATAGAGGGTGTAGAGATAGGAGGGTTCTCCACTGTGCACGTGGCGAACGCCATAATGCAGTTAGAATCGGTGCTGGACGCTGTGATTGTGGGTGTGATGTTCGAAGGGGACATATTGCTGGGGTTTAAAGCCCTGGTAGTACCCAAGGGCGAGTTCAGGGGGAAATTGAGGGAGGAGGACGTCAGGAACTACCTAAAGTCTCTAAACAGGTTCCCAGAGGAGTGGCTGCCAGACAGAGTCATCTTCGTAGAGTCTATACCGAGGACAAGCACCGGGAATTTGGACAAGAAAGAGGTCATTAGGATCCTGTTCTCCGAGGGAAACAGCGGGAACAAGAAGGATACCTAGGTCTGTCCCGTTGAGGCCTCGAGAACTCGAGTTTGAGTTGCCCAAAGGGGATCAAAGGAGAGATTGCGTTCCACAGGAATACCGAGGGAAGAACGTTTTATTGGGGTGGATCGATCAGCCACTCTATGGGATTCGTTGACGCTCACACCCACCTATGGTTCAACGAAGTTGTGACTCCAGATATGCTCGAGAGATCTTCTTCCGTGGGACATCGGATACCTATCTTCTACAGGGAACAAGTGCTGCGCGAGATGGACGACGCTAACCTGGAGTACGTGGTAATCGTTGCCTATCCCATGAGGAAACTCTGGGGGGCCAAGGAGGATTTCCCGATAAGGACGTTGAGGGCTCTGAGGGACGTTCCAGACAGGTTCTCTGTAGTCGGAGGGGTAGAGGTGACTTCCCTAACCACTGAGGAGACCCTGAAGTGGCTGGGGGCCCAGTACGAAGCGGGGGTCTCGGGGTTCAAACTCCACCCGCCGCACATGTGGATCAAACCGAACGACTACAGGCCGGAGGAGAGGGGAGTCAAACAGTTGGAGGTGCTTTACCAGTTCGCTGAGGACCACTCCCTCCCCGTGATGATCCACACGGGGACGTCATCCTTTCTGCCGAGTAGGAACAAGTATGGCGATCCCGTCTTTGTGGACGACGTCGTCGTGGACTTCCCTCGTTTGAAGGTGATCTTGGCCCACATGGGGAGACCCAACTGGGTTGGTTCAGCCTTTCAGCTCGTGAGGATCAGGAAGAACCTATGGGGAGACGTCTCCAGCATACCTCCCAAGAGGTTGTTGAACTACCTTCCCCGTCTCGAGGAGGTGAGGGACAAGATGCTTTACGGCAGCGACGTTGGGGACCTCGGAGTGAAGGGACTCTCCTCGAACTTAGAGGAGTTCTTGCAGGTGAGTGTGAGCGAAGAGTCAAAGGTGTTGATGGCCAGCACAAACCCTCGTCAGATTTACCACAAGATCGAGAGATGAGCGTAGGGCCCTTGTAAAGGTATACTGAGTAGCTCAGTATACCTTATACAGCTACTCCCACCATCCCCGAATGTTATTTACGATTAAGGGTACCTGGCTCGCCCTTAATCCAGAACGTTTTTCACCAGTGGGCTCCAACGGATAGTCAACTTTCCCAGCTTTCATTCTTTATGAATTTATAAGCGTTATTCATTTATAAATATTTTAAATATATCCTTAGATCAGTCTCTAGCGAAGGTGTCCAATGAGTCGAACACTAGGTGACGCAACAATAACTGTAAAGGGTCTCGGAGTGGGATCCTAAAGGGTGAGGCTGATCCCCATTGAATGGTCCAGATATTTAGTCGCCTTTAGGCTTCGAGCTTCCCTATCGACTTACACGGAATGGAGAGTCGACCTGTCGAGAACGCTGAGGGCTTAGCGTTTAACTTGTGCAGCACCTTTCTTCCACTTCGACACGGAACTTTGACATGGAAAAGGAGTCCTCTCGGTTTTTCCGACAGACCGGGGGGAGAAGATTCCGAATCTCAATTGAGACTTTCCCTCTTCTCACTCCCCCGGAGGGGTTCCTTCAGAGCGGTTCATAACTCCCACTGTGGATTCGGGGTTACATCCCTCGGGAAGTAGTCGGGCGGCTCAGAGGACCCCCATAGAAGGGGACTCCACCCCCGGCTCCCTTAAGGGAGGGATGTTGATTGCTCCTCTCATTAGGCCCTCAGTAAAGCTGAGGGGGAGCCTCGTCAGCGTTATTGAAAATACTGAAAAACCACTCAAATGAGTGGCCATCCTCACCGGAGTCTTTCAGCCTTTTTTGAGTGAGGTGGTGTTTACCTTCCTATTCGTAGTCACTTCATGTCTCGTCTCAGTTCTGTGACCTCTCAATCCGCTCGTCCATTGATATTGGACAAGTTGAAAATAGACGCGGACGGTCTCAAATCCGCTTTTAGTACTTAAGATCAGAGTAAGGTTGTGAGGGGATTGGAAATCGAGGACACCGAGCTGAAAACACACTCAGAGTGCACATTCACGGTCCAGGTGTTATTATACCGCCAGGAGAGTAGAGCGCTCCAAATATCCTCCCGGTGAGGATCAACGCAATGTGGAAGGTGAGGCCAGATATGAGGAGGAGCACCCCCATGAAGTACAGGCTCGCGTGCATCGACCTACCGTACGCTACGGATATCCCTAGCCCGTTGGTGTAGCTCAGGGCCACCAACAACGTCAGGAGCAACCTCTCCACTCCCCCTATGTCTATGGGGGTGAACGCGAAAACGGAGCTGACGGAGGGAAGTTGGAAGAGTTTGTCCAAGATCCCAGTGATGGATATTAGGGCCGCCGAGACGCCGGCGCTCGCGGCTTGGAGGGCGTACATGGTACTCTCGAATGCCCTCCCGTTCTGTTCCCTCCTCGACCGCACGTTCAGTATGGAGTCCCCGACCTTGCTGAGCATCTCTCCCACCTCTTTTACTTTTCCCCCTAGAGTCACCGTGGTAGTGATCACCTTGTTCATCATCTGTATCAATACGCTCCCGGACTCGTCACCCAGGAGGGAAAGCACCTTGTCCTTGTCAACCCCCATTTCCAACCTCCTTATGGCCCTGACCACGAAGGGCCTGAGCGAACCGAGTTCCCCTCTCATGACACTGTACATGGACTCCCTGAGGTTACCTATCACACTGTAGTTCCTGGAGAAGTACCTCACGAAGAGGACGTAGTGTCTCTCCACGGAATTTATCCTGTTCTCCTTCACCCTGTACCAGAGCCCCATCGTGGTTAACAAGACTCCTGAGGCCATTACTACCTCGAAGTTCCCCACCAGGAAGGAAACACTTACCGTGACCATCACGACGAAGAGCGCCAAGTAGTTGTCCAGCCTGGACCTGACCACGTAGGTCTCCGGCTTGTAGAGAGAGTACATGAAAATGCCCATGGTCCCGGCCACGGCGACCACTGCCAGGAACACCAACCTTATGAGGGTCTCCCCAGCGCTGTAGAGGAGGGATATTATCGTGACGTCCGCCATTAGGAACACCAGGGAACTGTTGAGCGTCCCGAATATGGCGAGGAAGTTGTTCATGGACTCCAGTTTCCTCATCATATTGGCGTTGTACTCGCTTAGGGCCACGTCGACCTCCCTCGATAGGTAGGACTCCATGTTGTCCCCGAAGGCCACGGCCTGTCCGAACCTCACGAGGAACTCCTTGAATGGCGTCACAGTGACGAACCTACTTATCCTGTTGGCGGCTGATTGAAACTTGTACCTGTAGCCAGACACCAAAACCCTTATTCTCTTCATGTAGTCCCTGTAGGGGGAGAAGAACTTCTCGTCGGCAAGAATGTAGACCACCACCTCCGGAGGGACGCCTGAGGAGAACATGGCAACCATGTAGGCAACGACGAAGATGTACTTGGCGTCTATCTCCGTCTGGGTCCTAAGTCTGAACAGCCCTAATCGCCTCCTCCAGGCCGACTTGCCTGGCCCTCAGTATCCAGGCCCACACCTCGAAGTAATTGAACACCTTCCTGTCGACCAAGGACTTCAGGAACTCTGCCCTTCCCCTGAGCTCGTCGTAGAGAGTGTAGAGGTTCCTCCTATCGACTCCACGTTTCACGGCCACCTTGCTCTCTATGAGGTAGGAGGTACCCCTCCCGGCGAACTCTATCTGGTCCCTCACGGGGTCGTAGGTGAACACTGGGACGTATATGACGTCGTTAGTCACGGGATCCACGTCTATGAGCTCATCGACCTCTATGACCCTCCTCATCAGATTCCCCCTCTTGTCGTACAGAGCGGTCTGGAACAGTGCTATGTTGAGGTTGTTGATGTAAGTCTTAGGTACCTCTATCGGATAACCAGACAACCTCTGAATTAGGCTCCTCACGTTGGCTGAGTGGAAGGTGGCCATCACCGAGTGCCCCGTCTGCATCGCTTGGAAGGCCACGTTCCCCTCCTTGTCCCTTATCTCGCCCACTAGAATGTAGTTCGGCCTCTGTCTGAGGGCGGCCTTGAGCAGGTCGAACAGCTTTATCGTGCCCTCCCCTCCCGTGTCCCTCGTCACTTCAGCCACCCAGTTGCTGTGTGGGACGGTGAGTTCCGGGGTGTCCTCTATGGTGACTATCTTCAAGTTGGGAGGAATGAAGGCTGTGACGGCGTTGAGTGTAGTAGTCTTCCCTGAGGCCGTTTCCCCGCAGACGAACAAGTTCATCCCCTCATCGAGCATCATCCAGAGGTAGGCGGCCATGAGTGTGGATATCGTCCCAGAGGAGATCAGTTGAGTGATACTCAATGGTACCTTGCTGAACTTCCTAATTGTGAGGTTGGACCCCCTCCTGCTCACGTCGGTGCCGTAGACGAAGTTGACCCTGGACCCGTCGGGGAGGGACGCGTCGATTATGGGTCTGTTGTGAGACACTGGCCTGTAGCTCTTCTCGCTGAGGGAGACTATGAGGTCGTCCAGGACTCTCTCCTTCTCGAAAGATATGGAAGTCACCATTGGCCCGAGGACCTTGTGTACGATGTAGACCCTCCCTAGACCAGGTATTGTGATGTCCTCTATGTTGCTATCCCTTATGAGGGGCTCCAGAGGTCCGGCGTATAGCTTGTCCCTGACGAAGTGGTAGGCGACGTACTGTCTAGGGGTAGTCAGTCTAACCTTCCTGAACACTCCCTCCAACATCGACCTCATCAACTTCTCCTTGTCCTCGACCTTGGCCGGGGGATCCTTGGTCCCGGCCACCCTCGCGAACGCGTCCTCCACCGCCTCCATCTCCTGCTCGGAGGGCCTCGGAGGTTCAACCACCACGTATTGATTGTAGCCGTCCTCCGACTTTACGCTCCTGACGTGGACGTAAACCATGTCCGAGACCTTGTAAATCGCGTTGTACTGCCTCTCCCCTTTCAACACGCCGGGTGATTCGATCACCCTGGGCTCCTCGTCCAGTGACCTTAAGTACTTCAACAGGAAGTCCTCCATGGCTCACGCCCTCGATAACGAGAGGGGAACAATCTTTATCCCTAAGGAGGGGTCGACGTCGAACGAAAGTGCGTCGACTCCCGTCAGTCCTCCCACAGTCTTGACCTTCTCCATCACCTTGACCCTCCTTCCCCCTATGGTGGTGGACGAGAGGGTGTAGTATACGTCGACCTCGCTCTTCAACCTGCTGAGGAGGTCCTCCCTGAACACCTTCGGGTGGACGGTGAGGAGAACTAACTTCCCGCTACCCACGAATATCCTGCATTGCCTGAGGAAGTCCATGAGGTCCCTCTCTTCCACGAATGTCCCCAACACTGTGAAACTGTCGACTACGACGAAGTCCGTCGTCACCGAGCTCACGTAGTCCGTGAGAAGTCTCAACATCGTCCTCGTGACGGAGGAGTTCCAAGTGAACCTGCCGGTGTTTATGGGTACTATTCGGAGCTTTCCCCTCAGGAAGTACCTGGTCAGGTCAACCTTGACTTCCCTCATCTTCCTAAGGTAATCCAGCGTGAGGTGTTCGGTGGTGATCACGTGGCCCGTCTTCCCAGCGGAGAGGAAACCAAGTGCGAACTGAGCCGCCATGACGCTCTTCCCGGTCCCGTGATCCCCCTCCATCATGACCAGGGAAGGGAAGGGTACTCCCCCTAACCTACGGTCCAAGTCCTCGTTTCCAGTGCCGACTATCAAAGCGTTCCCCTCCACACAGCTCCTGGGCCGTAGTTTGAGTCCACGGTGAGGACAGCAGGCTCACCTGGATAGGGAGGATACGGTAGCTCCAGCGTGATCGTAGTTACACCGTCCGGCTCTAGGATGGAAGTGGCGTTCCATTGGTAAGGGGAGGCCTCCCCCCTCACGTAGCTGTAGTACGCAATGGACATGACGGGAACCCCGCTCACGTTCCCGTAGTACTGAAGGACGACAGAGAAGTGGGAGTACTGGTAAAGCGTCGTGGACCCGTTGTCAGAGACCACCACCCTCAGGGAGGTGCCCGACAACGCGACGGAACGGACCTGAAGTTGGGTGGAGAGCTGTTCCTCGTAGAGTCCCTGCCTCTCCTGCTGTGCCTGGGAATAGAGCTGTTGGTCCCTGAGGGCTGTAGCACCGTATATCACTGCGACGGATAACACGACGAACGCAATTAGGGAGAGCCCTATCACCTGAGAGAACCCCAACTCACGTCACCTGAAAGGTGTAGGAGGTCTGATAACCTGTGGAAGTGACGAACATCACAGTGTAATATTGGTTCTGGGAGAGGGGAGACGAGAGAGTGATGGTGAGTTGGACGGTCTGTCCCGGGGAGAGAGTGGAGGCGCTGGTGGTCCACGACGGGGCGGCGCCGTTGTAACCGATGGGCTGAAGTTGCCCCTGAGGGCCGAAGTAGAGCTGAGAAGAACCCAAGTCGAAAACCGTGGCCTCCCCCACGTTCTGCAGGTAAACCACGACTTGAGTGGATGACGTGTTAGTGGCGTAGACCACCTGAAGGTCCGTGACCAAGCGTTGGGCCTGTAGGACAGTGAAGGAGGACATCGTAGTGCTCATGGTGGAGACCGTGTAGAAGAGCGCCCCCGCGAGCAATCCCACGAGCACGACGGTGGCGATCACCATTATTGACTCGGAAATGATCTCACTGGCCATCTCCCACACCTCGAATGGTGAGGAGGAATTTCCTCATCTCCGGCGAGGAAGACTTGTACGTCTCCGCGATGTGATAGGCCGTGAGGGCTAAGTCCTTTGCCCTGTACCTCCCCTTGCTGTTGGCTAGGAACTCCTGGATCCTAGTGAGGAGCTCCATGTCGTCGCTGGTTAAGAGGGAGAGGTCGTAGAGGTCCCTTATTCTGTCGTTGTCGTACTCCATGGCCTCTAGGAGAGCACACATCTGTATGAACTTCGGGAGGTTAACCCCACTCATGGAGACCCCACCAATCCCGGCTGGGGACTCCTTCACTTCCTCCATCGGAACCACGTTAAATGGAGACGCCCTGTCCGACTGAGCCGACTTCACTGCCAAGGCCGTGTCTTCTATGCTTGTAGCTAGGGCCTGGATGGCCTCCTTCAGCTCCGCGACTCCATCCTTCTGTGCCTTGATTAGCTCTCCCTGCATTTTATCCATCCTAGCGAGGAGAGGCTTCGTGGGGTCCTCCCTAGGTGGTTCGGCCTGAGGTTGAGCCTGAGGTTGCGTTCCCTGACCTTGCTGGGGCTGTACCGCCTCGTTCTGTTTCCCCATCCTAACACCCCACCTGGGGAAAAGGAAACGGAACATGAAGAAGAAGAAAACCGCCAGGGGAACGCTTATCGTTAGCGAAAGGAATACTAACGGGTTTGAGGCTATGTCGGGCAGGGGCATTTTTATCACCATAAGAAAAAGATTTTAAAAAAAATTATCCTATTATAGTTACGTTACCTTCGGGCTGGTAGATGTACTCGCTCACTGTCAGCGGAGACCCTATGTTTGGAGTTATCTGAACCGTTACTGTTTGGTACTGGAAGACCTGAGAACCGGCGTGTGGTCCGAACAGCACCATGACCCCTATGGTGGAGCCTGCTGGAGCTACGTCGCTACCCGCTAGGGAGAATCCTGCTATAGGGAAGGTGAATGCGAAGGTACGGTATACAGTAACGTAGTACGTGGTTCTTTGATATTCGAATGAGAACGTATTAACGTCAGTAGTTGTAGTTGGTTTGGTGGTCGAGATATTAACCGGGACAGGAGTAGTGTTTTGCTTGTTTGAAATTATCTCAGAGAGGGCCACCAATGCAGCATAGGGACTGGTGAAATAGTAGTAGGTCTGCCCTCCCTGTGACTGGTTCGAAACCGTCTGTGTCACGTAGTAGTTACTTACGTAGCTCATTAACGAGAACACGTATATGTTGGATAGTTCTATACCACTGCTTGACGCAGTGAAGCTTATGGCAGTGGTGGCAGGAGAGAGCTCCACACTAGAGACTCCAGAGCTGGGCGACACAGGGAAGTATAGCCAGTAACTGTTTGTGTCAGTGGGGTAGTTAACGGCGTAGAGGACGGATCCACTGAGGGTGAGTGCTGTAGAGGCGGTCTCCTCCCCTTTAGTAATAGTGCTCTTGGCCTTCTGGGTCACGAACAGACCCATGTTCACAGCGACGTACGCCAGGACAGAGGCGGTTATAATAAAGGCTATCAATATGATAGCCGTGTCGAGGCCTGCTAGACCCCTCCGCCTCATCTTCCTGTTGTACGCCCTTATTGCGGACTTGAGGCTCACTCGTTTCACCGCAATGATGAGTTGCCTGCCTGACACTTAAGGGATGTCCAAGAATGCGATCTACCACCGGAGGGGGCAGGTGGGTCGTTCGACTGTCCGAGCAGATCTGTAGGCCGAATTCGATGATGGACTGCAGATGAAACATGGATCTATAGTCGAGATCCGGCTGAGGAACCGACGATCTCTTAGAGTGCCTTAATTGTGTGTGGCTGGACATTAATTTGTGTTCTTCCTGGATTATCAGGTGACCCACGGGAGTTACGTGACCTACGTGATTTACGTGTTCCTCTCCATGAAGGGGTCTCAACTTACAGTCACCCTCTACAACGTCAACCCGTCAGCCCACACAGTGACGTCGATAAATGCCTCTATAGCTCCCCAGGAGGTTTTCGCAAACTTGACCTCAGGCCTACCTGGGAATTTCGAGCTAGGAGGGAAAAACATCTCCGCGCTCACTTCAGGTAACCTGACCGTGTCCCTAAACGGCGTGATTCTATACCAGAGGCAGGACGGCTGGACTCAGAGGTTGGTGGCAGCAAACTACCCGGGGCTGGCTAACGACTCGTTCCCAAACCTATCCCAACTAGCGGGGGAGAGGTCCGTGCTCAGTTCGAACCCAGAGGACTTGGCGGTCGGAGTGGTTGTGTCGGCGGTGCTATTCCTAGTGAGTAGGGAGTTGATAAGAGATGATGCGAGGTAACAGAGCGCAACTCTCGATTTTTCCAGCTGGGTTGGAAGCTGCTGCGGTAGCGATGTCGGTTGGAGTTGACCTAACCTTCAACAGAGTCACGTACGTGGGGATCTTCAACGACTACATAATGGCTGTTGCTCTGTGCATCGCCGGGGCACTTCTCTCAGTTGCGTTGGATAGGAGGATGGCCCTCCTAGTTCCCCTCTCAGGATTGTCCTTCCTCTTCCCTACTGCCGCGTCCTCAGCCCTACTCCTAGCTCTCTCCTGGAGAACAAGGGTAGGTAGCTGGGTGAAGTGGCCCGTCCTGGCCGCCGCCTCGGCAGGGTTCGGGTGGTCGTTGATGAGGATCTGGGGGGATCCGGTCAACGCCTTGGCGGTTCCAATCGACCTACTCGAACAGGGGCTCGCCCCCTTGGTGCCGGCTCTCGTCGTACTGTCGGTCGTACCAGCTGTATTGAGCGACGGCAAGGCTAGGGGATTTTACCTTCCTCCCTGGGCCCCGTGGGCTGCTGCTCTCGGTGTGTCCGTCTTGCCCATGCTCGAACAGGTGGGAAGGGGTTACGTCGCTCCAGAGACGGTGGACTGGATATACTACTATCGAGCCCTCCTTCACCCAACCGTGGGTTGGTTCCTCCTCTCGAGACCTGCGTACATAGGGCTCCTTTATCCTTTCTCCAAGGTTTTCGGTGCCTACGAAGTTTCCATAGCGCAGTTCCCTTTCCTCGCCCTCTTTTACACTTTCTCAGCATACTACCTTGCCAAGTCATGGAAGAGGGACCTAGCCCTTCCCGCCGCTCTTCTGGCAGCGGTGTCTCCCATGCTCCTCACGTTCCTCTACTCCGGTCTACAGGCCAACCTCTTCTCGATCTCTGTGATGTTCCTAGCCTTAGCGAACCTCCTCAAGGGGAGGTGGAAGTACGCAGCTGGTCTGTCGTATCTCTCCCTAACATCACACGTTTACGCCTGGGCCCAACTCCAAGGGGCTACGTTGATTTACGCGGCGTGGAAGTGGTGGAGAGGGGAGCTTGACCCCAAAACCAGGAATTACGTTCTAGCCACATCTGCTCCCTTCGTGGCAGGCCTAGCCCTCATTGGAACTGGTTTCTACGCTGTTCCTCTTGCACCTTTGAACCCCCTGGCCCTCTACAGGTCACTGGAGTTCCAGTTCGCCATACTGAGCTGGGGGTCGGCAAACGCATTCCTCTACTACATCTTCGTCTACTTGGGGAACAGGAAAGTCCCGGGCCTGTTGGCCTCCCTGTACGTGTCGTCAGTGGTGGCGATGTTCTTTGTGGGCACTGCCCAGAACCTCCTAATAGACCTACCCCTATTCGTTCCCGTGGCGGCGGCGATGAGCGAGCTGAACAGAGGGTTGAGGAACGCAGTTCTCCTAGCCATGGTGAGCTGGGCCCTAGTCATGGCCCTGGCTAGCGCTCCATGACGACGAGCAGTCGAGAACTCTCCCAGTCCATATATCTATTCTCGCAGAGGATCCCTTGTGATTCCACAAGAGTTGGTGAACCAGACCTTCTTCTACGTGGTTAACGGTTCTCCTCTCCTCCTACTGCTGAAGGTGGTAGCTATCTCTGGGCACTCCGCTTTAGTCAACCTCACGCAGGTAAACTCAAACACCTCCGTCATGCTAACCTTCCAAGCCTCCATCCCCCTCTATCAACTCTGGGACACTCCTAACGGAACCCCCACCATCTTCGATGGGGTGCCAGCGGTAGTCCAGAACGTGAGTGGAACTGTCCTTTACGTAGATTCCTACAACGGGCTGGTCCTCGCCTACGGTAGGGGAGGTCAGTACACCGTGCTCAAGGGAGCGACAGTGAACCTGGAGCCCGGGTTCGGCCTCCCCGTGCCCACCGTTGAACAACTCCTCCACGAGGGGCCCACACTTAAGGACTACGTGGAGCTGGATGCCCTGACGGTGGCCTTGGCGGGGAGCTGGTTCTTCTTCTTCAAGAGGCTTGAGGAGAGGAGATAGCCTTGGCCGAGGGTCGAACTACCTTCACCTCTGCGAGTTCGACGACAGGTCGAACTCCTGTAACACCCTTAAACCCTACGAGTGGAGTCGAGCTCATGGCCGTCTCAGCCTCAGAGCTCCTAGCCCGAGTCAGGTCACCGATGCTCTTCGGGAGGAGGCCTCTCCCTCCGCTGAAGGTGGACACGCGGGACGTGAGGGCCTTGTTCGCGATCTTACATAAACAGGACAGCGTAGAGCTACACCTTCACGAGGACTACCTGCTTGAGCTCCTAGAGTTGGCGGGAGCCCTCAGGGAATCCAAGAAGTCCGTTAGGATCGAGGGTATAGAGACAGGACCAGAGGGACCTCCTGGACGACCGATTGTCTTAAACATGATCTACGGGACGCCTAGGGACCCTAGGTTCCTCACCTGGTTCGTCCACCCAGACCTAGGGGTGAGCTACGACAGGAGTAAGACGGTAGAGATGGATGTTAGGGCCCTGGTAGTGAGTTCGGTAACTGGTAGGTCCACCTACGTGGTCTTCGAGCGAGCCGAGGGGGAGTTCGCAGTAGGCAGGGTAGTGGGAAAAGAAGGAGGAGAGGTGGCAGTCAGGCCAAACATGTGGCTAACGGGGGCCTCGATCGTGAGTTTGAGATGGGACGGCCGAGAGGCCCTAGCTCCGCTCAGGGAGTTGTTGAGGAGGCCTTTGGGTGCAACGTACGTTCCGGTCAACGGAACTGAGTTGAGTGTTCTGTTCAAGGCAATGGGGTGGAGAAGCAGGGGATTGGGGTAATACTAAGCGCCCAGATCTGGGAGGAGCTCACGGTCCGCCTACAGTAATCTTTTTCAGGGGAACTTCTAGAGGTTGATTTGATGGAGCTACTAAAACAGTTAGCTGCGCTCGGCCTCGCCAGCGCGGCGATCACGGCTTCGTTTTTCGACAGCAGGTTCGTCCTCGCGATCCCTGCGGCTGCTGCTCTGGTCCTGTGGGTCGTGATCAGGGGGAGAGTAGAGGAGCTCACCGACGCTGAGTCACTGAAGAGGTTGGCCCTGAAGATGGGAGTGGACCCGTCTAGGTTGAAGTTCGTGGAGAGCGTGAGGAAGTACGCTTTCTTCCCATCATTGATGGGTGAGGGAGAAATTCTGCTAGACAGGGACTACGCGGTCGCCAAGACTCACGGTAGAGTGCTGGTCATGGATAAGTACACTGCTATCGAAATGTTGGCCAGAGGTGGAAGAACGTAACACCGTAATGAAACGGCACGAGATAACACTCACCCGTCGAAAGTTATGCTTATACGTTTAAGTCTTCTATAAATATCGATGCAATCCAGCGACGGACTCGACAGGGTGTTGAACTTCTGGAGGAGTGTGGACGAAAAGATCGACCTGTCGAAGTCCGAGGTGCAATGGAAGATCGTCCTGGCCATGATGTCGAAGAGCCAGTGCACCACCGCGGAGTTGGCGAAGGAGATAAGGGAGAACAAGAAGGCGACCATAGACGCAGTGAGGAAACTGATCAAGAAGGGGCTGGTGGTGAAGGTCAAGTTCGACGTCTACGCCCTCTCGGAAGCTGGAAAACAGCTCACAGAGGAGATAAGGAAGTTCGGCTCCTCAGTACTTCCTACGTTGACGGTGGAGGACACTGAGGAGTATCTGAACAACCCCACGCACTTCTACTACTTCAGCGAGATCCTGAAGGCGTCTATCGTAAACGGTGGTGAAGTACCTGTGTCCAGGTTGGCGCTCGAACTTGGGGTCTCTAGGAACACGGTGAGGACTTACCTCGAGTTGTTCTCGACTAAGTACAAGTTCTTTAAGAAGGTCACGAAGAGGACACTGACAGGGAAAGTGAGGCAAACCTACGTGGTGTCTGACGCCGGCCTGAAGTACGGTAACAGGATACCAGGGATGTTTAAGACGAAGAACAACCTCCTCATGAAGTTCATGTTGAGGATCACTGCAAGTACAAGGTTCGAGACGTCGGTCCTCAAACTCATGGCCTTCTTCACGGCCACAGCGCCACTGCTCATATTCTTCAGGGGGGACGCGTTGGTGCACAAGGTGGAAGCGATAGCTTGGCTCTACTCCATGATATTCTTCTCACTCTTGAGCGTCTCGGCTTACTTCATTTCCAGAACCTAAACAGAGTCTCGTATACTAGAAAGTCTTCCCACCTTGTGCGAATCCTACAGTTTCGACTAGGTCGAATTACGCCTTGTGAGCTTTTAGTCCCTCCCGGGCCCTAGGGATCTCCCTGACCGAGGAGTACAGCACCCCGCCTTGAAGTTGCTCCGGCACCAAGCGCTGAACTGTTTCACTGTCGACGACCGAGGATCATTAGGTGTAGGGGACGTGTGTGACTAACCGTCGCCAGGGTACCTCAGTAACCTTTCTCCCCTGTAGCCGTAGGAGACACGGTGGTTTACAGTTGCGCTTGAACGCCACTTAAATGAAGTACTATCCCTATATGGAGATTCTTGCCCCATTCAAACCTAGGATTTGTAACGGTAAGTTGGGGTTTGGGCTTCATAGGATTTCATAATTTAATATCGATCCTCAACCCTTGGGCTTCACCGGGGTCACGAGGGAACTCGTTCACACCCTCCGCCCCCTTAGCGGGGTGACCCCGACCCACACCCGCGGTATTTCGCGGACGTGGGGAACCCGCACACCTTGAGGTAGATGTTAAGTGACGCGTTCAACTGCCTATCTAGTGTGAACCCACACCTCCCACACCTGAAAGTCCCGCCGACCTTTCGGGAAACCCGTCCACACCTGGGGCAGGACTTAGACGTGAGGTACGGGCTCACCTCCTTAACGAAGGAACCGTAAAGTGGGGCCTTGTATTTTAGAACGCGATGAATTGACCTCCATACAGTCTTTGAAATCTTCTTGGACAGCTTACGGTTAGCATCCTCAAACATCCCCTGTTTATTCAACTTCTCGACGACGAACAGGGTGAGAGGGTACATTTCCAGCAACTTGTTCACGAATTTATGAAGGTAATCCAACACGCGGTTCCTCTCACGATGAGAGTACTTCCTCAACAACTCCTTCCCCTTCCTACCGTGCTTTGAAGCGAAAGATTGTATTTTACTCCTCTTCAACTCCATCCCATACTTCATGCTGTACAACTCCTTCAAGGAAAATGTAATGAACTTCTCTCCATCATAAGCGTCCAACGTGTAGAGGTTACTATCGATTGCCAGGAAATCTATCGGAGTAAACCGAGGTAACTTATGACGAAACGGTAGATACACCCTATCCTCACTTAATTATGGGCTCACCCAACTCGAGTCCCTTAACTCTTCTTGAAAACCAAGTGCGAGACCAAGAGAAGTTCACGTATTCGTAAGGTCTCACGGTGATCCTTACGCTCTCACCATCAACCTTCCTAAGTGTCGACTTCACCCTAACGTAAACCTCCTTCAGTCTAGGTTTCCTCAACGCTTTTCCCTTCTCGGCCCTCCTCCTCCAACTCCTCAACACGGAATAAGCGTCGTTTATTGCCTCGTCAACGTAGTGGGAAGCTAGTACGTTGATCTCCTCCAACTCGTCTCTCAACACCTTGTACACTTCCTTCTTCTTTAGTAAGGTTACTTTGACCTTCGTGGCTTTCTCACCATTCTTCACTTCTTTCCTCTCTATCCTAGTTCTATCCCACAACCAGTCCAATGCTTTCTGTAGTAGGACTCTGTAGTTCTCTAGTAGTACTTCACTCTCCTCCCTCTCATCGTTCTTCATGGAGTACGTTAGGTAAATGTATTCTTCTTCTTGTTGGAATGATTTAATTGAGCTCTTCGACGCACTCCTTCACCTTCTCGTACTTATGACTCCTCATTCCGTATAGCTTCCCGCCGAACGATACTAGTATAGAGATCAAGTCCTCGATTAGTTCCTGTTCTGGTGTTTCGTCCTCGTTGTTCAACACTACTATTTCACAATTGTGTGCTTTGCATACTTCTTCAAGGATTTCAAAGCCAAATCTTACTAGTCTGTCGGGATAAGCTATGATTACTTTTGATACTTCGTTGTTTAGTATCATTCTCAACAACTTGAGGAATCCTTTCCTCTTCATGTTTAGTCCTGATCCAACGTCTGTTATTACTTGATCGTAGTCCTTTACTTGCTCTTGCAAGTATTTTACCTGGTTTACCAAGTCGTCTTTTTGTGTGTTTGATGATACCCTAGCGTAAAGGATCACTTTCCTCTTTCTAACAATTCCCATCAACTTCTCAACATCCCTTCCCTGAACCTCCACTTTCCAGTCTCTAGACTGGTTTAATGTAACCCTTCTTAACGTATTCTCTAAGTGTCGCATAGGATATCCCTAGGCGTTGGCAGACTTCCTTAGGTCTTAGCATTGTATAAGAGTTTATGATGAAATAATATAAACTTTACGGTATATTGAAAACTGTTGACAACGGCTTCACTCGTTCCACCAGGGACGTTTCACAGTCCTTCCACCATTTCTGTGTAATACTTCGTCTCTCGCGAGGTTCCTAGTTGGAGACTAAGTTAGCTCAGCCCTAGGAACCTATGAAGTACTTGTGGAGTCGCTTGTACGTAACCAGGTTTTGTACTTTAATTCCGTGACCTCAAACTCTGGAGTTTTCACCTCAACGTCAATTCACTATCTCTGGGGTTTCAATTTGACGTGACGTTAGCCCTTGGAGTTGGGAGTAGTGCTTGATGTCGTTGGATTGTATTCCCTAGTGATCTATTCACCTAGTCCATTGAGCAAGTGAAATCCCCGCATGCCCTTTTTCGACTTACTGTCCTACCTTGTGGTGAAATCAATCCGCTCGGGGAACGTAAAGAAGAGTGTGACACCATACAGTTGTGCCACGCCTACTAACCGTAGAAGTTCGAGTCCTCGTCTAGGGGGATTTGGGGAGGACGGCTAGTCTAAATCCGGCGACTCGTCCAACCACTTAAAGTTCACCATGAGTCGTTTGGGACGTGTAGTTGTTTCGAGGGAGTTAAAAAGGGAGAAAGCCGTCATAGCAGCCTCTGGTACACCTTGAGCAACTCCAGCCCCACCCTTATCCCTACAGAGGCCTCTGGGACGTTCAGGGAGGTGGCCCACCTCTCCACTTCCTCGACCCTCCCGAGGCCAAGGTAAGGCAAGGAACCAGACATTATCCTCCCAAGTATTCCAGTGGCGTGGTAGAGTCTCCGTAGGGCCGGGAAGTTAGCTCTGAGCCACTCCCACGTGACGTCTCTTCCCCACGGATTGACGGCAGCGACTTGGACGAGCCTCCCCGCGTCCTGTCTCTTTACCTCACCTGACAGGAGGAAGCCCAGAGCTAAGGCGAGGTCCACCTGCTTGTCGGTGGTCAGCATAGCCGTCAATATTCTAGTTCTCTCCTCGTCCGTCTTAGCCTCTCTGTAGAGTTGGAGCAATCTCCCGAACGGCCTGGTGGAATGAAGGGCCAGGCCATTGAGGACGGCCTGCCTCATCTCAGGCTCCACAGACCAATAACTCTCCGCCAACGCGGCCACCTTCGTTCCGTAGGAGTCGTCCACCACTGCCAGCCTCCTGGCCAGGATGCCCCTGTAGAGCCTGGCGTTGGAATCCCCCCTACCCTCCCACAACTGGAGCTGTCTCCTGTGGAACTCCACCATCACTTCCTTCACAGACTCACCTAGAACCGAGTGGAGGAGGGAAAACTGGGAGGAGACCTCCCACGCTGGCAGGTACTCGGTCTCCTCCTTGAACTTGGAGACGAAACCGAGGTATTCCCGAAGCGTCCAGTTCCCCGACATGAGCCTGGCGAAGGCATCCGACGCCACGCCCCACCTATCCAACGCGTCCTTAGAAGCCTGAAGTGCCTTGTCCCAGTCGGAGTAGTCTGAACGATAGAAGCCAGTCTGCCCCCTGTTGAGCTTGAACTTGCCGACCTCCTTCCCGAGTTCCAACACATGTTCCTTCCCCTCTACGAGGATCGAACCCTCCATCCCATCAGCGACGTAAGTGAGTGGAATGGGCCATTGATCCTCCTCCGGGTCCAAGAACCTGAACTTCCTCTGAGCTAGCTTCACCCTACTGCCTTGAAGGTCGGCCTTCACGACCGGATGTCCTGCCTTGCTTACCCACGTCCCCATTACCTTCACTATTGGCTTTCCAGACGCCTCCTGTAGTGCCTCCCACAGCATCTCCGCGGTTGCGTTGCCATAACTGTATCTCTTCAGGTAGAGGGAGACTCCCTTTCGGAAGTCCTCCTCTCCCATGAAGGCCTCTATCATCCTGAGGACGCTCGCTCCCTTACCGTAGCTTATGTCGTCGAATATCTGCTCTATTTCCTCCTCTTTGGCTATAGGGACGTGTATGGGGTGCGTCTCCTTGAGGGAATCCCTCCTCATGGCGCCAGCGGTCTCGCTCAGCACGAACTCCCACCACATGTTCCACTCGGGGTGCATTGAGCTGACGGCCTTGTATGCCATGAACGTTGCGAAGCTCTCGTTGAGCCAGAGGTCCTCCCACCACTTCATTGTAACTAGGTCCCCGAACCACTGGTGGGCCAGCTCGTGTGCTATGACCTCAGCTACCCTCCTTCGAGTTTCCTCACTCGACCCGTCGTCCACGAGGAGTGCAGTCTCCCTGAAGGTGATGGCTCCCCAGTTCTCCATGGCGCCCGCTGCGAACTCCGGAACTGTGATGAGGTGGAGCTTCGGGAGCTGATATGGTATGCCGAAGTAGTTCTCGTAGAAGGATACTGCACCCTTGGCCACCTCCAAGGCGTACTTCCCCCTCGTCCCCTGTCCAGGTGGCGTTACTACAGCAATGGGCAATTGTCCGAGCTTGTCCTGGACGTAGTCGAACTTCCCTATACCGAGGTACAACAGATAGGTGGACATCCTAGGCGTCTCGGCGAAGTGGACGACCTTCTTTTCCCCCTGTTCCTCCACCTTCTCTGGAGGCATGTTTGATATAACGTCCAGGTCGGAGTCGACCTTGACAGAGAGCCTGAAAGAGGCTTTGTAGCCTGGGTGATCCACGCAGGGGAACATGCGCCTCGCCCCTATGGCCTCGAACTGGGTGGACAGCATCTGGTACTCGCCCTGAGAGGCCCTGTAGAAGCCCATGAGAACGTCTGGCACCTTCGCCGCGAACTCGACCTCCACCTCGTCGGTGACCGGTACGTCTGCCCTGATCAGCTTACCGTCGTAGGTGAACTTGACCTGCTTACCGTCGACCTTAACCGACCTGACCGAGAGGTCAACCACGTTCAGTTCCAGCCTATCAGCTACCATCTCGGCCTTCACCCTCCCCGCGTAGGAGAGGCCCTTGAAGTCTACGTCCATGTAAATGTCGTACCTTTTGACCTCCATGCGGCCATCAGGTCGGGAAGAGCTTTAAGGTTATTGTTACCCGGTCCTCCCTCCCGGGAGGGGAGGTGGTAGGACCGGGAAGGGGCTGGCCCACAGTATCCCCTTACTTTTGGTTCACTTGATTTAAAACAGTTTCGGTCCTAGATCCTCGAGTTCCGGGAAAAAATCGTAGTTTTTGGCTTCACTCTTCAATGTTTAGGTCCGACTACTTCAATCGCCCCCAGCGTAAGGCCGCCTGCCCCCAGGACCAAGTCACCTCCCCACGTGCTGCTCGGGTCTCTTGCGTTAACCCACGGTGGGTAGTATCCGCCGAACGGGTGTCCTGGAAATCCCAGGAATCCGAGGCCAAGCTTAGCAGCCGCCTGCCACTCCTGGTACTCTTCGTGCACGGAAGAGTTGAAGGTAGAGGCCCAGACTGCCAATGCTGCTGGCCCAGCCTGCTGCAGCGTGAGCAGTCCAGAATAGAGCTGGGCGTCAACGTCTGCGAAGAGTGAAAGGGGGTCTATTACGAAGTCGTTGGGAGAAGTGTTCAAGAGCCTTTGGTACATGTAGTACTGTTGCGGAGTGTTGTACCAGTCGCTGCCGTTCCTGTAGTAAGTGACAGCCTTCCACTTGGTCCACACCTGCTGTCCGGAGTAGGAGGTCCAGTACTTCACGAAGGTGAGGGCGGCGGCCTCGTGGGAACTTACAGGCACTGCAACGGCGTCTGAGACTATCGGGAAGTAACTCTGAGTCCCTGGGAAGGGTTGAGCCACCATAGTTACGTTGCTCCAGCTAAGGTAAGGCTGCTCTGGGGGATAGGTAGTCACGTTGAGGAAGTCGTACAGATAGTTGGTGGCTGAGTCCACGTCAACCTCGAAGGCGGCCTTTCCCTGGTCCACGGCGGTGATCCCCTGCGTCCAAGTCATGGACTGCCACCCGGGATAGTTGTAGGAGGTGTAGTTGAGGAAGAGCTCGTTCGTCTCGTTGAACACTTTCTGCACTGTGGAGTTCTGGAGGGACAGAGTACCGTAAAGTAGCTGATCCATGAGCCTCGGCCCACCTAGGCTGAGGAATATAGCGAACCACAACTGCTCCTGGTCGTATCCGCCGTCGGCTCCAGGAACCATCCAGGGAGTGACACCGTGCTCCACAAGCTGCATGGTGTCGTAAGTGAGCTCACTTAAGTTCTCAGGGATGGGTAAGCCGTACTCCCTCAGCAGCTTCAAGTTGTAGTAAAGTACGAAACCGCTGTGGACGCTGACCGGTAAATTGAGCATGGTTCCGTTGTAGGCGGCAGCCTCCATGACCGGTAGGACTGAGCTCTCCAGGAGCCCCTCGTGCTCGGCCAAGGAGGTCAGGTTCACGAAGTCTGATATCCCCTGGGGGGCCACCTCGACGTAACTTAACATGTTCGCACCCACGAGGCTCTGGAAAAGCGCCGGAGGCTTTCCCGCCTCTATGAGGGCAAGTATAGCGTACTTGGCGTTGGTTCCTCCAGCACCAGGGACTAGCGACTTGATCACTGTGTAGGAAGGATAAGCCCGTTCGAAGGCTGGTATGAGATGATCCAGCGCTACCTTACCGGTGGTGGCCCACCAGGTATAGAACACCACCTGGGAGGAGGTGTTAGTTGTGACCGTGGTGGGCGTCGTGGGGGTAGTGACGTGAGGTGTACTGACCAGGTAGCCGAACACTCCGCCTAATATGGCTACTATCACTACGACGGCCACTATGGCCCAGGTGGCTGTCCTGGATATCGCCTTTCTCCTCACATTCTCACCGAGCCACTGTCTACCACACTATTATTTTTTAAGTTTTTCATTATGCTACCAACTCGAGTCCAGCCAGCGTCGCCATTGAATCTGAACTTTAAACTGCCCACCGGCCCTCGGGCGAGCCTGCCGTATGAGTTCCAAGCCTACTCACCCTACATAGGGAACTCGATGGATCACCACCGAGGTACTGTGCTAGCCCAGTGACCTACTCCCTGTCGTCGGTCACCGATCTCGAGTATCAACGTAGCACGTTCCTCCTCACCTTCCTCCTAGCGAGTTGAGGGGAGGGAGGACCTGACCTCCCTGGACGTCTGAGAGGACAACACCCTCCGGCTCACCGATTCTCATGGTCACCCATCGGTCTATTTCCTGACCCCTTGATGCAATGTAGGTCTCGTAGAAACCCACCTCGTACTAGACTTCGCGCTCGTAACTTCAACCATGTCCCTCTGTGCTTTACCTTGGTCTCATGGACAGCTTCAGGGCCTCCCTTTAGAACTCCTCGATCTCTTGAGTGTGAGGTTTCCCCTAGAACCTAAGCCGTCTGCAGGACCTTGAGCTAACTTCGTGAAGGGAGAAGGTCTCCACGCCCTTGGAGCGTAGCTTCATCGCGCCCGAACATTAACCCCGCCACCCTCCGGAGACCCTAGATATCCGCTGAGGGAAAGGTCTACTTCCGTTGTTCCAGGAGGGGAAATTTTCAAGCTACGTCAGACTCGTCAACACGTTCAACTGTTTTGCTGCAGCTACATACAAATTGTGGATTGTGACAAAGTGTTGACGCTGGTAAGTCGGTTGAAGGTGCTTTTGATCGCGGGGTCGGTTAAGTCGTACTTTCCTCTCTCGCTCTTTACGATATATCCCTTTTTCTCAAGGTTCATCAAATATCTCCTAAGTTCAGCATCATACACAGCTCTTTTCTTTTTATTCTCAAAATATCTCTTTATCTCGTTCCATTTATTGCGTCCCCTCGCGGTGGCCTCAATTACAAAATTCGGGGGTTGAGGGGGCGTAAAGCCTCGCCTTTCACGGGGGTGAACAGCCCCCTTGTATTTATACTTCTTTGTTAAAATTTCTCTTAGTGGTACTAACGACGCTCCTCCCCAGCTCGATCGAGGGCTTAACGGGACTGTGGGAGGAGCAACCATCGTCTCTCTTCTCCCTTAAGGGACTAGAGCTTTGCGATGAAAGTCCCCTCCTCTTCAAATGGGAGTGGATCTCTGATCCACTCGACTGCCCACCAAACGAGGGATGTAAACCCGAACCGATGGTGGGAACGACGATCCCTCTGAGAGGGAACCATCGCCCTTCCAGGGCGGGGAGGAAGTCAGTATAATGTACTCCCTAGAAAAGTGGCTGAACTCCTCGACTGTGGTTTTCATTGCCGACTCCAAAACATCATCTCCGATAGACTCCTTGACCTCCTTTGCCCTTAAACACCTGTGCCCGAACTCGGTCAACCACCCGATTATTCCGTCAAGTTTCTGTGTAGTGTACTCCAAGACTCCATGGGAGCGGCCACGTTTACCTGTTGGAACCCCTTCTTAAGAAGTCCAATGATTTCTCCGGATCAAATCTATCTACCCTCACTTCTTCAAGGTGCCTCCAGTAAAGGGGGGAAGAGGGGTCCTCCACCTTTAGAAAATCGTACGGTAGTCCTATCTCCGACCCAGTCAAAACGAAGGTTACGTTTTCACAACGATCTTAACAATGGGCCATGAGCGAGAGTACCTCGTCGTTCAGCCTACCTCTCAAGTTCTGAGCTTCGTCTATCGCAGTGAACTACCCCGCCCTCGCGGACGGGGCATCTCCCGGTGGGGATTTCCTGCTTCCCGGAGGGACCTCGATCTCCTTACGTAGCGGAGGTTCAGTGGAACCTTTCTGTGAACAGCGTGGTAGGGATCGCGGAGGGTTTCCTCTCCACGGGCGTGAGTTCCCCCAGTCCAGAGGTTGCGACCCAGCTCTCACAGTAGAGGTCGTAGAAATAGTATTTTGACAACCGTAAAGAGGTTTACATAAGGGGGCTGTCCGTCCCCACGGAAGGGGACTTCCGTCCCCTCAACCTCCGTTAAGTTAACTATAGTGGACTGTTTGTCATGACGTGAGGGATCCTCGTTCCCCTCAAACCCTCCTCGGAGTAAACCTGGAACCTTCTGAAAACGTTACTGAGACATCGCCTCGGCTAAAACAGGTCGATACGATTTCATGTTACCCTGAAAGGAGTTGGATCTACCGATCCTGAAGACCAGATCCCGATATCCAGTCCAGAAGTTGGACCTCTTTCATTCCATCACCCAGGATTTTGGTCTCTCCCTCCAATGAAACAATGTGGGCCTCTCTTATGCCAGTCTCTAGCATCGCTCTCCTTACCTTATCCACATGTTCTGTATCAGTATTCAGGGTAACTTCTACCAACAACTTTTTTCCTTCTTTCCTTGCTACGAAATCCACTTCTCTCCCATCCTTCAGGAGGTAATAGTCAACCTCCCAAGACCTCCTGATTAACTCGAGGAAAATTAAGTTCTCTAACTTCCTTCCTAAGTTACCTTGAGACCGAGCTGAAGAGTGATTCTCGTAAAGCGAAGCTATTCCCAAATCGACGAGGTATAGCTTCTTGGGCGAAACCGCTCTCCTTCTCTCTGAGTAATCATACCTCCTCACTGGAAAAACGAGGAACGCCTTCCTCATGTAATCTACGTAGTTCATGACGGTCTTAACGTCTACGTCAACTCCAATCCCCTTCAACATGTTCCTCACGGAGTTCCATGTCATCTGGTTAGAGTAGTTGGACAGGAGGAAGTCAAATACTGCCCTGAATTGCTCTGTGTCCCTTATCCTATTCCTCTCCACCAGGTCCCTGTAGAACACCGTCTCCACAACGTCAATTAACTTCTCTCTGGAGCGATAGATCCAGGGTTCTGGAAAACCACCCCACACAAGATACTCCCTGAGGATGTTGTTGAATACACCTCTCTCTCTGAAGTCCCCACCCGCTGAAGGTACCAACTCCCTTATGGAGATTGGGAGAACAACCTTTGTGAACTGTCTCCCTCTTAGTCTACTTGGTATCTCGGAAGAGAGTAGAGAAGAGGATGACCCAGACACTACTAACTTAAAGTCCTTCACGTCGTGGAGCCAACGAAGTTTGAAGTCCCAATCCTTCCAATCCTGAACTTCATCCAAGAATAGGTAAACCCTACCTTCGGGGTACTCGGATCGGACCAGCTCAGCGAGCCTACGGGCATCTATTCCCCTGAATAGTGGATCGTCCAAGGAGAGATAGGCCACTCTCTCACCAGAACCCATGAGTGCCCTGACTTCCCTCAACATTAGGAAAGTCTTTCCTACCCTCCTAGGTCCAGCTACCACAGTGATGTCTGGAGAGGAGATGTTTAACTTGATTTCCCTCGGGATCTCGTTGACGAACTGAAGTCCACCTACGTATTCCTCAGTGACCGCCCTCAGGTTAAGCACATCTGGAATATAACTCCAAACTTTTATTTAAGGATATAGATTGTCATTCCAGATGTAGACCTCAACAAGGGGATTCTGCTAATAGTTTCAACAAGAATTAACACAACCCCCTCATTCCCAGATTTAACTTAACCAGGGTTAAGAGGTAGACCAATGGAGCAGAGGACGACTGACCTCCATACAGAAACGTTCCGCAGTAAGACGAGAAGGGGACTACCTATGTCTTAGCTATTACTTCACCCTTCTCCAGTGGCACTCGACTGAGGTCGGGGGCAATGCTTCGTCTGACGGGATGTCGTAAAAGCGCCTAAGGTGACGTAGAGAGGAGGATTTAACTTAGGTCCTTACTGTAGACGCTAAGATCGTCAGTGGAATCGAGACGATTGAGATTAGAAGGACTGTCAAAGAGAACTCCACGTACGATAAAGCCCTAGTCAACGAAACCCGTGAGGAAAGCTGCTAGAAGTTAGGTGAGGTCACTCCTCGTCACCGCTAAGTAGTCCATGAAAGTTATACCTTCTCGAATAGATGTGGAAGTAGGGGAGGTAAATAGTTTCCCGACCCAAGGAAGTAGGCGGGGAGAGATAGCACACCCAGCAGGACGAAGTTCTCAGAGAGAGCCAAGTACGCGCCATAGGAAAGGCCCGGAGAAGAGCTAGGGGTAAGGTTCCTACCAGCGAGGAGTAGGCTAGGCCCGCCTCAAACACAGCGTTGTCTGGACCAGCCGTAAAGTAAGCCAAAGGAGAGAGGCTCGTAAGGATCCCTCAATCACCAACGAAGTAAGGGATTTAGCCAGTATGGCAAGGAAGTGGGCTGTTGGGGCCAGCCTCAGCAACTTCCACAACTTCCTCAGGAAGACCAGTGGCACGCCACCGACCACGAGGGAACGACAGGAAACGGGAGTGCTTGTAAGTCCGTGATTTACGCTAGCTGTTCTGGGGTGAATCTGGGGCCTTAACTGATTTCATCTTATGAAAGGTGAGACTAGTCGGAGAACTCCAAACAGGACTACCCTGGTTTCATCCGGCGTGAGGACCTTAGCCTGAGCGAACAGGTCTAACGCCACCGAGTAGTCCATGAGGTCGACGCCCTCTGGGGTTTCATTACGTTGAAGTTCACAATCCAGCACTTTTTTGCCTGAGCACTTCAAACGGCCTCAGGGCCAAAACGAAGAGGGTCCATCCAGGAAACACGTTATGAGACAGATCCACGATTCCTTGAACCGCCTAAGTACTGACTACGTTGTCCTTCAATCTCCACAGTTATGACTGAGAGTTCCAACAGAGGAGACCCTTTCTAAGCTTAAAGGCCTAGTCCACCAAAACGAGGTCAGGTAATCAGGAACGTCTAGCATGTGGACTTGGGAGTTCGCGACCCTGTTCTACCCAGCCCAAGCTAAAGGATACGAAAACTTCGTGAGCACACAAACGCCCTACAACCTCCTCTGTAGGGAGGAGAGATGATACCTTTCTGCATGGGCCACGGCATAGCCTATATGCCCTACTTCTCCACCGCAGTTGGCATATTGAGGGGGAGGTTCTTTAAGGACGGGAAAACCCTCGTGGGACCAAATGACCCTGGACGCATTATCCCCACCTCCAACTTCTACGCGTACAAGATTTACGTGGAGCCTCCAAAGAACGGGGAAATCGTCAGGAGAACCATGGAGGTAGCTAAGAAAAGAGGAGTAACGTCAACTCAAGTGGCCCTAGCCTGGCTCTTTCACAGAGGGGTGACCTCCCCTATAATTAGGGACTAGCAAGGTGGAGCACTTGGGGGGCGGTAGAGGCAATTGAGGTAAAGCTCAAGGACGAAAAGGTGGGGTATATGGAAGAGCCGTACAAGCCCAAGCCTGTCATGCACACCTAGAACCACCGGGAACTAGCCTGCAGGGATCTACACTTACGAAGCGTAGAGCCCTTTGAAGCTGAAATTGGGTTTTCTGGTAAACTCTGTGTTGAGACGGAGACTTCAGGTGCACTCTCCCTCTTGGACCTCCTTGACATAGAATCCTCCTCCGACTCTTCTTTCAGTATTACACACCCACACTGAAAGAGTTTTAATTAAGGGTTAGAGGGAATGTCATGGTTACACTAGAGGAGGCGAAGAGGGCCTTTATACCCAAACTGAGGCCGCTGAGGTGGGACCGGGAAAGACACGTCCTAACCATCCTAGATCAGACGTTACTCCCCTTCGAAGTCTATTGGGTTGAAGCTAAGGATCCCTCGCAGATCGCTGAGGCCATAAAGTCGATGAGAGTAAGAGGTGCACCAGCTATAGGCATAGCGGCAGCCTATGGCATGGTAACTGCGCTCAATAGTCCCACTAACGACATCAAAGAGTCATTGAATGCCCTAGCTAAAGCAAAGCTCCAGCTAGACGCAGCGAGGCCCACGGCGGTCAACCTCTCTTGGGCTACCAGTAGGATGTTAAGCAAGGCCAACAGGCTCGTACACGAAGGTGAGGCCAAGAAGGTGGATGAGCTAAAGGAACTCCTAGAGGAAGAGGCAAACAGAGTATACGAGGAGGAGTTGGAGGCCGAGCTAAAGATAGGGATCTATGGGTTCGAGAAGCTCAACGACGGAGACGTGGTCCTCACCCAGTGCAACGCTGGAGGATTGGCCACAGGTACGGGGCTAGGAACCGCCCTCGCTCCAGTGAAACTGGCTCGCGCCCTAGGGGTGAATGTCTCCGTTGTTGCACCCGAGACGAGGCCTTGGCTTCAGGGGAGCAGGCTTACAGCATACGAACTCATGACGGACGGAGTACCCGTGACGTTGATCAGTGACACAGCCGTAGGCTTGGTGTTGTACAAGAAAATGGTGAACAGCGTCATGGTCGGAGCCGACAGGATACTGGCAGACGGTCACGTGTTCAACAAGGTGGGTACCTTCAAGGAAGCGGTAATAGCCCACGAGCTAGGAGTTCCATTTTACGCGTTAGCCCCAACTTCGACTCTTGACCTGCGAAGTTCAGTAGAGGAAGTGAAAATTGAGGAGAGGAGTCCAGACGAGGTGAGAACAGTTAGAGGGGTTCCAGTGGCACCTGAGGGAGTGAAGGTCTACAACCCGGTATTCGACGTGACGCCCCCGAAGTACGTCACGGCCATAATAACTGAGGCGGGGATAATCTATCCCCCGTTCGAAAAGAACGTTAGAAAGATAGCGAACATGTAAAGTTGTGGATAGAGACCATCTCTGTTTATCAGTGATCTACCTCAAGGAGGTTCTACAGGGTCCCAGTTTTCTAGATCGACTCTGACACACAACGGAGATACGGTCGTCTTTAGGAACCGCTGGAGCCGACTTCCGTTAACTCTCTCAATCTCCTCGCTTCCCTTCTCACTTCTCTGACGTAAGGCAAGGTGTGCTCCCACTCTTCTGGTCTGACTTCCTCCCCGCCTCGCAGAGGGTTACTCCGTGGGGTAGTTCGTCGTTCCCACCGTCGGTTCGGGTTCACATCCCTGGTGGGCAGTAGAGTGGATCGGGGAGGGACCCCACTCGAAGTGAGGCGACTTTCGTCCGCGAAGTTCAGTCCCTTAGTGGGAAAGGGAGACGGTAGTCGTTCCTCCCTCAGTTAAGTACTCGATCGAGCCGGAGAAGGGGCGCCGTCAGCGTGGTCGAAGTAAACCTGGGAAGATCGCGAATCGTCCCAGGGAGGGGCGAGGCCTTGGATCTTTATGTAACGTTGGGGCCAGCCCTCCACAGGCTCGAGTCCATCCCGAGGTAATCCCCATCCTTTAACCTTGAGAACTTTTACCGTAGTTGCCTCTATACGACAAATCTACCGCTCTTTCAGACAGAGGATTCTCTCCGTTAATAGGCCGAAGTTAATCTACATTTCCCACCTCAAACAGCCTATCCTCAGCTCGAGTAGTACTTACCGAATTGATCAATGCTCTCGTTGAGCCCAATTTCCCATAGTCCCTTGTCGGTCCACAGTCGTAAAACCGAGAAATCTCTCCCGTTCTCTATTTCTCCCGTTCTCTATTCTAGTGAACTGTGTTACGTGAACCTCGGATCCTTCTCGACATGAAAGCGGTGACTCTAGGAGGATATCCAAGTCCTCCTGGCGTTAACTTCTAGGTCCATCTCAAAAAGGGAGCCTCAGTCCTCAAACTCTACCAGAGTAGCTTTATCTTTATCTCGCCCTCCTCCTTCCTCTCCAACACCTTCCTCACCTGCTCGAAGTCGTCCACCTTCACTTCCCGGGTTATGAGTCTCCTGACTGCACCTGGCCACACGGTCTTCCACGACGCCAGGTGCCACAACGCCCTTTCGAAGTGTGGTTTCTGTCCGTTCGCCAGTCCCACCAGGGCGGCTCCCTTGAATATGAGCCTCTGGATCTCGAGACTGGTGAGGTTCATTGAACCCTCAGAGGAGAAGCCGAAGAAGGCGAGGAAAGCGTTGTTCCTCAGGAGGGGCAGAAGTTGCTGGATCACGTCTGCCCTACCTGTAGTGTCGAAGACTACGTCCATTCCTCCGACGGCCTTGTATAAGTCACCGTAACCCGACGCCGAGTTGTAGTACTCCACACCTACCTCTGAAAAAATGGCCTTCTCCACTTCCTTGGGCTCCCTCCTATTCGCAGCGTAAACTTTCATTCCCATAGTCCTGAGCAACATTGACACCAACACTCCGATAGGCCCGGTCCCAGTGATCAACGCTTTCCTGCACTCGAGCGTCCCGTCCTCACAGGGGAAGTGAAGCCTAGACTGCACATGGAGAAGCTCGTCCACCGACTTCACTAGGTCGGAGAGCGGCTGCGCCAGTATCGCTACGTCCCTCACGTTCTCTGGAACCCTCACTAGGTACCTCGGCTGTTCTACCAGGAATTGACTCATGAAGCCGTCGAGTTCGGTGATACCGTTCTCCCTAAACATTCCTGTCTCACAGTGATCAGGTCTCCCTATCCTGCAGTTCACACACTGTCCGCAACCTCTCCTGTTTATCGGCATAACTAAGTCTCCCTCTCTGAGGCCCACTGCACCCTCTCCCAGCTCCTCCACAACGCCTAGAGCCTCGTGGCCGAGCACCATCCAGTCCCTCCCTGGAGGGGGCCTGGCGGTGATCAACCTCCCCGCAGCGACCTCCCTATCTGTACCACACACCCCGTTCTCTAACATCCTGACCTTCACGGTTCCAGACACTAAGGAGGGGTCTGGAACCTCCTTTAGTTCGGCGCCTGGGGTGGGTGGCCTCACTACTATTGCTTTCAACTCACCACCTCGGAGTTGTCACAGCTCCCTGTGAGGCCTGTGTAACGAGGGAAGCATACTTGGCCAAGAGGCCCGTCCTGTACTTAGGCTCCGGGGCCCTCCAATCCCTGGCCCTAGCCTTGAGTTCCTCCTCTGGCACCAGTATGTCGAGCCTGTTTGACTCAACGTCCAGCGATATCTCGTCACCGTCCCTCACTAGAGCTATAGGGCCACCTACCATTGCCTCCGGCGCCACGTGCCCTATCATGGGTCCTCTGGTTGCTCCACTGAACCTGCCGTCGGTCACCATCATAACGTTCTCGAGTCCCGCCCCAACTATCGCGGATGTGACCCTCAGCATCTCCGGCATCCCCGGAGCGCCCTTGGGACCCTCGTACCTTATCACCACCACCTCTCCCTCCTTGACCTCGTTGGACCTTACTCCTTTGAACGCGGCCTCTTCTCCGTCGTACACTCTGGCCTTACCTCTGAACCTGGAGATCGAGGTGGCGGCCACCTTTATCACCGCCCCCTCTGGGGCGAGTGAGCCCTTCAGTATCACTATCCCTCCTCTAGATTTAATGGGGCGACTCACCTCCCTGACTATGTGATCGTGCCTCACCTGTGGTAACCTGTACTCTGTCAGTGACTGTCTCAACGTCTTTCCCGTCACCGTCACAACGTCTCCGTGCAGCAAACCGGCGTCGAGCAGCTTCTTCATGACCAAAGGAACTCCCCCTACCTTGTCTAAGTCGGCCATTACGAAGTCCCCGCCAGGCTTCAGGCTAGCTATGTAAGGCGTCCTCTTCCCTATCCTCTCGAAGTCGTCGAGCGTTAGTTTTATCCCGGCCTCGTAGGCGATGGCTGGGAGGTGGAGGACCGCGTTAGTAGATCCGCCCATGGCCATGAGGAGGGTAATGGCGTTCTCGAAGGCCTCGAACGTCATGACGTCCCGGGACTTGATCCCTAGTTCGAGGAGCCTAGTCAGGGCCACACCGCTCTCTCTAGCGTAGTAGGCCCTCCTGGAGGAAGTAGCAGTGGGCGAGGCACTCCCCGGCAGGGCCATTCCTAGAGCCTCTGCTATGGACGCCATGGTGTTGGCTGTGAAGAGGCCTGCGCACGTACCCAAAGTGGGGTGGGAGGCCCTCTCGACATCATAAACGTCCTGCTCCGTCACCCTCCCCTTTAGGTAAGCACCTATGGCCTCGTGGACGTCCTCTATAGTGACCTCCCTGCCCATGTAGAAGCCAGGTTCAGCGCTTCCAGCGTACAAGTAAATTGAGGGGACGTTCAACCTGGCCATACCCATCAGGGTACCTGGCTCTGTCTTATCGCATCCCGCTATTCCGACGAGACCGTCGAACGCATGGGCGTTGAACTGGGCCTCTATGGTGTCAGCTATGACCTCCCTGCTAACCAGACTGTACCTCATTCCTTCAGTTCCCATGCCAATGTTGTCGTTGACCACAATTGTCGGAAAAGCCAGAGGGGATGCCCCTCCTGTCCTCACGCCTTCCTTGACTAGCTGCGCAAGACCCAAGGTATGTGCATTACAAGGGCCGGCCTCGCTCCACGCCACCGAGACTGCCACTAGCGGCTTCGCTATGTCTGAGTCGGTCAGACCCACCGACCTCAGGAAGGCCCTGTGAGGAGCGTTGAGGATTCCGTGGTATCTGGCTGGACTCCTGAGCTCAGCCTTACCCTCAAATTTTTCCATGACAAAAGAAAAATCTTTGGTGATTTTAAGCGTTGCCCAACTCGCGGACATCGAGAAGTGAGGTGCTCAGTCCCCCGTTCCATCCTCTTAGGGTACTCGATCTCTCCTCAAATGAGTGAGGACGAGGTCCCGGATGTCCTTCGAGGTACTACCACCTCCAGGACTCACCTGCGCCTCCTGTAGAGGTAGTACAACAATACAAGCATAAATACAACAGATGGAACGACGACGAGTGGAAAAAGAGGTGGACCGCCCCCTCTATGAAAGTACGGCAATGGGGATAGAAGTAACCTATTCCCCGCTAGTAGAACCTTGTCTCCCGTTACGGCGACTGGCAGCAGAGGATAGGGAACGTAAGCCACTTCCGTCAAATTGGGCACGGAGTAGAGCACGCTGGCGGTCCCTGGAAGGGAGGCGGAGAGGTACTCGGGAGACCTCACTTCACTCACCATTAAGTAACCATCTAGCTCCCCCAGCTCCACGGGCCCTGTGAGGTTGAGGACGGACGAAACGTTGTACTCGAGCGAACGAACGATCCATCCCGAGCTCGACGCGTAAAGTCCGAAAAGCCGCCCATCCACGAACACGGCCTGACTAGGTAAAGGTGCCTCGATCACGGAAACTGAGCGAGAACCATCCGAGGTGAGCAACACGATGGTCGAGGGCCTAGCTAGGAAAGTTGGCTGTTCCCCCAGGGGAACCAAAGCGACCGTGTAGGACCCGTTCTCCGTGTACCCAGCTAAGTATTGGTATCGTCCACGAAGTGAACCTACCTCATTTCCCTCACCGTCGAACAGAAGTGTGTTGTTACCTCGAACGAACACTATCGGTGGCCCTCCTCCAACGAAAGTAGCATTGGACAAGGAAATCACCTCCTTCGGTGAGGGGAGCAGAGAGTAGATGAACGCTCCCTCTCCGTTCAACACGACTAGCGATGCATTGCCTACAAGTAATGAGTCGTTGAATGGAACGGTTAGCGCGTTAGAGACAGCGCCGCTCAATAGGTCTCTGACTGACACGTTCAACCTATGCTCCCCGTCGTTACAGGTGGAAGCGAAGGTGATCAGAAAACGGCCGACGAGGCTCACGAGCGTCCTCGTGGAACAGGTTCCTAGGTAGAGAACTTGAACTCCGGCCCCTGACGGAAGGAAGGACGCGGACGAGTAGGGGAGGAAGTAAATCTCCATGGAGAGTCCAGGTAGGGAGGCGACAAACGCTTCCAGATTTCCTTTGGCCAAGGCCACTCCGAAGAGCGTTGACTCCGATGCAGCCAACTGGAGGAGATCCGCGCCCGGGAGGACTCGGACTTCGAGGAGTGAACCATTGAGGGAGTAAACTTTCAAAATGGTGGAGAAGGAGCCATTATAGTAAGCCACGGTTGTCCCCACTACAACGTAACCTCCCTGAAGTGCGACGCGATAGCTCGTCGTGGTCGTCGAAGCGTGAGCCCCTGTGACAGAGGACGCTAGAACGATGAGCAACAACAGTTGCCACTTCACGTAAGGTATACCACGTTCAACGCTAAAAAATATCTCTTTTATAAATAACTGCTAACAACACTCCTGTGAAATACCCAGTTCTGAGAGGTGGAACTTCCCAGCTCCGTCACAGGGGCGAGAAGCCTCATTCCGAGGGCTCTCACTCTCACCTGAAATCCTCGCCGTCACCCTCGAGGGGTCGTGATTAGGAAGGTACCTCACGGGCCTCGCTAGGACGTCTCTCCAACCCCTCTGCGAGGATCGAACAGACGTCAGCCAAGTCCATATCGAAATGCCGTACAAAAGGGTGTGTACCTTCTCCAGGAAATGGCGATATTTTCATCATTAACCCTATGGTCTACCTCTAGACTTGGACGTACGTCGGATACAGTCTCCTACAGTGGTTAGAACCATCAGTTGGCTTCTAAGAGCATAGATGGAGAAAGAGTCTCGGACACCTCAAACTAACAGGAGCGGCGCGCTTCTTGCCTATATGTATCTTTTTGTCTATGTGTATAAAGTTCTCCTCTCACCTATTCCCCAGAACTGAGACTTACCGGCCTGAACGAGCAGGCGTCCTCCACTTTGCCCGCTAGTGCCTCAGCGAGGAACGCCCTAGGATCCTTGACTTCAGAGTAGCGCCTGCCACTGGCCCCCCTGAGTGTCATTAAAGCCTCAGCAATAATCGACAACGCGATCTCCTCGGCCGTCTTAGTTCCCACGTCCAGCCCAACCGGAGAGAAGAACCTACCGCGCATATCCTCCTCAGTCACGCCTCTCTTCATGAGATCGGCGATAATTAGGGCCGCCCTCCTCTGGCTCGCCAGCACGCCCACGTACTTCGCTCCCCTCTTAAGTGCCTTGTAGGCGGCCTCCGCGTCGTCTGGGGACCCTCCCTCGTTGGCTATAACTACTGCCGCTCCTTCGTCGACTATGTAGTCCAGAACATCTATGGAAGAGGATGCAAAATCGGCCTCGACGTCTGTGAGACCTACTGCAGCCACCGAGTATCCCATTACTCTCCCCAGCTTAACTAAGGCCCTCGCAATTAGCCTAGTACCCACCACGATTAACGAAGGCCGGGGCTCGACTGGCTCGGCGACGATCTTCGCGGTGCCTACCTGGTTCTCCACTACTCTAGACTCCTGGATCGCCCTCATTCCCGCCTCCAGGACAACTGGATCGTTCCCGCCGTAGGCTATCCTTCCTTCCACAACTACGTACTTCAAGACCTGGTCTCCCTGCAACACCGTAACTAAGGCGAACCTCTTCCCTTGGGCGCTAAGCCTCGTCATGATCGGGAAATATTCACAGAACGCCATATCACACCCTCGTCTTTGTCTCTAAAAAGCGTTGCCTTAAGGCGGAGAGGGCAGCTCCAAGGGAAGTTACGGTCAGAATGGAAACAGCAGCGGACCACTCTATCTCGGGCCTGGTGGGACCAAATCCGTAGAGGATCTGCCAACCCACGTAGGGGACTGCTCCCTGCAGGGTGGAGAAGGGAAGACCTAAAGCAGCGTCTAGGACTACGCTAAGGAAGACGAGTAGGTTCACGGCCACAGGGAATGAGAAGCGGCCTTTGAGGATCGAGACGAAAGCCCCTAGGTCGAGGACACTTTCCACCAACAGTCCGTACCAGTGGTACACTCCTAGGTAGTAGAGAGGTCGATCTTCCAAGAGAAGGAAAATTCCCGAGGAGGCCGAGGCCAACGTGAGGGTAGATGGAACCCACTTATTCCTCGTGAAGAACCACCCCATTGTGGCTACGAGAAGAGACAGGCCAACAACGCCGAGACCAACGTAGAAAGAGCCGGGAGGAACGTTAGCCGCCATGAAGCGAAGTCGGAGGAGGTTATCATATACTTTTCCCCAGATTTTCTTTATATAATGGGGCTCCGCCGCTACCGTCGAACCTTTAAACGAAAGAGGCCCCTAAGACCTATGCGCTTAGAGGAACTTTTGCCTCTGGTCAGAGGAGAGGGCAGGTACGTAGACGACTTACCATTCAAGGGAAAGTATGCTGCGTTCGTCAGAAGTCCCTATCCTCACGCCAGAGTCAGGTCGGTGGATCCGTCAGAGGCGATCTCCAAGGGAGCTTTGGTTCTTACTGGAGAACGTCTAAGGGCAGGACAGGTTTCGGCTGGAGAAAGGGAGGGAAGCTCGGTCACGGAGGTCCTAGCGACCTCGAAGGTCAGATACGTTGGAGACCCGGTAGCGATCGTATTGGCGGACGATCCCTACACATCCAAGGACCTGGCGGACATGGTGACAGTGGATTACGAGCCTCTCAGGCCTGTCAACGACTTAGACGACGCCTTGAGGAACGATAGCCTAGTGTTCGAGGAGCTAGGAACTAACGTTGTGGGAGGTAACGCGATGGAGATGGGGTTCAGGCCCCAGGACCGCGAACTGGAGCTGGAACTGTACTGGAGCAGGAGCGCTGGGAACCCGATAGAGACCTACGCTGCGTTCGTGGTACCAGAGAAAGGGTCGTTCAGGATCTACTCAAATGCACAGGCCCCAAGCGTCCTTGGAAGGGAGGTGGCAAAAGCACTCGGGGTGAACGTCGTAGCAGAGCCGGTGAGGACGGGAGGGAGTTTCGGAGCGAAGTTCTCGATCCAGAAGTACCTCATGGCCCTGGTGGCTGCGAGTAAGGAGTTCAAGGTTCCGGTGAAGTGGGTGGAGACGAGGACCGAGCACTTCACTTCGTCCAACAGCTCTGGACCAGAGAGGAGGTTCAGAATCAGGGTGTTCTTCAAGAGGACCGGACAGGTGACGGGAGTGGAAATGAAGGTGGACGAGGACGTGGGCGCCGCGAAGTCGGGAGGACAGGCCTTCAAGCCGGTGGGAATTTTGACTGGCCCCTACGAGATACCTTACTTCAAATACGAAGTAAGGCTCGTCTCCACCAACAAGAACCCGCCAGGGGCCTTCAGAGGTGCGGGCACTCCTCCCCACACATGGGCGCTGGAGAGGTTAATGGACGCGGTTGCTGACGAATTGGGACTGGAGAGAACCGAAGTTAGGGAAAGGAACTTCGTCAGGACGTTCCCATATGAGACACCCTTCTTCAGGTACGATTCGGGGGATCCGTCCAAGCTCCTAGAGTTGGCTAAGGCTGAGGCGGCTAAGTTGAAGACTTCAGGTTACGTTGTAGGAATAGCGTGCTCGACGGACCCGAGCACACCGTCGGGCTCGGAGAGCGTGAGGTTGAAGGTGAGGGGTGGAAAGGTGGTGGCACAGGTGGGCTACAGCCCAGAAGGTCAGGGGAACGAGCACTCTATTAGACTGCTGGTCTCCAAGTTCCTAGAGATCTCCCCTGAGGATGTCGAGGTGGAACTGACCACAGACGTTCCATCCTTCGGCCCTGGAGGAAGCAGGATGGCGGTTTTCACTGCAGGGGCCACAAAGGGTGCAGCCGAGGAGCTTTTATCCAAGGCAAAGGTAAGACTTGGCGGAGAGGTGAAGTACTCGTCCGGAACCTTCTATACGCCGTCGGGTGAGGTTAAGTTGACTGAGTTGGACGGTATCGAGTCGCAGTACGCTTTCAACCTGGAAAACCCGAAGAGGTTCAACGCTTACCCGTTCTGCTGCAACGTCGCAGCAGTGGAAGTGAGGGAGGGAGAGGTGAGGCCTTTCAAGCAAGTGGTGTTCATAGACCCTGGAGCCGTTATTGACGAGGAACTGGTCAGAGATCAAGTCACAGGTGGAACCGCCACCGGGATAGGACTAGCGTTCAGAGAGGGACTTCTGTTTAGAGAAGGAAGTCCGATCAACGCTAACCTCCACGACTACGGCATGCCCAGAGCAATCGACCTGCCCAAGATAGAGGTGAGGATAGTTCCAACGCCCTCCCCATACACACCCACGGGAGCAAAGGGAATTGGGGAGATCCCAGTTGGGGTGGCGGCAGCGGCGTTCACGAGCGCAGTTGAGCAGGCACTTGGCGTGAAGGTCAGGAGAGTTCCTATCACTACAGTCCACAGTTGATCTCGCGATCGCCATACCCACGTCCAGAAGTTTCACTACGTCTCTATGAACTTACCCCGACCTCGAAGGGTGTCTTCGCGGTGGGTATTTCCTTCTTCGCCCAAAGGGTAGAGAGATCAACGGGCACTGAGGACCGGCCCCGATTTAGGATCGCCCGAGACTCGGTGCCCGCTAAGGGCCTTGGGGCGGGAGGCGTACTTCGAGGACCCTCGCTTTTAGGGATCTAGGTGAAGGTCGCTCCGTCGGTGAACATAGCCTAGACGTCGTCCTTCTGACCAGTATTTAAAATCAACAAAGGGGACCTTCCGTCCTCGGTGGTGAGGTCCACCCTTGAACCCAAGTTAAGACAAATGGGCTGCCTGGTCACGAATTAAGGAGTAAGACCCGTAGATAGAATATCCCGAGATGTGCGATCCTGTTAGCCGACCTCCTCCCGCCCTAAAGAGTTGTCTGAGAACTCGGGACTCCCCTTCACGACATTCAGTTGTGGTCTATGATGAAGGAGAGAGACTTCTTTACGTTCATACCTTTAATTGAATAGGAGACCTGAGTGGCCGGTTAACCACTGACTTCCTCCCCGCCCTGGAAGGGACGAGGGTTCCCTCCCAAAGGGATCGTCGTTCCCACCATTGATTCGGGTTTACATCCCTCGTTTGGTGGGCAGTCGAGTGGATCAGAGATCCACTCCCATTTGAAGAGGAGGGGACTTTCACCCATTACGTCTAGTCCCTTAAAGGAAATCGAAGTCACTGCTTGCTCCTCCCTCAGTCCCATTAAACCTTAGATCGAGCTGGGGAGGAGCGTCGTTAGTACCACTAAGAGAAATTTCACAAAGAAGTATAAATATGAGGGGGCTATCCGTCCCCGCCGTGAAGGGCGAGGCTTTACGCCCCCTCAACTCCCGACTTTGTAAACTACCCGGCCCTCACGGACAGGGTGTCTAGTGGTGGAAGACGAAACACACTTTCTCCTAGCCTGGGAAGAGTTACCCTCAACGGCCACGGTTCCCCTCTTCGATTCGGAGATACATCCCTCTTTTGGGGCGTACTCGGGTGGGTCAAAGAACCACCTCATCAGAAAGGAGGACTTTCGTGGCTGAGCTCCATGGAGGAGGAAAAGGGAGAGATGTTAGTTGCCCCTCCCTCATCACGATTAGGCCCTAGGGCTGGGGGAGGGCGTCGTCGAAATCTTTGAGGAAATAACCTTAAAACGAAGGGCTCCGCTGGAGACTTCCTCCTCAACCCCTATTTTAGTAATCTGGTAAGAGGAGCTCAGAGAGACCTCGTCACAGACCCTACCAGACAAACTTCGTTTTCGTTTCAATCTCCCCTTTCCCCCTCCAAACACCTTCCTTAATCGAAGTCCCTCACTTTCAACTCGTCACCTCTACGGCATCCTATAGTATTCCCCATCCTGAATTCAGCTTTGCCCGTCGTCTCTTCTCCACCTCGTAGTTGGTGACTATTATCTCCCTAGCTCCCCTCCTTCTTTCCGTCTTACTGTTTATGGCCCTGTTTGCCTCGACTGTCTCGACGTAATATCCTTCATAAAGGGACCTCACTAGCTCCGTGTCCGAGTTGCTCAAGATTAGATACGCTCCCCTTTCGTCAAGCTCTCTGAATACCTTAGCCAACCTTACCTGGTCCTGTTTCGTGAACCCCTCAGGGGTGTAATCTGTGAAGGAAGCCGTCTCAGACGCGGGTTGGTAGGGCGGGTCCAGATACACTAGGTCACCCTTAGAGACGTCCTTCACCGCCTCCTCGAAGTCCACATTGAGGATCCTTACATTCCTGAGGAGGGCATGAAATCCAAACACGTCTTCTTCAGACGGCATTGAGGGCCTATTATACCTCCCGAAGGGTACGTTGAACTCGCCTTTAGCGTTGACCCTCCAGAGGCCGTTGTAACAGTGTCTATTGAGGTAGATGAGGAGGGCAGCCCTCTCCACTTTCGCTGGACCTCCCCTAATTTCGTTGAACCTATCCCTAGCTGCGTAGTAGGACTTTGGGTCGTTACCGAAGGGGAGTTGCTTCAAGGCGCTCACCAACTCCTGGGGACAGTCCCTCACCACTACGTAGAGGTTGACTAGCTCCTCGTTCGTGTCCGATATTGTAGCCCCTCCCAACAGTCTCCTGTTCCACATCTCTACCAGGAGAGCCGCTGCTCCGGCGAATGGCTCGTAATAGTGAGCCCACTTGACGGGTAACGTGCCTATCAGGAAACTGACTAACCACCTCTTACCTCCCGCCCACTTCAGCAGAGGTCTCAGCATAGCGCCACCTTAAGCGTTCAGTTAATTAGCCTACCTGGAGGCGCTATCTCCTCACTTTTCGGCGTCTTATTTGATAATTCGGATGTCCACTAAGTTTTTATGGTTATATTATAATGGAATTTTAGGGAGGGTGGGGGGGTTAACTGGGGCGAAAGCTAGGGAAAGCGAGATACTCCAAGTCATAGCAGATGAGATTAACCTTACGATTCTCTCTATTTTGAGGGGAGAGCCAACCTTCGTTAGAAGACTGGCTCAACAGATGGGTATGAAGGAGTCTCACGTGTCGGAGAGACTGAGGAGAATGGAAGAGACAGGTCTAGTCAGAGGTAAGTGGGTGAGACTAGCCGGGAAGAACGTGAAGGTGTATTACCCGAAGATTGACACGCTCGAGATAAATTTGACGCAGATGGGTTTCGTCGTACGGGGGAGGGAAGTTAGAGAGGAAGTAATAATACCTAAGGGACTTACTGAGGATCCCGTCCCAAAGGTCTCACACTTCGTGGGAAGGAGGGCAGAACTTGAACTCCTCCGCTCGTTGAGTGGGCCAGTATTGGTATGGGGCATACCTGGCATAGGTAAGACGACTCTTGTGGCCAAGTTCATCAGGGAAAGCGGCCTCGAGAACAGGACCTTCTGGTACACGTGCAGGGAAGTTGACAGCTTCCAGTACTTCGTGGGGAAGTTCTCTGGGTTCCTTCTACGTAGAGGCCACAGGACACTACCCGAGTACGTCATGGCTGGTGTAAACGACATTTCCACTCTCCTGGACTTGGCTGTGGACGAGACCATGCAGAACGAGGTAGTCGCGGTGTTGGATAATTTCGATCTATGTCGTGACCATGTTGTGAAGCTGTTCTCCAACCGTCTTATGGAGAGAAACGGGAGTGTGTTCCTGACCTCAAGGAGGCCCATGGGAGGGCCCTCCAACTTGCGGGAGCTCCACTTACAAGGAATAACGGAGAACGAGGTGAGGGAGTTCCTGAACTCGGAGTGTCGTAAACCTATTGAGGAAGTGGGACCTTATGCACAGAAACTTAAGGGACATCCCCTTGGCCTTAGAATGCTGTGTCTCTCGGGAGATGTAAGGGAGTCCACCTCCGATGTTCGCAACTTGGAAGAGGGGAAACATGCCGGGTCCTCCAGTGGATGGTCCTTCAGTAGGTGGCTAGCCACAGAGCTAAGGAGGACGGTCACTGAAGACCAGATGCGGATACTGGAACAGCTCTCTGTCTTCGACTCTCCCGTGGATCACGACTCCCTCAGGAGGCTGATTCGGGTTAAGGGGTTTATGAGTTCCTTGAAGGAGCTGGAGGACATGCTACTGGTCGCAAACTCAGGGGGGACTTACTCCCTCCCCGACTCATTGAGGGAGACGGTTTACGAGTACTCTTCTCACAAGGAGGAGCTTCACAGAAAGGCCGCGCTCTATTACATGAAGGGGGCCGATCCCCTCTCTAGACTCGAGGCGATGCGCCACCTAGTGAAGGCCGGGGAGGAGGAGGAGGCCCTAGCCCTAGTGAGGGACGTGAACAGGATAGCCACCGCGGGACTCCTGGAGAACGTCTACGAGCTCTTCAGGGGAGTCTCAGAGGAGGAAGTGTCCCCGGAGGGGAGGGTGAGGTTGAAGTACTTCAAGGCCCTCTATTCCTACTTCACAGGTAAAGTGAAAGAGTCTATCGAAAAGTTCGAGGAAGTAGAGGGATTAGTGAGGCTAACCAAGGACTGGAACACTCACGGTCAACTACTGTTCTTCCTCTGCTCAGCTTACATAGTTATAAACGACTACGATAGGGCGGAGCAGGTCTGCGGAAGGGGAATGAGGACTTACGAGGGCAGAAGCGGCCCTTGGTTCAGGAAGCTAGCCACACTAATGGCTGAAATCCACGAGGAGAAGGGTAAGTTGGACGAGGCCTTGACACTCCTTCACAGGGCCCTAGAGGAAGTGGACGATACAGACATTGAGGGCAGGAGCCCCTTGCTTCACCAGATGGCAATGGTTTACTACAGGAAGGGAGAATTCGATAAGTCCAAGGCCTTAGCTGAGGTGGCGTTGGATGAATTCAGGAAGCTTCACAACCTTTTCGCAACAGGGCATTGCGAATGGGGTATAGGGAGCATCTTGGTAGAACAAGGAAAGCCGACGAAGGCCATGGAATACTACGACATGGCGGTGGAAGACCTCTCTAAGTCCATCAGGCTGGGACACTTGGCGGTCTGTCTCGCAGAGAGAGGTGTCCTGAACTTGAGGCTGGGGAACGTCGCTAGAGCGAGGGAGGACATTGAGAGAGTGAGGTCCCTCATGGGTAGAGTTCAGGGACCACTAATGCGAGGAATAATCATGAGGGGTCTGGGAATATACACAGCTGAGGTGGAGGGGAACGTGAAAAAAGGGATCTCAATGTTAAATGAGAGCCTAAAACTAATAGACGGGCTCGTAGCTGACGAGAAGGGACTGACCTTGTGGGCCTTGGGACTTCTGGAAGCTAAAGAGGGAATGAAGGAACAGGCCCTGAGTCACCTGCGAGAGGCCCAGAGGACACTCAGGGAGGCCGGATGGACTGGCAAAGCATCTGAGGTAGAGAAGGCAATAAGTGCGCTACTTCAGGAAGGGACAGTGTTGTATCCAGATACAGCCAGGAGTTACCTTTGACGCGAGTTCACGTGGCGAGGAGATCCCAATCCACACTTCAGGGAGGCGTAAGTTTCGTTTGTCTCTCCGTGCCTCAAGATAAGTGGCTGAGTAGACCAAACCCAGAGGACTCGATGTGGTATTTTACACACTTCTGGAGAGGGCACGAAAGTGTTTACCCGCAGTGCAACTTCTCCTTAACTTTTACTTCTAATTCCACCGCAAACACCCCCTTGAGGGATCGTACACCCTCAACTCGCTGGCACCAGTGGAAGGGAACACCATCCTCCCATCCAACTTCCGTCATCCCCGAGACCTCCTAGCAGAGCCCGCCATAGGTTGAGGGATCATCGATAGAGAAATCAAGGCAACATTATATAAATACAATTATATCAAAACAATACTTATAAGTAATTTAAAAGTAACGAATGGTTACATAGAGGTCTTACAGTCTGGCGGCCTCAGGATAAGATATGTCCTTTGAATTTACTACAAATAAAAATCTTTAACATAGGAGCCAGGCATGTTCTAGCACGTCCCTATCTCCTCCTCGTTATTAGGACCACGTTTAGGAGTAGGGAAATGATCACCAAGATCACCAATACAATGAGGGTCGATTGAAGGCCTGATACCCTCGCATTCACAACTTGCATGAGGGTCCCTTGGGACGCGGTGGAATTCTGTAACCCGTTCATGGTAGCGTTCATCTGGGAGAGCGTCCCGTATACTGAGCTGAGTCTGGCGTCTACCTGAGAGATCTGCGCTGAGTTGTTGTAAACCCGGCCTGAGAGGCCGGAAAGTTGATTTAACATGGTGGAAAGCTGTGCGAGTTGTTGGGAGTTCACGGGACCGTTAGGCAGGACCACTATTGTACCGTACATGCCCATGTTGTCGTGAAGTAGGCACACGTAGGTGTAGACTCCAGGCACAGTGAAGGTTAGGCTATAGGATTGGCCTGGCAGGAGGGGCCCAGAGTTGTAGTAGCCAGAGCCGTTGAACACGGGACCTCCAGCTGGTATGAGGCTTACGGGGGTCCCGAACTCCGGTATTTCCATACCCTGGGGCACGAAGGTCACAGTGTGCACTTCGTCAGGGGCGTTGACGGTCCAGGTGACGGTGTCCCCCACATGTATCGTGAGGGTGGACGGGAGGAACCTCATGGCACTTGCGGCTGGAGCTATGACGTCTCCTAACGAGACTGCCGTGTCACCTGAGCTGACGTTAACGTACCAACTCGCAGCAGGAATGCCGTAACTCCCTGGGATGTAAGGGTCTAGAGGCTCAACCTTGACTGTGGTGATTGAAGTGCCAGTACCGTTGGAGCCCCCAACTACCGGGTTTAAGGTGTAGGTTAGTCTACCTCCGGCCTCAGACGCACCGGTGAATATCTGAACCTGGTAGGTCTTCCCTGGGGTCAGTCCTGAGAGGTCCACCTCCACTGACATCTCCCCAGGGGAAACAATGGCGAGCTGAGCAGTACCTGTGACATCACTTCCTGAGGCCGGAGTCAACTGCACTGACGCTACCGCAGGTGTAGTGAGCCCGGCGTTCACGTGCCAAACTGTGGTTCCGTTGGGGCCTGGGGTGGCGGGGATGTTAACCTGTTGAAATATGGACTCCCCGTTGCTCAGAGACTGCGTCACCTCCTGATAGGCCACTTGGTTGTATTGGGCCTGGGTCATCGGATATGGTGTTCCGGCAGGATTAACCACCACAATCCCCACCATTCCCGCGTGATAGATGCACTGGTAGATATACACCCCTGGGTTCGTGAAGGTCAGGGTGTAGCTCTGCCCTGGGAGTAGCATACCCGACGAGACCACGGTTGTCCCATTGTAAACGTTCCCCCCGATCTTTACGTCAGCTAATGGGGAGAATGGGTTGATCGGTGGATTTCCGCTCAGGAAGGTGACGGTGTGCACCTCCGAGGAGTTGTTTATGAACGTTATGCTGTCACCAGCGTCTATGGTTATTATCTCAGGGAAGAACCCCATTGTCATCACCGACATGTCCTGAGTCCCCCCTCCCACGTAGACTGTCCAGTCCTGACCTGATCCTGGGTCACCAGAGCTGTTGTACTTGCTTATCAAACCGGGAGAGTGAGGGGAGTCTGGTGTAGCTAGAGGGTGGGGTAAGACGCTAAAGTAGAGGAGGAAACCACCTACCAATAGGGCAATAAAGAAGTAAGTGGTCTCCGCGCCCTTTACACGATTTGAGTCTACTTTTTTCTCAACTTGACCTGAACTGTTCCATAGGTTACATAAGAACTGGGTCTCCTTTGATTTAGTAAACCTTTAGTTGAAGGTTGCAGTCCCCCACAGAGACCTCTCTTACATGAGGGCAGATCCTAGAAAAGTTAGAATGTTAAGGAGTCGGTATGAAAAGAAACGTCGCTCAGTGTGCATTAGTCGACAGACGCGGGCCGTGAGAGCAGCCCATAGTTGTGATGTGAGGACTTGCTGGTCCATCAGAGCCTGGTAGCGAAGAGATCGTGGGGATCGTAGACCTTCTTGACCTCTATGAGCCTCCTGTACTTGGGCACGCTGTAGGACCTCACAGCCGACTCCCTCGAATTGTCACCATCGTAGTTGACGTAACGTCCCACGGACATTGGAGACAATTCGTTGAAGAGCCTCTCACCTAGCTCACGTTAGCCTCTGTGTGCCGAGGATCGTCCCACTTCACTACGATGTTTACTATCCACTTGGCCTTTCTATGCCCAAATGTGTTCTCCTCTTCCGAGACCTCCGATACGCCCTTTCCCACGTATTCGAAGTGAAGCTCTGAGATGGGTGAGGTCGAGGTGAGGAAGTATTTCCTGACCGCTTCGACGGTTTCATCCTTGAGGTCGTCCATGAACTGATTCTTCCAGTGGTTGTTCAAGTGGGGAGGGTTAAGGGGGTCAGCCAAGGCTTGGAGGGCAGTGTAGGGAATGGGCCCCATCATGTCGACCTTGCTAGCGGAGATCTGCTTAACTGGTGCGAGCTCAACCTCCCCTTCCTCTGGATCTCCCATGAACCCTCCAGCCAAGAGTATCACCCTCTTGCAAAGAGAACGAAAGCCTCGCCCCTTCTAGGGGCGGGGATGGAAATTTAAATGCTTCTTTTCTTTCTAAATTTCATTAATGGCTAGGAGGGGTAAAAAAGCGATCAGAGCAACTGTTTCGATGAAGGTCGCCCCATCTGATTCCCTCCTAGCCCTCGTGAACAACTACGTTGAAGCACTCCGTTTCACCCTATTCTGGTCGAAAGAGAACGTGAAAAATCCGGAAGAGAAGGGAGTACTTTCAAAAGTCCACGAGGAGTCATACACGAAGTTAAGGGAGGAACACAATCTACCGTCAAAGATAGCCGAGGACTGTTATCGTGACGCCCTCTCAGTACAAGGGTTGGTATGATAATTCGAGAAGAGGACGTTTTCCGAGAGTTTATAAGCCCACTGTTTGGCTAACACCAAAGGCAAGTTATAATGTGAACTTCGAGAGACTGTTAGGATAGCAAGTGTTTGGTGAGATACCAATTCTAGGTTATCCCAAGAACTTGAGGGAGTACCTGAACTGGAGGACGAGGGAGGCTAGGTTAGTAGTCAGAGAGGGAAAGGCTTTCCTTAAAGTGGTTTTTGAGAAACCACTAGAGAAGGTAGACCCAAAGTCTAGTGTTGCCGTAGACGTTAACATGAGCGAGGTAGTTGCAGGGAAGGACGACAAACACTACGTTAGGATTCCAACTCGCATTGAAGAGGTTCACCATTGGAAGTCTTTAGCTGAAAATCTTCAGAAGAAATACCCAAAGAGGTGGAAGGAGAACAATAGGATCTTACGAAGGATTCACTCCTTCCACCTAAAGGCTAGGAGGGTTATGGAGGATTTCGCTAGGAAAGTGGGGAAGTGGGTTGTTGAAATTGTAAGGACGATGGGTGCTAGCGTCATCGAACTGGAGAACCTCAGGAACCTAATCAAGAACGTGGATAAACTATCGAAAGAGTTTAGGGATAAACCCTACTTAATGCAGTACCGTCGTGTTCAGTACTGGATCTCTTGACAAGCTAAGAAGCACGGTATGGTCGTAGAGTTCGTTGATTGTAGTTATTCTTCTGTCTCATGTCCTAAGTGTGGTAAAAGGATGGAAGAAAAGGGCATCGTTGGTTTAAGTGTTCATGTAGTTATGAGAATGATCGTGACGTTATCGCTATAGTTAATTTAAACAGGAGGGGGTCTCCGACCCTCTCGACTGCCCCTCAGAGAATTAAACCCGAATCGATGAGGGGAACCCTCCCAGGGCGGGGAGGAAGTCAGCATGCATCTCCTTTGGAAGGGGGGAAGGTGCTGTAGTGAGAACAGTCAAGAGTGACACCTCCCTCCTGGCCCTCTCCACGAAACTCTTGACCGTCCCAACTACCTCATTGGAAGTAACGCTCAGGGTAAATGAGGAGCCCGCCGCACACCATGGGCCCAACCCTATGGAGCCTGAACTTGAAGGAGGTTACTACAGCCATGGAGTGTCCTCCTCCTCTGATGGCCCAGAAAAGCTCCCTCTCGTTGTCCTCATCTACGTTCAGTACCCTGCCGTCGACCGTGACCACCTGAGCACCCAACAAGTTGTCACACGCTAGGCCATACTTGTTGCTCAGCCAACCTATCCCACTGCCCAAAGTGAAGCCGGCCACCCCGGTGGTGGATACCTTTCCTCCTGGGTTGGCGAGCCCGAATACTTGGGCCTCCCTGTCGAACTCTCCCCAGACTACACCTCCCTGAACTATTGCCGTCTTCTCCTTAGGGTCGACCCAAACTCCATTCATTCGACTCAGATCTATCACAAGCCCACCCTCCACCAAGGCCGACCCTGAGACTCCGTGTCCCCCTCCTCTCACGCTTACCTTTAGGCCAAGCGTCTCAGCGTATTCCAGGGCGTGCTGAACGTCCTGCAGGCCTAAACACTTAACTATTAAGGAGGGCCTCTTGTCTATCATGCTGTTATAGAGCCTTCTCTCCACTTCATACTCAGATTCCTGCGGTGAAACGACGGTGCCCCTGACCTTTGACCTGAGCTCATTGAGCTTCATTTCCTTTTTTCTTGGGTCTGAAACTATCGGGTCCCTCTGCTTTCCTCGCGACTAAAGTGTTGGGTATACACAAAGTCAGTAAACCTAAGGAAAATTCATGAAGATCATTAATTATATAAATAGACGATTTACAGTCTACAGAGCTTAAGGGAAGGTTACATCCACAGAAAACTGGAAAATGGTAGTGTCACGCCAATTCAGAAAAGTAAGCCTCCTCCTAGTTAAGGAATATCCCTCACTTGCTTCCCTTTCGTTACTACTATTATCCGATCCTTGCCTTTCCTCACGTATGTAGGCCTCGCCTCAGAATATGCTCTCACGACCTGGCTTGAAAACTCCTCGTCCCTATATCGAACCTTGCCTTCCTCTAATATCCGCAAGATGAAGGTAACTCCTTCCTTGAGCTTTTTCATGAAAACCTCCATGTCCATGAAGACCGGATCGACCTCTCCTGGATACATCTTCACGACACTCATGTAAAGATCGTCTGGGACCTTCCTCGGGTCTCTGGGTATCTCGCCTCCCACTATTAACACGTCGTAGTCGCTGAGGTCGGTGTAATCTCCACGAGCGTTAGAACTGAAGAGCATTATCACCCTACGCTATTTCCCCTCACTTAATTAAGCATCCTAAATGCGGGATTTATAAATTCCTCTGCGTCCTTTTCAGTGTAGTACTCTAATGGAGAACCTTCATCATGTACATCAGCATAACGCGTAGGAAAGTACTGTTTATTTAGGAAAGCGGTACATTGGTGTATCTCTACATGAGCGTCTTGGATTAATTGAATCATGGAGTGTCCTCTTCTCTCTATTCCCATGGATTGAAGGAGTCCTTTGACGGCTTTCTCGGCCGACTGCTGAGACAGAAAGCAGGTCAGCTCGTAATACTTGCCCTCCTTAGTGCACTTAGCCTCCTCTAAATCCCTCTCCGCTTCTCGTAGTCAGTCGTGAACTCTCTTCAAAGAGTTTTCGATGAAATTCTCACAGTGACCTTATCAACTTTGACGTGAAGCTGACTTACTCCCCACTCAGAGTTCCCCTCTTCGATTCTAGGTTACATCTCTCGTTTGATGTGCTGCGGGAGGTGGCGGAGCTCCCGACTAGAGGGGGACTTTCGACGGCCTCTAGTCCCTATAAGAGAAAAGTGCATGTTGCCCCTCCCTCAGTCCAGTCGAGTTCTCGATGGGGCCGGGGAGGGAAGTCGTTAACGCCACTAAGGAAATCGTAGGAAAACAATGTTTTAATTATAAGGGAGCTATCTATCCCCCCGTGAAAGGCGAGGCTTTCCACCTCCTCGACTCCTAAATTTTTGTAAAGAAACCCCAAATCTACGCAGCGGTAGCAAAGCCATAGATGCCCCTATTGACGAAATCCTTCGACTACCTTCTCGTTTAAGTTGCCACCAAAGTGAAGGATCCGTGGGTTCTCCGATTCGCAAATCTTTTATACCTCACTGCTAACTCTCGCCCACGGAGATGGCGTCCTCCGCGGACTAACGTCCTAACCGCCCGAGTTGTGAGGGCTGATGACGCCTATCTTACAAAGGTGAGATAGGTTGAACGCCCTCGTGATGTCTATAATAGTCTTGCCCCTCGTAGCTAACCTGTTTTTGTCCAGGGTTAGATACGCTTCCATAGGGTCGGCGATAGTAGAGGTGGCTCTGGTGGTTGTGCTACGGGGGGAAATACCTGTAATAGGAACCTTCTACGTCACACAGTTCAGTTGGTATATTCTGCTCTCAATAGCGTCCATCTACGTGCTCTCGGCAATTTACTCACTTCGCTACATAGGTAACCAAAACAGGTACTACTACTTTCTAAACTTCTTCACCTCCACCATGTTCTTCACTGTGGTTGTAAACAACCTAGGACTGATGTGGGTTGGGATAGAAGCGACTACTGTCTCCTCTGTGTTGCTGGTGGTGACGGAGCGAACTCCACTGGCATTGGAGGCTGGGTGGAGGTACGTGATCCTGGTCTCAGCTGGTGTTACGTTTGCTCTTGCGTCGGTGATCCTGTTTTACTATGGACTGGGCACGCTTACAGTATCTAGTATAGAGACTCCCCACCTCTCGCCCCTTCTGACTATAGCCTCAGCGCTAGCCCTCATGGGATTCGGCACAAAGGCAGGAGTGTTTCCAATGAACACGTGGCTTCCCGATGTGCATAGTGAGGCACCAGCCCCAGTTAGTGCGTTGTTCTCAGGGGTATTGCTCCCTGTGGCCGTATACGTCCTTCATGTGGTCTACGTTGCTGCCCCAGTTCCAGAACTCTACAGCTGGGTCGCGGTGATCTCAATAGGGTTCGCCTCGATCGCGATGGGGAGTCAGAGGTTCCATAAAAGATTGTTCGCCTATTCGACGATCGAAAACATGAATCTTGCACTGTTAGGGATGTCAGCTAACTCGACCCTAGGAGTCGCGATCCTCCTCCTCTCTCACGCCTTCGGGAAGGCTGGCGCGTTCTATTCCTGTGGCTCAATAACACGTTCAACGGGGAAGAAGGAAATAGACCAAATTAACATGCCAGTAACCTCTGCGGCCCTACTCATCTCGTCGCTCTCCGTTACAGGACTACCTCCATTCGGGACTTTCCTGGGAGAGTTCGCGATCTTCTCCGCGGCCTTCAGGGCTGGAATGTTCCCCCAAGTGGCGCTAGCCTTAGTGTTCACTGCCGTAGGCTTCATCTCGATCAACTTTCACGTGGGAAGGATGGTCCTCCACGAGGGGAAAAGGGAGAAGGAGGACATTTTGCTGGCTGCGACTTCCCTGGCGGCTGGACTAGCGTCCTTAGCCGTGGGATTGTTGTTAATGAGGTGGTAAAGGTGAGGATAGTCGGACAGCTTGGAGAGAAGTGCCTAACCACCGAGGGACTGATGAACTCACCTTGTCCTCAAGATGAGGAAGGTAGGCCCGCCAAAGAGTACGGGAGCTTCACCTTCTCGTACGGGCCGTTAGCTGGAGGTCCGATCGAGAGCCTAGCACTCGACGTGTTAACTAGGGGTGAGTCGGTGGATTGGATAGACTACGTCTCCTCTAAGAACAGGAAGATCCCCTTAGCTGGGCTTAGAGTAGAGGACGCCATCTTGAAGGTGGAGAGAATAAACGCCAACTTCGGCGCTGCCCACTCCATTGCGTTTCTAATAGCTGTAGAGAAAGCCCTAGAGGTTGAACCCGACGAAAAGGTAGTTAGTTCCAGAATAGTCGAACTCGAACTGGAGAGAGTGAGGAATCACCTCCTCGTTCTACATAGGTTGCTTGACGCCGCATCTCTCTTAGTTCCCGCTTACACCGTGCTGAGTGCTGTAGAACAGGTAAACAGAACCATAGGCCGAGCCTGCGGACACAGGTACTTCATGGGAGCCAACTTCCTCGGGGGAACAGTCTGTCGATTCGAACCATCCATGTTGGTGGGCTGGACCTTCATGAAGGAAATGTGGAAGGTGTTGGAGAACAGGATCTTCGTGGATAGGCTCTCAGGTAACGGCGTGATAAAGGACAACTCCTTAATAGGTCCGGCGGCCAGGGCGGCGGGAATGGCCTTCGACGCCAGGTGCGATGGAGGTGACTTGCCTTACGACGGATTTAGACCGGTGTCGATGAGGGATGGAGACGCCTTATCCAGATTGATGGTGAGAATGGAAGAGGTGGAGAGCTCAATTGAAATGCTCTCGGAAATGAGGACAGAGCCTAGCTCCTTCATAGTCCCAGAAAGAACGGGAGAGGGTATTGCGAGAGTAGAGAGTCCATCTGGCGACCTAGCTTACTTAGTGGAGGTGGAGGGAAGGATGTTGAGGAAGGTGGAGGTTCTCCCACCATCCAGAGCTAACTTGAGGGCCTTCCTCAGTAGCTCAAGGGGTGCTATCTTCACCGACATTCCGTTCAACTGGGAGAGCTTCGGGATATGGGTATCGGAATTGGAGGTGGACCTAGGGTGAGTTGGTTCCTGAGGGGAGTAAGGAGAGGAGTGAGAACAGAGAAAGAGCCTGAGAATAACGCCACCTGGCCTTCACAGTTAGAAGTGAAAGGAGAGTTCTCAGGCTGCCCTACGAGAGCAATAAGGGAAGGTAAGTGGGAACCAGGGAAATGTGTATTCTGCAGGAGGTGTGAGCCGAACCTAGTCCCAACTGGGAATACAGTTCAGCCAGAGGTGAAAACCACAAACTCGCTCTTCAGGAAGTCCCTACACGTCTTCCCAGTAGACGTCGGGAGCTGTGGAGGATGTAACGTGGAGTTGAAGTTATTGTTCTCTCCTCAATACGACGCCACTAGATTCGGCATATTTCTGGTAAACACGCCCCGTCACGCTGACGCCCTTCTATTAATGGGAGTAATGGTTGAGGGAATGGAGGGACCATTGAGGGAGGCCCTGGATGCCATGCCCGAACCTAAAGTGGTGGTACTGATAGGTGCCTGCGCCGCCTCTGGAGGAGTGCTGGGGAGACCGCCGGAGGTTAACGCTCACGTGGTAGTTCCCGGTTGTCCTCCCACCCCGGCCTCGATAATTCAAGCACTCAGAAGGCTCAAAGGTGACGTTTAGTGCTTTACATCCTACTTCCCTTGGCGCTGGCCTCAGCGGTAGGGTTGAAGTGGAGGAGACCAGCTTACGTTATAATGGCAGTCTCGTCTGCAGCCTTTGTAGTCCAGGGAGCGCTGGCCTTCAGAGTTGAGCACCTCGCGATCTTCCTCTCAGTAGCAGGGTTTGTCTGGTTGATCTCGGCAATTGCAAATCAGAGAGACGATGACAGGTGGTTGCCCTCCTTAATGGCACTCTCTCTGTTGGGCATGGCAATGGCCCTAACATCCACCAACTACCTCTCGTTCCTCACTGGTTGGGAAGTGATGACGGTGCCTGCCTACGTAGAGATCGGACTTCACAGGAGGTTGAGCTACCCCGCGTTCGTCTTCATGGCCTTCAGCGAACTGAGCACGGTACTGTTAGTCGGGGGGTTCTCCCTAGCTTACTCTCAGACGGGTATGGTGGAGTTCGTTCCCCTGCACACGGACTTGCCTCTAGACGTGCTTGCCTTCGGTTTCGCAGTGAAAATGGGAATCCTCCCCTTCATGGTGACAGAGTGGCTTCCACTCGCTCACGGAAGCGCTCCTTCCAGGCTGTCTGCTGTCCTCAGCGCCTCAATGACTCTTGTAGCCCTCTTTGGGTTATACAAGATGTCCTTACTTTCGCCACAGGACTTGCCGTTAGGATGGGCTCTAATGTCGATAGGGGGATTTACCGTTCTTTTCGGGGCCCTGTTCGCGTACATCTCGGATCACGTGAAGGGACTTCTGGGTTTCAGTACGGTAGAGAACGACGGTGCCCTGTTGGCCACGCTAGGAGCACTGGAAGTCGCACCTGTACACAGCCTAGCATTGATGGCCTCCTTCGTCCTAGCGGCCTACGCCGTGGCTCACTCGACGGCTAAGACTGGGCTCTTCCTCCTCGCCGGAAAAGGTTACGGGGAGTCGATTTCAATGGCATCTTGGAGAACCAGCTCATGGTCCAAGCTGGGGGTGGTGCTTCTCACCTCCTCGATGTCCGGTCTACTCCCCACTGTAGGGGGGGTAGCGACTTGGGGACTCCTGGAGGTCTTCTTCGCTGAAGCCGCTCTAATCCCAGGCCTCACCGGGCTCATACCTCTATTCACAGGAATAGCAATAGCTCTAGGGGAGGGGTTCGCCACTGGCGCGATGTTAAGACTCTCGTCATTCCTACAGCTATTTAGGGGGGTTAAAGGTGAGAGCTACCCTGTAGTAATGACCTCCGGAGTAATAGTCCTTGTCCTAGGTTTAGTCATCTACCTGCTCTCACCCTTCAGGATAGGGGCGCCCTCGCTAGGACTTCCCCAGGGCTCAATGATCGCAGTGAAGCTCAACGGTTCTGTATTCGGTGCAATCTCACCTGTATTCGTGGCATTGACGTTGGCGAGCGGGTTCGCTATGACGGTTCTAGTGGCAGGCCCAAGGAGAAGCAGGACTGTAAGGACATGGAACCACGGGAGGAGTCATCAGAAGTACACCTCCTATGGATTCTCCAACAACGTCAGACTAATGCTTCGGCAATTGTTGGAAAGGGGGGCGGCCGGGGATGTGGACTTGTTCTGGAGGGGCATCTACATGCTAGCAAGGACTTACGTAGGCACTTCCAAGAAGATCACTAGGATGTACATGAATGGCTCGATTTCCTGGTATGTAATTTACATGATCTTGGCTGTACTCCTGGTACTGGTGGTGATGTCCCTGTGAACTACTCAGTCGTGGAGGCCTCGGTGCAGGTGGGAGCAGTTCTTCTCCTCTCTCCTCTCATGGCTGGACTGTTGGAAAAGTTCAAGGCCTTTGTGGAAACTAGGAGAGGACCCAGCGTCCTGCAGCCTTACTACGATCTCGCTAAGCTATTCAGGAAAGAGACGGTGGTACCTGTTGAAGCGGGCAAGCTATTCCTCTACGGCCCAGCCCTGGTGTTCGCCGTATATATTCTAATCTCCTTCGTTATCCCTGTAATATATCCCGCCCCAGTGTTTCTGACTCCCACGGTGGACTTCCTAGGAGGTGCTCTGCTCTTTTCCCTGGCGTCCTTCTTGAAAGTCTCTCAAGCTATGGAAAGTGGAAGTAACTTCGTGGCCCTGGGATCGGCGAGGATCCTTTCCTTCGCTTACCTAGGTGAGGGGACGCTGATCTCAGTGTTCTTCGCGGTGGCCTTAATCACAGACACCAACAACCCTTACGCTGCAATGAACTACGCAGTTATCCTTCCTAACTACGCAACGGTACCCCACGTCGTAGCAACCGTAGCGTTCTTCATGCTCTGGATGTTTGAGACGGGTAAGTTGCCTGTCGAGAGTTCAGGAATGTGGGAGTTCGGCATGATAGAGGAGTCGCTACTCTACGAATATAGTGGAAGGGATCTTGGCTTGCTGAAGTGGAGCAACTACATCAAACAATACCTCCTAGGTTCAGTACTCCTAAACGTTTTCCTTGTTCCGTGGGGTCTATTCCTGGGGCCGATTGGTTCCGTTATTGACGTCGGAGTGATGGTTGTGAAGTGGATCGGACTCATAGGAGTAGTAACGGTGATGGAGACCACTTTCGCCAAATTGAGGCTCTTCAAGGTTCAGGACTTTCTGGCCGTCGCCCTAGTGCTTTCGTTGTTCTCCCTAATATTGACGGTGGTGTTCCGTGGCTGACCTCCTGACAGAAGCGATTCAACTCGTGGTGGTAGGCACAGTTGCCTCGGCCCTCTACGTTCAAGGCCAGGCGTTCTTCAACTCTGCCATCAAGGGAACTGGGGTGGAATCGGCGTTAGTGGGCCTAACCTCCTTCCTCGCGTTCCTATCCACCAGGAACGTAGACTTCCTGTACCTGGCTCTCCTGACGGTGTCGGTCAGGAGCATAGTTACGCCGTGGATCCTCCTCAACGTGCTCGGGCTCAGGGGATGGGAGAGGGAGAAGACAGGAGGAGTCGCGTCGACGTTACTGATCAACCTATCAACGTTCTTCACCTCGAGCCTCATAGTCGTATACGTGGCCCTCAAAGGGATAGGACTGTTAGGTGGAGAGAGAGGATTCCTCCTGATCTTTCCGTTCATCCTCCTCTTTCAGGGACTATTCCTCATCGCCTCTAGGAGGTCCACCATAGCTCAAATTCTAGGTTACATAGAGGAAGAGAATGCGCTGATCCTCTTGGGACTCTTCCTAGTTCCAGTGCCCCTCCTGATCGAGGCGAGTGTTCTATTGGACGTCCTCGCCCTGGTGGTGATATCGTCGTTAGTCATCCTGGAGAAGAGGGAACATGAGGTGTTGGAGGAGTTGGTGGGATGAGTTCCAGCGAAAGGGAGCTGAGAGACCTCGTAGAGGAAAGAGGGAGGAAAATGGAGGATCTACTGAACGAAATCGAGTAAGTGGAGAAGGACCTGGAAGAGATCGAGAGACTTCGGGAGGAGGCTAAACGTTGTACGACGGAGAGTGTGTGAACTACCCCGCCCTGACGGAAGGAGCGTCCTAGCGGTGGGGATTTCCTGCTTCCCGGAGGAACCTCGATCTCCTTACGTAGCGGAGGTTCAGTGGAACCTTTCTGTGAACAGTACGGAAGGGGGATCACGGAGGGTTTCCTCTCCACGGGCGCGAGTTCCCCCAGCCCCTAGGGTGCGACCCAGCTCTTTCAGTTAGGTCTAGAAGACGTTGGAGCTTCATTACGAAAACGTTTCCATAAGGGGGCTACCCGTCCTCACGGAAGGGGACTTCCGTCCCCTCAACCTTTAGTTATACTTGAGAAGTTAATAGTGACTTAGGGTCCATCACTCATGGAGTTTATCTTAACGGGGGTTGAGGGGGCGGAAGACCCGTGAGGATGGGGATGGCCCCCTTATATTTAAATCAGAGTCTACGATATTCCGTTAATGTCAGACGTGGGGTTCCGCTTTCGTGCATACGCCGACGAACGTTGGGGGCGTTGAAGGCCCAGTTGAGGTTAGCTCGTGAGGACAACACCCTACGTTGGGCGGACCTCTACTTCCACGGGAGGGACGGGAAGGGTTTAACCGAGACGGAGTTGAGGCAACTGGCCCTGAGGAAGCAGGACGAGAGGTACAGGGAACTGCACTCGCAGGTGGTTCAGAACGTCGCGGACCGCTTTCACGACGCGAGACAGAGGTTCATCGACGGGTTGGCCAGGTTCCCCAAGGAGAAGAAGCCCCACAAGTACTCCTCCCTGGTCTACCCGCAGAGCGGGTGGAAGGTGCTGAGTTCAAGGGAGGTAAGGGGGGAGAGCAGGGAGGGACGTCCCATGAAGTCGATCAAGTTGTACCTCTCCCACCTGGGGGTCTTCGAGGTCCTCGTACATAGGGACTTCCCCCTCGACAAGGTGAAGAGGGTGGTCGTGAAGCTGATGCCCTCCGAGAGGGTGTACATCTCCTTCGCGGTCGAGGGTTACGAGTTCCCAAAGCTCCAGAACACGGACAGGGTGGTTGAACTGGACGTGGGGTTGGAGAAGCTCTTGACCACGTCGGACGGGGAGTATTTCCCCAACCTGAGGCCCTACGAGAGGGCCCTGTGGAAGGTGAGGCACCTCCACAGGATCCTGTCCAGGAAGGTTTTCCTCTCCAAGAACTGGTTCAAGGCGAAGGTAAAGTTGGCCAAGGCGTACGGGCACCTCAAGGAACTGGGGAGGGACCTCTACATGAAGCTGGGTAAGTACTTCGCCCAGAACTATGACGTTGTGGTTATGGAGGGCATACAAGTCAAGGGACTCGTGGGCAGATCGCCCAGGAAGATGAGGCTCCACGAGGTCCCCCCCTCCACGAACTGAGGAGGGTCATCGAGTACCAGATGGAGAAGCACGGCAAGGAACTAGTCCTCGTGAACCAGCCTACACCTCCAAGACCTGTGCAAAGTGCGGTCGAGTAATGGAAGACCTCACCCTCTCCGATAGGGTGTTCGTCTGTCCTTGAGGTTGGGTGGCCGACCGCGACTACAACGCCTCCCTGAACATTTTGAGCAGATCGGGGTCGGTGCGACCCTCAGTTGTGGAGCTCCGCCCTCTACCAGTACTACGTTACTGGCAAGGTGGGGCTAGGAAACAGGAAGCCCCGTCCGTTAGGGCAGGGTAGTTCACTCCTTCAGGAAGAAAACCGTTCCGACACCATCTGTTCCTCATAAGGGACATTCCCCTCTTCCCTCAAATAGATTAGAATACATCTTATATAGAAATCACTTCCTAATAGGAAAGCTTATTAATTTGTAGTCAGTTAATATATCTAGAACAAACATGAGCGAAGAAGTAAACCCAGGAAGTAGAAACGGCCCTGAGGTAGTAGGAGTAGAAGTGTTAAAGAAATCAGGACTGAACGTGGATACATTAATAGATAAACTAGTGAGAGCTACCGCTGCTGAGTTCACGACCTATTATTATTACACAATTCTGAGGATGCATCTCACCGGCCTAGAGGGAGAGGGACTCAAAGAGATAGCCGAAGACGCTAGGTTAGAGGACAGGTTACACTTCGAACTAATGAGCCAGAGGGTATACGAGCTTGGAGGGAACCTGCCGAAGGATATGAGGGAAGTGGCCAACATATCTGCGTGCTCCGACCCATATCTTCCTGAAGGTTGGAAGGATCCGAGGAGTATCCTGAAGGTCCTGCTGGAGGCAGAACAATGTGCAATAAGGACGTGGAACGAAGTGTGTGATATGACTTACGGCAAAGATCCCAGAACTTACGACTTAGCTCAGAGAATATTACAAGAGGAGATTGAGCACGAGGCCTGGTTCCTGGAGCTACTCTATAATAGACCCTCTGGGCACTTCAGGAGATCCTATCCAGGAGAGGGGCCTTTGTCGAGGAAAACTCGCACCGGATAATTTTTCCTCCGGTGTTATTATTGAGGACTTGTTTAAATTTAACCGAAATACCAGAGGGTGATCCTGTAAAGGTTCACGCGGGCGACCAACTGGTAGTCCTAGTTAGAATAGGAAGAAAAGTGTGGGCTATATCGCCCTATTGTCCGCACAAGGGAGCTGACATATGGAAAGGAGACGTAATCAATGAAAAGATAAGGTGTTACCTCCACGGTTACATCTACGATTTAAACACGGGAAGGCCGGTTTTCGTACCGTACCCTGAGAAATACGGCAAATGGAGGGAAACAGGGAACTTGGTCGAGTTCCCTGTGAGTGAAGAGGGGGAGCAGGTTTGCGTAACTATTTCAGGTCCTAGCCAGTGATTGTAGTGAAAGTAAAGGACGGGATCAGGTTGTTTGGACCAGCTTGGATAGCTCTTTTGGCTAACGCGGACTCAGCGAGTATTCTGGGAGGGCTCTTGACTGGCGATCAGTACGGCACTAGACTTCTCTGGTTCATCATTCTCCTTTCATTTCCTCTTTACGTTATCCAAGAGGCCGCTGGAAGGTTAGGCGCGGTGACTGAGAGGGGATTGGGAGAAGTGATCAGAAGGGAGTACGCGCGCAAAGTAGCTTTAATGGCAACTGTTCCTATGTTTTTGGTAGATTCATTCACTTATCTCAGTGAATATGTTGGTATAGCGGTTGGAGCGTCCATGTTAAGCATCAATCCAACGATAATCTTGCCAGTAGTTTTTGTCCTTCACCTCGTGATAATCTTCACGGGAGAACTTGAATCAACTGAGAGGACTCTACTAGTGGTCACAGCACTCATACTTTCAGTTTCGTTATTTCTAGTATTTCCCCTGAGGTATCTAGGTTATCCATTCTACATTTCGTCCTCTCCTAAGTTCCTACTGTTTCTTGCTCTCAACGTCGGAGCCGTAGTCACCCCACCTTGCATGCTCATATATCAGAGCACCTCGACCGCGCTCAGGTACTCTAAATCTAAAGCTCCGTTAAGATACAGGCTGAAATGGAACAGCAGGGAGACGCTAATTGGTTCTTTGGCCACGGAAGCAGTGATTGCCTTGGCCGTAATTATAGGTCAGAGAACTCCCTACGAAATCACATCATCCGTGAATTCGTTTTTGGGGATTCTACTGATATCTTCTGGTTTCCTCGCCTTGGTGGTGGTCTCACTGGCGAGCTCGTGGGGAGTCCTTGAGTCCTTAGGGGCCAATAACAAGTCCAATGTGAAGAAGGTGTATCTCTTGGAATCCGTCCCCATGTTCCTCGCGGTCTTCTTAGTAGGTGATTATCTGAAACTCTTGAACTTGGCTGTAGCAATCCTTTCGGTCTCCCCATTAGTGGTGACACTCCCCGCAGTCCTCATAGGGATACTCGTCTCCAGAAGAGAGTTAATGGGAGAATACACCTTTTCTAAAGGGAGAATGATCGTCTATTTCGTTGTCGTTGCCATGTTTCTAATCACAGGATTGCTCGGAGTGATTGAGTTAAGTTAAGTGTTTGCGTTAACTTTCATTTAAATGGGGCTGAGTATTACAAGACAAGATGTTCTACCTCCCTGTAGGGAGAACACCGCCACATTTTCCTGAGTATTTCGGGAGATTCCCGCTCCTTGGTATTATCTTCAAATTGTTAACTTTTAACTGAGTAGTGAGCCAACATGAAATAATCTGGAAAAAGTTCAGGAAGCTGTTAAGAGTATGTTTGGAAGCTAGGGAAACCGTCGACTTCCTCAATAGGAAGGGGTTAAGCGAGAAGGTTACCATTGCTTCTACAGCAGCTACATGAGTCCAAGGTCCCTAACTTAGGAGGCGGTTCCTTAGGCACTTGGGCGTATACTGACCTTGACGCGGTGACACGTTTGGTGTATGTGGGTGTCGCACTCCCCCACCTCGAACACGCGGATTCCCTCCACGTCTAGTCCTACAGCTTCAAGGACAATTGGAACATCCGCTACCGACGGGTATCGAGGTCGCCCTGGAAGCGGGAAACCCTCGTTGCTAGGACGTCCGTGAGGGGTTCACGAAAACCAAATTCCTCCTGTCGTAGTAGACACCACAATCTCCGTATGGCCTCGTTTACATTCCACGCCTAGTGTTCCTGCCCTGGCGGAGGAGCGACAGCCAGTTGCCTCTCATCCTTCACGACATCTATTTTAGTTCCTCCAATTCCCTTACGAGGGAAATGTATCTTAGGACGGCGGTCTTCCCCTTATCGGTTAAGACGACAATAGTCCTAGGTCCCTGGAGGGTTATGGACTTCTTAACTAAGATTAGGCCCTCGTCCTCGAGGACCTGAAGATGGGCGAAGAGGGAACTCTTAGGGAGATCCGTGGCCTTCAGTAGGTCAACGAAGGTCACTCTGCCTAGGTAGTAGAGGGAGAGCAAGATCCCGACCCGCGCAGAGCTAGAGAAGGACGGAGTAGAGAGCAACTCCATCAGCTCCTTGAGTTTCTCACTCATGCTCTAGGACCTCTCTGAGGGACATGTAGCCCGCGTAGATCCAGGTGACGGAGAAAGTGAGGTAGATGGTTGGAAACAGGGGTTGGTTGTAGAACTCAGGACGCACCAAGAACGCGAAAACTAAGGCGAGTGTAACTGACGCTAACACGTCGTAATGTCTCACTCCACCCCCCATCCTGCCCAGGTACAACATGCTCCTCCCGAAGAGGGCCGCGAATAGTAGAGCACCGGCCAGCGCTAGAAGGAAGTGAGAAGAGTAATCTCCAACCAGGATGAGCGAGAAACTCAAAGCGTAAAGCAACTGGGTTCCTAGGAAGATAGGTCTGAACGTCCGCTCCGAGTTACCCCTCCGGGCTAAACCCGTCGACCTAGTCTCGATCCTCCCGTAAACCCCCATGGCCTTCCAGAACACGTAGAAGGAGTAGACCATGTAGGGGACGACGAGTACGGGAGTGAAGTTATAGGACACCGGTGGGAGGTCGAAGGAGGTCAGGAGGCTAGTGAAGATGGCTACGATCAGGGGCTCGGTGCTCCAAGCGAGATAGTACTTTCCCACGGCCTTCCTATACTCGTATCTGACTACACGTAAGGCTATTTCCTCCGACTCGTTGACTAGGTCCTTTACCTCCATCTAAGTTCATCTCACAGGAGGCTATATATCCTGTCCAGCACTACGAGATCCCCCAACTTACTCCCCTGTTGATCCTTCACGAAGGAAAACCTCTTCCCTCCTATCTCCACTTCTAGGAGTGCCCCGTTCCTTGAGCCTTCCACTACAACCGAGCTCAGTAACTCGCCCACATTGATAGGACCGTGGAGCCTCCCCTCGAACAGCATATATGCGTCCAACTCCTTGAAGTTCGTGGCTACGTCCAGCTCGTGGGTGACCACCAGCCCGCTCTCTCCGTACTCCTCGATCCAATTAACTACAACGGACCTCCGGGCTGCGTCAACGTTCTCGAATGGTTCGTCGAGGAGTATTGTCCTCGGATTAGTGGCCAAGGCCACAGCGGTCCTGAAGAGTGCTCCCTGTCCGGAGGAGAGTTCGTAGACCCTCTTACTTAGGTCCTTGATACCAACGTTCCTTAACATCTTCACCGCCAATTCCTCGTTGAGGTCCTTGATCTCCCCGAAGAGGTAAAGAACGTCCCTTAGTCTCACCCCTAGCGTGAACACCTCAGGTAAGTTGGTCGCCAACGCGTTCATGTTCCTCGCTTTCGCCACCTCCACTCCCTCCACCCTGGCACTGCCCTCGTAGGGCAGTACACCGGCAAGAGCCCTCAGGAGGCTCGTCTTCCCGGAACCGTTAGGACCTAGCAGGAGGACCTTTCTGTCCACGTCTGCGGTGCACCTCTCGATCACATCCCTTGAACCGAGCCTCACCGAGAAGTCCCTTAGCTGTATCAAGCGATCCTCCCCTCCTCTAGAGGCTTGTAGTAGAGGTTCCTCGCCCCCAAGGTTCCCACGAGTGTGAGAACTGCGGTCCAACCCAAGGCAGAGAGCACAGCTAAAGTAGGTGACAGAGGAGTCACCACGTCCAACCTACCTGTCGAAGAGTAGTTGTCGAGTATGAGCGCGAAGTTCAGTGGAACCTGGGTCCCCACGTATGACCTGACGAGCAATGCCTCAAGTGCCGTGAAGGGGCTGAGGTACGTCAGCTCACCCAGCTTTAGGTAAAGGTAGCTGAACGAGAACCCGTAGGTCAGGATGAGGGGAACGAAGGAAGTGAGGTTGGAAAGTTTCCTGGAAGCCCTGGCCACCAACACTTGGAGAACGAAGGACAGGGAAGTCATGAAGACGGCGGTGAGGACCACTACTCCAACCAAGGCTGAGGGATCAACCGGGTAAACTGGGAGGTCGAACTTGTCTGAGAAAGTGAGGGAAAGTAAGCCCAAGGTGATCGCTTGGGCCGATGAGCCCACAGCCAGTGTTCCGGCGTAGACCCCAGCGGTGTAGTGGGCGGAGCTCATTTTGGAGAACCTGAAGAGATGAGGCAGCGCTCCCGTCTGATATGTCAACATAAAGGTGGTGCTGATAGAGACGGCGCTCAGTGAGTTCAACACCAACTCCCCCGCCCAGGCTCCCCCGTAATAGATCGCGGGTAGCTTCTGGTCTGGAACCTGAGAGGAGAAGACGTAAGCTCCCATCACTTCCCAGAAGACGGCGAAGGCAACCCCCCACCCCCAGATGTACTTGTTGGTGAGGAAGGTCCTCACCATGTACTTGACTAACCTCACGTTAGGTGGTGGGGCGCTCTGAGATAATAGGGAACCTTAGAGGTTCAAAAACTGAACTCCTCACAGGTGTCTCACGACTACCTCTGGGGTAAGGGGCATGGTCAAGAGTTCTCTATTTAGGGCATCCTCCACCGCGTTGACCACTGCAGGAGTTGCTGCTATGGTACCTAACTCTCCTATCCCCTTGGCCCCCAGTGGGTTGTCGGACTTAGCTAGGCCCAAAGAAGTCCACAACACCCTGACGTAGTCCTTGGGGCGCGGGACGTGGTAAGAAAGGAAGTCGGTGGATAGGAGTGAGCCGTCGTCTCCGTAAATGGCCGCCTCATAAAGGGCCTGGCCCACACCTTGTAGGACTGCCCCGTGGACCTGTCCTTCCGTAGTGAGTGGATTCACAACAGTTCCCACGTCGTCGAAGGCCCTGTAGTCGAGCACCCTCACTTCTCCCGTCTCCCGATCCACCTTCACGAGAGCTAGGTGAACTCCGTAAGGTGAGTAGTAGAGTTTCTGGACGTAGGAGTAGGACTCCTCTGGAACCACCCCCATGGAGAGGGATGCGTCGAAGAGCCTAGAGAGATCCATGGAGTCACCGTCGCCTTTCCTCCTGAACTTGCCCTCCGAGTACTCCAATTGAGCCACATCCACACCCATAGCTTCCGCCGCCGTCTTGGCAAGTCTCTCCTTCAGTCTCAGGGAGGCTTCGTACACCGCAGCTCCTCCGATCGCAACAGTCCGGCTCCCGGCGGTGTACTGCCCGTCCGCTATGAGGTCGGTGTCGCCCCAGAGCACCTCGACCTGACTAGGATCTACCTCGAACACGTCGGCTGCGATCATGGCGAAGGCGGTTCCGTCACCTTGACCGTGGGGCCCAGAGCCGCTCACCACCTGCACTTTCCCTCCAGACGTCAATTTGACCTTGGCCGTCTCGTAGGGACCGAAGGAGGCGATCTCCGCTGGGAAGGCAACTCCCACCCCAGCCGTCTCTCCCCTCGATCTCATCTCGTCCCTCTTGCGCCTCAACTCCAAGTAGGCCGGCTTCGCCCTCTCTAACGCTTCCCAGTACCTTCCGCTATCGTGGGTCATCCCAGTGGGAGTCCTGTACTGGTTAGCCTCCTTCAGGGAGTTGAGCTGCCTTATCTCGAACTGATCGACGCCGACCTTCCTGGCCGCCAGGTTCACTATGCGTTCTATGAAGTAGGATCCCTCTGGCCTCCCAGCCCCCCTGTAGGCCTCTATGACCGTCTTATTGGTGTTAACACCGAGGACCCTTACGTTGACGTTCCCTATGTCGTAGTGCCCAGTTATCATCCTTGCTGCGGTCGAGGCCATACCGAAGGCGCTCTCGTTCACTTCGGCGATTGGTGCACCTGCGTCGAAGTAGAGTGTTCCCTCTATTCCCAAGATCCTTCCTTGTCTATCCACCCCTGCTCTGAACTTCAAGATCATGTCCCTCCCTTGGTTCGTGGAGGCCATGTCCTCGGCCCTGGTGTTGAACCACTTCACCGGCCTCTTGGTCAACACCGCCAAAGCGCTCACAGCCAACTCCTCCGGGTAAGTCATTAACTTACTACCGAAGGCCCCTCCGACCGCAGGCTGGACGGCTCTGACGCTCCTGACCCGAGCTTGGAGACGAGACCTTGAACGGCCTTCTTGACGAAGAAGGCGCTCTGGGTGCTCGACCACACTGTAAGCCTGTTCCCATCGTACGACGCCACAGCCCCCCTCATTTCCATTGCGCTGGGTATGAGCCTCTGGTTGAGCAACGTTCCCTCCACTACGGCGTGAGCCCTCCTGAGGGCCACCCCTACGTCACCTGCCTCTACCCTCTCCTCTCTGAACACGTTCGACTTGAGGTCGGACCTAGCCTTCGGCGAAGACTCCTCGGTGGCCTTAATTGGATCGACCACCGCTGGCAACGGGTCGTACTCCACCTCGATCGACGAGACCAGGTCCCTAGCGGTGTACTCGTCCTCAGCGAGGACCACGGCGAGGGGTTGCCCCACGTAAACGGCTTCTCGTTCTGCTAAACCCACCTTAACTGGTAGGTCCTCCGCAGTGTAACAGAGGCCTCTGCAGTGAACCTTGAACTTGGCATGAGCGTACTGGCTCCTGAGGAAAACTGCGTGGAGTGTGGACGGCAGGGTGATGTCGTAAACGAATGTGGCCCTGCCCGTTATCAATGGAACGTCCTCGACCACCCTCTTAAGTGGCTTCCCGACGTAACGCATGGTTCACTGAATGGTGAAACTCGCTTAAAAATGGTGAGTCCGCGTGCAGTACGTCTAATCCACGAACCTCTTCAGGTTCTCCAGGGAGGCCTTGAATTTCCTAAAGTTCAACTCCTCAAGGACGGCCCTATCGGACTTGCTCAGGCCTTCAACCCGGTGTTCCACCTCCATCCTCACTAAGGTTCCCTCCCAAGTCCTCTAAGGTGAACTTCGTTGAGAGGCTTCACAGGTCCTTGGAACCTTTGAACGGTTTGTGAACCTCCACTGTACTCTAACCTCTCTAACTCCTCCGAGAACTCGTCTCCAGCCCCGGACAGCCTCACTGAGTACTTTTTCCATTTTCCTTTCGTCTTCCGTTAGTCCCAAGTGAACTCCCTGCACGTTACGGAGAAGATGGGGAGGTTGAGCAGGTCCCTCAATGCACTCGACACTTCCTCGATCGGGACATTTACGGTATCGTGGGGAGAGAAGCGGCGAAACCGTCTGTCCCACTCGTGAGCTACCACGCCCTCACGGACGGGGCGTCCTCGCGGTGAGTCCCGCTCCTCGGAGGAACCTCGATCCCCTTCCGTAGCGGAGGTTCAGTGGAACCGTCCTGTGAACAGTACGGGAGGGAGGTCACGGAGGGTTTCCTATCGACAGGCGCGAGTTCCCCCAGTCCAGAGGGTGCGACCAAGCTCTTTCAGCAGAGGTCTAGGAAATTTTTTCATTATTATAAAAACCTTTATATAAGGGGGCTATCCACCCACATGGCAGGGGACTTTCCGCCTCCCTTAACCCCGAAAAGTTAAAGATTCCTGTGGAACGGACCCCTAGTTTTTGTAGGTGATAGAGTTCTCAGTGAGTTGGAGAAGGTAATTTAACTGCAGATTCCCCATTTACCCCATGGAGTTCTATCTGGAAGTTGGAGACGAGGAGGGGGCCAACGCAGCCTCCAAGGCGGGTTTCCACGGGGTAGTGTCGACGGGTCCTAGAGGGAAAGTAACACTTCTTAAGACGAACGACCTAGAAAAAGTGGGAAGCGATTTCCTCCTCACTGAAGACGAGTCCCTGGCCAAGGAAGCGAAGAGGAAGGGACTGAAAGTGGCCCTTCTGGTCCAATCTCCCGTGAAGCCAAAAGTCGAGGTGGACTTGCTCGTAGTTCCTTACGGCCTCGTCAACCCACGTTCAGTGAGACAACTGGGAGTGGACAGGGTGCTGGCGTACAACGTGAACGATCCCGTAATAGCTGAGAGGATGAAGGAAATCGGCGTTAAAGGAGTCGTGACGTCCAACGTCAACCTGATCAAGGAGATGGAGAAGGTGAACCAAGGGAGTCCATGACCTTCACGAGGCACTCTCTGAGGTTATCTAGGAAGGAGGGGCCGTGGTGGGCCAATGTGTCGGCCGGGAGGACCACTAGTCTTCCCTCTCTCACTGCCCTCAACTTGTCCCACCCTCTGCTTCGCACTAGCTCCTTGACCTCCTCCCCAGACGGCTGCTTCCTTTTGAACTCGTAAATTACAACATCTGGATCCGTCCTGAAGACGTCACTGACGTCGAATAGCGGAAAGTCGGCAACTTTGACCCCGTAAAGGTAGGCCTGCTTTACGTTGCCGTAAACGTTGTGCACATTAAGGAGGTGGAGGGCACTGGTAATGTGGGAGAAGAACGCCGGTACTGTGGGCCCTCCCAGATCTATCTCTATGTAGGCCCGCACCGGGGTCGAGAACCTCAGTCGGGAGAGTTCCACCAACCTACTGTGAAGTCCCTCCGCCAACTTGGCTCCCTCTTCGTACTTCCCCACTAACCCGCCCACCAACGCGACCCCAGATATCAGTTCGAAGACCGTAGAGGGGATGGGCACGGGAAAAACGGGAACCTTTGCGGCCTTAAGCTGGTCGATGAGCGGACGCTGCACTCCTGTGGTAGTGAGGACTAGGTCAGGCGACAGTTCTCTGACTACGTTCGTGTTGAGGGTAGCGTAAGAGCCAACCCTCCTCACTTTCAGCGCCTCTCGAGGCCTGTAGGACCAAGAGTCTACCCCTACCACCCTATCTCCCATCCCCAACATGAAGAGGGTCTCAGTCACTGCCGGGGAGAGGCTTATTATCCTAGAGGGCTCCTCCGGCACGTCCACGAATCCAACTTCCGGACTGTAGACTTTCACACCTCTAATTGGAGGGGGAACTTAGAAGGTTGTCCCCTTGGAACCTTTGATATCGAGAAACACAAGGAGTTCTTTTTCCCCGAAAAGTAAAATATCTGGAACCTCAAGGTGACACATGGACTACGCCTCAGCAGTGAGGCAGTTCGCGGACCTGTCGAAGTCCAGAGACGAGGTGAAGGCATCAAGGCTCCCAGGTCTCCTCACGTCGTTGAACAGGATCAAGCAGAGTAGGTTCAACTGGGCTGCGGAAGTGTTCGAGGGTATTCACGTGAGGGAGAGAGGAAGTACACCGGCCCTGATCTGGACCAACCTAGATAGCGGAGAGGAAGGTAAACTTACGTATTCTCAGCTATCGACCTTAGCGGACTCGGTGCTATCGTTCCTAAGAAAGGAGGGAGTGAAGGCAGGGGACTCGGTGTACCTGATGACTCCACTGGTTCCAGAACAATGGGCATCTATGCTGGCCATAGTGAAGGGAGGTATGGTGGGAGTGCCCACGGCCGTCAACCTGACAACGAGGGAGCTCTCCTACAGGTTCTCCGACCTCCGTCCAGCTGCCGTGATCGCGGACCAAGACAGTGCTGCTAGAGTCGAGGAGGCTATGGGCTCGATGAAGCCGGTCAAGCTGGTGATCGGGAGGAGGGAGGGCTGGACGTCGACGGACTTCCTACCGAAGGAGACGGTCAGACCCGAGGACACGTCCCCGCATCAGCAGTCCCTCAACTACTTCACCTCTGGAACGACAGGCCTCCCGAAGAGGGTCATACACACCGCCTCTAGTTACCCAGTGGGAAGCCTGTCCACAGCTGCATTCATAGGCCTTAAACCTGGAGACCTCCACCTGAACCTCAGTGCCCCAGGATGGGCCAAGTTCGCCTGGAGTTCCTTCTTCTCACCCTTCAACCTGGGAGCCACGGTGTTAGCCATTAACTACTCTGGTAAGTTGGACGCGTCCAAGTACCTGAACGCCGCAGAGTCCCTAGGCGTCACGACTTTCTGCGCACCTCCGACAGCCTGGAGACAGTTCGTGGTTCAAGACCTCTCCAACCTCAAGTTCGATAAGTTGAGGGAGGCGGTCTCGGCGGGGGAACCACTGAACCCCGAGGTGATAAAGGTGTGGAGGGACAGGTTCGAGGTCACGATAAGGGACTTCTACGGCCAGACAGAAACCACAGCAATGATAGGTAACCTTCCTTGGGAGGAGGTTACGCCGGGCTCGATGGGACGCCCATCTCCCATGTACGACGTGGTCCTACTCGACGACGAAGGGCGGGAGATCAGGTCTCCTGGGACCGTGGGACATGTAGCAGTCAAGTTGAGCACTTGGAGGCCGGTGGGGCTGTTCTTGGGATACTCAGATGACTCCAAGAACAGGGACGCGTTCCGAGGAGGATATTACTACACCGGAGACAGGGCCTACTTCGATGAAAGGGAAAGGTGGTTCTTCGTTGGAAGGTCTGACGATGTCATAAAGACGTCAGATTACAGGGTGGGCCCCTTCGAGGTGGAGAGCGCAGTGATAGAACACCCCGCGGTGGCAGAGGTGGCGGTAGTGGGAAGCCCAGATCCCCAAAGGTGGCAGTTAGTGAAGGCCTTCGTCGTATTGAAACCGGGGTACCGTGCGTCGGAGGAACTTGCGAGGGAAATAGCGTCTCACTGTAGGGAGGTCCTCATGGCCTACAAGGTACCGAGGATAGTGGAGTTCGTGGACGAGTTGCCCAAGACCACTAGCGGGAAAATCAGGAGGAACGAATTGAGAAAACTCGAGGAGGAGCGTAGAAGGAGGGGAGAAAGGGGTGAACGCGAGTACTTCGTTTGACAGATGGTGCAGGAAAGGTGAGATGAGGTTGGGATGTCCCTCGATTCCCGTGGAGATCCGCTCTCCGCCTTTGGGCAAGTCGTGATGAAGCGTGAAGCCACCGTGAAGGGTGGTTCGCAACTTTCACGACGTCTTTACCCCTTTCGAGTCCACCTCCACCACCATATTCGGCCCCTTCCCTAGATTTCGCTATGGCCGAGGCCGTGCTTATCCCACTCGCCTCCAGGAGCGCGAAATTTTATGGACCACTCACTCAAAAATCCTTCACTTAATTTGTGGTGGTCCTAAACGCGTCGAGGAAGGTTTGGATGGGAGTAGACACTTAGCTCTTGTTCAGGTTCCCCCCTTGTTGAGAAGACTCTCTCGGAGTTGTGTGCTCTCCGTACCTCCTCAAGGGTTTCGAAACCTCACCGGAGTCGATGAGAGATGATGTGAACTACCCCGCCCTCACGGACGGGGCATCTCGCGGTGGGGATTTCCTGCTTCCCGGAGGGACCTCGATCTCCTTACGTAGCGGAGGTTCAGTGGAACCTTTCTGTGAACAGTACGGAAGGGGGATCGCGGAGGGTTTCCTCTCCACGGGCGTGAGTTCCCCCAGTCCAGAGGGTGCGACCCAGCTCTCACAGTAGAGGTCGTAGAAATAGTATTTTGACAACCGTAAAGAGGTTTACATAAGGGGGCTGTCCGTCCCCACGGAAGGGGACTTCCGTCCCCTCAACCTCCGTTAAGTTAAAAACGTTTATTTAGTTTCTATAAGGGGTCTGTCCCTGAGATGGGGACTCCCAACAAGTTAAACGACGGAGCTTTCAATGTCTTGTGGTGTAAGGACGATTCATAACGCCGTTGAAAATAACGCCGATGTTAGAGGAACTATCGTCCTCAGTTCTTGAATTCCCTCAACGCCTTAATTAGGGTAGAGGTGAAGAACGGGAGATCGCCGGGCTGCCTAGAGGAGATGAGGTTCCCGTCAACTACGACAGGCTGATCTACGTATTCCCCTCCAGCTGCTACGACGTCGTCCCTTATCCCGTAGGCTGAGGTGAGCTTCCTAGAGCGCACAAGTCCGGCAGATATGAGAACCTGTGGACCGTGACAAATTGCTGCCACTGGCCTCTTTGACTCGAAGAACTTCCTAGTTATTTCCTTGACCTCTGGAATACTCCTTATTCTCTCCGGTCCCCTCCCTCCTGGTATCACCAAAGCCCCGTAGTCCTCAACCTTCACTTCCTTAAAGGAGATGTCAGACTCCACTGTGTATCCGTGTTTTCCCGTCACTTTGGCCTTGGCCTCCTTCCATGCTATTACTGGGTGATGACCCTCCTCTATCACCCTGTAGAAAGGATAGAGCAGTTCCACGTCCTCGAATTCCTCCCCCACTACGAAGAGTACCTTCATATCCTGAACCTCCAGTCTCTCGTATATAGCCTTAACCTCTCCCTTGTTCCTAAAATCACCCCCAAACTGGATCGACTTACCATGCTTGTTGATCGAGAACTTTACGACAGCTCCTTATAGTCCATGTCCAGATCGATGGAGCTGATCTCTGTGAAGTGGAAGGAGAGGTGGTGGAGGGACGCAGTGCTGTATGAAGTGGTTGGTGAGTCCCTCGCATCGACCGTCTTTGGAGGCGGAAGGTGTGACGGTGCCATCTTCATGACAGTAGGGGACAGCTTCCAGCTCAGCGAGGTGGATGGGTACTTAGAGGGGAGGCTCAGGGCACTCGGAGTCGGGGGTCGACTAATCGCGTTTCTCACTAAGGTTGACGTGGCGACAAGGGAAGTAATAGAAGGGAAGGACCACCTAGTTGTGTCGACGGCTGGACTCACCAACCCCTCCTGTCCTCGAGAAGTGGGCACTATAAACGTGTTCGTGGCAGTCGAGGCCTCACCTGTGGGCAACGCAATGGCCGACCTCTTCAGACTCGTCACCGAAGCTAAGTCGGCGGCCGCCTTCTCCTTGGGACTTCGGTGCGGGGATCTCCCATGTCCTGGGACTGTGTCGGATGCGATCGGTGTCGCCTTCACCGGAGGGGATCCCTTGAGGTTCGTGGGGTTGGGCACCGGGATAGGAGACGCCGTTTACACCGACGTAATTAAAGCGGTAAGGACGGCGGCCGGAAGGTGGTCAAGCTGGAGGGGCGATCTTCTTTAGGGCGTTGACCGCTTCCCTAACGTGGGCCGTTGCATTGAGCTGAGAGTCGTAAACGTGCCTTATGATGCCGTCCTTATCTATGACGAATGTCACCCGAGGAGGCATCAATGTTCCCTTCACGTCGTAGAGCTTCCTTATCTCCTTGGTCGTGTCGCTAATCAGCGTGAATGGAAGGGAGTACTTGGACTTGAACTGCCTGTGGGACTCGACTGAGTCGGAGCTAACTCCTATTACGACGGCATCGTACTTCTTCACCTCCTCCCAGTTGTCCCTGAAGCTGCACGCCTCCGCCGTACATCCAGGAGTGTCGTCCTTAGGGTAGAAGTATAGCACTATGTGCTTCTTTCCTATGAGGTCTGAGAGCCTGAACTTCTCGCCCGAGTCGGTTACCCCCTCGAAGTCAGGAGCCCTAGTTCCGACCTTGAGTGCCACGAGGCCGGGTGGCCTTACCGACAAATAACTGTGTTGTCAATACGGCGAAGGGCGTCGTTAATGCGCAGGTTTAATAGGGATTTGGCAGAGCAAAAAGTGTCGTGGGCCTACCTTCGTCTTGGGCGGTATACAGGAGAGCGTCGCCTAGAGGCTTTAGTTCGTCTTTAGCGTCCAAGACGTTTAGTCGAGGGATCGAGACGCTAGAAACGTCTAGCTTCTATAGAAAAGGATTCTCTAAAAATGACTCATCCTCTTAGAGGTACTCCCACACACCCTTTCCCCTGTAGTTGTACATGACCGTCTTATAGGCTGTGACGTACTCTATGGTATAGCCTATTCCCTCCCGGGCAACCCCAGATCCCTTCCTCCCTCCGAAGGGGAAGTACCCTATGCCGTGCCTAGGGTAGTCGTTGACGTAGACGGCGCCCACCTCCAACTGCCTTATCACCCTCCTCACCCGCGTCATGTCGTTCCCGAAGACCGCTGCGTCCAGGCCGTACCTTCTCCCGTTCGAGACCGCGACGGCATCCACTTCGTCCCTCACCTTAGTGAGGAGGGCAACCGAGAGGAAGACCTCCTTGTTGTACAGGTAGAGGTCGCCTATCCTCTCCCTTTCCACTTCAATTAGGGTAGGTTCGACGTAGTGACGCCCAAGTCTCCTACCCCGAAGATGACTTTCGCACCCTTTGAGACGGCGTCCTTAACTCCCTGTTCCAACTCGTCGACTGTAGACTCCTCGATCACAGGCCCCATAGTTACATCTGGATCTCTAGGGTCACCGACTCTCACCTTTGAGAGCTCCTCCAACAACTTGGCCTTCAGTTGGTCGTAAACTTGGGGCTCCGCCAACACTAGCTTCACGGAATCGCACCTCTGGCCAGAGTAGCTGGTTATTCCGGCCACTATCCTCTGGGCCGCCCAGTTCACGTCAGCGTCAGCAAGGACTATTGCTGGGTCGCCACCTCCCAGCTCCATGACATATTGCTTTATCCCGCCCTCCCTCATTATTGCCTCTCCAGTCTCGGTACTTCCGGTGAGGGTTATACCCTCGACTCTGGGATCCCTAACCACTCCTGAGACGTCGGACCCACGGGAGGTTAGGACTGCGAAGGCCGTCCTCGGGAACCCAGCCAACTCGAGCAACCGAGCGAACATGATCGCGGTCAGGGGAGTCAAAGTGGAGGGCTTAAGTAACATGGCGTTCCCAGCCACGGTGGTGTAGACGAACTTGTTGACTACATCGAACAGGGGGTAATTGAAGGGGGTTATGGCGAGCACTAGGCCCAAGGGCTCCCTCCTCACTATGGCCTCGGTCTGTAGGCTCTCCGAGCTCCAGTCTCCTGGGACGTAGTCACCGTAGAGCTTCCTCACGTCTAGGTCGGCCCTCCTCAACCTTTCCACCGAGGCTCCCACCTCTCCTAGGGCGGCCTGCCTCGTCTTTCCGTTGTTCACGATCAGGACATCCACGAAGTCGTCCTTGAGCTCCTCCAACAGGTCCGCCACCTTGTGGTATATGGCCAACCTCTTCTCTCCAGGTGTGTCCCTCATCTCCCTCCTTCCCTTTGAGTAAGCCAAAGAAAGGACCTTGGAGGCGACCTCTCCGTTGACACGTGGTACCTTGGCGAAGATAGAAGAGTCTATTGGGCTCCTGACGTCCATGAGCTCCGTACCGGAGTACCACTCCCCGGCCAAGTAGGTCTTGAATTCTGGGACCCCGTCCATCCTGTATATATCCTTGAACTCGGCCTTGCTCAGGCTGAGCGCAACGGGCTTGGTGACTTCCATAATGACGTTTACACTTCAGTATCTAAAAAGCCCAGTGCACGTTTCGACCAGTAACAGTGCGTGAGGGGAGGAGCGAGGTTCTCCCACGTGGGCGTCAGGGAAGTTCCTGAGAGTTTAGGAACCTCGAGGCCTCCTTGAGGTCTGGTACCGCCTCTGTGTCTCCCCTGACCGTCACCACCAGGGTCGCCGCGGCACTGGCGTACCTTATGGCCTCCTCCACCGATCTTCCTTGAAGGACAAGCCCAACGAAATACCCGGCCAGCGCGTCCCCGGCTCCTATGGGGTCCTCCACCCTGACCTTGAAGCTCGGTCCAGCCACGGCCTTTCCGTCTACGTAAACTCTGGAGCCCCTCTCCCCCATCTTAAACACCACAGTCTCCACCGAGAACTCCTCCCTAAACCTCCTCACTGCGGCGTCAGGATCTTCCTCCCCCACTATTATCCTGGCGTCGACTGGATCGACGAAGAGGAACTCAAGTCCATGTAGAACCCTTCTCAATGCCTCCCTAGCCCTCTCTGGAGACCAGAGCTTTGGTCTGATATTGGTGTCGACAGACCTCCTGGGGGCCAGTTGAAAAGCCCTCTCCACGGCCTGTCTCGCCGAGTCGCTGATGGCCAGTGTTATCCCAGTCGAGTGGACCAATCGAGCCCCTTTAACTAGGGACTCGTCCACGTCCTCAGGTGAAAGCTTGCTCCCTGCGCTATCTTTTCTGTAGTAGAATACTTCGCTCCTGTCAGGGACCGGGAAGTGCCTCTGAATGAAGTAGACACCGGTAGGAGAGGGATCTACCTTCACCGCACTCACGTCGACACCCCGAGCCCTGCCGTACTCGATCACCGCCTTCCCGAATTCGTCTTCTCCCACCCTAGCCAAAAGGGAGCACTGCAGTCCCGTGGTGACAACGGAGACGCAGAAATTGAGCTCAGATCCCGCCACATGTGTCTCGAACATGTGGACGTAGCGAAGAGGTCCAGGGGACGTCGCGTTGAGTTGGACCAGCGGTTCACCTAGGGCAACAACTCTCATTTCAGGGACTCAACCCTCCTCTTCAGGGGCTCGAGCTCCGACCTCAACCTCGCCTCGTCTACAACTGGATAGACGGGAGGCCTAGGTACTCCAACGTCGTGGCCCTGGAGCTCCCTCACCAGAACGTAGTTGGCGGCAAGTGAACCGTACTTCCTGGAGAGGTCTATGAGCTCCGCTATGACCTGCTGAACCTCAACGGCCTCCCTAAGCTTTCCATCGTTCACTAAGTTCCTGACCCTCAAGAGTAGCTCGGGGGCGTAGTTGCCTAAGGCCGATACGACCCCGTCCAACCCAGAAGCCATGGAGGGTAGGACCAATGTGTCCGCCCCAGTGTACACCTTTAGGTCGGGGAGGACCCTCTTAAGGGAAAGAGGGTGTGCGAGGTCCTGGGTCGTGTCCTTAACTCCCTTGAGGCAGCCTATTTCCTTGGCCAAGGCAGGAGAGACGTCGAAACCAGTGGCTAAGGGGTAGTTATAGAGGTAAACGGGGTGAGGCGAGGCAGCGCACAGATCCCTGAAGTACCTCAGTACCCAGTCTTCACGCATCCTCGGGAAGTAGTAGGGTGGATAAGAGGCCACTCCAACTATGTCAAAGTCCTTGGACTCCCTGGCCAACTTTACAACGTCGTAGAGGTTCAGACCACCTACCTGAAAGATAACCCTGTTCGTGACGTCGTAGACCGACTTGAGGACTGCTAGCTTCTCTTCGGGTGAGAGAGCAGGTCCCATTCCTGTGGTCCCGTTGAGGAAAATTACGTCGACACCTTTCCTAACCAGATGTGTAACGTGCTCTTTTAGCTTCTCCAGGTCTACCTTCCCCTCAGGTGTGAAGGGCGTTACCGTGGGAACGATGATGTCTGGCATGATAGTATATCCGTAAAGCAAGTTATAATCCTAGGGGTTCTCAGGAATTCGGCCTAAGTGAAGTGGTCCACAATAACTTAGGGATTCCTCTAAAACAAGATCGGTGGGGACCCCAGCTCTCTAGTTAAAACTGAACAATTTTTATAACGATGAATTCGGCACCCTTTAAGTGTAGGATACAGTGAACCCGAGTCTGACGGTTCAACTACATTGTACCATTTGAGAGGTGGGGAATTATATGGGTTTTCCTCACAGATACGTCTTTTTGCTGATAACTTTTTAGTTAGGGGTATAATATCACTTTCAACTTTCACTTGTCTACCTGAAAAAGGATATATATCTATACTGTCGGTCCCGTGGTAAATGGTTAGGAAGACGTTAATAATATTATGTATCCTCATCACCATGGCCGGTACGGCCGTGGCCCACGCCCAATCCTCCTCACTTAGTAGCTTCCCCAGCGCCTCTGTCCCCTCCTGGCTCGACACGGGAAGCAACTCTTGGATGCTCACGGCTGCTACCTTCGTTGGGCTTCAAAGCGTACCTGGCGTAGCGCTCTACTACGCTGGACTGTCGAAGAAGAGGTACGCTATTAACAGCGCAATGATGGTGTTCTACGCATTCGCGGCAGTCCTGGTAGTGTGGATGTTAGCGGGGTACAACTTCGGCTTCGGTGAACCAACCTTTAGGATAGGGCCCTACGCCATCTTCGGCACTCCCACCCCTGCCATGGGGGAATATTCATGGGTTCCCAGGGGACGTACGGTCCATCGGCCACTGCCCTCAACATCCCGAACTCGACCCTGATATTTTTCCAGTTCGTCTTCGCGGCCATAACTCCAGTGTTGCTCGTAGGAGGAGTGATGGAAAGGATGAACTTCAAGGCATGGATACCTTTCGTCCCGCTCTGGTCGCTTTTAGTCTACAGCCCGGTGGCGTATTGGCTCTTCGCAGGGGGGTGGTTGAACCAACTGGGTGCGGTAGACTTCTCAGGGGGATACGTCATACACGTTGACGCTGGAATAGGGGCCCTCGCCGCGGCGATGGCCGTGGGACCGAGGCTCGCCACTGACAGAAAGCTAGAGGCCAACAACCTCATGTTAGTACTGGCCGGAGCGGGACTGATATGGCTAGGGTGGAACGGGTTCAATGGAGGAGACCCATACGGCAGCACAATAGACGCCGCAATAGCGGTCCTCAACACTAACTTAGCCACGGCAGTAAGCGCGATAACGTGGATGGCCATGGACATGAAGGCCTTCGGAAAGCCCTCCCTCGTCGGGATTACTAGCGGTGCCATCACGGGACTTGTAGTGATAACTCCTGCAGCTGGATACGTGAACGGTTGGGAAGCCCTTCTCATGGGCATCGCAGCCGGATCTATACCTTGGTTGGCTCTGAACAAACTCGAGCCTAAACTTCACGTAGACGACACGTTGGGAGTATTCTCTACACATGGAATAGCAGGAATAGTGGGGGGACTGCTCACCGGGGTGTTCGCGGACCCGGCGGTCACTCAGTTCGTGGACCCTGGCTTGAGAGGCGCGATTTACGGGAATCCCTATCAGCTCGCAGTCCAAGCCCTGGCAGCTGCCGTCGTAGTCGCCTACGACTTCGGAGTCACTTACGGGCTACTGAAGCTGATCGGCCTCTTCGTACCTCTGAGGGAAAGGCCGGAAGTACTTGAGAGGGGAGACACGCAAATGCACGGAGAGGTAGCGTACGCGTAGGGTGGTATCGGTGAAGAAGGTGGAGGCCATAATTAGACAGTCCAGACTAGACTGGGTGAAGAACTCCCTAGTCAAGGTGGGGATCAAGGGAATGACAGTGAGCGAAGTCAAGGGTTTCGGGAGTCAGAAAGGGAGGTACATATACAGGGCTGAAGAAGAGGTAGTAGACTTCCTCCCAAAGGTGAAGGTGGAGGTGGTGGTTCCTGACGAAATGGTGGAGAAGGTGGTGGAAGCTATAGTCTCCGTAGCGAGGACAGGGGAGATAGGGGACGGGAAGATATTCGTGACACACGTGGAAACTGCAATCAGAATAAGGACAGGGGAGAGGGACGAAAAGGCCATATAGCCGCGCTAATTCCCGAATCCAGGCCTCCTGAAGCTTACGACCTCCCTGTTGACTAGGGTGGGAGGGACATCTCCCTCTAGGAAGGCTCTGAGGTTTCTGACCACCGTGAGGGCCATGGCCCTCCTGGCTTCCGTCGTGGCGCTCCCCAGATGAGGTGCGAGAACCACGTTGTTAAACCTGCAGAGGGGACTGTCGGGTGGGAGGGGTTCCTCCTCGAAGACGTCCAATCCAACGGCCGCGACCCTCCCTGAGCTCAATGCCCTCACAAGGGCCTCAGTGTCTACCACCGGACCTCTGGCGGTGTTGACGAGTATGGCTGTGGGCTTCACTAACGACAAGAGCCTCTCACCTACGAGGTGCTTGGTTTCCGGTGTCAGGGGGAGATTCACGCTGATCACGTCCGATGTCGAGAAGAGGCTCTCAAGCTCCATCCTGGTGGCCCACGGGACGAACCTCCTTCCTCTAGACCAGTATGCGACGTTCATCCCGAATGCCCTCCCTATTTCACCCACTCTCAGCCCTATTCTGCCGAACCCCACGACCCCGAGTTGCTTCCCCTTCAACTCCATACCTAACAGGAGAGTCGGATCCCATGGGACGTCGTGCTCTGCCCACTTACCTGACCTGACCATGGCGTCTCCCTCGACTACGCGTCTCGCTGCTGCCATTATCAGGGCCCACGTGAACTCCGCAGTCGCTTCAGTTAGCACGTCAGGCGTGTTGGTGACGTAGATCCCCCGAGAAGTAGCACATTGGAGGTCGATGTTATCGTAACCTACTGCGTACTGGGCAACTAACCTGAGCCTAGGGGAGGAGAGAACCTCGCAGTCGATCCTGTCGAAGAGCATGGAAACTAGGGCGTCGAAGTCTCCTCTCAGTAGCCTATCTCGCGTCACGGGGCCCCTTCCTTCCCAATACTCCACTTGGTAGCCTGAAGTCGAGAAAACGTCCGGGAAGAACTTCCTAGTCACCAGGACTTTAGGAACCACGTCCTTTTTTTTAGATTCTAGATTTTTAGGTTATGGAGCCGCTACCACCCAGGCGCGCGAAAGACACTCCTACGGCCCTGACTTCCTCCTATTACCCAGAAAGCTCCCTACTATAACCCTGTCGTCAAGAGATCACTCATCTCCCCTAGTGTCAACGTGGCCTCCTAGAGGTGAAGCTGGGTGGCTGCATCACAATGAACTCTCATCTCCTTAACTCGAGCAAGAACTAAAACGATGTGCGTCTCTTTCTCATCCGCATTATATACTCATACTCATATGGATATTCTGCCTTGAGGTACTCCGGAGGATAATCACATATTGAAAAAATCTTCTTCTCTTCCCTTCTGTCTTTCCTTATCCGCCCCATGGATTACAAAAAAGACATTTAAATAAATAAACTGAGTCGTTTATAAAGTTTATAAACATCTTCCAAAGCGAATGAAAACCGTTATATTGGAGAAGTTTATAAACAATAAAGTTTACTATTAACCGTGTCAGAAACCTCTACCGAAAGCAAGATAATCTTATTCATCAAGAAAAATGGTCCCGCCACTCTCCAAGAGATAGCGGAGGGTTTGGGAATAACTAAGATGGGGGTGCATAAACACATAACGCGACTGGAACAGAAGGGATTGATTTCGAGGAAAATAATAAAAAGAGATATAGGCAGACCAACATATGTTTTCAATCTAACTGAAGAAGGCAAATTATATTTCAGCAATTCTGATTCACTTACATTAATGGAACTCCTAGATTATGTAAAAAGGGAAGGAAAAGGAGACATAGTAATAAGGTTTCTTAAGGACAGATATAAAATACTTTATAGAGAATACAAGGAAAAACTGGATAAAAAGAAGCTTGATGAAAAGGTCGAGGTTTTAGGAAAGTTAAGAACGTCCACGGGCTACATGGCGGAGGTAAGGAAAATTGGAAATTCATTCGAATTAATAGAATTTAACTGTCCAATATATAGAATAGCTTCACTATTTGGTGAAGCGTGCTCCATGGAAAGGGAACTGTTTTCTAAGGTTCTGGAAGCAGACGTTGAAAACACTCACAGGCAGGTCAACGATTCCTATCTCTGTAGATTTATCATAAGACACAGAAACGGGGGATAGTAGGATCCTCCTTATCCTCGGGATTAACAACTTTCGTAAGGCCAGTGAACTTACCTCGCCCTCATGACGGACCTTCCACTTCATGGCTCCACCTTGTCCAACGGGTAGAGGTGGGAGTTTAAGGAGCTCAGAGAACCATCCCGACCCTAGGTCGGTGCTCACAGGTTAGCGGAGGGATACCTCGTGGACCCTCGCTTGAACGTTTCGAGAACTCACCCGGTCTAGAGCGTCATGGTAATGAAGGGGAAGAAGGTTGCCTGTCACCTACACTGACCTACTCAGGGTGGAGGACCTCCACGTGACGTGTAGGATAGGAGGGAAGTGAGGGCTGCGGGGGTCCAACGTGAAGGGCGGGGAGACCTTAGCTCTGATAGGTGAATCGGGCTCGGGAAAGTCCACATTGGGATTAGCCACACTGAGACTGCGCAGGCCGACGTCAGGGAGGATAGAGTTCATGGGGATCGATGTAACTAAGGCCGAGAAGTACAAGCCGAGGCCGCTAAGGAGATACATGCAAGTCCTCCTTCAGGACCCTTACTCGTCGCAGGATGAGGATGGGCGACGGGGTGGCAGAGCAGTTGGCGGCGGCAGGGGAGAGTGAAGTGGAGGAAAAGGTGAGCAAAGCCTTGGAGGTGGTGGGCCTTGACCCAGAGGTGAGGTTCAGGTACCCCCTCGAGTTCTCTGGAGGACAGAGGATATCCATAGCGAGGGCGATCATAGGCTCGCTCAAGTACCTGATATTGGACGAGCCTACGTCCAACTTCTACGTGTCGATGCAGGTCCAGGTCCTCAACCTCTTCCTAGACATTTAGGAGAGGAAGGGAACTAGTTACCTCGTCGCAACCCACAACGTAGCTGTGCCAGCGTACATGGTCGACATGGTTGCGGTCATTTTTCGGGGAGGGTGGCGGAAGCTGAACCAGCGAAGAAGGTGTTGAGGGAGCCCCTACACTTCACAACTCATGCACTCGGTCCCTTCGCTCTCCGATGTGAAGGAGCAGATTAAGGCCTTGGATAGAGGTCCCTCCGCGACCGGATGTAAGTTCCACTCCAAATGCCCCTTGGCTGTTGAGGGTTGTAGAACTGGCGAACCTAGACTGGAGGACGTGAGAGATAGGCAGGTCGCATGCTTCGTGAGGAAGAAGCGAGTCACTGTTCCCTGGCCTTCAGCGCTCTCTCTAAGGACCTATACCACTTGAAGTTCTCCAAGAGGAAGGAGAGCTGAGCGACCGCAGTTCCCAACAACCACCCTCCGAGGACGTCGGCCGGCCAGTGAACTCCGACGTACACTCGGGAGTAGCTCACGGCCACCGCCTCGACCATGAGGGGGATCCAAGCCCACCTAGGCAGAGTATAGTAGGACACCACTGCTCCGGTGGAGACTATGAGGGCGTGTCCCGAGGGGTAACTGAAGTCGTGGGGTGGAGGTACCAGAAGGTGGGCGCTTACGTAAAGGAAGGGCCTCAGCTGAGCCACTGCGTACTTCAATCCCTCACCCAATACTATATCCGCGATGAAGGCGGAAGCCATTATCATGGAGGCTCTCCTCCTGAAAAAGAAAAGGATGGCCACCACAGGTATCCACACGTACTCCCTGCCGTATAGGGAAAGGAAAACCATGACTGGATTGAGGGCCGGAACTTGAGCGTCATTGATGAGGTGGAAGATGAGGATGTTACCTGGAACTTTAGGCTCGGAGAGGACTTTCACCAACACAGTGAGGGCGGCGAAGAGAAACGCGAGGAAAGCCCCAGCCTTGTACCTATCCACAGTTCCGTGAGGCTAGGCATCACTATAAAGTTAGCGCGGACTGTACCCAGCAATTCTGTAGACGTCCAACACAGCCTTGAGGTCCCTCAGTGCCAACTCGGGTGGCATCGGAACTGGCTCGTCCCTCTCCACAGCCCTGATGAAGGAGCCTATCTCCTCCTGGAAGACGTCGTAAGTCTTCACCTCCACCTTCTTCCCATTGAGGACGGGAAGACCGTACGCGGTCGTCCTAGACGGATCTACGAAATCGGCCTGAGACCTCGTGGTCACGTCCTCGTACACAGTTCCCTCTTCCCCTATGACCTCGAAGCCTGGGAGAACGGGATTCCCTCTGTAGGCCCAAGAGTATAGAAGTACGCCAGCGGCCCCAGACCTAAACTTGAAGAATGCCACCGTGTTGTCCTCCCCTTGAGGGTGGACCCCACGTGGCTCACCGAAGCAGTCAGGCCCTCGTAGTCCCCTCCGAAGTTCAGGATAGTGTCGACGTAGTGGATCCCACCGTCGATGAGCGCGCCTCCTCCCATTACAGTGGGATCTGTCCTCCACCCTGTGTGGTCGTAAAACCTCTGGTCCCTAACTACGATGGTGTGGACCTTACCCAATTTACCTTCCCTTATCATGGAGGATACCGCCTTCACGGTCGGGTCGAAGAAGTACTGCTCCGCCACCATGAACTTTCTACGATACTCCTTAGATGCCTTGATCATGTCCTCACCTTCTTCAACCGTTGTAGCTATGGGCTTCTCAACCAGGACGTGTTTCCCTGCTTTCAACGCCTCCACTACGACCTGTCTGTGCAAGTTATGCGGCAAGACCACGTCGACCACGTCAGCGTTAGACCTTAGAACTTCATCGATAGAGCTGAAGGTTCTTAGGGGTGAGAACGTGGACGCACAGTCCTTCAGAACGTCTGGGTTCCTCTCCATTATACTGTAAGGGACTTTGAGCGACGAAAGGGCACGGAGGTGCACCTTTCCGAACTTTCTACATCCAAGAACCACAACTTCCATACAGTAGAATTGTACTTCGAATTAATTAAGTTCAGCCCACCACTTCCATCCTCTCTATCGGTAGTCCCCTCACCTGTCTCATCGCATCCTCCATGTCCTTGGCCTCCATCCAGAACACCCTCGTCCCATCCCTCATGATGGGATGTTTCACGGTTATTTTAACTATCATATGATAGTATATGGAGGTGTGTTTCCCCTTTAAGCGTTTCTGCCAGAGATCCTCGATAGAGTTTAGGTTTGACGCAAGGAACTTACACAAAAAAGGGGTGCCGAAGTTCAGAACTAATTCGCACAATAGCTCTTTACCCCAAAACGTTGTCTCCTAGCTGCAATAGAAGCGGTTTTATAACTAGAAACACTTTATTTCCTCGGGGTATCTAGCTCTCTGACAGCCTCGAAGCTAGGCAGAGTGAGGGGAGCTTCCTGCCATGTGGTTAATTTACTTGATACAGGTGTTGGGTACCACTGCCATGCTAGTCCACGTTGCAGTTCTGGACTTGAGGAGTAGGGAGGTCAATGATGCGGTATGGCTCTATTACCTCCCTCTACTGGCCTTGGTCTACTTCCAGTGGGGATCGTTCTCACCTTTAGTATACACATATTCGGTCGTCGCTACTGGGATGACAACTTACGCCATGTACAGATTCAGTCTCTTAGGGGGTGCTGACGTCATATGTGCCACTCTCGTCGGGGCCCTTAACCCAGTAACCCACCCCTTCCTGTTCCCGAATCTGTCAGGACGAGGACTTGAGGGCCTGACAGTTCTGCTCTACACCGCCATCGCCATAGCAGTTGCCGGGGTCTTAAACTTAGGCAGAAACTTCAGGTACACCTCAGGGTTACCCTGGTTTAAGAGGCTCCCTTTGGCCTTCTCAGGGAGAAGGATCACGGTGGAGGAGTTCCTGAGATCGAAGTTCCTATTTCCGCTCACCGAGATCACGGAGGACGGGAACCTGAAGCTTAGAACTACGTTCTCAGTAGACGAAGACGATTCCAAGTGGAGGGAAACCTTCCGTTTACTACTTGAGCAAGGCAAGATCGGTAACGACACCTACATATGGGTCGCGTGGGGGGTTCCCGTACTGACCTTCATGTTGGCGGCCTACGTTTTCTCTCTGATGGTTGGGCTTCCAGTCTAGTCTTCCTCATTCTCGTCAGACTTCATCTTGTACATCCTATAGCTCTCATCCTCTAGTTTTTCGTATATCTTCACATGCCTCCTGTAGGACTCGAGGATCCTTTGAGCTACATCTAGCGCTTCCTCGTCCGACAGTCTTATCACTTTGTCCCCCGAATCGTCGCCCACCCTCACGAAGAAGTACCCGTCTGATGGGTTCTCGTTCTTCATGCTAGGGGGTTCTTCGGTGACCCTGAGCCAAACGTTTCCGCCGTCCTTCTTCGTGTGTATCTTCCTAACGATTACGCCCATTTTAACGAGTTTTAGAAACGGAGAATTAAAAACCTACCAGTGGACAGATGTGCTTCACAATTTCTCTCTCCCATTTAGCGGGAACTAGGTGCATATGGCGAGGAACGTCCTCCCAACCCGATATGCTTCTGGCACTGTTTAAGGAAAGGCAAAGGTCAGTTGTCTCCTACCTTAGAGATACTGAAGCCTCCTCCGAGTTTCCGATCAAGTCGGAATTTAGTCTGCGATTGAAGGGTTTTTCCCCGTAGCTCTAAGATTCTTCCCTACCTCCACACTATGGAAGGCATAGCGCTTGGAGGTTTTGCTCTCAACCACCTCCAACACGGCACCGTTTTCAAGCCTTCAGCTCTAGCTGACTTCCTCCCCGCCTCGCAGAGGGTTACTCCGTGGGGTAGTTCGTCGTTTCCACCGTCGGTTCGGGTTCACATCCCTGGTGGGCAGTAGAGTGGATCGGGGAGGGACCCCACTCGAAGGTGGGACTTTCGTCCGCGAAGTTCAGTCCCTTAGTGGGAAAGGGAGACGGTAGTCGTTCCTCCCTCAGTTAAGTACTCGATCGAGCCGGAGAAGGGGCGCCGTCAGCGTGGTCGAAGTAAACCTGGGAAGATCGCGAATCGTCCCAGGGAGGGGCGAGGCCTTGGATCTTATCTAATCCACGGACTTAAGGCAGGACAGCAGATTCAGGATGAACTCCTAGTTCTAGGTGACATCGAGGTGGTCTAGTTGGATGCTGAGACTCGCAGATCGTGGAGGATCCTCTGTCGTTGAGAGGAGAAATGCCTGTAGAGGCGAGGAGCGTGGGTAGTGTTATCTAGAAACTGTTTCAGAGGGCCGCGTTTGAACTATTGTCCACGCTTCGAATGACGAGGATTTCCATCTTTTCTGACCTCCCCAGATGGGTTCCCTCGGAGCTGTTAGTCGTTCCCACCGTCGGTTCGGGGGTTTCACCTCTCGAAGGAGCAGAGAAAAAGCTGGAGACCGCCCAATTTGAACACTGTGGACTTTCGTTGTTAAGCTATAACTCCGTGTGAGAAGAGAACTGCGAAAGAGGGTGGTACTAGTTGCTCCTCGGTCAAGTTGAGTTCTCGGTAAGGTAAAGAGAAGCATTCTTAACTTTACAAGGAAAAATCTAAAAAATTATTTAATTGAGCGGCGACTTCGCTGCTGGGCTTTCCCCTCCCTTAAACTCATAATTTGTAAAGAACTGCTATACACTCACGCCGCGCACTCGAAATGTCAAAGGACGTAGCTGATACGCTTCAAGGCGCTAGAAAGCTAACTCAACCTTTTTGTCCACGGGGGGAATATTTTACCGGGCTACTTTTTGATTAGGCGATTCTGTGGGATAGACCTGGCGGTAGTTAGACCTTCGTCTGTCGCGGTGATCCGGGGCGAGTTCATCGAAGTTCACGACGTATGGAAGGACGAGGAAATTATCGAGCTGTGTGGCGATGCGGGAGCTATAGACGCACCTCTGACTAGAGCCTCAGGCTTCAGGAAAGTGGACAGAATGGCCATGCGGGTGGGAGCCAGATTGCTCCCTCCCTCTTGGATGCCCAAACTTGTGGAGAGGGCAATGAAGTTATCATCTAAGCTCTCACTGATTGAGACCCACCCTACCACATCCGAGAAGAACTTGGTATTGAAGGTGGAAGGATATAAGGACCACTTCGACGCGGCAATATGTGCCTTGACGTACGTCCTTTACTTGAACAAAATGACCCTACGTATCACGGCAGAGGACGGAGAGATCCACCTAATCCCTAAGGGAATCAAAATAGAACTAAAAGAGATTGAAAACGGAATGTATACCTTCAGGGTTTAAGAAACTTAGTTGGGTACTGTTACTAGTTTCTTGCCGTCCTTCTCCTCTAGCGATTTCCTCACTTGGTCTGATATTGACTGCAGATCGTCAGCGAACCTCGCCAGAAACTGCTTCCTGTCGGCCTTATATATGTAGATTGGTCTACCCTTGCCACCGTTCCTCATGGCCCTGTCTCTACTTATCAGTCCCCTATCTAATATGTTGTTCAATCCCTTGCTCACGGAGGCCTTGGTGACTTTTAACCTCTCAGCGAGGTATTCCGTGGTCACCTCACGCTGCTCTAAGATCACCTTGAGCAGCTCTACGTCACTGGCTGATAGCCCGTAAAGGAAGCCAGCCAGCCTGTAGACGTCCACTTCTCTCCCGTCTTGAAGTCTTACCTTATCCATCTTATTCACCTATATCCATCTTCCTTTTTTAGTTAAAAAACCCTTCGCACACAGAAACACAAAAGTATGTGCATTTGTATGCAAGTATTAACTTCAGAAGGGTTGATTAAAGTTAGCTCCTCAAGGTTAAAACGTTCACTCAAAAAGGTTTAGCGTTTAGATGTGGATAGATCTGCGGCAAGGATGAAATGCAAAGTGGTGACGACTGGCTACAACTCCTCGAAGTAGGGAATTTTACACTTCTCCTTGATCCCTTCCCTACGAACTTATCCCGTCATCACGGACGGGGCTTCCCACCTCGCGGTGGGTATTTCCTTCTTCGCCCAAAGGGTAGAGAGATCAACGGGCACTGAGGACCGGCCCCGATTTAGGATCGCCCGAGACTCGGTGCCCGCTAAGGGCCTTGGGGCGGGAGGCGTACTTCGAGGACCCTCGCTTTTAGGGATCTAGGTGAAGGTCGCTCCGTCGGTGAACATAGCCTAGACGTCGTCCTTCTGACCAGTATTTAAAATCAACAAAGGGGACCTTCCGTCCTCGGTGGTGAGGTCCACCCTTGAACCCAAGTTAAGATAAACGTGAAGAGAACTCTTAACTACTGAAAAGAAGTCAGCTTCTCTACGTCGTTATATAATGACCCTTTCTCGTTAAAGGGCCAACATTTCGGTGGGTAAGGTTACCCCACATTTTTCAGTGCCTCACTACTTCGACTCCCTCCTTGTCCTAAAAACCAGGTTCCATACATAGGTTGGGAAACTCGTTAGCTACTTACGTTCAGGAGCGAAGTAAACGAAAAGGAAGTAAGCCGCGAACCCAACTATCGCCGCCGCGGTGAAGGGCAAAACCATGGAAGTGGCAGCTCTGTGAAGGGTCACGTCCAATATCTCCCACAATAACAGAAGCAATGCTAAGGCATACCCTATGCCGAGAACTTTAAAGAAGCTGTACTCCTTCATTTTCATCCCTCCACCAAGATAACCCCCCACGCACCCATTACGAGACCGGTATCCTCCCCAACCAACAGACTCGACTCGTTGTAGGGGTCGTAATTGTTGTAGACTGGCTTCACTAGACCGTAAAGGTAGGCGGGGAATTGACCGTCAACGTCGACTGTGAAGTGCATTGGAGAGCCGTAAACTATGGGTGCTTGTGCCAATGGCACCAACGCCCCGTTTGACTCCACTCCGTAAATGCCTACACTAATATTAGTCACTTCAACAGGTCTACCATTAACATACGTAACTAAGTAGTTGTGGACCGGGCTAGGTGGGGCAAAATACAGCGTTATGGAAGCGGTTGAGCCGTTCCTCAGAACTAAAGTCGGCCCAGGGACGGAGGAGTTGAAGACACCATAGGGATCTGTAGCCAACACTACGTTTGGTGAGGTTGAGTTGTAGAACACCACTGGGGGATTGTAGTTGTCCCCTGAGAGCCCCGAAGCCTTGGCTTGGTCTGTCTGAGCTACGTAGGCAGACAGCTCCTGTGGAGAGTAGAGCCCAGACTGAGGGAGCACTAGAACCAATCCCACCTGGTAAGTGTACCACGGTCCATCGTACTCCCCGTCCAAGAAAGCGTATGCACCTGGGATCCGAGGCACACTGAGCGCGTCGTAAGAGACCATGGCTGGGACTATCTGGTCGTCGACTACCTGGTCGGCGTAGTCTGGGAAGTAGAAGTTACCCGTGGCTGAATCACGTAGTGGAGCGGTCATGGTCAAGTTGAGCACGTCGCCTTGGTGGGCCACTATGAGGTTGTAGTAGTTCCCGTTCACGTCGCCTCTCTCAGTAATGTTGAAGACGTATTGCAGTTGCTCAACGTGGGTCTCTATCACCTTCCCTGGGTCTTGTTCGGCCAAGGTCGTGGAGGAGGGAACTCCTCCAACCCTGTAGTCGGTAGGTACGGTGGCCACAATCACCACCCCAAACAGGATCACCACTAACGCCACGAAACCTAATTCCCACTTCGTACTCTGTTCCACTCCACTCACCTCACACCGCCTTTGAGTCCCTCATTACTGGGATGGCGACCAGGAATATTCCAATCGTCAACAGTACTATCCACGTCCAGGTGTATAGGTCGTAAGTACTGTGGGCGAAGGCTATCACGAAGGAACTTACAACTATCAGGGCCGCTCCTAACACTCCCAGAGAGTAACCCCTGCTCAGGGCCCTCCTGCTCACCGAGAGTACAGACCTAACTGGTGTAGAGACGCTGGCCAGCACTGTGGGGGCCGACAGTTCCTCCCCCACCTTCTCCACTACCTGATCCAGTGGTAGCCCCTCCACGTTGGCAAGCTTGCCTCTGAGGACAGTCATGACGACGTTGAGACCCCATAGGAGTGTCGCTGTTGCCGCTAGGACCGCACCCACAGTCACGAGTCCCTCGGCGTCCACTACCGCGGGGAACCTCGGATATATCTCAGATCTTCTGACAATACCGTATAGTCCGAGCTGATCGAAGCCAACCGAAATCATGGCCGCTCCGACGACGTAACCCCAGAAGTGTCCCCACGCCATGGACTTGGAGTACCACTCTCTACCAGTCAGCATGGGCATCATGTAGTAGAACACGGCCATGGCTCCAGGGACGATGCTGAGCAGGATCATGGCATGGAAGTGCCCAACTACCCACATTGTGTTGTGTATAACCGCGTCGAAGGCTATAGTGCCGTTAGCTATCCCCGTCACGCCTGCACCTATGGCGCCAGCAAAGGAAGTGACGGTGAAGGCTGATATGACGTTCCACGTGAACTTAGCGCCCTTCGCCGTAGCCCACAGGTTGAAGAAAGTCATCATTGAAGGGACAACCACGGCGTAAGTGAAGACCTCTTGAAGTATCTTGAGTGAGACCGGTATGTTGACCATGTAGAGGTGGTGAATCGGGACGTTGTTTGAGAATATGAGATACAGCAACGCGGAGAGCCTACCCATCCTTTCGCTGTAGAGGGGCCTCCTAGCTAGGATTGGTACTAGGAGGTAGAGTGCGGCGACCGCAGGCAGCCAGAGCATGTAGACGACCGAGTGCCCGAATATCCAGAACAGGATCTGGTTATCTATGGGGACTAGACCAACTACGTGATAGTAGGCCAAGACGTCCCACACGTCGGCGGCTGTGACCCCAGAGTAGCCAAGCATGAAGAGCAGGATTATCATCAAGAAGAAGACCACCGGTACGGGCAACCTCTGCTTCATCTGTCTAGTGGCTACGTAGTAGTGGTAGACTATCCATATGCCAGCTCCGTAGGTGAAGAAGTCGAGGAGGAGCCACCCGAAGTAGAAGAAAGGAGAAAGGACGTAAGAGCTGTAACCTGGGATGCCCAGGGGAGAGAGATAATACCAAGAGCCGGCGGCGAAGTAGTTGTCGTTGAATGTGGGAGTGAGGATTATGGGACCTTCGATGAACATCATCGAGACGTTGAGGGCGACGAACGAGGTGATCAGGAGCCACTTCGCCCTCGGCTGTAAGTTAAGGAGTCTTATTGTGAAAAAGATTATGATGGCGTAAATGATCTGCTGAGCGAACCCAAACAAGTCCCTTGAGGCGTGGAGCGTTATGGCCCCGTAGTACTCTTGGGGCGTGAACTGTAAGAGTCCTGCGAACCCCCAGAGCGTCTCCTGTATCCTGACCATGAGGGAGTCTATTGTTCCGAGGAAGCCCCACGCCACACCCATCACCAGCATGGCGGTTACCATCCTCGCCGTCCAGTCCTTGTCCAGCTGGAAGAGCGAGGAGACCAGCCTCCATATGCTGGACTGAGTTAACCAAGAGGGCAAATTCATGCTAAATATTTCTCTAGAGCACTATAAATACTCACCACATGACACTTTGGAGAAATGCATATTAAAATATGATAAAACCTGCAGAAGTCTCAGACGAAGATGGGGAAATGTGCTATTGCATATAAAAATGGCAAATTGTGGGCGAACTACTTGGGACTACAACTCCTTGGTTTAGGACAGTGTGAGGATCCCTTTTTAACCCTCTTTAGTGAGTTGAGGTGATCTAAGTGAGCGGTTTTAAGGATTGAAATTAAAAATTAGGCTCGACGTGTTGCGGTTAAAAATCAAATAGAAAAGAACTCTGAAGCCGGAACCTAAGAGAGTAAGTGAACTACCACGCCATCACGGACGTGGAGTCCTCGCGGTGAGTCCCGCTCCTCGGATCGATATCGATCCCCTTCCGTAGCGGAGGTTCAGTGGAACTGTCCTGTGAACAGCGTGGTAGGGAGGTCACGGAGGGTTTCCTCTCCACGGGCGTGAGTTCCCCCAGCCCCTAGGGTGAGACCCAGCTCTTACAGCAGAGGTATAGAAGACGTTGGAGCTTCATTAACGTTTCTATGAGGGGGTATCAGTCCTCACGGAAGGGGACTTCCGTCCCCTTAACCCCCATAGGGTTAAACGCTTCGACAGCTCGTAGCGTAAGTTAGAGCTTACTGGCGTCGTAGGATCTACCGAGTTCCTTGAGCCCTGCCAACAGTATTCCTATCCCCCTTTGGACGTCTGGGTCTTTCAGAAGCTTGAGTATGTCCATGAACCCTCTTATTGGTACCACTTTGTTTGGGTCCCTTATCCCGTTCCCGTAGAGGGATATCGCGCTCACATAGTACTTCAATTGACTGAAGTCGATCTTGGCCAAGGAGTCCACGATCTCGTTCCATTTAGTGGCCAAGGTTAGTGTGGAGTCGTTCACGACCGCCCCTATCACCTTGCCCAGAAGCTCCTCGTCCCTAAGTAGTCCCGCAAGAGGTTCCATTATTCCCGTCCTCTTGAACGTGGAGTAGAGCTCGACCACGTCCTTGAGGGCTCCCACAGTCTCACCATTGGTCAAAAGGTCTAGCAAGTCCATCACCTCGTTCCCTCTGCCAAATAAGGAGAGGAATTGATCGTTCACGACTGCTCCTATTACCTTGCCCACCGTTTCTTCATCTTCAAGAAGCCCGTTTACGACGTCCAAGAACCCGTACCTGTCTAGCTTCTCCAAGACTCCCATCAATTTCGATAGAGTTATCACCTTATTGTCCTCAAGCATGTCCGCCAGCTTCTCCTCCACGCCTCACCAACTCCCAAGGAACTTCTCTAGGGCCATGTCTCCCTTAGTCCACATGAAGTACTTGGTGAAGAGTTCCTTCTTTAGGTGGTTAACGTTACTGGGTTGGGCAATTGACGTTGTTCCACCGTACCAAGTGTCATCCTTCACACCCACGGCGAAGCCCTCGTAAGGATCGTCGGCCACACACACTATAGTAGGTGCGTAAGTGTCGACTTTGGTCCTTATTCCTAACCTACTAGCTAAGTGTTGAGCTGCTATCCTCCCAGTCTGAACTGCCAAATAGCCGAGTTTAGGGACGGTGGCGGAGTTGGCGTCCCCTACGGCGTAGACGTTATCGTACTTCAGAGACGTCATGTTGAGGTCGGTGGGAACGAAGCCTCCGTCGTCGATCAGGTCTGGGGTGGAGTTCTTCAAGGCTGGGTTACCAGCGTAAGGTGGAAGGAGTATACTCAGGTCTGACTCCAATGTCTTTCCGTCTTCTGACACGACCTCCTTCTCTCGGATTTCCTTTATCCTAAAGTTATGCACCAACTCTATTCCCATTCCTTTATACATCTCCGCCACAGTCTTCCTCGAGGCCGGAGATAGGTCGGAGAGGTATTCTCCCGGAGAGTAGACGGTCATCTTCACCTTGCTTAGCATGCCCTTGGACTTGAAGTAGCCCGTGAGCATCAGAGACAGCTCGAACACGGGCCCCTCACAGGCAGAATCTGCAGCAGGCACGAAGTTCTCCGGTACCTTTGGCCTAGGCTGTTTCCCTTGATAGAACGGACCCGACCCTATGGTGATCGTTCCTCCCTGAAAGTTCCTTAACCGCTCCCAGAGCTTGGTAGCGAAGTCCGCCTCGCACACACTGTAGCCGTACTGATCCCACCCCTTGACGGCCTCTGTGGCTAGGTGAGCCCCTATCCCGATCACTAGGTAATCGTAGAGCTCCTCCCTTTCGTTGCCCAGTTGGTCCCTGTATAGCACGGAGTTGGCCTTGGCGTCAACCTTGAGGACCTTTCCCTGCTGAAATTGAATCCCTTTCGACGGTAAGGCTTCCTTCAAGTCCACACTGAGCTCAGAGGCGTCTCTGTACCCCACTGCAACGTGTGGCAGCCCAGGCCTGAAGTACGTGAACCTAGACTCGTTGAGTAACTTGACGTCTAAAGATCTTTGAGCCAGCCTCTTCAGAGTGTACGCCGCCGTCAGACCTCCGAACCTTCCCCCCAGAACAAGAACCTTCGTCATAACAGTTCATAGATTATTGCATTTCGGTACTAATAACTTTTTTCTACTCTCATCTAAATTTCGTAGCGTGAACTCTAACGAAACCTAAGGAAACGATCGAAGATGGACATGAAGACAGGGTCAACCCGCATTTGCGATGTCCCTCTTGGAATCCTACCTATCTACATTTCACTCACTAACACTCTACTCACTTAGGGAAGACCGCTATGCGCATAACACACTAAACTATATGATTGACGCTCTCCTATGGACTTCCACTCAACTGGAGAACCTGTACTTCGGCCTGCTCTTTGAAATCCCTAGGAAGGTCAACCCCAATAACAACATTAGTATTGGTGTATATAGTCTAGGTTCTGGGGCGAAGTAGTCCAATAGGGAAGTTCCCAAAGCCAAATAGAACAACATCAAGGACAGACCTGTCAACACCGCCCCCACCGTCAAGTACGTTCTATCCAGTCCGTAGTGCACGAACAGTTCATCCCACGTCACGAAGGAGTTGTCCACTATTACGGCGACGTTCTTGGCGAAGGCAATAGAACGCTTCTCCCCTAAAATGACGAAACCGTTGAGCTTCCTAAACCCCAGCTCTATTGCTTCCCTTTCCCCCACCTGACAGTCCTCTTTGAGTAACGAGGCTAACTCTTCTGCTCTCTCTACTTCCCCCTCCACTTTTCCGCTCCGCAGATCTATTCTACCCAATTCCCCTCTCACGAACTAGTCACCGCCTTCACTAACCTATCCCAGTCAACTTTCTTCGCATCAGTCAGCACCACGAGATCGTCATATACAAACAAACCTACGTCATCGAGCACCATGGCGAATCCCCTGAAGGGAGCTAAGGATGGTGTTACTTTAGCGTGTTCTTTCAACTTTTCTAAGTTTCGAGTTATCACATCCATCAACCTCCCCTCGTCAACCTTGAACTGGCCCCAGATCGCCTCTAGCCTCCGCTCCCTCAATAAACCTACCGCCGTAACACCAACTACTGCCTCTATCTCGTTAAGTTTCCTGGACTGAAGGTCCATAAAGTTGAATATGTTTTCCCAGTATAAATTTGTTGTTATTTCAGTTTCCGACGTTCACCTCACGCCCTGCGAGGTGTCCTCCAGTTGCTTCTTGGCTGTTTCGCGGGCACCTAGTAGAGATATTGCGAGCGCCACCAGGGAAACAGTGGCGAAAGTAAATAGGGAGTTCGCCAACCCAAGTGAAACGGTTAGCTGAGGGAAGTAGAACACACCCAGAACCGCTCCCACCCTGCTCGCGGCGGTGGCCACTCCTTGACCTGAGGACCTGACGGACGTAGGGAAGAGTTCAGTGGGGTAAAAGAGAGTCACCGCCCCCGCCCACTGTTCCATGGCCACGAAGGACATGAAGTACGGGACGAGTAGGGGACCGTGGAGCCTGACTCCCCACCCCAGGTAGAGTAGAGCTGCCATAGAACCGAGTCCGGTGAGGAGAACCACCCTTCTTCCTAGGGAGTCCACTACGGCCTCTGCTACCGCGTAGCCTACTATTGCCCCGGCTGATATGGCTAGCGTTCCCAACACTACCTCGTATTTAGAGGGGAAGGCGAATTGCTCCAGCAAGTATGGGTAGTATAGGCCTATGCCGTAGGACGCTACATCGAAGAGGAACCAGACACTTGACAGGAAAACAGTGACCCACAGCATCCTGCCCTTAAAGAGGTCTGCGAATCCCTTGGCTCCCTTGTTCTCGAGCTCGGGAGTGGGGAGGTTTGAGCCCTTGAGTGCCCCAGTTGACACCAACCAACGTGGGGACTCAGATAGCCTAAGTCGCAGGAGAATTATGGGCACTGAAAGCAGCGCTCCCACTAAGAAAACGTATCTCCAGAAGAACGGTCCGAGAGTCAGGGCCGGGTAGGTCACAGCCCCTGAGAGCGCGCTCCCTATCCAGTACATGGAGACGGCCCCCACAAGGTACCTTCCTCTGGAGGAGGGTGGGGACATCTCGGACATCAAGGTGCTGCTTATGGGGTAGTCTCCCCCTATACCGACACCGAGAAGTAGCCTAGAGGCGAACAGTTCAGCGAAGTTCTGCGATAGGGCCGCCGTTATTCCGAAAACTAAGAAGAAGAAGAGGTCCACCCCCATCAATTTACTCCTGCCCATCCTGTCCGACAACCATCCGAAGAGAACAGAACCGGGTATCATGCCAATCAAGGACGCCGCCAGCAACAGTCCATACTCTGGTGTGGTCAGTGAGAACTCCCTCAATATGAAGGTGGAGGCGAAGGAAATTACAGATAAGTCGTATCCGTCGAGGAGAAAGCCCGCCGAGGAGACGAAGAACGTCCTCACCTTAGTGGAGGAGGGGAAGTCGTCGAAGTACCCCATAGTCAGGACTCGAGGAGGAGATTAATAAGCTACTGTTTGGACCTCCTCCTCGAAACGTACCTCACTAGACCCACTATCCCTATCGCTATTCCGACTAGGTACGCGTTAGATATAACGTCGTAGAAGCCCACAATTTGCCCGAGCCTAGAGCCACTAACTAGGAGCACGTAGTACTTCATAGCCTGGGATTGATTAAGGAGGTTCACAGCCTCCAACGTATACCGTCCAACTGGCACTTGAACGCTCATTGAACCTGTGGAGTTGCGGTAGATCTTGCCCGAGGGTAATAGGACCTTAACAACGTCGTGTGTAGAGTTGGTCAGGAAGAGGAGCGTCATTCCGCTCTCGTTGACGTAGAGCGCCTCTAATGTTACGCTGCTGTTGGGAGGAAGGGTGACGCCCTTCCCAGTGTCGACTAGCTCCCTGTCCAACTCCAAGTAACCCGGGGTGAGATAGGGGGCGAACACAGAGAGGAGAATTCCGATCAAGAGGACCGCTATGGCCACCGTAATTAGGGAAACCACGTCTCTATGGGGAAGAGGACCCAAATAAACCTTGTCAGAGGCCCTTTTTTACCTCAGGGTGGCAGTATAACACGTGAGCGGTGAAGGTTCACCAAGCGTCGGTAAGATCCTCAAGAAGGAGCTGGACGAGCTGGACAGGAAGGTAAAGTCCAACGAGCCACTGACTGAGAGAGATCTCCTCCTCCTACTCTTCGTCTACCAGCAAACTACTTACACGGACGACTTAGAGAAGATGCAGAACCTCCTAGAACGCATGACTAAACTTATGGACGCCATAGTCGACTACATGGCCAGCCTCAGGTCGATCATGTCAGCTACTAAGGAGGACGTGGACCTCAAGGTGGAGCTAATAAACAGAGAGATCCAGAGGTTAGAGGAGGACATCTCTACACTCAGGGAGAGACACGTTAGGGTCCAGGGAGAAGTAAGTTAAGCCCTAGCGAGCCTCTCACCGAACTGGCTGATGAACACTCCCAACAGGGCCACGGAGGAGCCGATCACCTCTAGCAGAGTCGGAACCGTCCCAAGCACTAGGAAGGATAGGACGTAAGCGGAGGCCGGAATCAATATCGACGTGGCGCTAGCGTTCACTGGCCCCAGTTCCCTCACTGCGGAGAACCAGAGGAGGAACCCGACCGCCTGGGCCGTCAACCCCACCACCACTGCCAAAGCGATCCCTTCCGGACTGAGTTCCAACTTCCAGTCGTAGGACATAAGGGGTACATCTAGGAGGGCAGAGAGGAGAGCCATGAAGGAGTTCAATTTGACGAGATCCCCTCTTGAGACGTTCCTCCTGAAGTAAGTTGTGCCTACTGCCCAAGTGAACCCCCCGGCCACCGCGAATAGCGATCCCAGACTGAAACTAGTGCTTCCCACGGAGAGGAGGGCTCCAGCGAACCCTATCAAGACGCCCAACATTCTAATCCTCCCTACACTCTCTCCGAGGAATAATGCTATGGTGAGCACAAAGAGGGGCTGAGTATAGATCAGCACCGACGCCAGGGCGGGGTTGTGGGTGAACATGAGACTCAGATTTAGGAACAGAACTAAGAGGAAGACGTTTAGGACACCGTTGATCGTCTCCTTCACTCCCACCTGCATACCCCGAGAGAGGAGGAGGAGCGCTAACCCTCCCACCAGGAACCTGAAGAATGCTAAAACGAAGGGAGACATGTAAGTGAGGGAGAGCTTCGATAATGGATAGGAAAGTCCCCACACGACTACAACTCCGAGCATGTAAAGGTAGCCTCTGTTCATCTCGACATGTTTGGCCAAAACCAATTTTGAAATGTACCCCCATAGCCTCCAAGGAAAAAGGAAGAGAGTACATAACGTTGTTGCTGAAGCGAACTAACCCGTCCTCTCCGGCGTCCTCACCACGAGTCCCGTAGAGACCTCGATCTCCGTCAGTAGCGGAGTTTCCAAGGAAAAGTCGTGTGAACCGTGGGGAGGGGAGGCTAAAGAAGGTCGCTTCCCACGACCGTGAGGTCCCCCAGTCCCTAGGGTGCCCAGCCCTCACGGCCGAAGTCTGGAGTATAGTTTCCCAACACCCCATAAAGACGTTTCTATGAGGGGACCGTCCTAAGGAGTGGACTTCCGCCCCATCAACCCCCAAAGAAGTTAAATACGCGTCTTTTGTGAATACGGACTTAAGATGGGTTTTTATATGACCAAGTAAAAAGCGTCTTATGCCTTTCTCCACATCGCCCCAGGAGGTAGCCGAAGAGGTGAGGAGAGACCTAGTGAGGGAACTAGATAGAGAGGTTCCGAGGGCCGAGGTGCAGCTGGTGAGGGTGAACGACCAAGTGTTAGCGTTCGTGAAGGCAGGAACAACGCTGATAAACCTCAACGAGGCTCCCTTCCTGAGGGCTTCGTCGGCTGGACTGGCTAGGGAATACCTATACGTAGTCCTGACACACGAGTACCTCCACATAATAGGTGTAGCCGACGAGAGGGAGGTGAGGAGAATGACTATGGACTTAATTGGCAGGAAGTTCGGGCACGATGGTCCCGCCTTCAAAATGGCCATGGACTTAGCGTTCCCAGTGGACGTCATGCTGTGGCGCTCCCACCAGGAGTTGAGTCCCCACACCTTCATGTAAAGTTTCGGTCGCCTCAGGGAAGACTTAATATTGAAATTAGAGCGTGGAACGGTGTGAAAGAGTTTCCGTCCTTCGACTGTCTAATCACGGGTACTACCTTAGGTTACGATCACGACGTGGAACTCTATTTCTCGACGGAGAAACACTTGGCCTCAGTGTTATCAGCTCTGCGGTTCGAGGACCCTGAATGGAGGGAGTTCTACCAGTGGGCCATAGGCTACCTAGACGCACTCGGTAAATACCTAGTAGGAAAAGGCCCCTTACCTGACCCATCTCACTTAGTTAAGCTGGCTAGGGAAGGAAACTACGACTACTCCTACCAGGCCCTGCTTACGTGTGATAACCCTGCTGTTCCTAAGTTGGGAGAGGCCTCAGCGTTAGCCCTGAACTTAATGCATCTATTCGCGAAACTGGGGAAAGAAGAGGGGTTCAAAGAGAAGTTCAATCCCGCCGCGTTCGCTGGACTCCCTTACCTAGAGGAGGTTCTCTGGAAGAGGGCATTGAGGCTCTCGTCCTAGACTTTTATATTGCGACGTGAACGGGCAGGCGTGAGGCCGAAGTTCACTGAAGAGGACCTAGTGAGATACGTTTCCTACGTGATACAGGCCCTGCTCATGGTCGGTCTGGTGTTCGTACTAGGAGACACTGTGTTCGAAGTTTGGCGGTCTCTCACCTTAGGACCAGCTGCGGTAGTGGAGGCCACAGTCGACAACGCTCTGCTTGCTGTTGTCCTGCTTGAGATCCTAATGAGTATGATAGACTTCGCCAGGGGGAAGGGAAGAAGTGTCGTCTACGTGATGGATGCCACCCTTTCGTTCATACTCAGAGAGATAATAATCGAGATCTTCGGGAGGACCTTCACCGTACAGGACCTAGCTGCCTACGGCGCTCTAATAGCCGTAATTTCTCTCGGAAGGTTCATTTTAGTTAGGAGTAGAAAGTGGGAAGCCCCTACCCCGTAGAAAAGGCATCGAAGTTCTCCTCACCTTAGCGATCCTTTAATCGGACTCAGCTACAAGTCCTCTCCAGTCCCCACTACACATCTGGAGGGTTAAGCTATTGGAGAGGTCACGTTTAGGTTGGGAAAGTAGGGATCGTTAATGGATAAGCTCTGCCCAATAGATGATGGGGAGGGACGCAGTTGCCCCTCCATCAGTACCAACGAATTCCAAGTCTACATTAGACGCTTTTAGTTTAGCTAATACCACACAACTGTTTTTAGTTTCATCCCTGAGTCGAGGTGGTAGTTGTTTCGTTACTGTCCTTCATTCCGTGAAAGGTAGTAGAAATGCTTTTCGATGCCGCCTCGATTAGCTTCCTCCCGAAGTCTGTCACCTCCTCTGGCCTCGAAACCACTCCCTGGAAGGTACTCACTTCACGCCTGAGGGCCGAGTAGATCTCCGACGGATCCCTTCCCTCAATTAGATAATCCTGAAGTAGGGAACACAGATACGCAACGGCCCACACCTGCCTGGACTCCTCGTGGAGTAGCCCAGATCTGCCAATTACCTCCTCCAGTTGCCCTAAGCTTCGACGTAACTCCTGCTCCACCTGAGAACTCAATTCTCGGAGAGGTTCTCCACGCCTCAAGAAGAACGCGACTCTCCTGTCTGGATCTTCGAGGGTCTTCTTCGCCTCGACTATAACGAGGAGTCTGGATGAGAGGAACTGGGCTACAGGTTCCTTTGCCATGTCTAGGAGACTCGCTAGTTTCGGTCCCCTAAGTCTTTTCCAGAGCTCTACCATCTCGGCCTGATCGCCGACTAGGGTGACGCCATTGACAATTACCTTTCCTCCTTCCCACACCGCGTTGAGCTGGGGGTCGACCTTAACCCTGAGGATCTGCTCTCTGACCTTTCTGAACGTGGACCTCTTCTGACAAGTCGCGATTAGTTCCCCTCCCTCTATTTCCACTATACAGTCGTCCCCTTCCCTTCCTTCCACTGTGACCTTCATCTCGCCTCCGCCCTCGACTGCAGTTTGTTGTGAGCGGCCTCGAGAACCTCTAGCCCCACGACGCCCTTTACCCCGTACATTAAGAGGAGATCGTAGACGGAGCTCTCAGTTGACGTTAACATTACCTTTGTCGTTGAAAGTTTCCCCTTGAATCCGTCCCTCACAAGTTCCCTGAACGAACGCTCGACACTCTCCACTTGGTTCTTGTCCACCCTACCCGCGAGTGCCAAACTCTCCACTTCCTCTTCGAGGAATTGGACCGACCTAACGAAAGTGGAAGCCCTCATGGCGTTTAAGGGCGATCCGAACACTAAGTCAGATCCTCCTAGAACCCATGTCAAGGCGTAAGTACGCACTCCGAGCTTGGAGTTGAGTTGCATGAAGTCCCAGATTTCCTCGTAGGAGGACAATACCAGACTGGCCAGAGAACTCAGCAGTTCCATCCCGTTCACCACTCCCACTCCATGAACGTAACCCGTGGAGTCTTCGATGACGTCCCTCCTCACCAACAGCGCAGGAATCTGGGAACGGTCAAGCACGTTGAGGGTCAGGTATGAGGTGCTAAGCTCCAAGGTAGACGAGTCAGGAGTGGGTATCACAACAATGGCTGGGACGTCAATCAAGAGGGAGCCTACGGCGGGAGACAGCAGGTTCGTGGAGTCGAGTACGGCGAGTCTAGCTGGACTGGAGAAGAACTGCAGTCCATCTAAATACCTCCTCAAGGTCTCCTTGTATGACCTCTCGTAATCGTCGGCTAATCCACCCTTTACGAGGGGCAACGTCAGTGAGGAGTAAGAGACTTTTTCCTCTCCTATCCCTAGGTAACTCACGTGTTCGGCCCTGACGTTCCCACCCACTCCGACCAAAATGGCCTGTGACTTGGGAGGTGAAGGGAGGGAGAGCTTAACCTTCAGGACGTCTTCCATGGACGAGGCGAAGTCGAGGGGCGCACCACACAACTGACACTTCAGTCCTTCGGTGACGTGACCTTCAACGCACTTGCCCAACTGACATCACGCCCTTGAGTTCGTCCAAGGCTAGGTTGTTATGGGTGGCCGCGTAGATCCTCATGTAGAGAAACGCTGCGTCGTCTGTGAACGGCAGGTCCTTCAAGCTTACTTCTCCCTTCATTCCCATCATCTGGTCCATTATTTTCTCCGCCAACGAATAGTGGGCGAGTCTGAGCACGTTAAGCTCGTCCTCCTTGAGGAACTCCCTGTGTAACCTCAGCAACTCCGTCAACTCCCTGATCAGGTTGGTCACTTCCTCGATGCTCGGTCTCTCCTTTGACGCGTCCTTGAGTACCCTGTTGATCGCCTCCACCTCCTGGTTCACCTTGAACTGAATCCTAGCGACGTCCAACTTTACCCTAGATGCCATCTGGTTGATCCTTTCTACGTCCTCCCAGATCTTCTTCGTCAGATCGAACAACTTGGTCCGCATCTCCCGCAGCTTCCTACTGAGTTCCAGGGACCTCACGGGGGTGAAGTCCTTCGCCTCTTCGGCGAGCTTCTCGATCTCTTCCCCCTCCTCCGGGGAGGCCGTAGCCAGTAGTTTTGCTGCGTCTCTAAGCCTAGCGAGGGCTACACTGAGGTCAACCCGCTGAGCTTCCTCGAAGTTGAACCAGTAGTCCACAGCGACCTTCATTGCTTCATCGTACTGATAAGTGTCTAAGAGGGACTCGGGGGCAAGGCCCTGGACAAGGGCGATCTCCTCGCCCATGAGTGCATTGAATTCCTTGACGACCTCCCTGTACGTCGAGTATAGCTCCTTCAGAGAACGTCTCAGCTCCTCCACGAACTTCACATATACTTTTGATATGTCCTCCACCTTGGCCTCTGGGGAGATCTCGGCGGGAGAAGGTATACTCAGGCCTACCCCCAAGTTCCTCAGCGTGAGGTTCTGGGACTCCGAGAGTGAGTGGAGGTACGAAACGTCCCTGATAACCTTCTCCCTGACCCTTCCCTCAACACCAGAAACGTAGCTGAGGCAGTCGGTAGCCACTGGAGTCCACTTCAACAGCACTTCTAGACCCGAGCTCTCCACTTTTCCCTCCACAGAGGCGAGGAACTCGCTGCACTGCTCTGTCCGCCTAGACTCGTCGGACAAGTCGACTGAGGGGAGAGCTGAGGAGACCTCTGAGAGGACGCGACGTGCTTCTTCTAGGTTTCTTCTCAGTGACTCAAGTGACTCGACAAGTGAGTTCCTCACCCTCTCAACCTCCTCCAGCCTCTGAATCGCCAATTCCCTGCCTGAGAACGCTCCTCCCACCAATACCGCCCCCAAGAACATGGACCCTACATCCCTACTGTTGGTTAGGGAAGTGTAGTAGTCCCCGACGCTCGGACTGGAGAAGACCACTACCAACAACCAAAACACCGCAACCGCGACCACGCCGGTGATCGCCGGCATGAGGACGTCAAGCTTCCTCCTGAAGTCGTCGTCTAAGTATATTTTGTCTAGTCCATATTTAACTAAGTTCCCCACGCTTGCGGTAATAGCGAACGCCACACCCACTAGAGCTATGCCAATGAGTAGCCCGAGGGCCTGTGATATGGTCATACCCAACAGGACGTTGTGAGGGTAGATGAAGTTAGGGGGGAGCCCTCTGAGGAATACGTTCAGACTAGTTAAGTCGGGCCTGATGGTTGAGGAGAGAAAGGTTAGCCTAGAGAACACCTGAGGTGCCCCAGAAAGTGCGCCGGAGCTGTACCCTATGGCATTGTTTAGAAATATGAGGGGGGTGACGAGCGCGAAGAAGAGGTATCCAGTCGTACTCAACCTTGTAGGTAACCTAAGGAAGAGTGGTATGACTACCATAACGGGAGAAAGGAAATAGAGGGGAGTGAGCATCAGGGCTGCTGCCAACACGGCGGCGGAGAGAGGCAACGGATCCACGAGTCCCCCGAATACGGCAACTGAAGTGAACGTTAAGAGGGAGAGGTATATGAGGGAAGTGGTGAGGTAAGTCACGTTAAGGACAACTTGAGAGAGGTTCAAAGTGGCTAGGCCGAAGCCCAAGGATTGCCAGAGGAGAGCGAAGAAGACTATCGCGGCCTCCAAAGCCGCCGCTTTACCTAACCCCTTATAGAGCCCAAGTAGGAAGAGCCCAGCGGTATTATTACTGGTAGAGAGGAGGCCAAAGGGAGGAACTTGACCTCGAGGAGGTAAACGAAGGTGGAAATTGCCAAAAGTAGGTCCGCAGTAACTAAGTCGAACCTATCCCTGACGCTGGGCCTCCCTTTCACCCTCTCCACCCTGAAGCTGAGACACGAGCGCCTCCACGTCCTGCACCCCCTGCTCCAGCAAGAAACTCCTGTAGAGGTACCTGTCTCCCGGCCTCACCACCTGCGAGTCCCTCTGCATTGATGGGTACTTCTCTAGGTTTTCAGCCCTGCCCTTTGCGAAGAACACAGTTAAGGAAATGGTCCAAGGATCCACCTGGGGTATTTGTTTTATTGTAACCGCCTTACTCGCCTCAACGTTTATGTTGCCTGAGAGAACGTTCATGAGCCTCATCTGCAAGTCCATGTCCCACATGCCCTCAGGTAGACTCACAGTGACCCATATAACGTCCGTCCTGTAGTCGTTGTTGAATCCTACGTAGGAGGGAGTGCTGAAGACCTTCATGTGACTGCTCAGGATGTTCTTGAACCTCTCCATGTTCAGTATGTCCCTGAGGGTGCCTGGCTCTCTGAGTTCGGTTTCCCTTTCCTGAAGTATCATCTCCATTATCCTGACCCTCTCCTCCTCGCTCAACTCTACGATCTTCTCGTAGAACCTACTGGTCGAGGTGACGGAGGTGAGCAGCTTGTTCAGTTCCCTTTCCCTAGCGACCACTTGGGCGAGTTCCTTCCTATACGGTTTGGTCGCGTCTAACCTGTCCACGACTTGGGCCACTAAGTCGTTGTAAGTCTTAGCGAACTCCAACTCCCTTGAGGCGAGCTCGAGTTGCCCCTGTCTCTGATGCAGCTCTTCCTCAGTGGACTCCAAGTTTCTTTGTATCGGTTTCTTATTGGAAAATATTCCGAGTCCTTTCTTCAATTGCTTCCTGAACTCCTCAGCCTCGTTGGCCAACCTGTCTACCTCGCCCCGCAGGAAGTCCACCTCCCTCTGTTTGTTGGTGAGCCTCTCTTGGGCCGAGTTCCTCAATGTAGTCCTCACCTGTAAGACGACGTCGTCTATCAATTTCCCCTCGTTCTCTGGTTTGTGTGTCAACACCTGCATGAGCGGGTACAGTATCCTGAGCCTCTCGTTGACCTTCCCTAGCCTCTGCTTCGAACCCTCGTTTAGGGGCCTCTTGCTCAGCTCCTCAGCCAATATCCTTGTCCTGGTGTACAGTTGGAAGGCGGTGACTACGTTCCTTATGGAGGAAATGAAGTTAAGACTCGAATTCAGGGCCTCCATCTGGGACGGCGTGAAGTTCCTCCCGGCGGATATCCTCTCTTGGACGTCCTTCACGTCGACAACTGAGAGCTCCTCGTAGGTCGAGGATAAGTTCCTCACCTTATCGAGGTACCTATTGACGTCACTTACAACTGCCCCTTCGTTCGTATCATCGGGGAACCTTAGGCCCTTCACCACGTTGGCGAACTTCTCTACGTAGTAGGAGTAAAAGTCCCTCAGGCCGTTGAGCTCTTGCTTAAAGAGAGTCTCATACCTTCCCCCCTACTTATCACAGAGTCCAGCTCTCCCTCGAAGGTCTGAGGGTTGAACTGACCCTGAGACGCTAGGAACGTTTGGTATATCCACCTGAGCTCTTGAAACTCCGAGTCCAGTAACCTCCTCGCCCTCTCGAGTATCTCCGCCTTCTCCAGCATGAAGTCTCCGAGGAGTTTGAGGGTCTGCAATTGACCCTTTATGTAGGCGATGTACTGATCCAATGGGTAACTTATCTTCAGGAAACCTGCAGCGTGAACCCAGTTCCTGCCGAAGTCATTGTTAGTTCCGGTTCTACTCGTCAAGTCGGCCAAATCGAAGAACCTCATGGAGTATACCAAGTCAACTATCGCGTCGTCGAGGTCGGCCTTTGCCTCGATCAGTGTGCTCTTCAGGTTGTACACCGGGTCCAGTGAGAGGAAGAACAGGGCCGTGAAAGGATTCACATAGGTCCTCCCGAAGGTCTCCACCACCTTCGAGTTAAGCTCGTTGTTGAAGAGAAGCTCGAACTCCTGCAGGGCAGTGTAGGGCGATATTCCCCGGGCCACCGGATCGTCGGCAGAACTGGGCAGTACGACGAGGGCTATTATCGGAACCGCGCTCCCCAGTTTGACCCTCAGGTGTCTGGCCAGGTCCATCACCATTCCGCTGCCCGTACCTCCTCCCAGGCCGAAAACGATGAGCACTATGGGCTGCCTCACAGAGCGCTTCACCCTGTCCACGAAAAGGCTTAAAGCAGAGCTCAATTCGTTGTAGTAGTAGAAATTCAAGTTGTATATCGCCTTGCTCAGTGCCCTCATTCTCCCCACTCCACCCGCTAGGGGAGGTATCTGGATCATGCTACTTATCCACGGCCTATAGTTAGCGACCTTTATTCCCTCTCCCTCCAAGTATCCGTCTAGTTTGTTTAGAAACTCGAAGAGGGTGTTGGGGGAGTTGAACCTCACCTTGAGGGCCCTCAGGTAGAGCCTGTCCACAAGTATCCTTGCGTTGACCAATCTGTTCTTGGCATTCTCATAGGCCAAGTTGAGGGCTTCTAGGTCACCGTCCGCTACATCGATTGCCATGAGTGACAGGTTGGAGTCCTCCGATTCTAAGAGTTGTAGTAACCTGGGACTCTCTATTAGTCGCTGAATCAAGTTAGTACCGGTGCCACCAAGTCCTATTATGTGGACGTCTGAGTACTTCCCTACGCTCTTCTCGTTGACTTGGCTCATTCTTTCGCCTCCCTCAACTTCTTTGTCAACCTATCGACCTCTTCCGCCAATCGCTGATCGTAAGAAGAGAGGGTCGCCTTAAGGGAAGAGAGTTGATTGGCCGCGCTGGTTATGGCGGACTCCATGGCCGAGACACGAGACCTAGTTCTAGAGAACAAAACTAATGCTACGACCGCGACTACAGCTAGGGCCCCGGCCGCCCCGAAACCGGCGAAAAGGAGAGCGTCGCTGGGAGGTGAGGGAGGGGGCGGGAAATTACTCGAGTTTAGGAGCTCGAGCGTAGATATGGCCTGCGAGACGAGACCCTGTCCATAGAGCGACTGGGCCTGAGCCATCACGGCTTGGTAGGCTGGCGTGTAAAGGGAGTTAACCTTGTGTGAAGAAAGGAGGAGGGAGTCCTGCGTGTAGAGTTGCTGATACTGGAGTATCTGAGAGCTCACGAGGACGGGCGAGTAGTACCCGACGATGCTCGTCCCCGCAAGTACGGATATGACGTCCACACCGTAGAGGGGCCTCTGTATGACAACGCCTTGCTCGTTCCCTACGTACGTTATGTTATTCGGTACCGTAAAGACAGCGGCCAGCTCCAATGTGCCCTGGACCTGAGAGAAGCGAATCGCTGTGTGTGTGGGATCGAAGGTGGACACGTTGAAACCAGGATAGGAGGGGGAGAGGACGTACCAGAATTGACTCCCGTATAGCTCCATTGAAGGGTCTATGGAAACTACGTAGAAAGCTGATGGGTCGCTGAAAGGTACGTTGACGTCGAACGTGACGTTGTACGTGTCACCAGCCAGGAGTTGACTCGCGTTGGAAACTCGTTGTCCGGTTGTCTCGTCGTAAACAGACACTAGCTTTACCCAGTTAGAGGAAGACTGCCCCACAATTGCCGGAACTAAAGGCGAGAAGCACAACGAAATCGCCACAAGAAATAGAAACACTGCAAAGCTCCTAGCGTTAGAAGACATCATCAATGTCCCACCCTTGCAGAGTCTTTTTAAATATTGTGGAGCGATAATCGACGCCTCCTCACGCTCCGGTTGACTTCGTAAAGGAATTTCAATCTGCGGGAGGAACCTAGTTCCAGTAGTGGACGCGACCTCAATCTAGGGTAAACCCTCCGCGGAAGGTAAAATTGTTATTCTCCCATCAAAGTACAACTCTACCGTTGCGTAGCCTCACGTGAACGTAAGCGATCGACATTCCTATGAGGAGAGCGAGCGAAACCATGCCCACCAACGACCAGTCCACTACCCCGCCCATCCTAACGCTCACTATTCCGATCGAAAGTGAAGCGACGGAGACTAGGATCGAAGCCAATACTTCCCTACGATGAGAACCTGAGAACTGCAGCTTCCTCCTCCAAACTTCCCCTGTGAGGTAAAAGAGCACGAGTCCCCCCACGATGAGGGGGTGTCCGAGGAAGGCGTTGCCCAAGAACCTCAGGAGCCACCCTAGGAATCCGTAGTCGAGTCGCACTTGAGTGTACAAGGCCACGAACACCAACGAAGAGTAGAAGACACCCCAATCCATCAGCCTACTATTCCTGAAGGGGCCGTAAACCCTCAACCAAGGAACCACTCCCGACTCCCTGAGCCCGGGATCCGCTGTCTCCTGGACTAAGGTCACTGGATCCTCCAAATACCAACTTAACCCCCTCCGATTCACTACTTCCCCCTCTAAGGTGAGGTAAACTCCTGTGACCAGTCTAGTCAGGGGAAAGAAAGGTTCCACTCCCCTGTCAGTAGGGGAGGTGAGGAGGTCTAATCCTATGTGGCAGGCGGCCCCAAGGGCCAACCACGGATTTATCAAGTAGAGTCCTGCGACGAAGAAAACGTTGTGGAGGAGAGCCCTGTGGAGTTGAAACTTGGAGAAGAGCTTCCTCGTGGTGAAGACGTACTCCCTATCTAGATCTGGCAGTGCAGCCCCTATGCCAATCAAAACGGCCAGCTCTACGTGGTGGGTGAGTACCATTCCGAGGGATACAGCGAACAATATGTGGGTGTTCAGGTTCACGATCTGCACCACCGAGGTACTCATAAAAATTAAGAGAGGAGGGCTACGTTAAGTATTATCCCGAGCCCGAGGATTACGGAGGAGTAGATGTTGTAATAGAAGGCCCTGCCGAAGTCTCCCTTTCGCGAAGCAAAGTAGTACGCGGCCAACATCACAAGTCCATGAAGCACAGTTGCTGCGTAGGATATCGGCCCTAGGGAGTAGACCAAGTCTCCTCCCACGGCTAGGAGAACAGAGGAAAGCTGATTCAACCCAGCGAAAGTCAGGGCTCTTCCACCTAGGAGGACCGCGAAACTGTGCAACCCCATCTCCCTATCGAATTGCGCATCAGGAATGTGATTGTAGAGATCGAAACCCACAGCCCACAGTATCGTTGAAACTACGAAGAGCCACGGGACGTTTGAGACAACTTGGGTAAGTGTGTGGAACTTAAGACCGTCGCTAGCCACGGCTCCGCTGAACACTGCCAGTCCCTGTATTGCGGCCAGGTGGTAGTTAGCGAAGGAAGTGAACCTCTTCATGTACGGGTAACTTAATACCACAGCCCCCACCACGGGAGAGAAGATGAGGGTCCATTCATTGACCAAGTAGGCCGAAAGGAAGAAGCCAATCATCCCAACCAAGATCATGACCCAGGCCTCCCTCACTGTTATTGCGCCCGTGACTAAGGGCCTGGTCCTAGTCCGAGGGTTTGCCGCGTCTATCTCTCTATCGGCTAAGTTGTCCATGGTGATCCCTGCCATCCTCAAGAAGAATAGAGCCGATAGAATGAGGAGGAGGACTCTTATAGACGGTATACCCCTGATAGCTAGGAAGGCCCCCATGTAGGCCATTGGTAAACTGAAGAAGACTTGTTCTATTCTAAGGAACCGGAGTATGACGTAGGCCTTACCGCCCTTTCTGGCTCCCCTGGGTCCCATCCACTCATGACTGTGCAAGGGAATGGGACGGCTTAAATGTGTATTCTGGAAGGCCTTACAATCCAATGAAACTAAGATATCTAGGGACCTCTGCTTAACGGAATTTCTAGGGAAGACGCTGCTGAGACACTCGTTTCACCTCTTACGTCTTTCCATCTGCAGGTAGTAGTCGAACCCGTCAATGAGGGCCCTAACTGAGGCTTCCACCACGTTGGTCGACACTCCGGTTGTGCCCCACACTCTAATTCCGTCGGTGAATTGGGCCACCACTCGAACAACGCTCTCAGTGTTTCTTGCTCTACCAGGTAAGTGCACCTTGTAGTCCACCAACTTCACATCTTCGACAGATAGTCCGGCGTCTCTGAGGGCCTCCCTTAGAGCTTTGTCCACAGCGTTAACTGGACCGTTACCCTCTGCCACCGCCGGCTTTCCGTTAACTTTGACCACAGCGAGCGATAGGACACCGTCAGACATGACCTTCCAATAGTCAACCTCGAAGGACGGAACGTAAGTACCGAACTCCCTCATCATGATCAATATGGCCGAGGCTGCTGCCTGATCGAAACTGTACCCCTCCTTCTCCATGGACTTGACCCTCTCGAGAGCTGCCCTGAGTCTCTCGTCCTTCTTGTTCTTGGTGAGTCCCAACGCATCGGCGTAAGCCAACAGGTTCGAGGAACCGCTCAGCTCAGAGATTACCACCTTCCGAGAGTTTCCAACTAAAGAGGGGTCCACGTGTTCGTACGCCTTGGGATTCTTCATGACTGCGTCTGCGTGAACGCCGGCCTTGTGGGAGAACGCGTTATCCCCTACGTAGGGCTGAAAGGGGTTAGGCTGCTGGCCCAGTATGTCGTAGAGCTCTGCCGAGACCTCTCTCAACTTAGGAAGAGAACCATCCTTGAGGACTTTGAAACCCATTTTCAACGCTAGAGTGGGTATAACTTGAACCAGGTCGGCGTTCCCAGTCCTCTCACCGATCCCGTTAATGGTGCCCTGGACGTGCCTGGCTCCAGCGGCCACTCCCAGAAGCGTGTTGGCGACTGCGCAGCCGGCATCGTTGTGCATGTGAGTTCCGAGTTCTCCTTCGACTTTCTCCCTCACTTCCGTGGTCACTTTGAAGATCACGTGTGGGGGTGTGCCCCCGTTGGTGTCGGCGAGGACCAACGTATCAGCTCCCGCCTCCCTAGCCGTGTTAAGCACGGCGATGGCGTACGAGGGATCGTCGAGGTAACCTTGGTAGAAGTGTTCGGCGTCGAAAATCACCTCCAGTCCGTGGTCTTTCAAGTACCTGACGCTGTCGTATATCATTTCCAAGTTCTCTTGGTCCGTGACGTTAAGCACTTCCCTCACGTGGAGTCTCCAGGACTTGCCGAAGATCACACCCACCTCGGTGTCAGCGTCTAGAATCCCGTTGAGGCTCTGATCGGCGCTGGGTTTGACACCTTTCCTCCTCGTGCTACCGAAGGCTGCCACCTTGGACGAGAGTCCCAGTCCCTTAACTTCCTTGAAGAACTCGAAGTCCTTTGGATTCGAGGCTGGCCATCCGCCTTCTATGTAGTCTACTCCCAGCTGATCTAGGAGTTGAGCCACCTTCAACTTATCTTTCAAGGAAAAGGAGACGTTCACTCCCTGCGAGCCGTCTCGCAGGGTAGTGTCCAAAACCTTAACTGATTTCTAGTCCACCGGTCATGTTCGAAGTGCACTGGTTAATGGTAAATAAGTTTACCTCAAGGTTGTGTTGCGGGGAAGAGCGTTTCCTAACACGGTCATGGAAGAAATAGAGTTGGCCTAAGCGAGGAAGTGTCGCGAAGCGAACTCACCCCGTCGGTCAGGGTGGGGTGAGTTCACGAATAGACGTTTTCAAGGAAAAGTCTAGTTGTTTAATTTTTCCTAGTCCAAGAATGTACTTCTCGTGCCTCACCTAGCCGAGGTCGCTCCTTCGCTCTGGAATAACACGATCTCTTAGGCACGGACTCGAGGTGCGAGAGATTCTCGACCGGGAAACCACCGGCTTGAGGAGCGGTCGCTCGCCTGAGCTCAGAACACGGGTACTACGTCTTCCTCGCCTGACTCTTCCACTTCCTCTCCCGTCACGCCGAGTTCTGGTATGGCGGGCATCCTGACTCCGTACCTCTTGAGCGCCACTCCTACCTTAATCACTGCGTCTCTCCACGCCTTCTCCTTTTCCTCCAACGTCGGTATCCCTAGCCCCGCCTCTCTGGCCAATTCCTCCATCTGTTCGTGCACCTCCTGGAACCAAGGCGGCAGCTTCCAGAACTCCGAGGGCTTCTTGTAAGTGATGAGGGAGAGGAAGACGAATCCCGCCCTTATCTGCTTCGTCACCATCCTCTTCTCTTCGTCGGAAATCCTAGCAGCGGCGTCCGTGAGCACTAGATGAGTGAAGGCATAGTGTCTCGTCTCGTCGACCGCCGTGTTCTTGAATGCCTCCCTGAACTGATCCACTTTCGCGTTCTTGGCGGCTCCCGTGAACACAGTGGTGGCCGCGGCCTCGCCCATCATGAACGAAGTGAACAGGACGTCTATGCCGTACTTGGAGTAGGCCTTCAAGTATGCCTCCCAATACCTCGAGCCGTCGTATCAGGTCCAGAGAACGTTGAGCCTGGCCCGCTCCTCCAACTCGTCCCTAGGTTTGACGTAGGGAAAGCCAGGGAACACAGAGTCGATAGATCTGCCGCACACTAGGTTGTGCCTATTTTCGTCGTAAGTAATTGTCGTCAGTAGGGCAGAGATCGCGTTGTGGAGGTGTCTCTCGCTAGCCTTGACCACGGCGTGAGCGAACACCGGAGTGGCGTTGTCGAAGTTGGAGAGCATGGCCCACCAATAGGCTACAGCCAACCTCTCTCGCCTCTCTAGACCCGAGATCACTTCTCTCAGCCTCCCCCAATCTATCTCGTCCTCGTCTCACTGTTCCCTCTTGGCCCTCCTGTAAAGCTTCCACCCAGCCTGGTTGTCGAACTTCCACCTGAGGGGGTAAACGTTGAGTTCCGGAAAGGAGGGCTCCGAATTGTAATCAATAGTCATAATATACATGAAATTTGCGACATATATATAACTCTTGCAAGATCGCTCAGGTCGTCAGATCGAAACTACCGTGGTAACGAGGATGGGAACGATGAGAGTGAGGATCACGCCATTGACGGCGGCGCTCACTCCTGCCTCCGGGCCGAAGGTGGAGACGAAGACGGGTAACGTATCGTCCATTGTGGTGGCGCCTCCGAGGGCGAGGAGCCCCACCTCGTCCCTCCTCAGGGCCGGCACCAAGACGTAGGTCACCTGTTCCCTGAGGAAATTTACAAGGAACGCCACGACCCCGTAGTAAGGCGAGACGTAGGCGGCGATCGCCGGACCCGTGAAGCTGTACCACCCCATCCCCAGCGCTATCCCCAACGCCACGTTAAATCTCAGCCCCGTGAGGAACGAGAAGAGACCTGCTCCAACTGCCGAACCTAAGAGCGCCACCGCAGTGGACAGGAGGGCCCTGGCCCCTCCTGCTCGCACTGTCCTCAACGACAGTCCCCTCCACATAGAAATACCTACCACAACGGCGAGAACGTAGAGCTCACAGGTCACTACTGAGGAGTAGAGGGGGGTCCTAAACAGGATCCCGAAGACCCAACCCGCAACTAGGGCCGCTGGATACTGGAAGGGGAAGGAGGACTTCACCTCACCGAGGTTTCCCCTCCCACCCCTCAATAGAGCGCCAATACCCAGCGTGAGGAGAACCAACATCGCTGTGAAGGCCAGTGAGCGGAAAAGGAGCCCCTCCAGTTCCCTCACCACCACCTCCGTCGAAGCCCAAGCGCTCACCGTGAATACGAGAACTAAAACCACGGGAGTCATGAGCCTGGAGCCGTCTAGCTTCAGAGCTCTTCCAACGAACATGGAGGAAACGTATAGCCCTAGGAACAGCCAAGTATAGATCACATCAAAGCCTCCGCTATCGCGGATCTGACGATCTCGAACTCCTCGTCAGACATCTCCTTCCTAGGAACGAAGGAATTGAACCTCGGGGGTATCCCCTTTGACCACGTCGGTATGACGTGGAAGTGGAGGTGGAATATGACCTGTCCTGCACTCCTTCCAACGTTAGTGCCTATCCTGACTCCGTCGGCCCCCAGGCCTTTCATCACTCCCCTCGCTACCCTCCTTATGACCGGCTGGATGCCCATCAACACGTCCTCATCTGTCGACACGTAGTCCTGGAAGTGTCTGTTAGGCACAACCAAGGTGTGCCCAGGTGATATGGGGTACCTGTCCAAGAAGGCCGTGTAATCTGAGTCCCTGTAAACCACGAACGACTTGGCCTCTCCCCTCACTATGTCGCAGAAGAGACACACGAAGGATTTCAAACAAGGCCCTGGTTATAAATTCGGTTGTTCAGATTGACGTACTGTAGGTCGCATAGCGGTGAGTTGCACCCGCCCCGACGGAAGGGAAAAGCGACGAAGGACTCGTCATCTAGGGAGGGAAAGTTGGTCTGAACGCGCGTCGAGGAAAACCCCTTTTAGAGACTCTCCTCAGCCCCATTGAAGTTGTGATAGGATTGGCGAGGGAGTGCCAATGAGACAGTTCCTCGACTCCCCTAAGAACTAGGAGGCCGGAGGAATTCCTCAAGGGTTTAACTTTATTGACGTTTGAGGGGGTTAAAGTCCCTTCCCCGGGGAAGGTCCACCCGTAGAAACGTTTCGCTCGCGAAACGAGAGCGATCGCACCTCTCCCGTAAAGTTGGATACCTAGTGACCGCGGGGAACTCGGTGAAGGACGAAACTCGTAACCTCCCTTCCACACCGTTCCTCCTTCGCGGTGAGGGGACCTGGTTGGCTCAGGGAATGGGAAACCCAGGTCGCAAGGACGCCACGTCCGTCAGGGTGGGGGTAGTTAAAACCCTTCGAGGACGGCCTCTTATAGGGCACTCCCACCCTTTAACGCAGGAATGACACGCGGGAAGCCCTTACGGAACCCAGTCTAATACGCGTTAGGAGACTCAGTCGAGCACCGCCACCACTCTTGCAGGTGCTCCGTCGCCCTCTCTGACCTTTATGGGGAGGCAGTAGAGCTTGAACGTCTTCCCGACAAGTTGCGACAAGGAGTCAGCTAAGTTCTCGATTATGAGTACACCGTTGGACAGGAGGGTCCTGTGAGTCTCTGGCTCCCTGAACCTCGGCATCTCGACGCTCGGAGAGTCTATGCCAACTACCTTGAATCCCCTCTTCACGAGCTCCTTGGCGGCCTCGGGCTCCACGTAGCCGAAGGAATCCATCCTCCAGCCGGGCCTCCAATTCCTGTTAGTCCCGGTGTAGAACAGGACTATCTCCCCCTTGGGGGAACGTCAGTCACTTTCACTATTCCGTCCACTTTAATGGCGATGGCCGTTCCAGAGTAGGCCATAGGGTCTAACTGATCTAGGGAAGGTGCATCCTTGACGAAGTGAGCTGGAGCATCAACATGCGTTCCACTGTGGCTCCCCAGGTGGATCTCCTTGAGGTTGACTCCGTCCTTGTCGAGGCTCTTGAATTGCTTAACTGATGGTACCGGATCTCCTGGGTAATACGGCATCCCTTCCTCAACGGTTAGGGAAAGATCTAGAGCTCGAGCCATAGAGTTATGTGGAGTTACCCTGTTAAGAACGTTTGGGCCCCCTATCCCCCTAACGAATCCAGGATCCTCTTGGCCATCCTATAGTGGACGGCGTCCACTAGCCTGTCGTCGATCCTCAAAGCCCCCTTACCTTCCCTTGAACGTGACTCGTAGATATCAACCACTTTCTTGGCCCACCTCACCTCCTCCTCCGTGGGTGAGAACACCTTGTTGGCGACGTCCACTTGAACTGGGTGGATAACCTGTTTTCCAGAGTAACCCATGGACTTGGCGCTCTTACACTCGGACTCGAATCCGCTCAAGTCCCTGAGATCGAAGAAGACTCTGTCCAGAGGCTCCACCCCGTAGGCCCTAGCGGCTGCGACTACCGCAGTACGGATATACTGGTTTGTCCCCAGGACTGAAGGGTCTCCGTTCATGGAGAGGGCTAGGTCAGCCGAGCCGAAGGACACCGCGAACACACCTTCTTCTCTGACTATGTCCTGCACCTTGAGGAGCCCACGGGCAGTCTCGATCAGGGGCTCCACATCCTTCCCGGTGGCCCTATGCAGGGAAGATAGACCGTCTTCCGCCTCGGGAACTAAGAGGCAGGTGACCTTGTCTTGGGAGACCACCCATTTGACGTCATCGTAGTAGTGGAGCGTGTAAGTGGGGTTAACCCTGACGCAGACCCTCCTCTTCCCCCAGTCTAGCTCCGAAAACAGGGACGAGAGGAGATCCCTGGCCTTAGCTTTTTCGACGTTAGGAACCGCATCCTCCAGATCCAGTACTACAGAGTCTGCCGGGAGCTGAGTGGACTTCCTGATCATCTTCTCGTTGTTCCCAGGAACGTAGAGTTGGCTTCTCACAACGAAAAAATAGGCGGATAGGCTAAATAACCATCAACTTGAAAGCTTCTTAGTCAGCTCATAGAAGTTCTCGTAAGGGTGAATTGCGTGCACCTCCACGGTCACGGAGTGTCCCAGTTCCCTCACTATTGGCAACCCCTCCAGGAGTTCGTCCAGCTCCTCGTGGGACTCCACATCGACTACGGCCACCACCTCCCTCCTCCCGCTCACTTTATACAGTGCCTTCACCTTTCCCGTCTTAACGGCCGGCAAGGCAGCCTCAGCCTCCCTCCTCCAGACAGACATTAGCCCCCTCTGATCCAGGTTGTGGGGCTGAGAAATTTTGAACCAAAGAAGGAACAACATAGTTGAGTTGTGTTCTTAAGGTTAATATTAGTTTGCTTCGAGCCACATCAATATTCTCCCAGCGTTCCGTTCCTCCTAGCCAGCTCGAAGCACCAATGGTACACAGCGACGCCGAGAGGAAGGAGCACGACGTCGAAGAGGGCCAGGACTTCCACTATCCTCAAAACTGACGCCACGGAAGCTCCCAGAAGCAATGTGTCCCTGAGACCTTCGAGCGCCCAAGTTAAGGGGAGGGCGTAACTCACTAGTCTCACAGCGTACGGCAGGACGGTGACGGGAAAGACCGTTCCAGACATCAGGGAGGTGAAGGTGGAAAAGAAGAAAGATATGGGGTTTCCCGCCTTAACTACCACCGAGATTCCGCCAGCTATCATGGCGAGGCCGAGGGTAGACAGGATGAGCTCGCCCACTATGAGGAGGGTCATAGGGAGATCCGTTACTGCGTATCGTACCCCCAGTCCGAGTCCCGCCGCCAATATTACGATTGCGTTAACTGTGTTCAGTGTGAACCCCCAAAGCGCGGAGTAAAGGAGGAAGCCAGTCACGTTGAGGGGTGATAGTAGGTAGTACTCTATAGTCCCGTAGAGCTGCTCGTTCCTTATCCGTTGGCTCAGAGTGGTTATGACGGAGGACACGTAGCCCTGGAATGCTAGTCCCACCACAATGAAGGCCGTGTAGTTCGTGACTCCAGTTGAGGAGACCAACGTTCTCCCAAGGGATGTCCCAACGAAGTAGTATGTAAAGACTGGAAGGACCCAGCTCAATACGTTCAGCACCATTTGAGTCTTGTAGCTGTACCATATCTTGAAACCCCTTAGGTAGAGGAAAGCGTAGAGCCTAGCTCTCATTGACGTGTCCAGCCACCTCTCCTCCTGTTCTGGTAGAGCCTGACGTCCATTTTCCCTTCCCCCACTAGTGCAACGTAGACGTCCTCTAGGGACGTCTCTACCTTCCTCTTCCACTCCACATCCAAGTTCTCCAGCTCCTGTTGAGGTGCCCTGAGTATCAGGCTCCCGTCTCTTTCCTCCACGACGTACCTCCAGAGTTGCTCTGGGAGGGAGTTTCTAGAGACCGCCGCTTCCAGCATGGAGTACTTGGACTTCAAGGACGAAGGCGTGCCACTCTCCACTATCCTTCCTTCCTTTATGACGTAGATGTAGGAAGCTATCTCCTCTACGTCCTTCATGTAGTGGCTCGTGAACAGAACCGCTCTGTCCCTGCTTAGCTCTCTGACCAGTTCCCTCATCTTCCTGGCCGACACCACGTCTACCCCTAGAGTCGGTTCGTCCAATAGGAGCACAGATGGATCGTGTAGGAGGGCCCTAGCGAGGGCCAACCTCCTCATCATCCCGAGGCTGTACTTCATCACTTGCACATCACCCCACTCATCTAGGCCGACTATAGAGATCAATTCCCTAGCCCTTGACTTCGCTTCGGAGAGGGATAGATCGTAGAGAGAGGCGTAGAAGACCAAGTTCTCGAACCCGGTGAGTCTGAAGTAGAAAACCCTGTCACTCACCGTCATTAATCCGATCTGTCTCCTGACTTCTCTAGCTTTCCTCCTGACGCTGAGTCCGTTCACCAGCACGTCACCAGTAGTTGGCTCCACGAGCGTGGCGATCACCTTTATTAGTGTCGTCTTCCCTGCTCCGTTGGGACCTATTACCGCCACCGCCGAACCATCCACTTTCAAATTCACGTCCCTGAGGGCCCACAAGGAACTTCCCTTAGTTCTGAATTCCTTGGACACATCCAGAACTTCGATCGAGTGCGACCTAGGTCACCCCCAAGAAAACAACGGGTTCACGAATTACTACTTGCTGATGTATTTTAACCGTATTGTTTAGCGTCAACAGACAACTTAGTGGAGTCCTATATTCTTGCTCCATCCCCGCAGTCTAGCGTTCCCTTCCAGAGTTCAGTGGGTTCTGGTTTTAGGTCTCAGTTAGATCGTCGGGTGCCGAGATACACGTATCGAGTGGTGGTTCTCCCAGAATCTTGATTTAGTTTAGGAGACGAGCCTCTCTATGAATCCCTTCCTCAAATCTAGCCCAGGCCTCAGCGTCGCTGAAAAGATTTTCAAGGGACGTTTATATCACCTTATCCTCTAGAAAGGAGAGGCTTTGGATCTTTTCCAATGCCTCCTAGCTCTGGAAGGGTTTCCCCCTTCTAGGGTTGATCTTTCCCACCGTGGGTTCGGGATACATCTCTGGAGGGAACGGTAGGGGACGCCGGAGCTCCCCCTACGAAAGGAGGGATCCTCGTCGAGTACCTCAAGATCCCATGGAAGGAAAGAACCATAGTGATACTCCGTGAACTACCCCGCCATCACGGACGGGGCGTCCTCGCGGTGAGTCCCGCACCTCGGAGGAACCTCGATCTCCTTACGTAGCGGAGGTTCAGTGGAACCTTTCTGTGAACAGTACGGAAGGGGGATCGCGGAGGGTTTCCTCTCCACGGGCGTGAGTTCCCCCAGTCCAGAGGGTGCGACCCAGCTCTTTCAGTTAGGTCTAGAAGACGTTGGAGCTTCATTAACGTTTTTATAAGAGGGTATCAGTCCTCACGGAAGGGGACCCCCTTAACCCCCATAGGGTTAAATCTCAGTTTCGTCGAATCCTCGATCCAGCTGAGGAGGGTCGATAGCGTCGATAAGAATAGCACGTGGAAAACAAGTATTCGTATGAGAGTCCCGACAGAAGGCTTTTCAGCCCACTCAACCCCCTCTTTTGTAGGCGGAAAGCCAAAGGAAAACGATCGACAGGATCACGATCGCCGCCGCCAGATACAGTGGTTCCCTCAACTGAGGCTTCGCAGAGACGGCGAAACTCATGGGGAGAGCTAGGTAAGGGAAGACGAACGGCCTAGCATCGACTTTCAGGTTTCTCGTCCTCGAGATCCGGAGAGCGAGCAAGGAGACGATGAACCATCCAACGTAGTTCGTCCAAGGTACCCCGAACCATGTCGGTCCAACTACCCTTCTCCAACTCCAGAAGCCGGCAGACACCATGACGGGATCCACCGAGAGGTCCAAGAGGGTGGCCAGGAGCGCTCCCACAATCCAACTCTGCCTCTCCACGCCCGCTGAGGCTAAGTAAGAGGTCAACAGGAACACGGACCATGCGTCGACCACAGGGAGAGGTACGCCTAGGACCGCGAGGTGGGTGAAGGGTGAATTGTAGTGATAGGGCCCGAAGGGAACTCCAGTCCTAGTTCCGGCCAATTCAGCTAGGAAGCCCACCAAAGCGGCAGTGACAGGAACCTTCCACAACCTCCTATCGACGGTACACACTAGAACAACCGCCAGTGGGCCGAGCACGAGGAAGGCCGGTAGGGAAGTCACTTCGCCTACCGCGAGCACGGAAGCCGCGAGAATTTCCCTCTTCACGGACGACAGTTTGACGATTTGACTAATAGGTAGAGCTCTTCAGAAAACTGATTTTAACCCAGCAACAGACAAGGCAGACGTGAAGTGGTACGTCGTCGCGGCGATCGTCCTAGTGGCACTGGCCCTAGTGGCCTTCGCTTACTTAAGGGAACCCTCGAAACTCATCCAGCTCCAAGTCCCTCAGCTTTCCCAGATAAACTCTGTTCAGAACCTAGGTGGGGGGAGGCTCCTCCTAGGTGGAGTAGTGATAGATGGCTCACAGTCGATCGGGTTAGCAGGGATATATTACGTGAGTAATCACTCCTTCGTTCCTCTGCCTGTTTCCATCCCCAACGGGTCCATTTACGATGTTTCGTTCAACGGCTCAACGTACATGATAGCGGGAGCCCAGTACACCAACTCTTCGCTAAACTCCAGGGTATTCTTATTGTCCGCTGGAAAGCTGATAAACCTCACCAGTCTACTACCAAGTTTCTACCAGGTTGGGCAGGCTTACTTCGCCGAGCCCTACGGCGAAGGGTGGCTGATAGGTGGCACGGCCTTCACCTTCGGGTTCAATCAGAGGGGACTCCAGTACCCGTTCCTTTTGATCTACAACGGAACCTTAGTGGATCTCACGCCGAAGTTACCCGAGCCATTTAGACCGCTGGGGGCCGCTGACACCTTGGACGCGCTATCGACGTCCGGAGAAGAGTTCCTGGTGGGAGGAGGAAATATCAACGCTACCCTCGCTACCTTCGACGGCAACTTCGTTAACATCTCCCTAGGATTCCCAGGAGTGATCTTGGCCTCGGCTGCCACTCCAGGAGGTTGGATGGTGGGAGGAGTGAAGTTCGGAAATCAAGGTGGGAGCTTAGTGCTCTACACATACTTAGCTACGGTGAACTCGAGCGGAGTGGAGCCTGTTAAACTGACCTACGAACTGGGTTTCGTAACGGCGCTCGGGTACGGCCAGGGCACTTACGCGGTGGCGCTCAGGGTACCTTTCAACTCCCCCACGTCATCACCTCGTGAGGGGGCCGTCCTACTAGTGGGACATTCCCTGACACGAATGAGGACTGTGTTCACGGCCGTCAACTCCTCCATAACGGACGTGCAGGTAAGTGGGGGTACTGTCTACGCCTCAGGTTACTCCACACAAACTGGGACGAGAACCGCCTTCCTTTTGATTTACCCCTAACTTCCTCCTCGCCCTGGAAGGAAGAGGGTTCATCGACTTATGGAACTTAGCTCCGTGTGAAATTTGATACAGGTGTTGACAATATTTAATCATTTGTTACAATATAAAGCATTATGAAACTTAAACATTTAAAGGATAGTGAAAAACGACCTGGGCCGTGTCAGCAAGAGAGCCTAACTCGGGGGAGCCGAAGGCCCTTAAGAAGGAGATCGGACTGGGGGGTCTATTGGTCATCGGTTTGTCGAGTGCGGTAGCCACTGCGATATTCTTCACTGACCTCCTCCCCGCCCTAAAGGGCGAGGGTTCCCTTAGGCGGATCATAGGTTTGTGGTTTACCGCCTTCACTTTCATCACTTCATAGCTAGTGGGTGTGTATAACACCCACCCCGCTCTGTTCATCCAGCGGTAGACCGCGGGCTGGGCCTTCAGCCCGTTACCCCTATCCCTCACCGTGGGGAGCCCTCCACCCACGGTTCTTAGGGACTCAGGGATGTGTAGAGCCCTTGTCGGGCATCCCCTTACGGGGACACGTTTTATTCTACAAAAAATTTAAACATTCGGAGATTTTAAGCTTTACCCCGCCCCTAGAAGGGGCGAGGCTTGTCCTCTTTTTTGTCAATTCTATTCGGAATACTCTTCAAAGCTAAGGAGGGTCTACTGGATTCGCTTTGGTATGTAGCTTACATAGCGTTCCTGACGGTCATGGTCTACCTGGGAAGCGACGGGGCCCTCAACGTCACACCGTACTACTGGGCGACAGCGATAGTGGCTATCATCTCGGCGGCGGTTTTCTATCCTCATTGGAATATTGTCTGGACTAAGACAGAGGAACTACGAGGTTCACGAGAGCGACGTCCCCAAGCAGAGGGAGTGAACGTTTTTACCCGTCGCCTTGAAGGTAAGATGTGAACGTGATCCTGGAGGTCACTAACGCAGTGGGGATAGTGGCGTTCGCTGTTGCGGGCGCCACCAAGGCAGTCGAAAAGAGGATGGATCTGCTGGGCGCGCTCGTCCTCGGGTTCTCCTCTGCCCTGGCCGGCGGAATAATCGCGGACGTTTTGCTAGGGAGAACTCCCCCCACCAACCTCACCTACATCCCCTACCCCGCCCTAGCCTTAGCAGCGAGCGTCTTGGCCTTTTACTTTCACAAGGAAATAGAGAAGCTGAGGACGCCGCTACTTTACGCCGACGCCGTAGGTTTAGGAGCTTTCTCATCATCGGGAGCATCGCTAGCTTACTCCACCAGCCCAAATCCATTGTTGGTAATTATGGTGGGCACGCTCACCGCAGTGGGAGGAGGAGCGCTCAGGGACATCCTCGCCAACGAAATTCCCTCTGTTCTGGTGAGGGAGTTCTACGCCGTTGACAACAGTTTCCGATAAACCGTAAAGTTTATATTATTTCATCATAAACTATTATACAATGCTAAGGCCTAAGGAAGTCTGCCAACGCTTAGGGATATCCTATGCGACGCTTAGAGAATACGTAAAGAAGGGTTACATCAAACCAGTAGTACTGGAGACTGGAAAGTGGAGGTTCAGAGAGGAGGACGTAGAGAAGTTGATGGGGATCGTTAGGAAGAGGAAAGTAGTATTATACGCTAGGGTATCATCAAGCACACAGAAGGACGAGTTGGTAAACCAAGTTAAATACCTAGAGGAGAACGTTAAGGATTACGACCAGGTAATAACTGACGTAGGTTCTGGACTAAACGTGAAGAGGAGGGGATTCCTCAAGTTATTGAGGATGATACTAGACAACGAAGTATCAAAGGTAGTCATAGCTTACCCAGACAGACTGGTAAGATTCGGCTTGGAGATAATTGAGGAGGTATGCAAAGCACACAACTGTGAGATAGTCGTTCTTAATAAGGAGGACGAAACACCCGAGCAGGAACTGATGGAAGACCTGATCTCCATACTGGTATCGTTCAGTGGAAAACTGTACGGAATGGGGAGTCATGGGTACGAGAAGGTGAGGAAGTGCGTCGAAGAGCTCAAGGCTTAAATCGTTTCAGCCAGAGGAGGAGTACGTTTACCTAACTTACTCCGTAAAGAATGATAGGAAGGAGGAGAGCAGAGTATTATTAGAAAACTACAAAGTCCTACTACAGAAAGCATTAGACTGGTTATGGGAGAGGGTGAAAGTTGAGAGGAAAGAAGTGAAGAAAGGCGAGAAAGCCACGAACGTCAAAGTAACCTTGCCTAAGAAAAAGGAGGTGTACAAGACGTTGAGGGACGAGCTTGAGGAGATCAACGTACTAGCTTCCCACTACGTTGACGAGGCAATAAACGACGCTTACTCTACACTGAAGAGTTGGAGGAGGAGGGCCGAGAAGGGACGATCGTTGAGGAAACCTAGACTGAAGAGGGTTTACGTTAGGGTGAAGTCGACGCTTAGGAAGGTTGAGGGTGAGAGCGTAAGGATTACTGTGAGACCTTACGAGTACATTACATTCTCATGGTCTCACACGTGGTTCTCCAAGAGGGTTAAATGGCTAGAATTAGGTGAACCCATAATCAAGGAGGACGAGGTCTACCTACCCTTCCGTTATAAACTATCATGGAGTAGTCCTATCGATTTCATTTCAATTGACAGTAACTTATACACACTGGACGCTTATGATGGAGAGAAGTTCGTTACAATCTCTCTTAAGGAGTTATACAGTCTGAAGTATGGTATGCAGCTGAAGAGGAGTAAAATACAATCGTTCACTTCTAAGCACAGTAAGAAAGGGAAAGTGTTGATGGAGAAGTATTCTCATCGTGAAAAGAACCGTGTACTAGATTACGTTCACAAGTTCGTGAACAGTTTACTGGAAATGTATCCCTTGACTGCGTTCGCAGTTGAGAAGTTAAACAAGCAATCAATGTTTAGAGATGCTAACGATTCCCTTTCTAAGAAGATTTCAAAGACTGTATGGAGGTCAATTCATCGCGTTCTAAAATACAAGGCTCCCATTTATGGTTCCTTCGTTAAGGAGGTGAGCCCGTACCTCACGTCTAAGTCCTGCCCCAGATGTGGATGGGTTTCCCGAAAGGTCGGCAGGACTTTCAGGTGTGAGAGGTGCGGGTTCACCCTAGACAGACAACTAAACGCATCACTGAATATCTACCTCAGGATGTGCGGGTTTCCCCACGTCCGTGAAATACCGCGGGTGTGGGTCGGGGTTACCCCGCTAAAGGGGCGGAGGGGTGTGAACGGGTTATCCCGGGACTCTGGTGAAGCCCAAGGGCTGAGGATTGATATTAAATATTACGAAATCCTATGAAGCCCAAACCCCACTGCGGCGATCTTGGGAACGTTAGCTTACTTCTCCATCAGGGCCGTGGGACTCGGGGACACCTTGGCTTCGACTGTGACTGCACTGCTCACCTTCGGTTTGAGGGTAGCGGCCATACGAGGTAAATGGGAACTACCTAGGTCAGGCTAGTTAGAGTTGACTGACTTCCTCCCCGCCCTGGAAGGGACGAGGGTTCCCTCCCAGAGGGCTCGTCGTTCCCACCATTGATTCGGGTTTACATCCCTCATCTGGTGGGCAGTCGAGTGGATCAGAGATCCACTCCCATCTGAAGAGGAGGGGACTTTCACCCATTACGTCTAGTCCCTTAAAGGAAATTGAAGCCGCTGCTTGCTCCTCCCACAGTCCCATTAAACCTTAGATCGAGCTGGGGAGGAGCGTCGTTAGTACCACTAAGAGAAATTTCACAAAGAAGTATAAATATGAGGGGGCTGTCCGTCCCCGCCGTGAAGGGCGAGACTTTCCGCCCCTCAACCCCCGACTTTGTAACCTGAGCTAGAACGTTGGCGGTGGCGCTTACTCCCTTTTCCTTAAATGGTTGAGACTAGACTTCTTGCGATCTAGCCTTCCAGGATCGGGATGAGGTCGCTCATGAAAGGGTGAATCGAGGGTCCTTCTTCTGTGCCCTCGATTAAACTCCTTTTATCGGAGCGCTAGGTACTGGTCTCAGAGAGATTTAGTAGAGGACGACTCCATGTAAGGGAGGACCTGAGACTCCTCGGTCTCTTACCTACTATCGTTCGGACCTACTCACCCCGGGGCGAGAGCCACCCCTACGCTTAGCCACCTTCTGTCGGTAGTTTAGGACGAGCCTTCAAGTTCCTTCGTTCGTGGCGAGCGATCCACGGGAGCCGAAAAGAGGCTCCTCGCTACCGTCGGCCAGGGTTTTGCTTAAGTTCGGGCCTTCGATTTGCAGGTTTAGCGAATCCGAGTCTCCTCGGGTTTGGCCGTCCTGTAGTTGGTCACCAATTGTTGACTCCCGCGGACGGGAGGACCTTCGCCTTCCTGTAGAGAGTCACCTGCCCCGACCTCGTGGGCACCACCAGGCCCTCTCGAGTTAGGACGTCCAAATGATACCTGACGGTGCAGTAATTCAGCCCAGTGACTTTGCTGAGTGAGTAGGCCGAGGCCGGCCCGGATTCAAGTAGAGAAAGGATGTATTGCCTCGTGCTGCACTCTGTTTTCCTCTCGAGACGCCTCCCCATAAACTGCAGCAGTACCCTATAACCATAAACCTGAGCAGTAGAAAGGGGCGATCTAGACAGTAGAACGCTCTAGATCTCACGTACTTCAGTAGAACCAAGGCGACCACACCTATCATCAGAGAGACCGCAAGGACGTAGTAAACGCCATGAAGGAAGTAAGCCAGTAGTGACACGGCTCCCAGGGGAATGCCGTACTTATCTTGGGATCCCACACCTAGGGCGAGAGGAACCGAGCCGAGTAGGAATATTGGAGATATGAGAGCGACGATCAAGAGTGCCAGAAGCAGCACCAGGATCACCAGACCAAGTGCTCCTCCCCTCTGGGACATCATACACTCCTTGCACTAAGCCGGGGATATAAAGTTTCTAACTATTATGAAAAAATTTGACTAAAATAGGTTCAGTTATGGACTGAATATGACGGGGGAGGTCCTCTTGTGCTCAGAAGACTTTACCATAGACCACACCTTGGACACAATGTCTTCACCTACCCCCAAGGTTGAAGCCACGTCCCTCACAGACATACCGTTGTCAATGAGGAGGTAAAGTATGGGGTCCGCCACCTCGTAACCTATTCCCAGCTCGCCCTCTGCAGTCTGACCTTCCCAGAGGGCAGGGGAGCTAGGCTTGGAGACGATGGACTCTGGAAGGCCTAGGAACCTTGCCAGAGACCTCACCTGAGTCTTGTAGAGCCCTCCTATCGGGAGGACGTCGACCCCTCCGTCTCCGTACTTAGTGAAGTACCCCAAGAGTAACTCGCTTTTGTCCCCTGTACCCACCACCAAGTAGTCCAGCTTCGAGGCGTAGGCGTAGAGTAGGGTCATCCTCACCCTGGCCTTCATGTTGCCCACTACTACCCTGTCACTGGTGCCCACCTTGGACGCGAGGGAGTCTACGACGTCGTCTATCTCCACGTAGGCGTACCTATTCTCCGCTCCCAGCTTCCTCACTAGGGAAAGGGCGTCCTCCACGTCCCGCGGTGGAGTGCTCCTAGAGGGCATTATCAGGAAGAAGTTGTTTTCAGTGGCCTCTGAGAGTAGGGCAGCGGTAACTGAGGAGTCTACCCCGCCGCTCAGTCCCATTACTCCCCCTCTCCTCCCTGAGGAGCGTATGTAGTCCCTAAGCTGCCCCACTAGGGAGTTCCTCACCTTGGAGAGATCCAAGCTAGGGAGTATCGATATTTGAGTTAAGGACACGAAGTATATTTCAGTTCACCTTATAAAAAGATTCCTTAAATCCTTTATACTTAAGGTAGTCTAGGACCTCGTGAATTGGGGTAAGGTAGCGAGTTGGATTGTCTCTCTCGGAGTTTTTCAGTTCCTCTCCCTAACCCTCTTGGCTGAGGAGCTTTACCCATCCTACAGCCTCACCAGGAACTACATAAGCGACCTAGGTGTGGGGTCGACGGCACCCATATTCAACAGTTCCATCCTAATATTGGGACTCTGCCTAATTGCAGGGGCCGTAGCTCTGCGCAAAGTACTTAGGAACCTGCCTTTCCCAGTTTTGTTGGGGATAGCGGGTGTGGGGTCGTTAGGTGTGGGGCTGTTCCCAGAGACCACAGGTGAGCCCCACACTTTCTCGGCTTTCTTGACTTTCCTCTTCGGTTCTTTGGCGGCGATCTACAGTGTCAAGGTGAGCAGAGGCCCGCTTCGCCTACTGGGACCGGTGGCTGGCGGGGTGTCCTTAGTCTCCCTCGTCTTCTTCGCCTCCCACAACTACGGTCCGCTTGGTCCTGGAGGGGTAGAGAGGTTCATAGCCTTTCCGATCCTGTGGTGGGGACTGGCGTTCGCGGCGTGGCTCACTTGGGCTGGGACTTAGTGTCCCAGTAGGCCGAGTCGAAGGACCTGTTCACTAGGTCTACCAGCTGGTTTAGCCTCTCTATTACGTCCATGTGAATCACCACCGTGAAAACGTTGGTCGTCCCTGCCTTAGATGAGAAGTATATCTCTGGGGCCGGAAGTTTCTGTCCCTTAAAGGAGTCCTCTAGGGACTTACTAACTTTCTCCAACACCTGCTTAGCTGGGACGTCAGCCTGCACAGTTACTTGGTAAGTGTAGGATAGGGAGTTCGTACCCTCCAGCTTTGTGAAGGTGGCGTTTCCGAGGAAGGCCGAGTTCGGGAGCCTGACTACGTTACCAGTTACGGTGAGGACGTCGGTGAAGAGTGTGGACACTCTCTGCACCTTACCTATCACAGGAGGGCTCCAAATCCACGACTGTACTATCACCGGATCGTCGGGGGCCAGGGTCTTGCTAAGAGACACCAAGAAACCTGAGAGGAGGTTGTTGAGTATGGTCTGTGCCGCTAGTCCAACGGCGATACCCACGACAGCACCTCCTATGGCTGCTCCCGTGAGGTTTACTCCCAGAGCGGACAGAACTGCCATAACTAGGAGGGTGTAAAGGAGAACCTCCATTGCGAGTTCTAGGACGTGGGCCGCCGCCTTGGTCATCTTAGGTGTGACGGCCTGCCTGAAGACGTATAGGACTATACTTACTACGACGTATCCAACTAGTCCCACTAGGACGGCGTTTATCGCGTCCTGCACGTAGACTGAGTACTTCGGAAGAAACTGAAGTAAGAGGAACCTCACGAAGTAAGCTACCACGGCCGTCGCCACTATGGCTAGGAAGATCTTTATGAGTTGATTCCTCATGGAACTAGAGGAAGCTGACATGGAAGCTCACACTACGCCGAGGGTATTAAACCGTGCATCGACGGCGAGTTCGTTACATGTATATTCAATTATGGTGCTGAAGCCTAAGCAAGTTTGCCAAAAACTAGGAATATCCTAAATAGGGCACTACAAAGCTACCTGACTTCCTCCTCGCCCTGAAGGGTTCCCTCCATCGATTAGGGGTACATCCCCGAGGGGTGGTCGAGGAGATCGGAGAACCCCTCCTGTTCAAGTTCGCCGCTACGACGTCGTGGTCGTCCTCGCGACCGCAAGTACACTTAAACCAACGATAACCAACTTCCCTCGTTTTCTGCCCGCATTTGGGACAAGAAACTGGAGAGTGCTTGGGACTAACGAACTCAACAACCGTGCTTTCTCGCCTACCATACAGTCCAATACAGCAAAAGACCGTACCGCATCAAGTTAGAGTTCATCGCGAAACCCTCTCGACAGTTTGTCCACAATCTCAATGAGGTCCTCGAGGTAACTCCAGCTCGACTTTTGCACCGTCCTCGACGATCCACTTCCCCTTTGCTGGCCATCCTCCGAGATCTTCCTTACTCGTGCGTGGAGTTCTGCGGAGGATCCGTCCGTTCAGGTGGTGTACTTCTTCCGCAGGTCCTCGGCCGAGGACTTCCAGCTGTGGGCGTCGCGGAGGGGTGGGTGGAAGTGTCGGGTGTCGTACCGACGACTTCGGCCGCGTCTACGGCGACGCTCGACTCGGGTTACCTTCCCCTATCGGAGGCCTTCCCGTCCTGAACTAGGAGTCTGGCCTACCTCCTCTCCCGCGTCGAGTACCGCTCGAGTTCCTCGGGTCGAGGTTTGGAGCTCGCCAACACTAGCAATCTTCACACTGATATTCTCTAAGTCCACATTATAACTCGTTTTTGGGTTAACCAAACCGTGAGTTTATAAACTCTCGGAAACCTACCCTTCTTTGGGATTATTACATCAACCATCGTACATTAAGAGGGCATCCCTATAACAATCCTCAGCGACCTTTGAAGGTAGGTTGAATTCCTCCCTCAACGTAGTGTACAGATCTCCGTGGACTCTTCCTAACACTCCCTTCTCTTCTGGATCTGAGAAGTTCTCCTTTAAACCGAAAAGGGTGAAACGCGTCGCTTCGACGTAGTCGTTCACGAGGACTAGGAGGGGTTCCGAGGGGGATCTCCGTCGAGATCGTGGCTCCGATCCTTCAACCCTCCTGGGCATCTAAGGAAATTTAGGAAAACTAATATTTAAATGGGGAGCTATCCGTCCCTGCTTCAGAGAGGCGAGGCTTTCCGCCACCTATTTTGTAAAGAAGGGTCACATAAAGCCAGTGTTTTTAGAGGGCGGTGGAAAGCGCAAACGGAGGAAAGTCTCACCAGCCGGTCATCCAACTCGTAGGGGGGTAATCGGATGGGATTACGTCCATTTCGGCCTCCTCTTCTCTAGGAATGCCCTCATTCCTTCCTTTCCGTCATCCGAAGCCAAGGCGACGTAGAAATTCTTCCTCTCCAACTCCAGCCCCTGGGACAACGTAGTTTCCATGGCCCTGTTCACCGCCTCCTTGGCGAGTTCTACTGCGAAGGGGGACCTAGAGGCGATTTCTTTAGCTATCCTCAAGGCCTCGTCCATTAGCCAACTATCAGGAACCACCTTCGTGACTAATCCCAACCTCTCCATCTCCCTCGCCGAGATCAACTTTCCCGTTAGCACGAGTTCCATGGCCTTGTACTTTCCTATAGTCCTAGTAAGTCTTTGAGTTCCTCCCGCCCCCGGGATAAGTCCGAGGTTTATCTCGGGTTGTCCCATTAAGGAACTCTCCGCCGCTAGGATTATGTCGCAAGCCATCGCTAGCTCCAGCCCCCCTCCTGCCGCCACACCATTGACGGCAGCTATTATCGGTTTCCTGAAGGTGCGCATCCTCTCCCAGAGCGGGGCGTGCCCTCTCCTCACCACGTCCTCCAGCCTCATGGAGGACATCTCTCCGACGTCCGCTCCAGCCGAGAAGGCCCTCCCGTTTCCGGTGACCACAACTACCCTCACCGACGGGTTGGATTCCACCTCGGTGAAGGCGGCCACCAACTCGTCCACCATCTCCATGTTGATGGCATTCAGTTTGTGGGGCCTATTGAGCCTGAACACTGCGACCTGCTCCACCATTTCCTTGATTACTGTCGGCAACTCACTCACCTCTGTACTTCGGTGTCCTCTTCTCTAGGAAGGCCCTGACACCCTCCCTGAAGTCCTCGGTCTTGGACAACGAGGCCTGAAGCATTGCCTCGTACTCTAGGAACCGATCTAGGTCGGGAAATAGGGAGAGGTTGAGCATTCTCTTGCTCGCCGCGTAGGACCTCAGAGGTCCCGCCGCGACCTCCCTGGCGAAGGAGAGGGCTGAGCTCAGGGGGTCCTCCACGACCTTCCCCAGTCCCAACGATTCGGCCTCCTGGGCGGAGAGTTCGCCTCCCACTAAGAGCAACTTATAGGCCCTAGCCCCAATCAATCTAGACAGGATATAGGTCAGGCCGGTGTCTGGAGCTAGGCCTATCCTGTGAAAGGCCGTGATTAACCTCGCGTCCTTGGACAGAAACCTCAGGTCACAGGCAATCGCTAGGCTCATCCCAGCTCCAGCGGCCACGCCGTCGACTACCGCCACGTAGATCTTATCGGAGTAGCGTATTTCTCTAAGTATAGGGTGGAAGCTCTTATCGAGCTCCTCCATTACATCTGTCCCTCCAGACCCCAAGTCTGCTCCAGAGGAGAAGGCCCCTCCAGACCCCGTGAGGACGACCACCTTAGTGGACGGGTCCGAGTTCAACTCCCTCAACGTCATTAAAAGCTCCTCTCTGAGCTGCTTGTTCAAGGCGTTCCTCCTCTCGGGCCTGGCCATCGTCACCAAGGAGACCCCATCCTTCTTCTCCAAGGACAAGGTTTGCATGGATAGTGATGAGAGTGTCTCGTTAAAACCTTCACGCAGTACCTTTCAACTCCTTTAAGAACTCCCTGACGAGGGAGACGACCCTGAGAACGTCCGTCCTGAGCATCCTCCTCCCCAACTCTTCGTCCACCACCAACCTACCTGACGAATCTGCCACTCCGTCCTTCGTTGCCTCCTTGACCCCGAGCCTCTCGAAGATTCCCTCCCTAAAGGAGGGATCCACAGACCTCATCCTTTCAGAATCCACTAGTTCCCTGTTAACAACGTAAAGCTCTGAGGTCTCCCGGACTCCTGCGTGCAGGTCGCCTCCGTAGGTCGCCAGATTATGTACGTAGACCTTGGCCTCTCTATGGGAGAAATTGAACTCCCTCTGTACCACCTTCAAGTAGGGCTCGTTTCCCCCGTGCCCGTTGACTATCACAGTCCTCCTCACCCCAGCTGAAGTCGAGGTCTCCAACACTTCCCTCACCAACTTCATGAAGGTCTCCCCGCTCACTCCAACGTAAGGAAACCCCTGATGCTCCAGGGAAACGCCGTAACAGAGGGCTGGAAAGAGGAGGGACTCTGGAACTTCCTTGGCGGCCTCTTCCGCCACGTACTGGGAAAGTATACAGTCCGTCCCCATGGGGAGGTGGGGGCCGTGTTGCTCAAGGCTCCCAGTGGGAAGGAGCCCCACTCCCCCCACCTCGTCCCTCTTCACATCTAGGAGCCTCACCTCTTCCTCCCCTTAGCGACCACACTCATAGCCTCGTACACGAGGTTGGCCGCCAACATCGAGGTGAGCTCGCTAACGTCGTAGGGAGGCGCAACTTCTACGACGTCGAAGCCGACCAACTGAAGCTTGAGGGACCTAACGATTTCTAGTGCCTCGTAGCTCGTAAATCCTCCGACTTCGGGTGTACCTGTGCCGGGGGCGAAGGCGGGGTCCACTGCGTCTATGTCGAAGGAGATGTAGGTCTTGCCTGAGAGGGAGTTCAGGGCTTCTAGAGTCGCAGGGAGATTAGATTTGACGACCCTAACGTCGAGGGAAGTCACTCCCAACTTCCTTCCGTCGTCCTTATCCTGATGGGAGTAAACGGATCCCCTTATTCCCACCTGTATTACCCTATTGACTAGCCCCTCCTCAATAGCTCTCCTCAGCCAGGTGCCGTGGGTGTACTTCTTGCCCCAGTGGTTGTCCCAGAAGTCGTAGTGGGAGTCGAAGTGTATGAGGTTGACCTTACCGTGGGCCCCGTGAACGGACCTTAGGAGGGAGAGAGTGATGGAGTGGTCCCCCCCGGCTACGAAGGGAACCGTCTCCTTAAACACGGGACCCATGAAGGACTCCACGGCCCTCATTGTGTCCTCTATGTGTCCCGGGACCGTGTCCACGTCCCCGGCGTCACAGGCGTTAAGCTCATCGAACGGGTAAACCTCCAGGAACGGGTTGTAGGGGCGCAGTAACCTCGATCCGTCTCTTATGCCCGACGGACCGAACCTAGCCCCCGGCCTGTAGGTGGTGGCGTCGTCGAAGGGGACCCCTACGAACACTGCTCCCTCTGAGGGATCCGAACATCTCGGTAACCTTGCGAAGGTAGATATCTGTGCGAACCTGGGAGACTTAAGAGCGTCTATCTGCCTCATGTATTCAGTTCGAGTCTAGCGGCTAAAAAGGCGACACTATCCCCCGCGCGTGGCCTCCTTCACCCTGGGGAAGTTCTTAGGGTCTCCGAGCACGACCAAGGTGTCCCCGGCCCTGACCTCAGTCTCCTTGGTGAAGTAGGGGTTCAGCTTCCCGTCCCTTACGATGAGGATGGGGATGACTCCTTCTGGTACCTTGGACAGAGGTGAGCCGTCCATCTTGGAACCCCTCTCTACGTAGAATACACCTATGGACATCTCGCCTAGACCTGAAGCGTCGAGCATGTAACCTCCGACATTTCCCGAGACCGCTGCGGAGGCCATTATCCTCCCCGCCATGCGCCTAATCGAGAAGACCAAGTCGGCCCCTGCGGTCTCGAACACGTCCTTCATCGTGTCTTCCTTGACTCCCACAACCACCCTCAGGGGTGGATTAAGCTTCTGTATCCTGAGCGTAACTAAGAGGCTCTCGTTGTCCTCCGTCATCATGACTACTGCGCTCTTAGCGCTCTGAACTCCGGCGGCCCTCAGGTCCTCGTCTCGAGTCGGATCCCCTATTATCACGTCGTCCCTCCCCAACCTCGATGCCAGCTCTTGGTCGTTGGTGAGGACAACGTACTCCTCCCCCAAACTGTCGAGTTTCCTAGCTGCCTCCAATATCTCCATCGAGTTACCTACAATAACCACGTGACCCTTCAAGTGTGAACCCCTCCACCTCCCGCGTGCGTCAACCCAGAGGTACCTCTTCGATACGACTGACACCACCCCAGTAAAAACGCTGGCGTAGGTGGCAACTGATGTGGCCATGATAGCTATGAGCACAACCTTTTCGGTCACAGGCATTGAATTGAGGTCGGGAGAATAGAGCCCTATGGTGGTCACTAAGCTCACTCCAGCGTACACCGCGGATATCCAGTCCAGGTGCTGATAGTACACGTAGACCGAGCTCGAGATGTAGACTATCACCACTAGGACTACCACCTGAGGCAGGACCCTCGAAAGGATGGAGTAGGGAGCCGCCAAGTTCTCCATGAGCCTGAACACGAACTTGTCCCAGGCATTCACGCTCTCAGTGATGAGTGTGAGCTTTAGAGTTTGAGCACCAAGAACGGGTAGTAGACGGCCAAGTTGACTAGCGTCAGGGGAACGCCGTACTTCATGAACTGGAGGAAGTCGAACCCCCTCTCTCCCCGCGCCTCTGCTCCCTCGGATATTATGACGTTACTCGCGGCCCCCAAGAGAGTGACGTTGCCGGCTATCGTGCTTCCGACGGCCAGGGCTATCCACTGCTGAGCCCCCGGGTGGAGGGAAGCTATAACGGGGATGTAAAGCGCGACAAGCGGAACGTTGCTCACCACCTGGCTGAGGAGGACACTTATGACCATTATTGATGGGATCGAGGCTGGAGACGGGAAGAGGTTGAACACCGCGTTCACTACGCCCGAGTTGAGTACTCCTCGAGTGAACATGAAGAGCCCCACGAAGAACACGATGGTCGACCAGTCCAAGTTCCTCACGACCTGCCTCCGCTTTCCACTCAAGAGGTAGAGGAGGGAGGCGGAGAGTAGGGAGGCGGAGACGTAGTTCAGTCCAGGGGACGAGACGAACTCCAATACGAAGTAGGCTGAGAAGGTAGCTATGAGTAGAACTAGGGCGAGATAGGCCGTGAACTTGTCTTCCACCTTCACTTCCTCCAGTTTAACAATTCCGCCCTTCCTCCTGAAGATTAGCCTCAGGAAGAGGTAAGTGACCATAACGTTGATCATGGTAGGAAGGAACAGGACTCTGAGGAAGGTTACGAAGGGGTCTGGGAGGCCTGAGTTGAGAGCTATGAGGAGGTTCTGGGGGTTGCCTGTGGGCATCATTGTACTACCTATGGTGACCCCGAAGGCTAGGGAGTACATTAACGGAACGGAATCGACCCCACCGAACCTCGCCGCGTCGAGCACGACTGGGGTCCAGCTTGAGGCCACCCCGTCGTTGGTCACCACACAGGCCAAGAGGGAAGAGAAGACGAGCGTGTAGAGAAGCAGCCTCCCCGGGTCCTTGGAGGAGGAGACTAACTTGAAGGCTAGGAACCTCAGGAAACCGGAGACCTCAAGCGCCGAGACTAGGGAGAAGAGGGAGAAGAGAAAGAGGACTACGTCGAGATCCACCGCCTCCAGGGCCTGCTGGAAGGTCTCCACACCCAGTGCGACCATCAGTACCCCTCCGAGGAGCATGGAGGCCCACGGTGGAACCCGGAGCCTCCTGGCCGCAATGAGCGCGAAAGTGAGGACCACCACCCCGACGCCTATCAGGTTCACTCCTGAACGTGGGCCTCCCGAGATTTAACGCCTGCCCCCACCCTGAAGAACTTACGGTAGAGGTAGACGTTAAAGGCCATAGTAACTGAGTAGGCCAGGAACGGGAGGTAGAGGAGCGATCCGTCGAAGAACGGGGTAGCGACTGCTGTTCCCAAGGCGCTGAACCCCAACCTAGAGGACTGGTTCAGCCCGTTTATCCTCCCTCGTTCGTCGGCGTCTACCATTCCCATCATTGCGCTCTGAGTCACGGGTATCGACACCACCCTTAAGGAGGGGTACAACACGTAGATGAGCAGGGACCCCCAGAGGACCCTCACGAAGGGAAAAACGCCCATCATCAACACAGTGGCTCCTCGAGTTACGTACACTGTTCCGAGGAAGCCGAGCCACCTCTCGAGGCGGGGAGCCACCAACAAGGTGAATGTGGCTAACAGGCTTCCAATGGTACCGTAGATCCCCATCTGGCTCCTACTCAAGTCGTAGGCCACAATGAAGAACGGGATGAGGAAGGGAGTAACGAGACCCTGAGAGAGGCCGTTGAGGAGTCCGGTTATCGAGAATTTCCCTACCACTCCACCGTGCTTCAGCTTGAAGGAGGATGCCCTGATCTTCGGGAGATCCATTGGGAGGACCAGAAGTACCGAGAGGATCCCAAGCACCGTGGCTCCGTAGAGCGCCTCTTCCACCGTCATAAACCCACCTATCACGAAGCCAGCCGACGCGGCCAAATTTCCTATGAACGAAAGGAGGCTTATGTAAACCGTCCTCTCCTCCCTCTTAGTGAGGTCAGCTATGATTGAGCTCTGGACCGGGGCCACCGCACCTCCCACCCCTCCTCCTGCCATCGAGCCGGTGGAGCTTATACCACCCAATAGTGCCGCGGCCACGGTCAACGGGACGTTTATACCGAAGAGTAGTAGGGCCGAGGAGATCGGAAGAAGGATTGAACCCAGGATTAGGGACTCCTTCCTTCCCCACAGGTCAGTGGCGTAACCTAACGCAACTCCTAGAAGGGCAGTAGCGAGCGCCGCAGCGGTGTAGATCAGCCCTAGGAATACTACGCTGACGTGAAGGCCCTTAAGCATGAGATACGGGTAAACTATCATTATTATTCCCGCGGCCGCGCTCCTACAGACCCTAGACGCGTTCAGGTAAAACATCGAGCCTACCTTCATAAAAAATCGAAGGTGTGGGATTCTTCTAGCTTTAATTTTTAACTATTTAACGATCACAGCCCATACTTACGTCTCAACGCATCCTCTACGTCCACACCCTTCAAGGAAGCTATTGAGAAGGTCCACGCCACAACGTCCGCCAACTCCTCCTCAACTTGTGCCTCGTCACCTTCCAATAGCGCCTCCGCCAATTCTCCGACCTCCTCAACAAGCCATGTGAATGTGGCGAAAACTCCCCTGACTTCGTCCTTCTCGTAGTACATCTCTCTTAGCCTACCTTGAAGTTCCCTTATTTCCACGGAGCAGTGGAGAACTCGAAGAATTTGAGCTTACCCCGCCCTCGCGGACGGGGCTTCTTGCTTCGTGGCCCAACCTTGCCCAACGGGTAAAGGGCTCCACGGGAGAGGGCGTCCAGATCTCCTGAGGTGTAAGGACGCCTTGTAGTCTTGGTCTGCCACCCAAAAACACCTGGGACAGGTGAAGGTACGGTCAGACAGGATTAAGTTTTCCCTGACGTGGCCGCAATTGAACATCGAAGGTTTTACTTTGGGTCGACCAGCATCAACCCCTTAACCTACTTCTCCACCTAGTACTCCTGCACCGATCTAAGCTAGTGTAGGGGCACGTCGCGCAGCCTCCTCTTCAGCTTCCAGAGGGACTTGTCAACCAGTCGTTTGACCTGAATGTCCTTCTCGACTAAGACGCCCCAGTTCTGCGAGCCTCCTCCCAAGCTTCGTCTAGAGATCCTCCCTGGAGTTCCCGAGGTGTTCGTGTGCCCTTGCTAGCTCGATCTCGGCCCTGAACCAGTTCCTGGAGGGGAACCTCTTCCTGGAGGGGAATCTGTGAAGTTCACTGACCTTCTCCAAGGCCCTCTAGTACGGCCTAGGGTTGGGGAAGTACTCTCCATAAGACACGGCGAGTAGCTTCTCCACCTCCACTTCCGAGGCCGCTACCCTGTCGGTCCTCAGGGGTGTGGGAACTCGCTATCGACGATCAAGGTTAAGAACACCTTTCTCACCTTACCTGGGAAGTCCCTGTGCACCACATCGAAGGTACCGAGGTGGGAGAGGCGAAGAGACATCTACTTCTTCCTGTTCTTAGTCCTCACCTCCAGGACCTTCCAACCTTTCTGGGAGTACACTAAGCCGTAGTACTCGTGCGACTTCTTCTCCCTAGGGAAACGTGCCTGTCCCTTCAGGAACCTCTTCCTTGCCTCGTAGAATCCCCACCTGCTGCACCACATGGGAGGTTCCCGTACTCCCTGTCCCGCTTCCTCAGGGCCAGGGCAGCTGTCCCAACTCCGTCCTGAAAACCTCTAGAGTCTACCGTCTGGACTTCGACTTCTCCAGCAGGGCCAGGACCTGTTCGCGGGTGAGGGGAATCTCCACTCTGTCGAAGCTCGTCCCCAACGCATCCTCCACGGCATTAATGAGGGCCGCTGGTGGGACGGTTGCCCTCCCTCGGCTACTCCCTTGGTTCCTAGGGGAGTGAAGGGAGAGGGACTCACCTGGTGAATAAGGGAAAGTCTCGGTACCTCCGCGGCCCGGGGTATCCTGTAGTCAGAGAAATTGGTCCCCATTGGAATTCCCTCACCGTCGTATGTCACCTTCTCAGATAGGGCTGCTCCCAGGCCCATCACAGTTCCCCCCGTCAGTTGTCCGTCCACCAGGGCCGGGTTGATCATGTTTCCACAGTCGCTCAACACCACGTACTTGAGGATCCTCACCTCTCCAGTGTCCTCGTCCACGTCCACGAGGACCGCGTGGGCGTTCACGCCGTATGTGGAGGAGAAGTTGACTCTCCTGGACTCGTCAGCCACGTTAACGTTGGGGGAATTGATCACCGCCGAAGCCTCAAGGCCAACCTCCTCAAGTCCCAGGAAGTGGGACCTGTTGTACGCCGCGTTAGCCAGTTCCCTCACGGTCGAGAGCTTCCTTGAACCCACGTAAACCGTCCCGTCCCTGAACTCCACCTGAGAGGCCTCGACGTTAAATAGCTTCGACGCCACTGTGCGCATCCTCTCCCTCAGCTTGAGGGCGGCTACGTAGACGGCGGATATGGACACAACAGAGAACCTACTTCCGTAGAAACCCGTACCAGGAGGGCCGTCGGAGTCGCCTAGTCTGACCAAGACGGAGTCCATGTCTACTCCCAGGGTGTCCGCTACGACTTGCGAAATTGCTGTCTCGTGGCCGGTGCCCATGGAGTTGGTACTCATGGTCACCACCACCTCGCCGCTACTGTCCATCTTCACGTAGGCACCCTCGTAGTAGGGGGTCCTAGGGGATTTGACGACTAACGTCTGAAAGGCCAGAGAGGAGCCCGGTTCCAGAGCGAAGGCCACTCCCAATCCCCTCCTTCCGCGATCCACCTCCCGGGCCAACCTCCTGAGGGACTCCAGGTAGTCCCCGCTGTCGTAGACGGCACCGGTGATGGAGTTGAAGGGGGTCCTCCTGATTAAGTTGGACTCCCTGACTTGGAATTGATCGACGCCCACCTTTCTAGCCAAGGAGCTCACAAGGTTCTCCAGCACTAGGACGGCCGGAGGGATCCCAAGGCCCCTGTAGGGACCTGTTGGAGCCTTGTTAGTGAGGACTCCCTTCACCCGCAGCGAGACGAACTTCACGTCGTAGGCGCCCGCGAGGTGGTATATCTGCCTAAGGACAGGCAGGGGTTGATAGGTGTGGAGGTAGGCCCCGAAGTCCTCTAGTAGCTCCACCTCCAAACCCAACACCTTCTCTCCACTGTGGTGAAGTACTGCCCTGTACCTCCTATCGGGTCCGTGGACTGCGGCGACGAGGTGTTCAGTCCTAGTCTCCACGTACTTCACCGGTCTCCCAGACACCATGGAGGCCAAAGTTGCTAGGAGAATGGGTTTTATGAAGATCTTCCCTCCGAACCCCCCGCCCGAGTCTGGCACCTTCAAGGTGACCCTAGACCTCGGTAACCCGAAGGTTACCGCCAAGGCCGTCCTGAAAACTTGAGGGACCTGTGTGTTGGCGTACACGGTGAGGCCGCCGTGCGGGTCGTAGTCTGCGACCACGGCGTTAGGTTCGATGGGAGACGGAGATTGTCTGTTGTACCTGAAGCTCTTCTCCAGCTTGTCACCTTCCCTGAACTCCCCGTAGAAGAACTGGTCGCGATACACTAGGTTAGGTACGTCGGGGTGTATGGGATCCGCGTTTAGTGCCTCCTCCGGGTCTAGGACCGGAGGGAGGGGATCCCACTCTACCTCCAGATCGTCTAGAGCGTCCCTAGCCTCGTAGGGGTCCCTCCCCAACACCAGGGCGACTGGTTCGCCGTAATACGATGCCTGACCAAGTGGAAGAACCCTCTCCTTGGGGTACAGGGGAGCGAAGAAGTTAGGCGATACGAAGTCCTTGGCGTGTTCTCCAGTTATCGCGTCGGTGAAGACCTTGAACCTCGCTCTGGCGTAGGGAGACCTGAGGACCGCGAGGTGGAGCATACCAGGTAGCCATAGGTCGTCGACGTACCTTCCCCTCCCCTTTACGAACCTCGGGTCCTCAACTCGCCTGACGGGAGATCCTATGTACTTCACCTGACATTGACCCCGAACTTGCTCTTCATAACTTGCCTAACTACTGTCAACCTCTGAATCATGTTGGTTCCCTCGTAGGTCTTCAGGATCTGGGAGTCCCTCAGCAACCTCTCCACCGGCGTGGAGACCCCGTACCCCCCGTGCACCTCGATCGCCCTGCTCGCCGCCCTCTCCGCGACCTCCGTGGCGTAGAACTTCGCCATGGACGCCGCCACCACCCCGTCCTGGAGGTTCCCCCTGTCGAGGAGGGAGGCGGCGAAGTAGGTGAGCAGCCTCGCCGCGGCCACCTCCGCCATCGCGTCGGCCAACCTCTCCTGGACCATCTGGAAGGAGGCCACGGGCTGGCCGAAGGCCTCCCTCTGGGAGGAGTAGGAGAGGGAGGCCTCCAGGGCCGCCTGGGCGAGGCCCACCCCCTGGGCGGCCACCGAGACCCTGCTGTAGTCGAACGCGAGCATGGTCTGCTTGAAGCCGTTCCCCTCCTCCCCCACCAGGTTCCCCTCCGGGACCCGCACGTCCTCGAAGAGGAGCTGGGCCGTGTTTGACGCCCTGACGCCTGAAGTCTCTATCCTCCCCTCCACCTTGAAACCGTGCTCCCTCGAGGCGAGGAACATGGATATCCCCATCCACCTCCTCTCCCCCTGGGAGGTCCTGGCTGTGACGAGGAGCCTGTCCGCAATCCCCCCGTTCGTGACGAAGGTCTTCCTCCCGTTTATCACGTAGTGCGACCCGACCTTCCTGGCGGTGGTCCTCATCCCCGCGACGTCGGAGCCCCCGGAGGGCTCGGTGTTGGCGAAGGCCACCACCGCCCTCCCGGAGGCGACCTCGGGCAAGTGCTCGGAGCGAAGCCTCTCGGAGGCGAAGAGCTGAAGGGTGGTACTGAAGAGCCAGTGAATGAAGACGTGGGTCGAGAGCGACGGCCAGACGCGACTGATTTCCTCCGTCACTATGGCCTGAGACAACAGGTCCCCTCCCTGTCCCCCGTAATCGGGCTTAATGTTCAGTCCCATTAGGCCAGCGTCCACTACCGCCTTCCTTACCTCCGGCGGTATCGCCATCTCCCTCTCCCCCTTTTCCACGTAGGGCCTGACCCTGCTCTCGCACAGTTCCCTGACCGACTGCCTGAGTAACTCGTGCTCCTCCCTCAACTCCACCTTGAAGTCCTGAGGAGAAAACGGTAAGGTCATAGGCCAAACTAGAGTGACCGTTTAAATTAGCTTGGTTAGTTCAAACCAACGCCTGTAAGTTGGAGTACCTTGTCTCCATGCGGGAACGGACTCATTTACGAAGTACGTGGTGGAGTCCTACCTAGGGCTCGATTGGGGCAATGGGTTATCTCCTATTTCGTCTACGAAGGGATCCTTTCCCACGACCACTTCGCCGCCTACGATGATAGGAACCCCATTAGCGTATCCCTACCAGCGAGTCGAAGCAGAACCTCTTCGCGGTGGAGGAGACGTAACCTCGGCGGAATTTGCTCGCCCCATCGAAGTTCCTCCGGATCACTACAAAGGTTCGGGAAAAGTCGATTCGACGACGAGAATAGTCTCTTGAGGTGGTCCCTAGTCCTCCTTAGCGCACTTTGAGTCTAACTTACCGCGATTGAGCGACGTCTTCTAGCTTTAGAGAAGACAAATCGACTCGAGTTTACTCGACAGTTTTTATCTACGATAGCAATATTCGTGGTATGGCCACTTTCAGGCCGGTCTTGCTCAGGGGAATAGCTCGGGGAATGAGGGAGGCTAGGGGAAGGAAGCTCCCCCTCATCGCCGGCCACAAGTTGCTCTATTCGTGCAACCTGAAGTGCAGGATGTGTCCGTTCTGGAGGAGGAAGGACGAGAAGCTCCTCTCCCTCCAGGAGGAAGTCAGGATGATGAACGCCCTAGCCGACGCAGGAGTGCTCTTCATGGGGTTCGAGGGGGAGAGCCCTTCCTCAGGAGGGACCTTCCAGAAGTCTTGAGGGAGTCCCACGAAAGGTTTCACACCTCCCTAGTGACTAACGGCGTCATGTTGAAGGAAAGGTTCCCTGAAGTCAGGAGGTACCTAGAGAACCTCTTCGTTTCCCTCGACGGGATAGGGGAGGTGCACGACAAAATAAGGGGGGTGGAAGGGGCGTTCAAGAAGACGGTGGAGGGAATAAGGATGGCCAAGGACTACGTCGAGACGACCGTCAACGTCACGTTGGGCTCGGACAACCTCCACCAGGCCACTGAAATGGTGAGACTGGTGGAGGAACTGGGCGTGAGCGTGAGCTTCCAGGTCGCCTACGACTACTCCACTGCCGAGAAGATGTCGCCCGAGAAGGAGAGGTTGAGGGAAGTCCTCACGGCACTGCTAAGGATGAAGCTCGAGGGAGCCCCCATAGTTAACTCGAAGGAGTACTTCGAGGCGATCCTCTCCTCTTGGTACGGTGGAAAGCCTTGGACCTGCAAGCCGTGGCTCACTATAAACGTGGACCCACAGGGTAGGATAGTGAGTCCGTGCTACGTACTCAACGAGTACAGGGGAGAGGCCAGAGCGTGGGAAGTCGACATCGAGCAACTCTGGAACTCGTACGATTGGTCGAAATACGAGACCTGTAACAGGTGCGGCCTCACGTGTTATCTCGAGCCTTCCCTATTCGATTGGAGGAACCTCTCCATGGTGAAGGAAAGGATCCTGAGCAACGCCTTCGACTACCTGTTCAACGTGGTTCAGGAACCAGTGAGAGTGGTGGGCTCGGTCGTTAGGTGAGAGGATGCATAGACACAACGAAGAGGAGATGGCCAAGATCTTGCTGAGCCCGGAGAGGAGGAAGTTCGAGGATCCGGAGCTCTTCCTCCCCTCCCTGCTTCGAGGAGGGGAGGTGATAGCAGAGTTGGGCTGCGGCCCAGGGTACTACTGCAGGTACCTAGTGAAATACGCCTCTACCCTTTACTGTGTGGACAGGAGTGCTAAGTTCGTCCACATGGTGAGCGACTTGTCCCCCAAGGTTGTAGCACTAAACGAGGATTCCTCGAGGACGTCCATCCCTTCCGCCTCTGTGGACGTAGTATTCCTAGCTAACTCCTTCCACGACATGGACAGGGAGGCCGCATACAAGGAGGTGCTCAGGATCCTGAGGTCTGGGGGAAAGGTGATCGTGGTGGACTGGAGGAGGGACTCTCCCGTGGGGCCGCCTCAGGCCATCAGGATGTCCAAAGAAGACTACCTCAGACACTTCAGGGATCTGAAGTTGGAGAGGGAGTTCGAGGTGGGCCCGTACCACTACGGGCTGGTCTTCGTCAAAACGATGTAGCATTATTAAAGTCGAAAATAGAGATAATCTCCACGGGAATAGTGTCCTCGTCAATTAATAAATAGCGAATTTAGGGCTCCAGGAGCTTGTTCCCTGACCTCAATTGATGGTAGTGGAGAACACGTACACGCCATACTACAACCACATCGTGTATTCTTACCCCTCGGACGTGAGGAGGTTGTGGAAGCAAGGAAAGGTCCTCATGTTGGACATAAGGACTCCACAGGAGTACGTAGCGCACCACGTTCCAGGTTCGGTTCTAATTCCCATGGACTACTTGGAGGAGCTATCGCACTATTTCTCTGATAAGGAAGTGGCCGTGATCTGCGAACACGGTAACAGGGCCTACTACGCTACCTTCGGCATGCCACACCTTTACAGACGCAGAGCCTACTACCTCGCAGGCGGACTCCAGGCGTGGATGTACATGGGTTACGAAGTAGTGAGGGGACTCGACGAAGGAGCTAAGGTGTGGAAGGAGTTGTTAAATTCCCAGAGCGTGAGGTCTAGAGCCTAGAGTCCAAATTCCTCTCCACCCTGGGAGGATCTCCCTCCAAGAGTTTCGTAGTTCCCACCGTGGGTCCGGGGCTACATCTCTTGAGGGGCGGTCAGGTGGCTCAGATGACAATCCTCGTCCGAATAGAGGGGATATTTCTTCGCCGAGCTATAGTTCAGTTGCAGAGAAGTGAGGAGATTCTGGTTGTCCCTCGATCCCTTTGAGCCCCAGTAGAGCTGGGGAGGAGCGTCTTTAGTATCAACGACAGACATTTTGAAAAGAAATATTTAAACTTTAAATAAGTTGCCATCTGTTCCATCCCCGAGGAGACTTTACCCTCCCTCAACCCCAGTTTTTGTACCACTTTCTATTTAGTTGTTACTTCTAAATGTCCTCGATGTGAGATCAGTGCCACTCCTAGGGAGGTCCTAGGAACGATGAAGGTCGGGTAGTGTCTCCCTTACGGGCTTTAACGAATTGGGGGTGTGCGATCACCTGAGAGGGATTCCAATGCCGTACTTGGAAGTAAAAGCGACAATAAGTTGAGCTATGCGTAAATACTAGGCGCACGCCTCGATCGCGCTAATGGTTAGGAACTCGTCTAACTTCAAGGCGTCCGATGAGTCCATTTGTACTTCAAGTGATACATACTGTACCTGCTTCACGGTTCTCACGAATGCACCTTGTGCTTCGCCCCTAATAAGTCGTTGCCCGTGAGGGGGGCAGACAGTTGTCGAAAACTCCAGGGGAGAGGACCCCCTGGGGATCCAGAGCCCTCTTGAGGGCACACAACACCGGTGAAGAGAAACCCCAGTACTCCGACGCACTTCCCCTCTCCACCACTACGTACCCCTTGACCTTGGACCTCAGCGATTCCTCCGACTCTTCTGTGCAGAGCCTAGAGTAGCCCGTGCCCACAAAGCCCACGCCCCACTCTGGAGAGAGAGAGGAGAGTACCTCGGCCTCCGTTCCCCTCGTTACGTGGAGCCCCACAACCCTAGGACACGAGGCCTCCAGTTCGGGGAGCGACTCGTCAGTGAGGTCGAGCTGTGCGGAGACCGATCTCACGTAATTCCTGCTCCCTGCGAACACCCCGATCCACTTCCTCTCGTGGGCCAAGTAGAGTATGCCCCAGGGCCTATACTTTAAGGTGGACCTCCAGTCCCCAGAGAAGGAACCTACCTTCACCTCCTCTGGTTCGGGGAGGGTCCTGAAGGTTAGTTCCACATATATCCCGAGCCAGCCCAAGGTGCCAGAGAGCGACTTCCATATCTTGTACCCGCTGGAGAACTTGGCGGTTCGCCCCCCCGACAGAACTAGAGAGCCGTATCCCGTCACCAGCCTGGCTCCAAGGAGGAAGTTCCTCGGGAAACCCACCCACGCAGAGAAGTACCCAGGTGAATTGACGGAGGCCAACCCGCCCAACGTACCCTTGTAAGGAAAGGGCAGGAGTAGTTCGTCCTCGGAGAGCCTACGTTCTAGCTCCTCCATCAACGTGCCCGCCTTGGCAGTGATAAATGAATTGGCCCTGCTCACCTCCACTACCCCCTCAACTCGAGGGTGGAGAGGACCACGTCGGCCCTCCTAGGCGGACCTATCGTATGGGACCTAGTGCCGGCCGGGGTCAACGTGAAGCCCATCCGATTGGCGAGGCTGACCACCTCCCTCACCTGCTCGTAGGTCTCTGGCCTGGCCACGTAAGTTCCACCGTCCCTACTCACCTTTACCTCCCTCTCCAAGGCCGATAGCCAGTCCATTGACGCTATTTAAGTGGGGAGGGTAAATATAGAAACGTGTCCCTTCTGGAAGAGTTGAGGGGGTTAGTGGGAGATAGTTGGGTGGTGACTGGGGAAGAGGCTAGACTCTACTCCGTCGACGGGTTCACTGTGGTGGGAGGTAACCCGCGGGCCGTAGTTCTGCCCGGAAACGAGGAGCAGGCAGTAAAGACTGTGAGGACGCTTCTGAAGCGGGGAGAACCCTTTTTAGTGAGGGGTACTGGGACCAGCCTGAGCGGTGCGTCCATCCCAGTCAACGGAGAAGTCGTGGTGTCGATGGCGAGACTAAACAGGATCCTCGACTGGGAAGGGCTGGAGGTCACAGTGGGGCCGGGAATAGCCAACGTGATGGTGACAAAGAACGCTCCTCCTCACCTCTTCTACGCTCCAGACCCCTCAAGCTATTCGGTCTCATCCATAGGGGGGAACGTTTCCCACGACTCTGGGGGGATCCACGTGGTGAAGTACGGCCCGACTTTCAATCACGTGGTGGGATTGAGGGTGCTGTTGCCGGACGGACAGTTGGTGGATGCGGGGGGGAGGAGCGTCATGGACGACGCTGGGATATTCGTGGGGGCGGAGGGAACGTTAGGAGTAGTTCTGAGGGCTAGGCTAAGGCTCACCCCCAGGCCAGACGCGTCAGTCACCTTGATGGGAGCCTTCGAGTCCCTACGTAACGCGGGGGAGGCCGTGGTGAACACCTTCAACTCTGGGGTGGTACCGGCTGCCATGGAGATGATGGACAGGAACTCCGTAGAGGCCGTGGAGAGGAGCAAGTTCAGGTCAGGGTATCCCGAGGCCGAGGCCATAGTACTCGTGGAGCTAGATGGTTACGGCCCTCAGGTGGTGGAGGAGGTAGAGTTGACTACCATGGCCTTCCAGTCTGCCGGAGGTAAGGTCACCTTGGCCAAGGAGCAGGCCGAAGCGGATAGGTTATGGAGGGGAAGGAAGGGAGCCTTCCCGGCCATGGGAGTCGTAGCGCCCGCTTACCTCACACTGGACAGCAACATACTGGTCACCAAGCTCCCAGACGTGCTCGAGGAAATATCGAAGATCTCCAGGCGATACGGGCTGAAGGTAGCCAACGTCTTCCACGCTGGGGACGGGAACCTCCATCCCCTAGTCCCATACGATCCCTCCGACCCACGGGGGCTCGAGAAGGCCCTCAGAGCAGGCAGGGAGATAGTCAGGGTGGCCGTAGAGAGCGGCGGAGTGCCAAGTGGGGAACACGGAATAGGACTAGAGAAGGTGGGCTTCATGGGCTACTACTACACGGACGAGGACCTCCTCGCTATGAGGAGAGTTAAGGACGCCTTCGATCCCAGACACCTGTTGAACAGGTGCAAGATGCTCAGGCTCGAAGGGTGTCAGCCCGTCGGCCCGCTGAGGACATTATGGGAGGGGGACTGAGTGAACGAGTGCGTACACTGCGGGTTCTGTCTCGAGGCCTGCCCCACTTACGTAGTCACTAGGTCGGAAGTTCATTCCCCTAGAGGCAGGATCATGGCTATGAGGTTGGGGTTAGAGAGTTCAGGCCTAGGGACCTGCGTCTTCTGCAGGAGGTGTGAGGAGGCGTGTCCCAGCGGCGTCCCCTATGGCGAACTTATATCCGCCCACAGGAGGGCCGACGCCTCCACTGCTGGAATGCACAGACTCCTGGAGAACCCCAGGGCCTTGGCGTCAGCCCTCAGACTGGTCATGAAGGGAAATGGAGAGACGTCGGCGAGGCTGAGGGAGTTCGTGAAGGAGGTCAGGGAGCCTCTAGAGTACAGAGACCAGAGCGCTGAAGTAGTGCTCTTCCCAGGATGCCTCACGGCGGTGGTTTTGAGGCAGACGGTAGAGAAGGCCCTTAAGTACCTGAGGAGGTGGTTCAAAGTCGAGGTGGTGAACGGTTGTTGCGGCCTACCACATATGGGAGAGGGGGAGAGGGACAGGGCGGAAGAAATTGCGACCGCGTGGTCGTCCAAGTTGAAGGGTAGGAAGGTTGTGGTGCTCTCGGCGAACTGTGCGGCTCACATGAAGGAGAGGTGGAAGGGGGTGGAAGTGTACGACTTCGCCGAATTCGTGGAAAGGAACGGCCTGGAGCTCCCGAGGGTCGACGCAAAGGTCACCCTCCATGAGCCCTGCCACGCCAAGGTGGTGGGAATCTCTGGTTACACCAGGGCCATGTTGAAGAGGATGGGAGTGCAGGTGGTCGAAATGGACGACCCCTCGTTCGAGTGTGGAGCTGGTGGGAGCTACTTCCTATTTCAGCCAGAGCTAGCCGACGCGATCTTCGAGGAGAAGGCCAGGAAGGTCGGAAGGACGGGGATTGAGACGGTCGTCTCCTCCAACCCGTCGTGTTCCCTCAGTCTCGGGAGGAAGTTCAAGGTGATCCACCCGGCTGACCTCCTCGACTAGAAGTCGTAAAATGGTTGAAGAAAGTCGCCTTCCGAGGACAGTTTAGCTGCTAGAGACCTTCCCGAAGTGGCAAGTCTAGTTAACTCTAGACAGTCATCCCGTGGGATCCTGGGACGAGTAGGCCAGGTAGGACTGTAATGTCCCCTTCTTCTGTAAAAACTAGGTCGTGGATTGGTCCATCGTAGAAAATCTAAAAGAGCGAACGAAAGAGTCCACCTCTGGGAAGTCACCTCCTCATCCTCGAGCCCGACGTCGCCCAGGATCTCTCTACGGGGAGGCCGCGCCGATCGTCAAGTTCCTACAGCGACGTCGACCACCCTTTCCCCACAACTTAGGCTCCTCGTTCGTCGAATCCAAATTTCCCCGCAAACCTTCGAAACTCGACCGAAACTGTTAAGGCTGGGGTAACACCGCGGGGCCTGCCTTTTGTGGCTCTGCAGAGGAGACTCTAGACATGATAGTCACGGTGGTAAACCAGAAGGGAGGTGTGGGTAAGACCACCACCTCTGTCAACCTAGCTTACGTACTCGCCCGTACTAGAAACGTGGGCCTCTTGGACCTGGATCCGGAGGGAGGTACCACTGTCTCCTTCGGAATGAGGAGAGAGAAGGTGGAGAGGGAAATAGGTGGGAAGAGCGTGAACATATTCGACGTTGAGGTCTTCCCGGCCCACTTGGGACTCCTCAGAAGGGAGCTGGAGGGGGACGTGGAATCCACCGTGGCTTCCGTGAGGAAAGTAGCTGAGGGTTTCGACGTACTGGTGGTGGACACGCCGCCTAACCTCGGCACTCTGTCGCTCTCAGCGACGGTGGCCGCGGACAAGGTCGTGGTGCCCGTCACACCACAGCCGCTCACCATGGAGGTCCTCAAGAACCTAGACTCTAGATTAAAGGGGTTGAACAAAAGGGCGCTCGCCTTCACTAACGGCTCTAAGAAGCCGCTGAAGGAGGGTGCCTCCTCCATCGAGTTCGTTGACGTCGCAATACCGCAGTCTAGGGTCTTCACCGACGCCTCCAGACTCGGCGTCCCCGCCGTGAGGTACGATGAGTTCAGGTTCAGGAACGGAAGGCTCACGCAACACTACAACGCCCTGGCCAAGGTGATCACTGGTTGAGCGAGATAGACTTCCTACTGAAGAGGAGGGAGCATAGAGAGGGCGACTCTAGAGCCCAGGGAGCGGAGGGCGGAGTCAAGAACGGGGAGACGACTCAAGACCCTGGAGGAGAGAGGCTGGGGCCCAGAGCGGAGACAAGAAAGGTCGAGGGAGTGGACTCTAGACTGAAGGAAGAGGACATACCCCATGACGAGGAGAGTAGAGTGAAGGGTACGGACTCTAGGAACTGGGAGGAGGTAGAGAAGTTGATGGCGTCGTTCACATCGAAGGAACCCAAGGTGGGAGTCTGGAGCTATCCCGCTTACCTCGTCCTACAGTACCTCTACTCCACCGTACCTGGATTCAAGGTTAGTCGAACGGCCAAGGAAGCCATGGAAATGGGACTGAGGCAGATGTACGGCGACTTGTTCGAGGCCGCTGAGAGGGTGGCCAGGAAGTACGTAGACTTCAGAGGGTGAGGGTTTCCTCGGGCCTGCGACAGCTCACCTGGCCTTCGGTTGGGTCTTGTAATACGGAACGTGGGGGATCCGGGTGCGACTTAACAGGCCGGCCTAACCCCAATGCCGAAGCCGCGCCGATCTGACCGCATCCGCGTTTTCGGAAGATGGTGTGATTTATCTCAATTCTTCTTATTTTCTATCTATTAGAAATACTTTTGTTAAACTCTTAGGACCAAATTCGTCTAGACGGGTTAACACCGTTTAAGAGATGGGAAACTTAATTACGATCGCGTCCTATATCCTTACAGCCCACATGGACCTCCTGTTGATGGCGGAACTTGACGAGCAGACCTTGTCGAGGATAAGAAGTAACTTCGGGGTCGTGAACGTCGCGAAGAGGAAGCTCTTCATAAGCAGGGGGGAGGAGGCATTGGTGGTCTCAGACAGGGGTAAGTTGAGGGACGCGTTCGTCGCGGCAAGGCACTACAAGAGGGTCACGGTTTACCCGACCGGGGACTACGGGGCGGCAATGGAGTTAGCGGGGGCCCTCAGGGAGGCTGGCATCGACGCGTCGATCCACCCATTCGAGCCCACGAGGGAGGAGAAAGGGAGGACTCCGTCTCCTCCCGTCAAGGTCAGAGTGGGAGTGATTCTCCCCGAGCAGAGGGAGCTCCTCACGTGGAACGTGCCGGAGGCCCCGTTCTTCGAGGTGAGACATGTGAGGGGAGAGGAAGTGGGACTGGACGTATTGGGAGGCAACGATTGTGCACACTTCCCCACCTATGACGTTAGGACGTTAATCATGAAGGCTCTCCTCCCTTTCGAGTCAAAGGCCCTCACGGTGGAGGAGTTGACTGAGGACGGGGAGGTGTCAGTGAAAACGCCCTGCCAAACCCTGGAGGGAAGGGTGACCCTGCTCAGGCCAAACCAGTGGTTCACGAGGTTCGAAATCCACGAGGGAGAGGTAAGGGACGGCAAGTTCATCAGCTTCGCCAGGAGGGGCGACGTGCTCAGGCTACCTCTTGGCATGACCTTCTTGGCCGTCTTAGCGCCGGCCACCGCAGTCTCGGCCATATTGAGGGGGAAACTCGGGTTCAACGCGTGAGATCCACCGAGTAGGCCCATAGGAATGGGGTGGAGACCGACGCGAAACAGTGGACCTAGTCAGACCACGTGTGGAAGCAGAAGTATTCCTATCAGCATGAGCGCTAGGACGGCGAAGCTCAGCGCCACGTACAGCCTGTCCCTATCTGCAGCTACGTAGTTGATGCCCAACTCCAACACCCTTATCACTGGAGTAGCCACCAGCACAGCCACCCCCAGCATTATGATGGCCAATGGATCGAGGTGGAGCAACCCCTGTGCCATGCGGGATAAGTTGAAGTAGGACGAACTGATGGTAGTATTCCTCCCCTCGACGTAGAAGAGCACTAAACCTCCTATCACGAGGGCGGACGAGAGTATAACGCCCGTCCTGAGGGTCAGGCTCACCACCCTTTCCAGGTTCATCCTATCACCCCAAGTCCCCTCAATATGAGCTGTATGCCCAACAATATCAACACGACTGTGAACAGCTGCCTGAGTCTCCTCGACATCAACCTGTTGAGGTACCTCGTCCCGATCAGGGAGCCCAACAGCACTCCAGGTATAGTCGAGGCGACCAGCACCGGGTCTATGAATCCGAAGCTCCAGTACAGTCCGGAGCTAGTGGCTGCGGTCACTCCAATCATGAAGTTGCTAGTTGCTGTGCTTATCTTGAAGGGGAGGGTCATCATGAAGTCCATCGCTAGGACCTTGAAAGCGCCAGAACCTATTCCTAGGAGGCCAGACATGTAGCCGGCCACGAACATGCCTATGAGTCCGAGGGGATACCTCCTCCCCACGTACTTCACCTCCCTCCTGAGGGCCTGATCGTAGTAGGTGCCCATGAGCTTGAGCTTCCTCGTGAAGAAGTCTGGCTTCACGCCCTCCGGCACTTCCGTCTTCATCCTCACGAAGTTGGGGAAGGTCGAGAACATGAGGACCGCGCCGAATATTATTGCAATTATGTTCAGGAGGTGCAACCTCTCTATTTCGTAAAGGGTGAGGGAGCCAGCTATGGCGCCAGAAGTAGTCCCTACCTCTAGGGATATCCCTATCCTCATGTTGGAGAGCTCGTCCTTGACGTAGGCCGAGGCGGCGCCGCTGGACGTAGCTATGGTGGAGATGAGGGACGTTCCGAGGGCGTACGGAATTGGAACCCCGAGGAAAAGTATGAGCACAGGCGTAAGGACTACGCCGCCTCCCAAGCCCGTGAGCGAACCGAGAAGTCCGGCCAGAATGGCCGCGACGACAACCTCGATCGAGTAGAGCGGCGTTATCATCTGAGCCCTTCATCCCAACTGGGTAAAAAGGTTGTTCCACGCTGGTACCTCGTCACCGACGCATCGAGTGGAGCCGGGTGAGGTATCTCTACCCTAGCTTCAAACGTTCCCGAGTACTCAAGCTGACTTCCTCCCCGCCCTGGAAGGGACGAGGGTTCCCTCCCAGAGGGATCGTCGTTCCCACCATCGGTTCGGGTTTACATGTCTCGTTTGGTGGGCAGTCGAGTGGATCAGAGATCCACTCCGATCTGAAGAGGAGGGGACTTTCATCGCAAAGCTCTAGTCCCTTAAGAGAAGGAGATAATAGCTGCTCCTCCCTCAGTCCCATTAAACCTTAGATCGAGCTGGGGAGGAGCGTCGTTAGTACCACTAAGAGAAATTTCACAAAGAAGTATAAATATGAGGGGGCTGTCCGTCCCCGCCGTGAAGGGCGAGGCTTTACGCCCCTCAACCCCCGACTTTGTAAAGTCATTTAGGATGGAGTTCCGGTAATGGAACTAGCCCCAATTGGCGGCTGACCTGCCCGCTTACCGCTTCAGCTCGGAAACAACCTCTCAGGACTCGAAGTCGTGTCCGGACGCGGCTCGGAGCGACGAGTGTGCTGTGAGCTCCGCTTTTATGGGGAGAAGCCGAGGTTATGGAGTGGAGTTCGAGAAACTGCGTCTGGAGAGGAGGGACCGCCTCACCTTTGTGAAGTTCCGCACGGGGGGAAGCTGAACTTGGTGGGTTCGAAGTTCATGGTTGAGATGGTCGACGCCTTGAAGTTGGTGGAGAGGGACGACTCAAGGGTCCTAGCCCTGGAAGGAGAAGGAAATTTCGGAGCGGGAGTTGACCTGGAGGAACTCTACGAAGTGTCCAAGAACTCTGACGCAGTGAGCAAGTTCTTCTCCTCCCTCAGGGAGCTCTTCATCAACCTACTCAGGTTCCGCAAGCCCGTGGTCTCGCTGGTCACTGGAGTGGCCTACGGGGCTTCGTTGGAGCTGGCAATCCTCTCCGATTTCGTCATTTCCTCGCCTGAAGCTAAGTTCTCGTCCCCTGGAATGAGGTGGGGGTTGTTTCCCCCCGTCTTGCTGGCCCTAGGCCCCTCCATAATGGGGACGAGGAGGCTCAACCGATTCATCCTCACTGGTGAGGAAGTGGACGCCCGGGAGGCGGCGACGATGGGTCTAGTCGACTTGGTATCCCCAGACCCAGAACGGGAGCTGGAGAGGTTGTCCAAGGAACTGCTAAGGAACGGCCCCCAGGTCTTAGCCCTAGCTAAGAGGTTGAGGACCAGGGATGTGGAGGAAAGAATCCTCCTCTACATGAAAGAGCTCGTAGTCCAGGCCACCACGGACGAAGTGAAGGAGGGCCTCAGGGCCTTCGTCTTCAGGAGGACCCCGCCGTGGGTTCCTCGATGACCTCAGAGGAAACTTCGCGGCCTTCCTCAGGGTGCCTCCCTGAGTGTGAGGAGCCTAGACCCTGCGCCCACGAAGGCCAGGGTCAGCACAGCTATGGCCCCAAACTGCCAAGGTGCGGGGGCTTGCTGATACAGAATGAGGTCCCTCACCACGTCGTTCACTATGGACACTGGAGAGTACGTCGCCACTAGCCTGAGGAAGTAGGGGAACTGGGACACCGGGTAGAAGGCGTTACTAACGAACATCAGGAGGAAGACAAGGACGTTAGCTGCACCCTCCGCCACGAATACCTTGTCCTTGGGGGTTAAACCGTATATCACAGCCCCCAGTCCGCTGAACATCAGGGTCCCGAGGACCAACACTCCCACGAAGGGGAGGTCCACTGCCGGGACGAACCCAAGGGTCAGGCCCACCGCCAATATCACAGCCGAGGATAGGAGCACTATGACGACTTCATACGTCATGAGGGAAAGCACCCACTCCCAGTTCTCGAGGGGAGAGGCCCCCAACCTCTCCACTAACCCGTCCCTGTAGTAGCCGCTCACAACTCCCACCACGCCGAAGACACCGTTGGAAAGGGATATCACTCCGACTATCCCGGCGATCAGGTAGGAGTAGTACGTGTAGTGTCCCCCTGGGCTCGCCGCGACAGCTAGGGAGTCAGAAGCGAGCGACTGTTCAACGAGCGCCGCTAAGGGCTTGACCAAGGAACCGTCCTGGGGCGGGTAGAGGATCCTCAACGCGGACTGGTTCTCAAGGTAAACGTAGAGGTAACCGTGTCGGAGGGCTTGGACGGATTCGTTGGACACAGTAGCGACGAAGAGGCCGCTACCGTTGAGGTAGGAGGCAACTCGCGGTGCGTCGACGCCGTAAACGAACACAACGTAGTGAACGGAAGCCCCGCCGAAGATTAGGGCGAAGAGGACTGTCAGGACGAGCGGGAAGAGGACGACCCAGAAGAGGGTGAACCTGTTGCTCAAGTTGTCCTTAAGGACTGCCCACGTGGTCAGTAGGACTCTCCTCACTCCTCCACCCCCTCCATGAGGGACAAGTAAGCCTCCTCCAAACTCTCCTTGTGGAACTCGTTCATGACTGCCTCGGGCGTGTCGACCTTCAGGACCCTCCCGCCGTATATCACGGCGACCCTGTCCGACAGCCTCTGAGCCTCGTCCAGGTAGTGTGTCGTCATGAGCACGGTCACTCCCTCCCCCTTCAACGACTTTACCACCTCCCAGAGGGACCTCCTGGCCTTGGGATCGAGCCCGACCGTGGGCTCGTCCAGGAAGAGTATCCTCGGCCTTCCCGCCAGAGCGCAGGCGAGACCAACCCTCCTCTTGAGGCCCCCGGAGAGGGCCCTGTACCGCACCCTGGAGTACGACTCCAGCCCGAGTTTGGATATAAGGGGCCTCCACTCGTTCTCCCCGTACAGTCCGGCGAAGTACCCCACGTTCTCCTCCACGGTTAGGTCGGAAAATCCCTGGAACTGCTGAGGCATGACCCCGACTTCCCTCCTGATCTTCGCGCATTCCCTGGGGACCTGCATCCCCAACACCGCGACCTTCCCAGAGGTCGGCGAGAGGACGCAGGAAAGGATCCCCAATGTTGTGGTCTTCCCAGCCCCGTTGGGACCGAGGAGGGTGAACACCTCCCCCGACCAACAGAGAACGTGATCCCCTTCAGGGCCTCCACCTTACCCCCGTACGTTTTCCTGAGGTCTTGAACCTCTACGGCCTGTATGGGGAGCACCTCCAATTATAGGGAGCTCCACCGTTAATAAAGGCGAGTTGAGGGTGGTGGTGATGGCCGGTGGACTGGGCACTAGACTCTCGCCAGATAAACCCCTCCTGGAGGTGTGCGGACGACCAATGGCCCTCAGGATGGCGGAGGTGGGCGGGAGACTAGGCCCCGTCACCTTCGCGGTAGTGAGGGGAAGGCCGGGTGAGGGACTCCCCGGGCCCAAGGTCTACACCTCGGGCAGAGGGTATGAGTGGGACGTGGTGGAGGCGGTGGAGGCGGTGGGCACGCCGGCCTTGGTGCTTCCCGCAGACGTCCCCCTGATCCGGGTAGACCATCTGTTTGCCCTGGTGGAAGGGTGTGAGGCTGACCTCTGCAACCTCCTGAGCTTGGGCCGGTTCGTGGGGATAAGCCTATGGAGGTCTTCAAGGCCCGCGACTCACCAGGACGTGGAGCTAGGAGAACGGATCCTGAACGTCAACGGCCCCGTCGAACTGGAGCTAGCCAGAGGAGAGTGCGCCAAGGTCGCCGAAGGGAGAAGTTAGGGAAGGTGTGGACTCTTCAGGCAGGGCCTGCACCAGAAGGGCCACGCCACCACCTAGCATAGATTCACGGGAGTCAGAGCTCCCTTTGTGGTGCATCCGACGATGACGAAAGTGTGGAGGGTTTCCTGCAAACGGCTTATTTCCCCCGCCTACAAGGTCCTCCAGTGATCGAGGTGGTCCCCCACGAAGCTTAGCGACAGGGGAACAGCCATGGGGTACGCCCTGTTCAGCAGGAGCTTCGTGTTCACCTCGCTGGGACTCATACCCAGGATGTTCGGGTCGGACGAGTGGATCTTCTTCTCCCTCGCCGTTGGGACTAACGCCTTAGGTAGCCTGGCTGGCTTCCTCCTCTATCCCGCCCTGGGGAGGAAGTTGTACCTCGCCTCGTCTCTGGGTGGACTGGCCTGCTTACCGTTCTTCCCCTACTCGATTCCGGCGGCCGTATTCTTCGTCTCCCTCCTCAACCCTCTCCTCACCCCCCTGGGCGTCGAAAGGGGCTTCACACGAGAACTCTACTTCTCCTTCTCCTCCGGGTTCCTCCTCTCCTCCCTATTCGTGTACCTGAAGCTACTGTACCCGGCCTTGATAGTGAGCTCTGTGCTCGTCCTAGCCCTGACGGGACCGGAGGTCAGAACTACGAAGCTCAGGGACGTCGTGCTGGCGCCTCCAGGGCCTAGGATGCTTTGGCTAATGGCGGTGAACTTCGCCGTCTACGGCGCTTTCGCAGTGGTGCTCAATCGATCCTCCTCGCTCTACGTTGCGCTGTTCTACGTGGCCGTCTCCGCCTCCAGGCTCCTGTCTAGGAGGTTCAGGATCGACATAGCCACGAACTTGGCGGTCCTAGGGGCCGCTGTCGGGACGTTCCTGCTGACGAACGCGGGCCCACTCACTCTCCTCATAGGCTTCCTGTACGGGCCTCTCCACCCACTCATAGCCGAGGAAGCAGGAAAGCTGGGAGACCCGCTAGTCACAGTGAACTACGCCTTCTCCACCGACGTTGCAGCAGGCTTCCTGGTGCCCTACCTCTTGCAGGGGGGAGTGGCGGCGGCAGGATGGCTCGTAGTTACTAGCCTGACGCTGACCTCCCTGATAGGCCTAGCCAGACGCCGTCGAGGGAAGTGAACTTGAAATTGTCGTGCACCAAGAGTCGGGAGTGTACTGGATCATCAAGGGCTTCCTAGGCGGCTCTGGGATGCCGTTCAGCGGAGACGAGATAGACCACTGGAGGGAAACCGGCGTGAGGCGCGTGCTCGTCCTCCCTCAGGAGTGGGAGTTAGAGGAGGGGTGGGGGGACTCCAAGTACTACTTCTCCCAACTCAGGGAGAGGGGACTGTCCTACATGTGGCTTCCGATCCCAGACGGGGCGCCTCCCACCAGGGAGCAGTTCGAAGAGGCCGTGAAGTGGATCGACTCTGGGAGGGGAAACCTAGTGCACTGCGTGGGTGGGAGGGGTAGGACCGGCACGGTGTTGGCCGGCTACTTGATAGTAAGGAGGGGATTGAACGCGAGACGGGCCGTGGAGGTGGTCAGGTCCAAGAGGGAAGGAGCGGTGGAGACGCTACAGCAGCTGCAGTTCCTTTGGTCTATAGAGGGAGAACCTTGGACCACCTGACGGTTGAGCTCCTTTACTCCATCCAAGAGCTGGTGGCGAGGAACGTGAAAGAGGAGGATCTGGACCTCTCCGCTGTAAGGTCGGTCTGTTGCGCAGACGTCTCGTACTGGAGGGGGGAGGCCTTCGGGGTCGCGGTGAGGGAGCAGGACGGACAACGCCAAGTCCTCAGGGCCGAGGCCAAGGTGGACTTCCCTTACGTCCCAGGGCTGCTCTTCGTGAGGGAGGCCCCGGTATTACTGCACCTCCTCAGGGGAATTCAGTGCGACCTCACTTTCGTGGACGGACACGGACTGGCCCACCCCAGGTTCGCGGGGCTTGCCACGGTGGTGGGGGTTTTGCTCCAGAGGCCCACCGTGGGGGTCGCCAAGTCCAGGCTCACTGGGGAGCTGAAGGAGGAAGGCGATATTACCTTCGTGGAGGTGAAGGGGAGGAGGGTCGGAGTGAAGCGAGGGAGGTACTACTACAGCGTAGGTAACATGGTGAGCCTGAACAACGTGGTGGAACTGTCGTCCAGGGGATACCCACCGTGTCTCAGGGAGGCAGACGCGGAGACCAAGAGGTTCAGGCGGGAGTACTCCCTCCGGATAAAAGGGGGAGGTTAGGGAGGCCTCGGTGGATCACCTTTAACTCCCCGCCTCCAACTGACCCTCGTGAAGCTCGACTTAGCTGAGTTGGTGGGACCCTACGAGCCCTCAGGCTCCACGGCCATGAGGGTGGGGAAGTTCCTGGCGGCGGCCCTGGACGACCCCTTCCACGCCACCACGGCAGTTGGACTTTCCCTCTACGCGGCCGGCAGGGTGGCCAGGACGAGGTCAACCTACGGGATAAGGAGGGCAATCCTGGACCTGGCCGAGGGCAAGAGGAGAGTCAGGGAACTGGCCGATGAGTTGTCCTCCCTCAGATCCTAAAGGATTTGTTCCACGACTCTACATTTACCTCGTGGAAGTAGTTCCCATAGCTTTCGAGAGCCTAGGAGTGAGGTCCCAGGCTACCCTGGTCGAGACCAGGGACGTCAGGATTCTAGTGGACCCGGCGGTCTCTCTCGCGCCCAGGAGGTACGGCCTGCCTCCCCACCAACTGGAGGTGGACAGGCTCAAGGAACTGGCGTCGAAGGTGTACCACGCCGCGACGGAAGCCGACGTCCTCGTAGTGACGCACTACCACTACGACCACCACGACCCAGGCTTCGTGATACCCACCTCTATTTACGCAGGTAAGGCGGTGCTAATCAAGGATCCAAGGCGGGACGTGAACAGGAGCCAGAGGGTCTTCAGGGCCCCGAAGTTCCTGAAGGCGATCGAGGGCCTCCCCAGGTCCCTGGAGTCCGCCGACGGCAGGGAGTTCAGGTTCGGGGGCACCACAGTCAAGTTCTCCAGGGCCGTCCCCCACGGGAGCGACGAGAGGATGGGATACGTGGTGCAGGTGTTGGTCAAGGACGGGGACGGGAGCGTCTTGATCACTTCGGACGTTGAGGGAGCTCCACGGGAGGCTCACCTGGAGTTCACTCGAGAGACCAAGCCGAACGACGTGATAGTGGACGGTCCCCTGAGCTACATGCTCGGACACGCGCTCTCCGAGGAGGACCTCCACAGGTCCATCAAGAACATGGAAGCGATGGTGCGGGAGGGACTGAGCAGGTTCGTGGTGGACCACCACGTCCTGAGGGACCCCATGGCGGAGGAGAGGCTAGCTCCCGTGAGGGACGTGGCGATGGACCTAGGAGTGAAGTTCCTGAACGCGGCGCAGTTCCTCGGAGTTGAGCCCGTAATACTAGAGGCCAAAAGGAGGGAGCTCTACTCCAGGGACAACAGGAGGGGAGACCTAAGCGGTTTGAGTTTACTGGAGTAGCTGGGGAGGTAAGTGGAGTACCCTGCCGAGGCCGTAGCCCACAATGAACGAAGCAAGGAGGGCACTACCACCAGTTGCAACCTGTTCCAGGGCCATCCTCCAACCTGGGAGCCCCGTGTACTTGGAGGCGGCGGCGCCGAACCCCGCCAGGGTCACCATTATCGCTGCCGCGGAGGACGAGACGGCGACCAAGTACCCGACCGGAACCACCAGCCAGAGGAGGAACGGGAGGAGGGGCAACACCCCTCCTAGGAAGAGGTAGCCGGCCATGAGTAGACCGAGCTTCGCCGGCTCCTCGAACTCTTCCGGCGTCACCTTGAGCTCGTTGAGCATCATCTCCCTGAGCACGACTTTCCTGTCCCGCATCAGTTTCGAGGCCATGTCCACCGCCTCCTCCCTGCTGAGCCCCTTGTCAACGTACATCTCTACGAGTTCCTCCCTCTCCTTCTCCGGGAAGTTCTCTATCTCGAACTCCTCCTTCCTCAGCTCGTTGTCGATGATCTGCTTCCTCACCCTAGTCGAGATGAACTCCCCCACACCCATCGAGAGGGTCTGAGCGGCTGTGGCGATGAGGCCGGCCGCGACTATGAGGAGTGGGTCCCTCGTGAGCCCCGCCGTCCCGAGTATTATGGAACCTACTCCTATCAGGCCGTCCTGGATACCGAACACTTTGGTCCTAAAGGAGTCCGACTCGTGCGTGTAGTGCTTGATCTCGTGGGCCTCCATAACTCTCCCGCCGAAGGGATCGTTAATAAGCTTGGCTCGTTAGACCTTTCTCCTGACCCTCTCCAGCCTAACTTCCTCCTCCAGGCCCTTCCCGAAGTTGGAGAACCACCTCCCCATGAAGAACGTGCCGGAGAGCCTGTTCATCCAGCCGTCGTAGTCGAAAGCGAGGACGAGGCTCCCTGGGGAGAACCGGGCAGTGAGCCTGCCGTCCCCCTTCCCCGAGCCGGCCAGTAGCACGAAGGGATACGTGACAGCGTCGACTGAAACGTAGACTTCCCCGCTCATGGAGAACGACGAGCCCAAGAACCTCCCCTTCGCCTGGAAGGACGTGCCTCGAGTCTCCACCTCCTTGACAGGGGGGAAGAGCCTGGGAAGAACGAACTTAGGGTCACCTAACACCTTAACCAGGGCCTCCGGCTCGTGGGAGGTACCATACTCCCTGACTACATGCAACTTTCTCCAGAAAAGTTAGTGGTGATTTCTATCTTATCTTTTTTGCACTAAAAACGAAGTCTTCCGACTGCTTCCTATAGACACGCTAGTGCGGCCCATCGAGCGGACTCTCGTTCCTCCTGTAAAGGTTTATTACCCACTTAGGTGAGATAAAGGTAGTGGTAGGACGTGTTAGGAAGCATCTCCGATTGGGCGATAGTAATAGTCGTGGCCGTCATACTGTTCGGGGGAGCAAGCAAGATCCCTGAGCTGTTCAGGAACCTCGGGAGGGCGATGGGTGAACTCAAGAGGGGTCAGATGGAGGTGCAGAAGGAGCTGGAGAGGGAGCTCCAGGCCAACCAGAACCAGCTCTCCCAGACCCAGAACCAGGCCAAGGCGGAGGAGCTCCAGAGGAAGATACAGGAGCTCCAGGCCGAGCTGGACAGGCTCAAGGGGAACTCGGTGGTGAAGGAGAAGGACTGAATTTTTAGGGGAGCTCCTTGGTTGCAGAGGAGGTCCCCTCCTCACCGAGGCTCCTCGATCACCTCCAGGAGCTCGCAAGGAGGGCTAGGAGAGTACTACTGGAAGTCCTGGCGGTCCTAGCGATTTACTTCGCCGTTGGGATAACGGAGGTCAAAGTGGCCGGGGTAAAGGTTCCGGTGCCTTACCCTACCATATTCCAGAGCCTGTCGTCGGACTTCGCCAGGTTCCTGCTCCAGACCGAACTACCCAAGGGAATGACAGTGATAACCGTTAGCCCCTTCGAGCCCATATACGCCGACCTCATGATATCGATCTTCCTCGCCGTGTTCACACTCATGCCCCTGATCCTCAGGGAGGTGTGGGGGTTCGTGTCTCCCGCCCTCTACAGGCACGAGAAGAGGTTGGTCAGGTATAGCGTCCTGCCCTCCATCGCGCTCTTCGCCGCTGGGGCGTCCTTCGCCTACTTCGTAATAATACCAGCCGTCCTCAAGTTCGTCATGGTGTACGACGTATATCTAGGCGTGAAACCGACCATAGGGCTCCAGGCCTTCGTGAACTTCCTGGTGGCTCTGATGCTCGGCACCGGGCTCGCCTTCGAGTTCCCACTTGTGATGTCGGGACTCACGTACGTGGGAGCGGTCAAGTCCTCCACGTGGAAAAGGAACTGGAGGTGGGGCGTGGTGGCGTCCTTCGTCATAGCACTGATTATATCTCCCGGAACCACTGGCGGATTAATAGAGACGGTGATCGGGGCGACGCTGACTGCACTCTACTTCGTAGGTGTAGTAGCGAGTTCGGCTATAGAGGGGAGGCGCTCCCCTCTACAGTGAGCCTTCTACAGTCAGTTGAAATCCGTACTGCTACAAGGGACAGACCGCTCCTAGCCCCACTCAACTTCGTGTTGAGTCCCTTTAAAGAGAAAACTAGAGCGATCTACGCTTACTTGGAGGAATCAAGGTGTATTAACGAACAACGAATTTAAAGAAATACCGATAATAGAAAACGCCTTCGCAGATACCATTCGAACGTTAAGAGAACTTGGACCGACTTAAGCGTGATTTCGTTAAATGGAATGGTAAGTAAAACACGAAATTGAGAGAGGACGTTAAAAGGTGGTCAGTCCTGCTGGGAGCTTCACCGTTGAAGGTCTTACCGCCTATCTCCTCTTGAGCGCCCTATAGAGTTCGTGCTCCTCCTTGGACATGGAGCTCTCTCTGGCTAGCCTCCACAACCTGCTGAATACAGGCGTTCCAGCTTGTTGTTCGAGGCTCCACTCCCTGGCGAACTCGCCGGACCAGATTTGAGCTGCCTCTCCCTCCACGAGCTCCCTCACCTGGTCGTAGTACTTGTAGAACCTCGTTAGAGTTCCGTACTGGCTCGTAGTGCTGTGGTGCTTCATCTGCTCGAATATTCCCTCCTGTGCCATGAGCTGGGCGATCTCGGCCAATTCGCCTGAGGCGTAGAACTCCAAAAGTGCAGCCGCAGGAGATACGCCGTACTCCTCGACTGCCACGTCGAAACAGGCCTTTATTGCGGCAAAGAGGACGGGGACCCAGGTGTGCTCCGACATGAGGTCGAGAAGGGCCTCTTCCTGGAAGGAGGACTTAACCGCGACTCCGCCAGGGAGCCCTATGGCCCCCACACCCTTGGCAAGGGCTAACGCCCTCTCCCAAGCCGCCCCAGAGGCATCTTGCTCTACTCCGACAAGCACAGGGTAACCCATCCCCTTCGAGTGCAACTCCGTCACCCCCCAACCTATCATTCTGGGTGCCACCATGACTACGTCAGCGTTGGAGGGGGGCCTGACGAAACCGAACGCGACGTTGTAGCCGCTCGCGAAGTCCAAAAGGAAGTCGTCCTTTCCCTTGATGGAAGGTTCCACCTTCTCTTTGAAGACCTGAGGCATCACTTCGTCTGGGACGAGTAGGAGGGCCCCCTGGGCTCTCTCAACCGCCTCCGGTATGTCGTAAACCTTGAACCCATCCCTCTCCGCCTTCTCCCAGTAGGAGTCCCTGACGTTTCCCACTATCACGTCTAGCCCTGAGGCCCGGAGTATCTTAGCCTGAGCGCTTCCCTGATTGCCGTATCCAACGACGGCTAGCGTGGTTCCCCTCAGAGGGGAGAGGTCCGCGTCGAAGACTATAGAGTCCTTCACAGATCGTGAACTGCATTCCAGGGATAAAAAGGGGAACTCACACCTGTGAGGACAGTCTTGTCAACGAAGTCGTCTAGGGTGATGGGTGTACGACGCTGCTTAGTACGATGACCCGCGCTCCCTTAGGAGGTGTAACTCTGTGGCCTGGGAAAAGGTAGTCAGACTCCAATATACTGTAGAAAACCTTATATAGATGTTCTATTGAACTCTTCTAGATGAAATCTAGAAGAAGTGTGAAAGCGATATCGGGTGCAGTAACTGCTCTGATATTGGTGATAGCATCAGTCGTAATAGCGGTAGCCGTGGTGGGCCTAGCGTTCGGACTTTTCTCGGGATTCGCCTCCTCAGGGACCGGGCTAACACAGGTGGGAACGGGGACAATATACAACTATACTTATAGTAGTTCTAGTAGTAGTTCTAGTAGTAGTTCTAGTAGTTCTGGTCCTACTAATTACGCAATGATAGTTATAACAATAAAGAACGGTGGGAGCTCTCCTGTGGCTTTTCCCTCGACGATTAGCTTCAACGGAGAAACTTACGATCTGGACACTGCGAGTTCCTCAAGTGCGAGTTCCTCAAGTAGTAGTTCTCCTCCTCCTTCTCCCGGAAGCTATGCGGTCTACATTGGTAAACCATTCACTATTACCGCCAGCGGGGGGTTCAATATTCTCCCTCCCCAGTAGTAACAACAGTATCTCCAGACAGTGTTCAGACATATTACTTGGTTTTCCCTGTGGGAACCAATTTCAATCCCTCAGTGTTCTCCAGTCCAAGTACACTAACTATTAACTTCCCTAATGGAGTAACTCTACCTGCCACAATCGTCTACAACCCGAATCAATAAGTCTTTTAGTTTTTATTTAATTCTTATTTTTATCTGTTCTCAGGTTCTTTATAGATGCAGTATATATATAGGCGCTACTTAGGTTAATACATTCATCTACACCAAAACTTGATCGTGTTTTTATAGAACCTGCACACTATATTCTCGTTGACCCCGAGAAACAGAGACCTCTTCATGATCTTCTACGACACTTCGCTCGCCAAGTCACTAGCTAAGTCCCTGGAGCCCAAGCTCAGGAAAGCCGGCATCCCCGACGATCCTCAGCTCTACGCCTCGAAGCTCCTCTTCTACACAACGGTCTCTATAGTGCCGACTGTCCTAATGGTAACCCTGTCGGTCGTGGTCATAGACAAGTTGTACCTCCCTACTCGAGTCCCCAAGTACCTCTTAGGATCCCTCATCCTCGTGGCGCTCGGGATCCTCATTCCTCCCATAACTTACTTCGTGCAGCAGGTGTTCCTCTCGCAGAGGATATACGAGAGGGAGGTGGGGATCACCAGCGAGACCCCGGTCTTCTCCTCGCTCTTCGTGATATTCCTGAGATCCGGCCTCTCCCCAGGATACTCTTCGAGAACGTGTCCAGGGTACAGGCCTTCGAGCACGTCAGGGGACTCTCCTCCTACGTCTCCAAGAGGGTACGGTACTTGGGAGAAGGGGTGGAGGAGGCAGTCCTCAAGACCCTCGACGTTTCGCCGTCTAAGCTATTCAACGATTTCATGTCGACCTACGTACTCGCCATAAGGACGGGGGCACCAGTCCTGCAGACGATGGAGGCCAAGATGAGGGACGTGGCGGACCAGGTGAGGGTAATGGCGGCGGGGGCGGCGGATCGACTCCAGGGAGTGGCGGAAGGGTACATAATATGGCTGGCCTCCGGTTACATCTCTATTTTCCTGGTGGTCATCTTGGGGGCCCTGTTCCCCTCGGGCGGATCTACTGCGACTGTGAAGTTGATGGAAGTTGTGGCGGTGATCTTGATACCCTTAGTCAACCTGATGTTCGTCCTGATGGCAGATCAGACGCAGTTCAAGTTCCCCGAGAAGGGTGCCAAGGCCTACAGGGTCTTCGCCTACAGCTTCCCGGCGGGACTGATAGTGTCCTTCGGTATCCTAGTGGCTACTCACGAACTGGTCAACTTCGTCACCCTCTCCGGCGTGACCCAAGACTTGGAGCCGGTCATGACGGCCCTGCTGGTGGGACTGCTGGTAGCCTCGATCCCTCCGGCCTACGTGAACTACTTGGAGGAGAAGAGGGCCACCGGCTACGAACAGTACGCCGCTAGGCTCCTGCGTTCAGTGGCGGAGGGAATAAGGGCGGGGCTCTCCCCGGAGGGCGTAGTGCAGAAGGTGAAAGACGCGCCGGAAATGGGGAAACTTCGTCCGGTCCTCAACAACGTGACCGCGCTCTTGAAGCTGGGAGTGCCGCTCAAGGACGCATTCCGGAGGGCCTCGGAAGGGATGATGGAGTTCTACGCTAGGGTCTCCGTGATATCTCTGGCCGACATGATAGAGGTGGGGAGCATGACTCCGGAGACCGTTAATGCCCTCGCGGAACAGCTGGAGACCCAGCTCGCCATAAGGAGGGACTACAAGAACAAGGTCAGGGTACTCCTCTTCACTCCGTACGTGGGGGTGATACTCGCACTAGTGGCGTCTGTCCTACTGTCTTTCTCCATACTGGGACTGCTTGGCTCCCATTCCCTAATATCTTCCTACGGTCCCCTCGCGGCGGCGTCCCAGATTCTACCTAACGTCGTCTTCGCGTCCGGAATATCCTCCATGTTCAACGCCTTCTTCGCCGGGTTCCTGGTGGGAAAGATAGCCACGGGCAGGGTGTCGGCTGGCTTCGTGCACTCCGCCGTCCTAGTGGTGGTGACCGCCGTCATACTGGTGGCGCTCTCCCACGTGAACATAAGCTTCGTGAGCACCCAGGCTCCCTCCCTCTGACTTCCAGTTTATCTTAGGATACGGCGTGCCCAGATCCCTGACTCACTTCAGGGAACTGGACGCCTCATCCTGTCCTTGAGGGATCCCAACGACCTTGGAGTTTCGCGACCTTCGACCGTACACAGCCTTCCGAAATCCACCGGAAAAAGGTTTAATTAGGCGAAAATCGTGTGCATCTACAGTGAAGTTTTCTATACCTTTGAGGTTGCCAGTTCGCGCGGTGAAGAGGAGGCCTCCTACCTCTCCTCTCTCGAGGTTGCCCGTCACCCTACTTCCTGTATCCTACGATCAGCAGGAGTTCGGGGACATAGTTAGCGACTACGAAGTGGACATAACCTCCACCGTCCCCCAGCGTGTCAGGGAGCAGTTCGAGGCACGGAACGTCGAACTAGCGATACCTGTTCCACACGTCTTCATAGGGTACGACAACACAGTGGGCAACTACAGGTACGTGGTGGTGGAGCCTCAACCCTCTCAAGAAGTGGTTAACCTCTACGCCACCCTCATCTCTGAAATAGAGAGACTCCTCCTCTCCAACCAGGATCCGGACCTGGCTTTCATCCTCCTCTCCCTGCACGAGAGGAAGAGGGACGTGAAGGTGTTCGAGGCCGAGGCACCGAAGTACCAGCTCACCACCGACGCTAAGGTGGCCATGTATTACGTAGTGAGGAACGTTTTCGGCTACGGCGTATTGACGCCCGCCCTATCCGACTACAGGGTGGAGGACATTTCCTGCAACGGCCTGGGACTTCCGGTCTACGTTTACCACAGGGACTACGAGTACATCCCAACCAACCTGTCCTTCAAGGACGGGGAACTCTTCGGCGCTAAGTACAGCGGACAGGAGTTCCTGGACCAGACGCTGCTCAGGCTGACTTCCGTGGCGGGGAAGACCGTGTCTGTAGCGGAGCCGATAGTGGACGCGATGCTCCCCAACGGGGACAGGTTGGCCGCCACCTTCGGGAGGGAGGTGTCAAAGACGGGATCGTCCTTCGTCTTCAGGAAGTTCAGTGAGAGCCCCATCACGGTGCTGGACCTCATAAGGTCTAGTGTGATTTCCCCCGAGCTGGCGGCCTACCTCTGGTACGCAGTGGACCTGAGGATGTCCTTCATGACGATAGGAGTAACAGGGGCGGGTAAGACCACAATGCTGAACGCCTTCCTGAACGTCGTGAAGGACTCCAACAAGATAGTCACGATAGAGGACATACCGGAGATGAGGTTAGTCCAGACTAACTGGGTCCAACTCTACTCCAGGCAGGCCTTCGGAGGGACGGGGAAGGAGATAAGCCTCATGGACCTCCTGAAGCTCTCCCTCAGGTACAGGCCAGACATGATAGTGGTGGGGGAGATAAGGGGGCAGGAGGCCTACGTGCTCTTCCAGGCACTTTCGACGGGACACGGAGGAGCCACCACCCTCCACGCCAGGGACGCCGAGTCGGCTGTGAACAGGTTGCTCAACGAACCCATGAACATACCCCAGGAGTGGATACCTGAGATGAACATAGTGATAAACGTGAGGAGGCTGCCCCTGTCCCAAGAGGGGAGGATGGTGTTGAGGAGGAGGGTGGTGAGCATAGACGAGGTGCTCTCCTACAGGGAGTTCTCCAAGGTGAGCGTGTGGGAACCCAGCAACGACACCCACAGCTTCGACCTGAAGGCCGCGAAGGTCCTCCTGTCCAGGGCGGAGGCGCTGGGCAGGGAGTTCGACGAGGTGACGAGGGAAATAGAGAGGAGGGCCCAGTACCTCAAGCTCCTCACCACAGTCAGGGAGGTAGTGCAAAGCAGGAACTCTAGCAGGGAACTCAAGAAGTACGTGATCGAGTACAGCCTCAACCCAGAGGCCGCCTTGAGGAAGGTCACATCCATGGCGGCCTTGAGCTCCACGCCAAGGTGACCCCCAGGCCTAGCAGGACTAGGGACTGGAGGGGATACCCCAGTAGGACGTAGAGCGGACTCAGGAGTCCTAGAGCCTCTCCGAACAGAAAGAGGGAGAGCGGGTAGGAAGCCGAAGTGCCGGCCTTCTTAGTTACCTTCCACTTCATGGGAACCCTCAGGAGTCCCCTCACGTATCCCGAGAGGGCTGAGAAGGTGGTGAGGACGCCCAGGGTTGGGTCCCCCCTCACGAACCTCCCGTAAAGCGAGAGGGTGACTCCGTAGATCGAGGCGGTGACCAGAACGGAGAGCTGACCGAGACCAAATGCCGGGGAGAGGAGGCTGTAGATTAGGAGAGCTGCAGGGTAGAGGGGATAGAGCAGCCACTGGTTCACGTAGGCCCACCCTTCAATTCCCCTCACCCCCATCCCAAGGAGCTTTAGGCTTAAGGGGGCCAGCTCCCCAGAACCGTAGCCCCACCTGGAGATCTGCCTGTGGAGCTCCCCTGTGGATAGGGGGGCCATGGTTGATACGGCGAGGTCCAGGTACCTCACCCTCACCCCCTTGAGGGCGAGCCTCACCCCCAAGTCGAGGTCTTCCGCCATCGTCGGCCTCCACCAGCCTAGAGAGTCCAACACCTCCCTCCTCACGACTAGGGCCGAGCCGTTGGGGAAGAGGAACAGCCCCAGCGAGTCCCTCCCTGCGAAGAGTGACCTGAAGGAGAAGTCGGTGGTGGAGGAATACGCCCTACCCACGGGCCCCTGTGCGTTCCTGACCGTGAGGCGGAGGGCAAGGACGTCGTAACCCGCGAACCTACTTAACGTGAGGAGGAAGTCCCTTCCCACCCTGGCCTCTGCGTCGAGGAACACTAAGTGTGTGCCTGTGACGAAGGAGCTGGCGTAGTTGAGGGCCCCTGCCTTCCCACCACTCGGGGAGTCGCGGAAGAGCACCCTGAGGCCGCGCAGGGCCCGAGTGACTTCGTCCCTCCTCTCTGGAGCGTCGTCTGACACCACCAACACCTCGTAATCTCCGTAGTCCAAGTTGAGCAGGCATTCCCTGAGCTCGTTGAGGGTCTCCACTTCCTCGTCCTTCACTGCTACGACTACGCTGTACTTGGCTCGCCCTGGCCTCTCCTCTAGGGGTAAGGCCCTGTGGGACGCGTAGTAAATTTGAGAGAGCAACCAGGAGCAGCTAGCGGCGCAACACAAGGCGAGCAATAGCTCGGCTATCACGACCTCGCTCTCTCCAGGGCCGCTTTAATCTTCTCCTTGGCCTCCCTGGAGGTCCCGAAGCCGGACACCCTGGTCCACTTCCCCGGCTCCAGTTCCTTGTAGTGCTCGAAGAAGTGAACTATCTTTGACCTCACCACTTCCGGCAGGTCGTTCACTTCCTGGACGTTCGAGTAGGCCGGGTCCACCTTGGGGGTAGGGAGACCTATGATCTTCTCGTCGTTGCCCTCCTCGTCTGTCATCCTGAGCACTCCCACAGGCCTGACCTCGATGAACGAGCCCGGGGCGACCGAGTAGGACGATATGACGAGCACGTCGAGGGGGTCGCCGTCCTCCGCCTTGGTGCCGGGGACGAAGCCGTAGTTGAAGGGGTACACCATCGACGTGTAGAGGAACCTGTCCACCTTCACCATTCCACTCTCTTCGTCCATCTCGTACTTGACGTTGGATCCCATGGGGATCTCAACCACTACGTTGACCAAGTCTGGGGCCTTCTTTCCTGGACCTAGGTTCATGTCTGAGGATCCGGGTCTCCCGATTTTAAGTTTGTCAGGGATTGGACCTCTTTCTTCAGTGGAGCTAGCTCTGGGTCGGAGAGGAGCTCCTGGAGCTCACTCGACGTGGCTTCAACTATCTCCGACACGTCGTACCCCCTCTGAGCGTACCTCAGGGCCTGTAGGTGGGTCGAGAGCACGTCCGAGAGCTTCGCCAATCTGGACTCTAAAGAGCGCCTCGAGGAGTACTCAGCGAAGAGCTCCTCTCCCACCTTTAGCTCCCTGAAGGCCTCCCTCTCCACAGAGGGTTTGTCTACCCTTTTGCCCGTCCACTTCACCAGGTCGCCCATCACGGACTCTCCCATGTCGTGGAAGAGGGCAACAGCCGTGGCCCTCTCCGCGTCCACCCTCACTCCAGACATGGCCAACTTCTCCGCCAGGAAATAGGCCAACACCGCCGCCTCGAAACTGTGCTCCGCCACCGTCTCCGCCTCGGCCCCCGGCACCCCACGAAGCATCCACCCTGTCCTGCATAGGGACTTCGAGGCTCTGAGAGCTCGCTCCAGTCTCAACTCACCAGCCTCCTAAGGACATCCTTCATCTCCTCCAACCCCCTCGTCCAGAACCTTATCATGGCCTCCTTCCCCTTGGTTCCCCTGTCGAAGATCACCTGAGGTACTTCGCCCCTCTCCTCCGCCGCCCTCCTCACGAGCCACTGCATCGTGTTCCCTTCCTCCCATTGCGGTTCCTCCTCCCTGTTCAACTCCAGTGGTTCGTACCCCATATCCCTGAACTTCGCGAGGAAGGATTCGTCGAACCTCAGGTTGATGAGGGAGTCGGCGTTGGCCCCTGCCCTGATAGCGGCGAGGAGGAGCCTGGCGGTGTGAGTGGGCCTGCCGAAGAGGGCCGGCAAGTTCACCCTGACCTTTTCCCCGTACCTCGTGATCCTCCCCAAGTAGGTGGCGACGTCCTCGAGCCCGCCCACCAGTTGGGGAGGAACAGAGTGGGCCAAGTTGGACGACACCTCTGGGATCAGGGAGACGAAGTTCGGAGTGGACTCAGCGAAGGAGGCGAAGTCGCGCATCTCCTCCAAAACCCTGTACCTCTCCGCCCTCCTCGCCAGGTGGACCCCTGGATTAACCGGACCTATTCCCCCTCCGACGTCCAACCCGAAGTAGATGGCCTCGGCCGTCAAGTCTCCCGCCAACTTAACCGCCTCCTCCACCGGGAGTCCCTTGACGAGCATGGACGCGGCAGCAGAAGCCAGCATCGAGCCCGTACCGTGGGTGTTCTTAGACTGAAGTCTGGGTCTGGAGAACTCCACGAACCTCTCCCCGTCGTAGAGGACGTCCACGTTCTGCTTGAGGTGTCCTCCCTTCACGAGGACGTACTTCACATTGTACTTTTCCCTCACGACGCGGGCAGCCTCCTTGGCCTCGTTGACGTCCTCAACCCTCAGGCCAGTCAGGGCCTGGGCCTCGTAGGCATTGGGAGTGAGGAGAGTGGCCCTAGGGACAATTAACCTCACGTACTCCTCGACTTCCGGAATGAGCTGAGTGCCGTCCTTGGCTCTGAGAACGGGGTCTACCACTACGTTGTCGAGTCCCTCTAGGACGGAGGAGAGTAGCGAGTACTGCTCCCTGCCCCACACCATACCAACCTTGGCCCCGGACGGCTTGAAGTCCTCCAGGATGGCGTCCAACTGCACCTTCAGGAACTCTGGGGGAGTGGGGAGAACGGACTTCACACCCTTGGTGTTCTGGGCCGTGAGGGCGGTGACTGCTAACACCCCGTGGACGTCGAGGGAGTCCATGACCCTCAGGTCGGTCTCCCCTCCCGCTCCGTTCCCGGAGTCTAGACCAGCGATCACTAGAGCCACCGGTCTCCTCACTGCTTCCTCACCCTCGTGTTTCCCGCCACCACCCAGTACTGCCCGTCGTCCCTAGTCTCGAGCTTCCATATTCCGGTGGTGTGCTTGACTAGCTCCACGGCCTCCGCCACCGCCTTCAATGCGTCCCCCCTCCCCCTGCCCATGGCCATTATGAGCATCACGTCCTCTCCCGGCGACCTCTTGCCCACCACGTGGTGTATCTCCAACTTCACCAGGTCCGGGTACTTGGACTTGAGCTCATCCTCTATCTCCCTGAACCTGGCGAGGGTGTAGGACTCGTATACCTGATACTCCAGGGAGTCCACTCTGTGCCCCTCGACCCTCCCCTTGACGAAGCCCAGGTAGGTCACGATGGAACCCGCGTCAGGTGGTGCATCCCTTCTGAACTTCGCCAGAAGCTCAAGGAAGTCCAGGCCCTCCTTCCTCAGGTCTCCTCCAGAAGGAGGGGGGATGAAGGCCACCTCGTCTCCCTCCTTGAGCTCCCGTACTCCAGGCCTGGAGTTCACTAGGGGCACCACCTTCACCCCAGCGTAACCCTCCCTGAGAGCGTTCCCCAGGGCCTTCCCGTGTCTCCTCTCCAACTCACTTACAAGACAATCCAAGTTATGACAGTCCACTTCCACCGTCTCCTCCTCGACCCCGGCCAAGTCCCTCAGGAATGCGAAGTAAAGCACTTTGACTTTCATCGCACTCTCCTACACATATGTGGAAGGCCTCCGTAATATGGGTGATCTGCTCAGTTCCCTTTCCCCAAGCAGGAGGGAGGACGACGTTATCGTCCTCCTTAGGGAGGTGAACTCAAAGCTGGACGTCCTCCTGGAGTCGCGCGGACTCTGCGAGAGGGTGATGCAGAGGGGATACGCTATCTCGGGTCCAGCGGCCGTGGTCCTAGAGGGACTCGTGTCTTTGAAAGTGGACGAGTCCTACAACCTTTACACCTTCAGGGACTCGCTGGAACTACTCAAACTATCTCCGAGCCCTCCCAGGCGCCTGCTCCCTTTGCTGACGGCGCTGGAGAGGTACGGGCTAGCGAAGAAGGAAGGCGAGAGGTACGTGTTCCAGTTCGACTAGGAGATCGCCGCCTTCCTCAGGGCGTCGATCACAATCTGCTCCCCTAAGGCGTCCCCTAGCACCTTCCTGAGTAAGTCCAGGAAGACCTGGGACTCCACGGTGTTCTTGTACTTGTAGTCTAGGGCCCTAGATGAGGATATTCTGCTCCTGAGCCCCTCGGGGAAATCTCCCTTTGCCACTTCGATCCTCAGCTGGTCCAAGATCCTTTCCACAGCGATCTCCACCTCCCGGGGAGACTCCCTCAACATGTCGACTACAGGGGACTCCCGGGCCTTGGAGGCCAGGGCCTTGGATAGGTTCTTCCTGAATATCTGTACCGCGATCACCTTGAAGAAGGCGGGCCCTCCCATTTCGAGCTGCCCCACCTTGCCGGCCAACTCGTCCCCCGACTCCTGGACGGCCACCTCGACGGAGGACATCAGAAGTCTCCTCAGATCGTCGTCCAAAGAGGGCGAGACCTTGGCCTTGGAGGAAGACGAGACGAAGAGGTCGTAGACCGACTTGGTCCCGAACTTCCAGGTCGAGAAGGGACAGAGGGTAGGCCTGTCCTCCTTTCCTGGATTCACGTTGGCCCCCCTGTACTGGGCGAGGAAGGAGCCGGCGCACCTGTACTCTCCCTGTCCTAGTCCCAGCTTCCTAGCCCAACAGCCCGCGTGGTAGTCCTCTGGGAGGAATCCCCTCATGGCTTCCACGGCCAGGTGGCCGTTCTTTCCTCCTAGAGAACTGTAAACGTAGAGCCCCTCTGGGCACAGGAAGTAGACTCCGTCGGCCCCGAGCTCCTCCAACCTCTTCACTATGGTGACCACGGCTTCCCTCGCTCCCTTCAGGTCCCCTTGGACGAAGCTGTCGAAGCCGCAGCAAGACCCATCGACAACCTTCACTCTGGGAGACAAGGAGTTGGGGAGGACCTCACCCTCCCTGTCTAGGAAGGTGAGGAAACCCTCCACTCCGTCAGGGTCGTACTGAGGGGCACATCCTGCGAAGAGGACGAAAAGTGGTCTGTTCTTGAACTTCTCTTCCAGGGAGACCTCTAGCTCCGAGGTGCCAGGGGAGGCCTTCTCTATCTTCACCTTCCTAGTCACGTCGGGTGCGAGCCTAGGGAGGGCCTCTGTGACCGCAGATATCCTTATCTTCTGGGGACAGGCCTCTTGACACCTCCAACAGCCGAAGCACGCCTCGAACTTAGTCTCCCCCACGCTCGCCCTGTTCAGCTTTCCCAGCGGGGAGTCCTCTATGTCCCCCGTAGTGGAGTAAGCCAGACAGTGATCCAAGCATAGGGAGCAGTTTACACACCTGCTGGCCTCAAGGAACTCCCCTTGCAGTTCCCTGAACTCCTTGGGGACTCGCCTGTTGAACTTGAACCTCGACATGACCACCTTGTGATGCTCCTCGTAGTCGCCCAGGGAGGGGAAAGGGAAGACCCCTTGGTTCGCTTTGAGGAAGTCGAAGAGCCTCTCCAATTCGTCGTGTTTCATCCTCCCCAGGGTCACCTCCTGTCTAGAGGGGGAGTTGTACCTTATGGAGTAGGCTACGTAAGTCTCCAGGAACTGAAGCGAGCTCACCTTGTCCCTGAGTTCGACGTTGTACCTCAAGGCAACGGGGATGTAACCTGCCTCAAGGGTCTTTGACACCCGTGACCCCACCTCGGAGTACAGGGACTCGAGTTCGACCCATCTGCCAGTCTCACCTAGGACCTCAGCGTACCTCTCGGGTAAGTAGTACCTCCATTCCCCTTCTAAGGAGATGGCACTCCACGCGAACTCGACCTCGCTGTCCACCTCCAACAGTCTAAGGTAAGGTACTGCTCCTATCACCGCCGTATCCCTGTCCAAGAGCGTGCCCAAGCGTCTAGAGTAGTTCACGAAGCCGTACTTGTAGCTGCCGAGGCCGGAGCCGTTAGTAGAAACGAAACCCCCAACCGTGCCCTTGCCGAACAAGGGAATCAGGGCGGGGGCGAGCCCTAGTGACTTCGCGGCCTCCAGCACCTCGTCGTACGTTGCTCCGGCCGCTACCTTCAGGTGCTCCACTGACCCCTCCAACGAACTCTCCTTGGTCACCTCGACCACCTTTCCTCCAGGAAGGCTCCTAGCAGCGCCCACCGCCTTCGCCCTCAGGTGCTTCAGGGCGTCCCCCCTCATGGAGGTTCCCCTCCCGAACACCACCTCCTTCGTGTTATCTTGGAACTTGTCTAGTACTCGCTGATCTACCCAAGGCAAGGCTCTGCTGAACACTGAGGCGTCCAGTATCATCTGAGCTCATAGTGGTTCCAGTTAACCTTTAACCTTTCTCGGCCCTTGGGCCCCAGTGGACGAGACTTGCGTTAAGGTGCCACTTAACGTGTCCGGGGTTTGGTCACCGAGGAGGACTGAGGACCCAGTGACCACTGGATCTGTGGGGGTGAGCCTGACGCTGGGACCACCCATGAGGGCGAGGGCCAGGAGGGGGGTAGGACTAACCTTCAACGGCATGTCCATAGAGCTACCAAACTTGGACTACTTGAAGGAGCTGGGCGAAGTTAGGCTAGAGGTCGACTCCGCAGTCCCACTGGGTTACGGGTACGGGTTAAGCGGGGCTCTCAGCTTGGCCTACGCGCTGGCCGCAACCGAGATTTACGGTGTGAACAGGTGGAGAGCGCTCCGAACAGCCCACGTGGCAGAAGTCTTGTCGGGGAACGGGTTGGGAGACGTCCTCTCCCAGTTCACAGGAGGAGGGGTCGTGTACAGGAAGTCGCCCGGGGCCCCTGGAGTGGGGGAAGCCGAACCAGTTCCGGTGGAGTGGAGCCCGGTGTACTCTGTCCCCCTCCAAAGGATCCCCACCCGAATCATATTAGAGGGCGGAGCTAACGCCGAGTTCCTAATTAGGAAGTTCCTCGAGGAGAGGACCTTGGCCGCCTTTTTCCGGATGGCGGCGGAGTTTAACTCCTCGCTCGGCTTCCCTCCTCCTGCACCCAACGCCTTCAGGAAGAAGGGGTTGATAATGTTTTTAGGGGAGGCCCCAGAGGGTGCCCTGAGGCACGAACCTATGCTGGAGGGAGCAGGTCCTTGTTGATACCCAGTAGCCACCCGAGGCGGGAGTCGCTGTTGATCAGGGAGAAGTTGGTGGAGGCCATGCGGTCTGGAGTCCTGGCCCCTGAGGGACTGATAGCCCACGGCAGGGGGAGTGCTTCGACTACCTGTTGGGGGAGGCAACTCAGGACTTCGCCAGGAGGGCGGTGGAGGCGGCAGTCGCACTACTCCTTACCGCTAAGAGGCCAGTCATATCCGTTAACGGCAACGTCGCAGCGCTAGTCCCGGAACACGTAGTGAGGCTCAGTGAGGTCGCTGGAGCTAGGATCGAGGTGAACCTCTTCTACAGGACGCCCGAGAGGGAGAAGGCGGTGGCTGAGGTCCTGAGGAGGGCCGGGGCGAGGGAGGTGTTAGGAGCCGGGGACACGGACGAGACAATACCAGAGCTGTTCAGCGAGAGGAGAAGGGTGAACAAGGAGGGAATATTCTCCGCAGATGTGGTCCTCTTGGCCCTGGAAGACGGAGACAGGACAGAGGCCCTAGTGAGAATGGGGAAGAAAGTGGTCTCGGTCGACTTGAACCCGCTCTCTAGGACGGCCGTCACCTCAACCGTCACCGTGGTCGACAACGTTGTCCGCGCCTTCCCAGCTATGGTGGAGGCGGCTCGGAACATGAAGGGGAGGACAGACCTAGAACAGGTCCTCAAGTCCTACAATAACACCTCAGTCCTTCACGAGGCCCTGAGGTTCATCTCTCAGAGGCTCCTTGAGCTGGCCCAGTGAGTTGAGTTGACCGAACGGAGTCCTCTTAGTTGACATCCTCTTGGATACGACGTTCGCGAGGTTCATGATCCTCAACACCTCTTCACAGACGTACGCTGTAGATTCGTGAACTGAGGCCCTCCTGTAGAGCTCTGTGAGGGAGGGGAGGACGTCGAAGGCCAGTTCCCTGAAGGACCTCCTGTCCGAGTCGGTTATAGTCGGTTTGGTGGCCATGAATCTCAGTTTCCTCTCGAGTTCCTCCACTCCCAGGCTGTTGAACTGTATTCTCACTAGCTGCACCTCTGGATCCTCCATGGACGTTTCTCCTAGGGCCTCGATCACCTGGTCCCTGTCCACGAACTTCCACCAGTGCTGGTTGTAGGAGTGATAGGAGGTCTCTATCACGCCGAAGTCCCTCTCGAGTACACGAAGTACCATCTTGGGGTCCCCCATCCCCGAGGACCTCAACCTCTCCGCTACCGACCTGTAGTCGAAGTCCCCGAGCTGTGGGTCGGCCCTGGCCTCAGAGACCTCTAGAGCAGCCCTGAGGACGGTCTCCGCTCTGTCTCCGAGCTTGAGTAGCGCTTCGGCGACTCGGTCCCTAACCTCGCCCAGCATTGACGAACTTTGGAAAACGAATTATATAGGCACTTCCCAACATCCTCTTGTGAGTACTTTCTCGGGGGCGGTCCTGGATATTACTGGACTGGTGAAGAAGTTCGGGAGGAGGGAGGTGTTGCACGGGGTGACGTTCAGGGCCAACGCGGGGGAGGTAACCTGCGTGGTGGGCCCCAACGGTGCAGGTAAGACTACCACACTCAGAGTTGCGGCGGGTATAATAACCAACTATCAGGGGGAAGTGATGGTCGCGGGGACCACCCCTGGGAAGGCCAGGACTGAGGGTAAAGTGGCGTACCTTCCAGAGGAGGCTTACCCCTACGAGAGACTGACGGGCTACGAGAACCTTCAATTCTACGCCACGCTGTACGCGAGAGGGGACGAGGAGAGGGCGGCGAAGATGGTGGAGAGGGGAGCGCTGTTGTCAGCCTTAGGGGAGGCCCTTCACAGGAGGACGTCAGAGTACAGCAGGGGGATGAAGAGGAGGCTCCTCATAGCTAGGACACTAATGACTGAGGCCCCCCTTTCCATACTAGACGAGCCAACCTCGGGGTTAGACATCGAGTCTTCCGTGAGAGTCAGGAGGACCATAAGGGACGCTCCCTCCTCTGGGGGGCCGTAGTGCTTTCGTCGCACAACATGTTGGAGGTCGAGTACCTCTGCCAGCGCGTAGTACTCATCAACGACGGGATGGTGGCCGTTCAGGGGACCCCAAGAGAACTCAAGGAGGCCTTCTCTACCGACGACATGGAGGAGGTATTCCTTAGGGCCTCGGGTGGTAGGAGTGATTCGTGAACTCCTTAGGAAGGAGATCCTGGACCTGAAGAGGGACAGGAGGCTCCTCTTGGGCTCGATCTTGCTTCCTCTAGTGATGTTGCCACTGGTGGGAGGAGTGCTTCTTGCGTCCATAGTGCACCCCCCCGTAGTCGAGATAGTCAACCAGAACCCGCTTAACCAGCCCTACGTGAAGTACGTCGGTAGGTACATCTCCTCCTCGGGGGCGAGGGTGGTGTACAACGATCCTAACGTGACTCCCGACGTCACCCTGATGTTCCCCAACTCTTTCTACAGGAACATAAGCGAGATCAATTCTACTGCGTACCTCAGGATATACGTAAGCGTGAGCTCCGGATCAAGCGCCCTCTCTGTGGTCGAGAACGCCCTCCTCAACCTGTCGGAGAACGTGACCCTCACAAGGATCGCCTCACTGGCCCGGGAAGCTCACGTCGACGTATCCCCTCAGGCAATATTTAACCCGCTCGGAATCCTGTTGGGCTACAGGTCTCCCAACAACCACCCAGTCTCACAACAACAAGATCAGCTCTTTCAGTTCACCAAGGTCCTGTCCCTGGTCCTCTTCCCCTCGGCCCTTCCGGCGGTGTTCTTTATAGTGGAGGGGATAACTGGGGAGAGGGAGAGGAAGACGTTGGAATCTCTTCTATCGACCCCAATGAGGCCCTCCTCCTTCATATTAACCAAGGTGGCGACCGGGTCGCTTTTAGGTGTGTTATCGTCCCTGAGCGAAGTAATAGGGATACTGGTGTTCTCTGTGGCCCTGAACCTCTACGCCCACACCTCCCTCAACTTCGCCCTTCCCTTCCTGGGAATAGTGGTGTTGGTGTACATCGAGACCGTCCTCTTGACGGCTTCCCTGAGCGTCCTAGTGCTCATGCTGTTGGGTGGGTCGACGAGGAACGCCCAACTGATAACTACACTGGTTTTCACTTTCATACTCTTGGCTTCATTCTCATCGCTCTTCCTGAACTTCACGGCCCTGTCCTTCCCAGGATCGCTCCTCCTCATTGTGCCTTACGTGCAGTTGAGCGCCGCACTCGTGGACTTCGCTGCCGGCCTGTACGTGGGGGCTGGAATCTACGTGGTGGGGACCCTTTTAATATCGCTCTTCTTAATTTGGTTCTCGGTTAGACTGCTAGACCCAGAGAAGTTACTCTTTAGGTAATTTTTTTAGTGTGTGAAGAAGAGATTACTTACATGAGTAGTCAAAAGTCAGAGGTGAAAGCCTACATTCTCATCGTCACCGCCATGGGGAAGGAGACGGAAGTGGTGGAGTTCCTTAGGAAGATAGGGGGAGTGAAGGAGGCCAACGCGGTGTACGGCGAGTATGATGTCGTGGCAGAACTAGAAAACAAGGACCTCCAGGGGCTGAACAAGATAATAGCTGAAGTCAGGAGGAATCCCTCCATTCTGAGGACCGTCACCCTGATAGTAATGTGAAGTTTTTCCAGGGGCATTCGTATTTAATGGGCCTCGTTGCTGCGAGGGGCTTAGTTCTAATTTAGTCAGGCCTAAAAACACTCTTCACCCTTTCAGAACGTCCCTTGCTACATCACTCTACCAGTCCTCCAGAAATTGGGACCCTCCTATGCTCACGGACCCTCGTGACTCGAGGGCAATTCACATAGGCCCAACTATCTCTCCTAACTTCACCCTTTAATTATTTCCGCCTCTTCCTCTGTCAACTCCCTCTCTTCCTCCAGGGACTTGACTCTCCTCAGGAGCTCCCCTATTAGGGCATCCATCTGGGCAACCTTCGCCTCTAAGAAAGCTATGTTCTCCTCCAAGCGACCTGTATTTTCGTTGGAAGAATCCTCCACGCTCCCCTCCAGAGCGTTCCTTATCATGACCTTCACCAAATCGGTCATTTGTATTCCCATCTCCTCGGACCTCTTCTTCAGCTCGCTGTAGAGCTGTTCAGGAAGGGAGAGGTGGATGGTTGGCATATGTAGGACCTCTTATGAGAAATATACGGAGTAGCTTTATATTAATCTTTCTAATTCAGTAGGCCTCCTGCTATAGGACTACAATAATATCGTTCCAGAAAATACTTAAGCCGAGGAACGATAAGTATATATATGACATAAGATGCGCGTAGTTACCTTTAAGCTCGAGGAGGACCTGTTGGAGCTTTTAGACAGGTACGCCATAAAACACGGCTACAACAGGAGCGAGGTGATAAGGAGGGCTCTAGAGAGCCTAGTGAAGGACGACCTCAACAAGGAGACGGTTCCCTTCGCTAGGGTCGAGAAGATAAAGATTTAGACAGGTAGATAGACGGTCTTGGAAGATATCTCGTCCTCTCGTAAGTTTTTGGTAGTCTTCTGTTCCCATCCGAGCTCCTGCTGAAACGTGGTGGGATCGTCGAGAGGCATTAGGTGTCCCCTCACCCAGTAATGGATGGGCACCACTGCCTTCGGCTGCACCGTTCTCACGAGCCTAGCAGCTTCCTTTCCATCTATCGTTATCACTCCCCCCACCGGCACTGCCAGTAGGTCGGGAGAAGAAATCTCCTTTAGCGTGGACTCAGAGGGCCAGTGCCCTAGGTCACCCAAGTGGACCAGCCTGAAACTGGACTTCTCGAGGGAATAGATGGAGACTTCCCCCCTCCTCCTCCCGTTCTCCCTGTCGTGATATACCCTAAGTCCAGAGACCTTGAGTCCAGAGAACGTTGCGGAGCCGTAGAATCTCACCACCTGTCTCCCACCGACGAGGTGACAGGCATCGTGATCGTAGTGGGGGTGAGTAACTAAACAGACTTCTGCCTCAGCGACCGGCCTGGGAAGACCTATGCTCCCCCCGTCGTGGGGGTCTACGGTTACCGAGTCCAAGGAGATCATGGAGTGTCCGTGGAGAGTGAGCAATGAGAGTCTGAAGTAGTAAGAGAGGGGGAAATATTAAAAGTGCGGGGGTTAAGGCGAACGGATTTACATCGTGACATTTTTAGCTCCAGAGAAACTCGACAAGCAATGGTGTTTGAAGACGCTGATGGCTTCCTCTGACCTCCCCCCCCCCCTTTAGGGCGGATCACGGGTTCGTGGTTTACCGCCTTCACCTTCATCGCTTCGCAGATTGTGGGAACTACCCACCCCGCTCCGTTCGTCCAGAGGTGGACCACGGGGTGGGCCTTCAGCTCATTACCCCTATCCCTCACTGGGAGTTGCCCTCCACTCCCAGATCCTCGGGACTCGGGGATGTGTAGAGCCCTTGTCGGGCATCCCCCCTACGGGGGACACGTTTTATTCTACAAAAAATTTAAACATTCGGAGATTTAAAAACTTTTACCTCGCCCCTAGAAGGGGGGCTTTCGTTCCTTTTGTGTCATGGAAAAGGTCTAAGACCTTTCGGGGTATCGTACCCCACGCGTTTAAGTACAAAGAATCGCTTTACGATCCCTTAATTTGGGGAGGTGAGGCTTCACCTCGAGTCCTGCTCCAAATGCGGTTGAGCCCAGAAAGGTCGACAGGACTCTTAGGTGCAGCTTCTCCTCGGATAGGTGGCTGCGGGTTTACCCGAGCAACATCGAGGCGGGTTTCCTTACCTCTTTTTCGCCACGGTGAAGTGGATCTGGTTGATCCCACCGGAGGTGATGAACGTAGTCGCGATTTTGGTTAAGCCCGAGGGTCAAGTATCCACACCTAATGTCGTGGAATCCGATGAAAACTATACCTTATCGGTACTTGTGAAGCTTCCAAAATGAGGTAGGATCATTGAGTCTACTGGATAATTTGATCGGGACACATATCACTAAAGGGGAGAGGTGCGAATCCAGAAGGAGATGTTTACGGTTCTTCGCTTCGGCCTATGAGACGTCGGAAACATTTATATGCCAGTTTATGGCATGTCCTATTCGAGGAAAAATGGGTAATCGTATTCTCTAGGAGAATACGTATTTTCGACACTACTTTAAGGGATGGAGAGCAGGCCCCTAACATCGACCTGACCGTCGATCAAAAGCTCAAAGTGGCGGTTAGGTTGAGGGACTTAGGGGTGGACGTGATTGAGGCGGGTTTCCCCTCTTCGTCGACGGCCGAGTTCGAGGCAACGAAGAAGATCAACAATTTAGTAGGTAAGGACGTAGAAGTCACTGGCCTCTCTAGGATGGTGAAGGAAGACATAGACAGGACACTGGAGAGTGGAGTAGAAAGCATACACTTGTTCATTGCCACCTCAGACATACACCTGAAGTATAAACTGAAGATGACTAGGGAGCAAGTGGAGGACAGGATATACACAATGATAAAGTATGCGAAGGACAGAGGAGTCACGGTCGAGTTCAGCCCAGAGGACGCTACAAGGACAGACAGGGAATTCCTGCTACACGCCGTGAGGACCGCTATCTCCGCAGGCGCGGACAGGATCAACATACCAGACACTGTGGGAGTGATGGACCCATTCAGAATGAGGGAGCTGATCTCTGACGTTGTGGCTGTGAGTAAGGGTAGGATAGTGAGCGTCCACTGCCACAACGACTTCGGACTCGCCACTGCCAACTCGGTGGCGGGGGTGGTAGCAGGGGCCTCTCAGGTACACGTGACAGTTAACGGCATAGGAGAAAGGGCTGGAAACGCCTCACTAGAGGAAGTCGTCATGGCACTGAAGAAGCTGGGAGGGTTCGAGGTAAACGTGAAGACGTGGATGCTCTACGACACCAGTAGGATGCTTTCGGAAATGACGGGTATGCCTGTTCCCTTCTTCAAGCCCATTGTAGGGGATAATGCCTTCGGCCACGAGGCTGGAATACACGTTCACGGTGTCCTCGAGAACCCCGAGACCTACGAGCCCATGACTCCGGAGGAGGTTGGAAACTTCAGGAGGATCGCGTTGGGAAAGCACAGCGGGATACACGGACTGAAGACCATGTTGAGGGAGGGAGGGATAGAACTTCCAGACGACAAGGTCAGGATAGTCCTGGAGAGGGTGAAGGAGATGGCAGGGGAAGGAAAGAGAGTTACACCTCAAGACGCTGTTAAGGTAGCTAAGGAAGTGATGGGAAGTAGGTAACTCTCTTCCTATGTAAAGGTAAACTCCCCTGGATCCTGTTGTCTTCCAATATAAGAATAGATTTGGATGGTAATTGCCAGAAAAATCACCACATTATTCTCTAGTTATTGCGTTAGCTCCAGAAATATATTTAGAGATGGTAATTGCCAGAAAAATCACCACATTATTCTCTAGTTATTGCGTTAGCTCCAGAAATATATTTAGATATGACAATAGAACGGGTGGTTGAAGTCTCTTATTACGTAATAAAGGGGTTTCCGTTGGTATTGTACTATAACGGACGCCTCTCGCTGTTTGGAAGCGAAGGGACGAGATGGGTCGACGAATGGAGGTAGGGGTGGGATGGAACTGACCTAGAATTGAGGTTGGTTCCCTCATCGCTAACGGGTTAGAGGCCAGTTCCACGTCGTGTAGTGTAGTCAGATATCGATAGATCGCGAATTGGGCGCTGTTTGGTATTGAGACTGCGTTGGAGATAAGCTGTGTCGAGGATACGTATGTAGTTACGTTAGTTGCCTGGAAGTGCGATAGGTACGCCTCCATCGTTTGTACTCCCGACTGATAGCAAACGGAGGAAGGAGAATTACCGTCAACTCGACATATCTCAGCCGTCAAGAGGTTAGCAGTGTAGTATATCTCCCTCGACAACGTGGAGTTGGGGTCGTTGGATAAGGTGTTTAGTACGTACGTCCAGTTCTTGCCCGACAGAAGGGCCGGATTCACTGTCGAGCCGGCGTCGATGTAGACATTAGCGACGTCGATGAACGGTATTCCGCCCGAAGTGTACTTTTCCCATAGGGCGTAAACGTTCGAAGGGACGGCCTGGAGTGGGTTGTGGTTCCTGTCCTGATACTCGTACTCTAATAGGGATATGTAAGGGCTGGTGTAGCTCACGTTGACTAGAGTGAAGGTGGGTACGTTAGGGTAAACGTCGGTGGAGCTCGACAACATGTACTCTAAGCCACTGATGTTTCCGAACCTGCTAAGTGCCAGGATCAGTGGCCACATCTCCGCACCACAATAGGGACACCATTCTGCCCCCACGAATATCACCACTGGCCTACCGTCGTACGTGAGCTCCGATCCGTTACCGATGAAGTTTGCGAAAGAGTCGTAGGATCTATCGTAGATAGAGTAGCCTGTGGAGGCAAGTGTTCTCAGCTGGAGCTCAACCGACGGAGCTACTTTCGTGTATATGGGACCTGAGGATAGTGATGATGACTGGAGTTCCACATAAGCTAGGGACGCAACAACCACTACCACTACAAGTGAAAAAACAGCTAGGTTACCTTTTTTCGACATGGCCTTAATGCACCTGGACTAGGTTATAGGGGATACGGATATGTCGAAGGGTCACTGAAGTACAGCACCATGTTGCTTGGAACCTCCACAGCGTCCAAGGAACTCTTAAGCAATGTACTCCATATGGGGTTGGCCTGGTTGGCTGTCATCACAGCGCTATCGTAGGTATGGAGGGCTTTCTGCACGTTGCTGTAAGAGTTCAAGCAAAGTCCAGTGGGACTACTCTGGTTAGAGGGAACTATGGCCTGGCACTGTCCAGTGACTGGGTTGGGGAATATGTTGGGGTTGAAGTCCAGTACGACCACTACATACCAGGGGATGGAGGTGTTAGTGCTGAAGGTAACCACGTGTTCGTGGGCCGGAGTGGGCAGGACTCCCTCAGGTAGGCCGAACACACCGTTCTTTATGCCCAGCGACTGTTCCACTGCGGTGAATGCCGGGGAGTATATGTAGGTCATGTGGTCTGGACACGCGGTTGGTGTGCCTGCGGCCCCACATTGGGTCACCACCGTGTAGTTCTGACCGTTGTAGTGGAATACCGGGAAGCCCAACGGGTTAGCACCCAATTGTTGGACACCGAATATGGAGATGCCAGCGAAAGCTGGAACCACCACGTAGACCGGAGCTGCGTTAGCTGGGAAGGCAGACGAGTTGACGGCCCCAACCTCACAGCCCATGGCTACTTGGTTAGCTTGAGTCTGGTTTGGGAAGAATTGAATGAGATTTGGTGTACACATGAACTGGGCCGTGTAGTTGAAAGTTATGACCTGGCTGTTCAGGAAGGCGCCAGAAATTGCCTTGGCTTCGGGAATTGTTATAGTTCTGTTTACGTAAATTGTCCTGTTTAGGTATATCGTCTTAGTAACTGTCTGATTCATAATCACCGGCTTAGTCACGGTGACTGTCCTAGGCATCGTCAAGTAAAGTCCGAACCCTAGGGCCGCAACCATTACTAAAATTATAGTTACGGCTGCGAATACGGTATTTGAAATTGCTCTTCGCGACTTCATTAGCAGTTAAGAGACTCGGTTAAGTGTAAAACTTGTGTTAGAAAACACCTAACGCCTAATGAGAGGTTCCCTGCCCGAATGTAAAAAGAGATTTTACACATCCATATAGCCTTTACATTACTCGCTCCGTCCATGTATTTCTATGGAGACGCCGTTACAGAATTATTGAATTATCTCGCTCATAGATATATAAATGGGCCCGAATTATTGGCTTTAGTGATTTCTGGATGGACTGTGGTCTCGACTTCGCTACACATGAGGAGAGATCGTATGAGTGGGGCTGTGGGGATCGCGATATGTGCAGCTTGGTTAAGCCCTCTATATATCACGTTGTTAATGACAGTCTCGATTCTGGTAAGTTCGTTGGTGGGAACCGAGTTTCTCTACCTCTACAGACACAGGGGAAGCACAGTTAACTTAGGAAGATCGGCGGACCACCTAGCTCTATTAGCTGGAGTGGCAGGATTACTTGCGACAAGGGCTCTCGACTTATTTCCACTAGTGTTAGCGCCCCTCCTTCTTTTCTACTACACTCTGAGGTACGTGAGGCCTAGCTCCTTTACGGGAAATTACCTAGACTCTCCGCTCTTGACAGCTGCGATGTTGCTGTCGGCCCTAACATCATCCTTCCTCTCGGCTACGGCCGTGAACTTCTATGGGGTCGCGAACGTCTCTTCCGAGTTGGCCCTCGGCTTCGTCAAGTGGAACTTCGTAGGCGCAATTTGGGACACCTTATCATTCCTGGTCACGGTGACGGGGAGCCCGTGGTTCATGGTAGCTATGGGTGTGTGGCTGGGTGCGTTAGTGTTGGACAAGGTGAGGGAGACCAAGAAGAGGGGAACAAGATAAGACTCGTCCTAATGTTCGTTTCCTACTGGGTCTACAGCATATATCTGCCCTCCTTCTCTCCTATAGCTTCCCAATTCCCAGCTATCCCGTACTCCTGGTTCAACGGGCTAGGTACTTTCGGCCCCGTCGAGCCATCCCTCCTGATCGGGCTATTGGGGACTTACGCGGTAACTGCGGTTCTTTCCTTCATGTTGGGATCTAGGCAAATATGTTCTGTTACGTGCACTGCCCCTTACATGCTCCAGGGTACTTTCATGGATTCGCTCAAGAAGTACAATAGGACGTCGAGACTGGGGAGAAAAACCCTAACTTCAAGGATCTCGAGGGCGTTTAAGGTCTCTTCTACCCTAACCTGGACCACACTCCTCACCTTCGCAGTGCTTTCCCTCCTGAACTCCCTGAGAGTGATCCATTTCTCGATACTGGGCAACGATCCCACAATGGTAGCCACCGCGTTTTACTTCAACTTCCTGTGGTACCTTCAATTCTTGGCATCTCCTTACCTGGGGGACTACGCCTGCGTCACTCATGGAATATGTGGCTGGGGGACTTTCAACCAGTTCTTCGGTTACCTAGGGCCTTTTAGAGTGAAGGCGAAAGATCCAGCGATTTGCCTCAAGTGCAGGACAGTTGACTGCGCCAAGGCCTGCCCGGTGGGCCTAACAGACATGAGGTCTTCCTTCGTAAAGAGGGGAGAATTCAAGGCCTTAAAGTGCATCGGTGCTGGCGAGTGCATCGACGACTGCCCCCACGACAACATATTCATACTCGACGTTAGAAATAAGCTAAAGAAGCTGAAGGTCAAGATTTAGGGGTGCTCTAAGCTTGGAAAAGAAAGGGAGTAAACTTGCGGGACCCCTCTCTAACGCGTTGTTGACCGTGGGAGCTGCTGACTCCGCTTACCTACTTGTCCTGACCGAGGTCGGTAAACCTCCCAGCCTCTGTGGCGTTTCCGGTCCAGTAGACTGTGCGAAAGTAGAGTTCAGTCCCTTCTCTCACTTCTTTGGGGTTCCCGTCGCCCTTCTGGGACTAGTATGGTTCCTGTTGGTAGCGTTCCTGTGGAATTGGAATAAGGGAAGGTGGACTGTACCCTACCTCTGGGTGCTGGCGACTGTCTTCGTGGGCTACTTGGTCTACACGGAGTTACTGATACGCTCTGTGTGCATTTACTGTAGCTTGGCCCAAGCCATGGGCGTACTGATGATCTTGCCCATCCTTTTGAAGGAACACGACGGCTCCTGACTTCAAGGAGCCCGCTGGTAGTACACAAGGGCCTAAGGTTGAGCAGAGTGAACCTACTGGAGCACTATGGTACCCTAGAAAATGTTTTATATGACCGAAACAATGGGGGGTGGATGGTATAACATGGCAAGTGGAACACCAGTAATAATGTTGAGGGAAGGCACCTCCAGGTCCACTGGCAGGGACGCCCTCAGGAACAACATAATAGCGGCCCGCACCTTGGCCGAGATACTGAGGTCCAGCCTGGGGCCCAAGGGGCTGGACAAGATGCTCATAGACAGCTTCGGCGACGTCACCATAACCAACGACGGCGCCACAATAGTCAAGGACATGGAGATACAGCACCCTGCGGCCAAGCTCCTGGTGGAGGCGGCCAAGGCCCAGGACTCGGAGGTGGGGGACGGCACCACCAGCGCGGTGGTGCTGGCCGGCCTCCTCCTGGAGAAGGCGGAGAGGCTCCTCGACCAGAACGTCCACCCCACGATAATAATAGAGGGGTACAAGAGGGCCCAGGAGAGGGCGTTGGAGGCGATCAGCCAAGTAGGTGTTAAGGTGGACGTGACTGACCTGCACTCCAAGCAAGCGGAGGAAGGCATGAGGAAGGTGGTGGAGACCACCCTGTCGAGCAAGTTCATGGTGGGAGAGAGTTCCCACAAGTTGGTGCAGCTCGTGATAGACGCCATAAGGGGTGTGGCGGAAAGGAGAGAGGACGGAACCTACAACGTGAACATGGACAACGTAAAGATAGACAAGAAGAAAGGGGGCTCCTTGGAAGACTCCGCTCTAGTGAGGGGGCTCATCTTGGACAAAGAGGTTGTACACGCTGCCATGCCAAGGAGGGTCGAGAAGGCCAAGATAGCTGTCGTTGACTTCGGTCTGGAGGTCGAGAAACCGGAGATCACGGCCAAGATAAGCATCACCTCCCCAGAGCAGATAAGGAACTTCCTGGACGAGCAGACTAAGTACCTCAAGGAGATGGTAGACAAACTGGCCGCAATAGGGGCGAACGTGGTGGTGTGCCAGAAGGGTATAGACGACGTAGCCCAGCACTTCCTGGCCAAGAAGGGCATAATGGCCGTTAGGAGGGTGAAGAGGAGCGACATCGAGAAGCTGGAGAAGGCCATCGGCGCCAGGATAATAAGCAGCGTAAAGGACGCCGCTCAGGATGACCTAGGCTACGCTGACCTCGTGGAGGAGAGGAAGGTAGGTAACGACAAGATGGTGTTCATAGAAGGAGTGAAGAAGGAGAGGGTCGTCAATGTACTCCTGAGGGGCTCAAACGACATGGCCATAGACGAGGCCGAGAGGAGCATAAACGACGCCCTTCACGCGCTCAGGAACCTGTTGAGGAACCCAAGCATAGTGGCAGGAGGAGGGGCAGTAGAGGAGGAAGTGAGCTACAAGCTGAGACAGTTCGCCACTCAAGTAGGTGGAAAAGAACAGCTAGCTGTTCAGGCCTACGCAGAGGCCGTTGAGGAGATGGCCTTGCTCCTAGCCGAGACGGCGGGTCTAGAGCCCGTGAGCACTCTGGTGGAGCTCAGGAACAAACACTCCAAGGGACTTTCAAACAGCGGAGTTGACGTGATGAAAGGAAAACTGGCCGACGACATGATAGCACTAAACATAGTGGATCCGGTGAGGGTCAAGGAACAGGTCATAAAGAGCGCCACTGAGGCTGCCACAGCAGTGTTGAAAATAGACGATATCATAGCTGCCGCACCGACGAAGGCACCACAAGGAGGAGGGGGAGGTCCAGAGGCCGGTGGCGGTATGCCAGGAATGGGTGGCTTCGGAGGAGACTGAACACTTTAGTATTTCTTGTCACTTTCTACTAATCCTCATTACGAAACTATGCACTTGTACTCCCTTTGATCGTGATGAAAAGAAATTAAAATTTTAAATACATTTATTCCTTATTAAATCAAGGAAAGAACTCAAGTTCTGGGATCCATTCATTTCAATAATACCTGAAGAAGTGGAAACCGAGCCCCATTCGGCATCGTAGAGATGGTGGCTCCTGCAGGGCCGGCCTCGATCGTGGAATGGGTCCTGGGTGGAGTGTTCTAGCTCTTCTTAGGACTTGGCAAGCTAAGCTCAAGCGTACCAATGCGGTTGGTCCTTGTAGGTACATCGAAAGCCATGGTAGGGTCGCAGAATTACTGAATGCCACGACTGGTCTGGAGTGAGCGTCTATTCGTACCTACCATCGAAACCTTAACGTTCTCAGCTCTCATCGTCTTCTAGACCGGTTGGCCGAGGGTACCATACTGGTTAGCGGTCGTTGTGGGGGACGGCCTCCTATTTGAACCAGCTTAAGACGTAGTAAGAGACCTCACTAGGTCCTTATGCTAATAGACTATACGGCCTTCCTCAGATCACGAGCTACGCGGGAAGCGTCGAGACGCTCTCCTTAATCGACATCTATTAGAGGCCTCCGGAATAGTTACAATCGCGTCCGCAAGTGCGTTCTTCCCTTGGGACATGCCCTCAGGTCTCTAGGAGGTGAGCATACACAAGGTTTGAACTTCAGCGGTAGGGAACCGAATTTTATTTGGTTCTCCAGTGATCTCTTGTGGACAGTGAGTTCAGGACCTTCTTAGTGGCGGCCTTGATCCTGGTGGCACTATCAGTGGCGGCAGTGATCTACACCGGTTCACATGTTTACGTCCAGCGTGCCAGTTTCCCACCTCCCACCGTGGAAGTTGTGGGAGTCTACGTTACGGGCGGAAACGTGAGTGTGGAACTCTACCTCAATTCGTCGCTCCCCATGGAGGCAGTAGGAGGAGAGGTAGAGCTCCCACAGCTCAACGAGAGCGTCAACCTAACGCGTCCAGAAGTCGATCGGCCGTTCAACGTAAGCCTCCCTTTAATTCCAAACGTTCCTTCCCCACTGGACGTGACGGGTTACGTCAGTGGCTACATGAACGGTAGCCAGATCTACGTCACCTTTTCCCAGGTAGCCTCGGTGAGCGTCAGAACTTCCATATCCCTCTATAACTTCTCCTACTCTAGAGGGGTGAGCTACCTCACACTGGAGGTAAACAGTCCGGTCTACGTCACCCTCACAAACCTCTCCTCCTTCTACATAGTGAACGCCAACACTTCGGTTGCCTTAGCCAGACAGACTAGTCCGGAGCAGGTTAACCTGACCGTTCCTTACGGAGTTCACTTCGTCGAAGTACAGCTAGACTACAATCTCACCGGCGTGGTCTACTCTTACAATACCCCACCTGGCACGATCTACGAGGGAGGTTACCTAGGGGTAATCCTCCACTACCCAACCAGAGTCGAGTACCAGGTAGTGAACCTTTACTTACTAAGAGGTTAAGGGCTCTCCGCCTCACTTCGGACTGCTTCACGCTTCGATACCTCGGTTTCCAACATCCTGGAAGCCAAATGTTTCACCGCCCTTTCTACGCTCATCACTTTAACACCTCTCCTGTCCAGGAGGATGGCTCTTTCCTTGCCAAGTAGGAGAGTTTCCCTCCCTCTAGACCTGGGGAAGAAGAAATCTACCGACCTCAGGTTGGGTGAGGACCTCGTCACCTCGAGCCCGTTCACTACAAGTCTCCCTTCCTCTAATTCCTCGATCTCCGCTCCCATCTCGTGGGCTAGCCTCCTTAGCGCGTTAACGAAATCCCCCGTACCACTTGGGACACCACCCTATCAATAAGGGGTTCCTTCCCCCACGGGATCCACCTTCCTCCCGTCCATGAGTTCATCACTGTTAACCCGAGGAGGACGGCCGAAAGGTAGAGTGGAGGTCCCAGTTCTTGAGTTAGTGGAACGCGCACGTAGAAGGCACCATCAACTGTAGGTAAGATCGAGAAGCCGTTGTAACTGAAGTACCTTTCCCTGAACACTAACGTAGAGAAGGTCAGGGAGGTGCCCAGGCTAGCGGCGAGAGTTGATAAGTAGAGTGAGTACTTGCTCCTCCAGAAGATCGGGGCTAACCCCGAGATGGCGAACATGGTCGCCGACGCGAGGGACGAGGCCAGCAACAAGTGGGTCCTGTGACCCATGAAGTCGATTTCTAGTCCCAGACCGTTGACAGACTGAAAGTAGATAGTTGAAGTTAGCTGATACGTGGGAAGGAGGAAGTAAGAAGTTAACAGGGCTAAAGCCAGAGCCCCTTGAGCTCCTATCTCCGCTCTACCTACGCCCAGGCGCTCGGCCACCTCTCGCATCTATTTTCCTAGGTCGTCCTCTGAAACACCTAAATTTAACCTTCACTAAGAAAGCCTTATAATCAACAAGGAACTGCGGTACATAGAAAACATGGACAAGAAGAGATTGGGCATAATTGGGCTCGTTCTAGCTGTTGCCCTGGTTCCAGTCCTAGTGGCGGACGTGATGTACTTCTACCAAGGTACGATAAACGTGGTCTCCACCTCCCAACCACTGATATTCGGCTACGGTCCAAACGGCAATCCAAGCGGACAGTACGGAAGTTACGTCTCAGTGACTAACGGAACTGCAGGTGTAGGTTTCACGGCAACCATATCCCTGACTAACTCTAGCTACGCTTTCTACTCCCAGGTCGTACAGATTCAAGTCAAGACAAGTGGGTACATGTACATCTCTAACGAGTCCCTCACTGGGAGCAGCATAAACAATGCATACATATTAATCCAAGCCAAAGGCCAGACTGGATTTCCAGACGTGATACAAGTAGTCAGCGATGGAGCTCCAGTCTTCAAGTCTTCCGGAAACGGGGGGACAAGCGGCGGCGTCTCCCTAACCGAAGGAACGTACTACGTCAGCATACTTGTACAGCCATCATTGCCACTCCCAAACGACGCCCCTGGAACGTCCTTAGGTGAATTGTCGCTCTACTTCGGGTTCAACCCATTCCAACAAACCAGCTACGCTCCTCTACCTCCCACCTGAGAGAAGGTCACTCCGATGGGAACGAAAGCTAAGATCGTTGTATTTCTACTTTATTCGATGCTTCTGTTGGACCCTGTGGCGTCTTCCCACGTTATTTATTTCTATCACGGTCTCTTTGAAACTAAAGAGACTCCTGTCGTCAGTGCTCTCACATATGTCACGCTAAGTATATCCCCACTTGCGATCACCTATTCGCTATATCAAAACTGCGAACTCTCGAACTACGTTTACGTCTACTTACCTTCCTACAAGTCACAGAGTCCACCCTCTCTGTCCTTCAATGTGAGCTCTCTCGTCGTGAACTATCCATATCAGGTGGTCAGCATCTATCCCTTCTACTTCAACGTTTCTGCCCACGATAAGAAACCGCTTGTGACCGAAGTCTCCCTCCAACTAACCTCTCCGACAGGCTCGGTCGAGACGGCGGAAGTTTTCAACAGTGAGCTTAGGAACTCAACCCTAACAGTTGGACAGGGAACTTACGCTATCAACCTGACCTTCGCTTTAAGTCCACAGTGGAACAAGTTCCAATATGTTAGACTGAACTTCTCTGCACTAGTAGTGGTCTCTCCCTACGGTGCGCCGTATGGAGTAAGGTACTACTATTATTGGAACTTCTACGTGGACGTTTACATTAATCTACTCCAACTAGCAAGTCCTTCCACGATCTCTGTAAGGGGTCCGGTTCCCTCCCTACAAACCATACCAGATTTCAGTTAATTTCTACAGCTGGTAAAAATAGAACTTCTCTCTCACGTTCACGGTATGGAAACCTCGATCCAATTAAAGTAAAAAAATTAGACTCTCTGCTCGGGGGGCAACTCCTCGTACTTCTTGAACATCAAGTACCACGACTTGGCGTTGGGCATGTTAAGTCTCATCCTTGCCTCGTCGATTATTGTAGGCGCGGGGACTATGACTTCCTTTCCCGGTTCCCAATTCGCAGGGAGGGACACCTTCGCCTTGGCGTTGACTATGGCCGCCTTGGTTATTCTCAGTAATTCCTCTATTTTCCTCCCGTACTCTATTGGATAGTAGGCCATAAACCTTATCACCCCCTCTGGGTTGACAAGGAACACTGCCCTTATTGTGACCCCAGAGGCGTCGTCCACTATGTCCAGTAGTCTTGCGAACTTCTTGTCTGGGTCAGCTATGAGCGGGAAATCTATCTTTGTCCCGTACTTCTGCTCAATGTCGCTCAACCAAGCGATGTGAGAGTATATGCTGTCCACACTCATTCCCACTAACTCCACGTTGAGCTTCTTGAACTCCTCGTACGCCTTCTGGAACTCAACGAACTCCGTGGTGCAGACGGGCGTGAAGTCTGCCGGGTGGGCGAAGAGGAAGAGCCACTTCCCCTTCCCGAAGACGTCCTTGTAGAAGTCTATTGGTCCCTTAGTGGTCAGAACTTGGGTTTCCGGAAACTTCTGATACAACTTCATTTCTGGTCTACGTTCACTTACATCGGCCGTTTAAAAACTTGACTTAGAACAGGTTCATAAGGATTATTACACAAAGTAAATCAAGAATGCGTAGCTGGTCTCAACCCGACCTCCTTCATCACTTCCACTACCCTAGACGCCACCCAGCTCAACGCGGGACCCCTTACCCCTAACGAGAAGAGGAACCTCCTAATCCAAGGAACCCTGAGCTGCCCTCCAGCGGCCAGTGGGTGCCCTCCTCCCCAAACTTCACAGCATACTCCCTCACCTGGTAGGAAGAACTCCTGAATGATATGGACTTTCCGTTAGCCGAGACGAATATCGAGGCACCGCTCCGGCTCATGACGTACTGGGCCGCATAGCTTATGTCCGGCCTTCCCTTCCACCTCAGCGCTATGGCCACCTTCACTCCGTTCACAGTGATAACCCTATAGTACTTGTGGAGCACGGAGTACCCGCGTAGCTCTAGGTCCACCTGCTCTTCCAGCACCCGTTGGAACTCCTCGTCCCACACCTTCCCCTCGAAGAACTTCCTGACCATATGTTCCTTCCAGGAATACTCCCTGCTGGCTTCCACAACCCTCCTAAGCTTCTCCCCCAACGGATCGTCGTGCCACCACATGTCTACTGCACAATCAGCGGAGACTATCCTCTTAGAGACCTCGTCTTGAGACGAAGTGCCCTTCAGTACTACCCCCGCACCGCAGGTCGAGGTGTCCACGTGGACCTCCGCTCCCGCTTCAGTCAAAGACCTTGCCCATTCTTCCCTCCAGACGTGGTGGTCGAACCACCTCACTTTCACTCCCGCTGAAGTGATGCTTCTAACTGCCTCCACCACGTCGTTCACCGTTGAGGAGTTCAGGCCTAGGTCTGCTACAGTCACCTCCGATAGTCCTTCCAGCCTGATTTCCTTGAGTAGCTTGTGTACCCTAGTGGGCTCGGTAAAGAAGACTTTCGAGGGAAGTTCACCGACCGCCCTGGCGTAAACAGCGGCTGAACAAGTACCATCCAAGTCGTTGTGGACCACGGCGACGTAGCTCAATCCTCCCTCCTCCAACTCACTTTATCTGACGTGGTTATAGTACCCTTATAGAGAAAGTCCACCTGTCTCAGAGTGGAGTAGTAATCGAACTCGGTCATTGCAGAGACGGTGTCCTTGGGGAGAACCACGTCGTACCACCTCAGGGCTGCACTCGCTGCCGTGTGGAGGACGCAAATGTTGGCCACTGTCCCCGTGACCACCAGCGTCCTCACCCCCTTGACTCTTAGGAGGTAGTCCATGGGGCTCTCGAAGAATGCGTCGTACCTGTACTTCTTGACCACCAAGTCGCCCTCCATCGGCCTCAACTCCTCCACGACTTCAGCTCCCCAGCTCCCCGCCAGGGCGTGTTCTCCCCATATCTTGAACTCGGGGTCGTCCTTCATGTGCCAGTCCTGAGTGTAAATAACTAGAGAACCGGAACTCCTAGCCAACTTCACTAGTTTGGAAATTGGTAATATGGTTGACTCCGCCGAGGGAACGTAAAGCTTACCTTCCCTCCTCACAAAGTCGTTCTGCATGTCTACCACGACTACGGCAGACGTCCTTGGATCGAGCACTACTTTCTCGGCGATCTTCACTTCTGGAACTTCCACTCTCACGAGTTAATAGATCAAGCCCTTACGTAAATTCTTTATCTCCCTTGATGTTCAAGGGAACTTAGGTCCTGCGGGACGGAAACCCACTTGTAAGTCCACGGTAGTTAGGCAGATATATAATCGAACGGTCAAGGGTTGATGACAAAAGAACGACGAGCCTCACCCCTTCTAGGGGCGAGGTAAAAGTTTTTAAATCTCCGAATGTTTAAATTTTTTGTAGAATAAAACGTGTCCCCGTAGGGGGGATGCCCGACAAGGGCTCTACACATCCCCGAGTCCCGAGGATCTGGGAGTGGAGGGCAACTCCCAGTGAGGGATAGGGGTAATGAGCTGAAGGCCCACCCCGTGGTCCACCTCTGGACGAACGGAGCGGGGTGGGTAGTTCCCACAATCTGCGAAGCGATGAAGGTGAAGGCGGTAAACCACGAACCCGTGATCCGCCCTAAGGGAACCCTCGCCCTTTAGGGCGGGGAGGAGGTCAGCCGTCTCTGAAGTACGTCGACAAATGTTGAGGTTCACTCTCCCCCTACAACGGGGGGTGAGGTTAGGAAGGTAGGCGGTAGACAGAGGCGGCCTCGAATTCTCTTCCCTTCATCATACAGGTGGGGTAAATTGGGAAACAGTGATCATCTTGAATTAGGGTGTGGTAACTGGCAGGTCTTCCTCGAATAGCTCCAAAGGTCTAGTCTAGGGTCCCGAACTGTTTGAGTTAAGACACGGTTTCGTTTAGTCTGTGAACTACCTCGCTCTTACAACCGCGCGTCCTGGCGACGAGGGTTTCCCGTAGCGACCTCGACGGCCGTCCACAGAGGAGGTTCCATGGAACAGTTCTGTGGAACGCGCCAAAGGGGGTTAAGAGCCTCGCTTTCCACTTGGTTCCCCCAGTCCCTAGGGTGCCCAACACTCACAGCCGAGGTCTAAAATATTATTAATTTTCTTTATAAAAAACTTTTTCTATAAGTGGACCGTCACTAGGAAGGGAGAATTCCGCCCTCCCCCCTCCCGATGAGTTAAACACTACATTAACTAGGGACTCTAAATCAACAGTATGAAAGTGGGCGCAGGGACCATTTCAGCACTGGGAAACTTTCAGGATACCGCGCTGCGCGTCGCACTCGTCGTTATCTTTCCTGGGGCGGATCGGGAGGGAAATTGAGCTAGCGGTCAGCTCACCTGACGCGAGAGCACAGGAGAGTTTTCCCCTCATTGAAAGATTTATATTACTTCAGTCCAACTAAATCGATGAAACTTAGTTCGAGGGTGGGACTGTCGGTTTCCGCCACACTTTTGCAGTGGTTCCTCCTTTTTTTGGGGGAGGAGCTCAGGCCCCACCTACGTTTCTTACCTTTCCTTAACCTGCTTCGTCCTGGGGATCCTTCCTCTTTCAGCTACTTCTTCAACGTGTTCCTAGGGGACCTAGGGATCGGTGTCCTAAGTCTGGCACCTATCGTAGGGGAGATCCTGCTCGTCGCGGTCGATTTCAACACAGGGACCATAATAGGAAGGGGTAGTCTCCCCTAGCCCTACTGTTGAAGTTAATGGGACTCCCCAGCTCTTGGCTGGAGTTAGGGGCGCTGGGACTACTTGCGGCAGAGGGCATGGCGCTGACTACAGCTGTACTGAGAGGGAGGTTAGTGAGGGAACTAGAGGTTCTCTGGAAAGTGTTCTTGATATCCACCTACCTCCTGCTAGGATCGGCCTTCCTTGAGGTAGCGGAAGAGGCGTTGAGGTCGGCCGCTGCCTTGAGTTGGGTAGGATTCGTTCCCTTCGCTCTCACCGCTGCCTTAGCGTACAAGTGGTGGACTGTGGAGAAGTGAGTGGTAGAACTGAGGGGGAGAGTTTCGTACTCCAGTCAGAAGGGTGCTATAAGTATACCAAGAAGCTGAGGTGCCCGTTCCCATCGACGAGCCCAGAAGCTCGTGGTGGTAGACGCACACTTACACCTTGGACTCGTGGACTTCCCGTCCAACTGCGACAGACTCAGGAAAGTAACGGACGGTCTCGGCGATAGATCGGAGGACGAGAACGTGGAGATAGAGAAATTTGGTACTCGTCCCCTCTTTTTCCTGTTGCTCCAAACTCTCTGAAGACGGGTTTTTGGCAACAAAGAAGCGCGTATAAGGAAGATGAAAGGTTCTTCCAGCTAGGGACCGTTAACCCAAAGTGTGACAGTGCGAGGGAATCTTGGAATGTCAATATGTTGCGGGGATCGTTAGAGCGAAACTTCACCCCGTCAACCACGGTTGTCCTCCTAATGGCTATAGGGAGGAGGGAGGAATGAAGGGACTAGCAGAGGTCTACAAGTTCGCCGAGCCCAACAGGTTTCCTCTGACTTCCTCCCCGCCCTGGAAGGGACGAGGGTTCCCTCCCAGAGGGCTCATCGTTCCCACCATCGGTTCGGGTTTACATGTCTCGTTTGGTGGGCAGTCGAGTGGATCAGAGATCCACTCCCATCTGAAGAGGAGGGGACTTTCACCCATTACGTCTAGTCCCTTAAAGGAAATTGAAGCCGCTGCTCGCTCCTCCCTCAGTCCCATTAAACCTTAGATCGAGCTGGGGAGGAGCGTCGTTAGTACCACTAAGAGAAATTTTAACAAAGAAGTATAAATATGAGGGGGCTGTCCGTCCCCGCCGTGAAGGGCGAGGCTTTACGCCCCCTCAACTCCCGACTTTGTAATGTTTCACACCGGAACCAGCTTGGGTGAGGGGGATAGGAACAAGTACGGCGATCCCATACTCCTTGACGACGTAATTAAGGACAACAACCTTACAGTAGTCATAGCCCACGCAGGAAGGCCCTTGTGGTGGGACCTAGCCTTCTTCTTGGCGAGAAGCTATCCCGACATCTACTTGGAGCTCTCTTGGTTCCTTCCCGAATCGCTCAAGAGCTACATTTCCAGGCTCGATCAAGTTTTAGAGAAGTCCATTTACGGAAGCGACTTTCCCAGCTACAAGGAACAGCGCCTAACTGGACATCCCTCGAGGTCTTGTAACGAGTGAAGGATCCTAGGGTCCTGAGGGAGAACTCTGTCAAGGTCTTTCACCTTTGATGCTGAGGTGGTACTCTACTCCGCGCCAAATCACCTTGTTTTCCCTCCACTTCATGACTAGGAGTGCGAAGGCGTAGAATATGGCTGGAACTGACATGAGTATCCCCGGCAATGCCCAGGACTTCAACTTCCTCGCTCTCAAGGCGTTCTTCGCGGCCCACAGTGGAAAGGGAATCAATCCCACCCACGCTCCGGTCAGGAGGGAACCTATCAAGAGAAAGGAGAAGAAGGAACCTATAACGAGAAAAACTCTAGCGCCACGAGGCGAGTACTTCCTTATAGTTACTATCTGTCTCGTCGACCAAGAGAGGAGGCTCCTCTCGTCGTAGACGTTAGCGGGAATGGCCTCCCCTAAGAAGGCTATCTTCCCTCCCCTCTCCTTAACCAACCTAGTCAGGGTGCAGTCGTCACACCACTCCTTGGACATCTCCTCTATGGCCTCCCGATCCAAGAAATCTCTCCTGAAGGCCATGGAACCTCCCCACAGGAACCTCCCTCCTACGAACTGGGACTCGAAACCCAGAGTCCAAAATCCCGCCCTCAGGAGGTTCCTCAGAGTTAGCTTGTTGGGCCTGGGCCAAGAGAAGGTGGTGGTGGCTGCGTATCTGTCGAGAGGTGCAACCATTGTCCTGAGCCAGTTGCTAGGGTAAAACGTGTCGGAATCGGCGAAGACTATCACCTCGCCTCCCGCTACCCCGAGGCCGCTAAGCTGAGCCCTCACCTTCCCGCTGCAGCCGTCGCATTTGAAGGAGCTCACAACCGACTTCACGCCCAACTGCACCAATTCCTGGTATACCTCGTCCTCTCCGTCGGTGACGTATATGACCTCGTAGTTCGGGTAATCCTGGGACAGGAGGGAACGAACGTTGTCCCTAAAGCCTATGTCGCGTCCCTTAACCGGAACTATCACCGAGGCCTTGGGACAGCAGAACATTCCAGAGTTGCCGAAGAGCTCCCTTTCCTTCCAAATCTGAGCCAGAAGTAAAACCGCGGCAATGGCACCTAGGGCGTCGAAGATGTAACCTATCACTTGGCGCCTCTAGAGTGCGTTATATAAAAGTCTTACAAGGTCCCTCTCCGTGACTATTCCATCTTCTACTATGGCAGCCCCCACCGCCGGCCTCTGGTAGAGCTTCCTGGCGACTTCCCCTACCGTCGTGCCGAATATCGGCTCCTCCGAGAACTTCAGGACAGGCTCGTAGAGTATGTCGGGTCTGTAGTCCAGCAAGACCCCCTTAAGGATCAGGAACAAGGTAGTCAATGCTCTCACGTTACTCTCAGAGCCCACAGGTAACCTCCTTATGTTTCTCTTTATCATGAGCTCCATAGCCTCCTCCACGGTGAACTCTTCGTCGGCGAAGATTATCGGCCTGCTCGATATGGATCTCGCCTCCACAGCTGACTGGAACAACCTGGGTAAAACAGTGTGTTCCGTCACAGTCCCTTTGTAAGTCGTAGAAACTACCGGAACCGCACCTACGTTCCTTTCTACCATCAACCTTATGGCTTCCTCCTCGTTCGGAGCAACTACGGGATCGGGGGTCATCACAGAAGCCACTCCGGTCTCCATTAGTACCTCCAAGTTCCCGAACTCTAGGAGTTCCACGCCCTCCTCCATAGGAATGAAGAGGCGTGAAGCTACGTCCTTAAGGCTCAATATTCCGACCACCTCTCCCTCATCCAGAACCACGGCGTGATACTCCTGCTTATCTATCATGCCCTTGAGGGCCTCCCTCACGGAAGACCCTAAGTTTACTTCCACGCGACGCGACTATTTCCTAAGCTTAAAAAGGTTGGCTTCAGGAGGGGATAGAGACCAGTGACGAGAGAACTTAGAGAGGGATATTACTCCCTCGCCCTCATCGATGGTTCCCACCCTCTGTTCAAGGTTAAGTCTAAGTATGGCGGTTGAACGCGGAGCACCTCCAGATGAGAGGTAGGAAACTAGTGTCAAGCTGTTTATGAATTCCCCATGGTGCAGGGAAGCGTTCACGATCTTTCTCATTTCCTCCAAGAGGATGAGGAGAGACGCTCGGCCAAAATCGCCCGAAAATCACTCTAACTCTACGTGGGGGGGAGGGAGATTCCTTCATAGGAGAATTTTCACATCCCTGTGACTGAGAACGCTCAACATAGGACGGCTATAAAACGAATTTACTTAGCGTAGGCCACGAAGTGGTACATGCCTATGGACTGGCCCCACAGGACCAACACTAGTCCTATGAGCGCTCCTGCCACGTTAGAGAGGGGGCCGGTGACTGGCAGGTTCCAGACTATAACTAGTAATGCTACGGACAGGATAGCCATCACTACTGTGGCATAAGTGGCCAACTTCTTCTTGAACTCTAAGCTTCCCTGCGCGCCAGTTCCTACGGTGGTCTCGAGTGCCTTAGTGGGAGGTAGAGAGGCCTTTGGTACCATGTTACCAGTGTTGAGGATAAGCCCAGCGACGAGAGGTATCAGTATTCCAAGGCCTACCACGCTAGGACTTCTCATGAAGTCGAACAGTGTACCGGCAGTCAGAAGTATCAACACCGCCATGTAAAGCGAATTCAAATGGCTGGACATTCCCTTGAAGTTGAAGCCTCTCTCTCTAGGCTTAAGCGGAGCCACAACCAACGCCGCAATCACTGCGGGTGGTAGTAGAACCTCCACCTGTTGAGTGAAGGGAGCGGGCACGCCAGGATCGAGGTAACCCCACACTGTGAGCTCAACTATGGCCGAGACGAAGACGATGCCCACCCAGGTCCAGAACTTCCTCCTTAGGGGACTCAGGTACTTGCTCCTGTCCAAGAAGGGGACTAGGAGCAGCAGCACAAGTCCCACCACCATTATTGCTATGTCGTCGCTCTGTGTGAGAGGTTGACCGTTTGGAAGTAGGAAGTCAACGATCTTATAGAAGAAGAGGAAGAACCAAGGTGGATAGGCGGGCACTGTGGCGGCGGCGGCAGTATTGGGAGCTGGAGCTGGGGCCGGATTTACAAGCAGGGGGAGCTTGACTGCCATGAGCTGGTTTAGAGCAGCCAAGGTGTTGGGGACTATCATTATCACCCCCCAAGTGGTCAATATTATTGACATCATGTATATGAAGTTCCTCGGCCACCACGCGTTGAACTTCATCCACTCCGACTTCTTGTAGTACGCGGGAGCGTAAGGCTTCTCCTTCCTAGACGGCAACATTCCGTAGGTCTCAGCTAGGAAGAGGTGCACACCGAACAGTAGTCCCAGCAGTGCCACGAATATTATGTGCCAACCTAAGAGCCTGGAAAACAGGGAAGTTCCTGAGCCAGCACCGAACAGCCAGCTCTCTATCGTATCTCCCCCGGTATCCCTAGAGATATAAGGCCTGAGCCAACGCCTATGGCGTCTACCCCTAGGACGTCGCCAACCATACTGTAACCGAAGAAGGAAGCACCCAACGTTACGGCGAACAGGAGAACACCTAAAATCCACACGAACTCTCTCGGCTTCTTGTAGGCTCCTGAGAAGAAGTTCCTCACACCGTGAACGTAGAGAAGGACGATCATGGCGTAGGCTGCGTAAAGGTGAGAGAATAGGATTACGGAGCCGTAGGGTACGTTGTGTATGACGAACTGAGTTTGATTGTAAGCGTTGCCTGGGTCGTAGTAGAGCAAGAGGGGAAGTCCAGTGAGGACCGCGAAGAAGAAAGCTGCGGCCGTTGTGGCGCCGAGCCAGTAGTTCAGCTTATACATGTAGTCGGGTGTCCTGAAGAAGGGTAGATCGTCGAGGCCGAACTTCTTCTCTATTATCTCTTGGATTCCAGGAACTTCCTTTTCCTCCCTGTCTTCCTCGGCCATGCTAACTCACCTGAACGTGTTTATTGTGGCTTCAACCTCGGTCGTGCCCGTGTAGTCGCTGTTCATCGTCGGTAACGGGAATCCCTCCAAATCGTTTCCGTTTGGAGCCCCGAATATGGGTACACCTATCATTCTAGTCACGTAAAGGTAATCAGTGCTGGGGTCCCACACGAGCTCAGCTGTAGGAAGGGGCCTCGTGGTAGGGCCAGTAAGTACGGCCGCTCCCCTGTAGGGATCGTAGGTGGAGCCGTGACAGTCGCAGTGTATTATAGCTGGGACGTTAGCGGCTCGGGCAGCGGCCAGTGCCTGGGGAGTCAATAGGTTGGGGTCAGCGGCGCTGAGCTGGGCTGGACTTACGTATTGGGGGGGATAGAAGTGTATTTCCGGAGGCCTGCAACCCAGGTGTTGGCATATGGCGCTGTAAGCCACTATGGACTTCTTCGGACCCACTCCTCCAGGGAACAAGTACACCTCCCCTGTCGCTGGGACGGTAACCTTAGCTGGAGGTACCTGTACCTCGTTCCCCTGGGCGTCCCCCAACCTCAAAATGAAGTTTGGGTCGTTAACCATGGGATAGGTGAAAAGAGTAATGATTGGGGAATTGACAGGAATAAGTGTGGTGTCGGAGGCCTTTACTGGATCACCGTTGGAGTCCACCAACAACAAAGTCGGGAACTTGGGCAGCGTGGTCAGGGGTTGATTGAGGTACCCTAGAACCCGAGGGATCGACCCCAGAACAGCGACTGCGCTAACTCCTATTATAAGGCCCTTTAAGAAGGTCCTTCTCTCCTCGTTAACCGGCTCCACGTTCTCGTTAACGTAATTGTAAAGGTAATCCCTCCCTTCGCTGGCGAACCTAGAGGGGTCGAACTTGGTCTTGGGATCCTTCATAGCCCTAAGGAGCTTTCGCAGGAAGATTATGTCGTTCCTCCTCGCGATTACCTTCCCGCCTTCCATAAACCTACACTGAAGATTATGGGGATTTAGCGTAATTAAACTTTATGTCAAAGTTTCTAATTAATTAAAAAGTTATTTCTGTCAAATTAAGTACATAAACCTCTTTTCATCACCCTACAACGAACAGGTTGCTTCTCGTCCTAGAGTTTTTAACAGAGGGGGGTTAGGGGAAAGTCCCCTTCCGTGATGGTGGACAACCTCCCTTATAGAAAGGTTTTATAATTAAAAATAATTTTTAGACTCTGGGTGTAAGAGCTGGGTCGCACCCTAGGGGCTGGGGGAACTCACGCCCGTGGAGAGGAAACCCTCCGTGATCCCCCTTCCGTACTATTCACAGAAAGGTTCCACGGAACCTCCGCTACGGAAGGGGATCTAGGTTCCTCCGGGAAGCAGGAAGTCTCCATCGCGAGGCGGGGATGCCTCGTCCTGGGGGTGGGGTAGTTCACAAAATTGATAGCTTCTTGAAGAAAAGGTACGCTACGTACCCAAGAAACGCGTTCATTAGGACTATCATTGTCACTCCCGTCACGAAGAATTGGGATGGACTGGTATAAGGAGAGAACGGAATCGCGTTTCTGGTGTAAGGGTAGCTATAGAACATGAAAAGGAAGGACAATGCTGTGTCCGCCACCATGTATAATATAAAGAGAATCACCTTGAAGTTGAAGGAGAACAACCTTAAGGAAGCGCCCACTAGGAGCCCTCCGAGGGTGATGGTAAGCTCGTCCAGGACTCTCCCCCAGATGAATGCCGCACCCAGAGCGAAAAGGTAGGGGAGATGCCAGGCCACTATAGGTATCAGACCCACAACTAAGGTCCATCTCCTAGCCCTTAAGGATGTTCTGAAAGTCGAGAACCCGAGGAGCAGTCCAGCTAAGACTAACCCGTAATGGGATAGCATGTAAGGCAGTGGGTTTAGGCTTATGGCTTCTTCTACGGGTGGATTAACGAAGGCAACCACTAGGAGTGCGGCGGGAACAACGTACTTCAGTGAGCTCCTAGACCACGTGAATCGGATCGCTTCCATGGTAAACTGCCATGATTCGAAGATATTTAGGGTTTGTATCAAACTTTCAATTCCTTCTAGGGTGCTTCTCCATAGGCATGAGTTCCCCCAGCCCCTAGGGTGCGACCCAGCTCTTACACCCAGAGTCTAAAAATTATTTTTATTATTATAAAACCTTTCTATAAGGGAGGTTGTCCACCATCACGGAAGGGGACTTTCGCGTCTTTGACTCCCGTAAAGTTAAAAAATCCATTCACGATGACGAGACCACGACGTAGGGTTGGGTCACTGAGGGCGAGACCACGACATCCACCCACATACCAGAGGCAGCGTGTCCAGTGATGCCGCAAGCGAACCAGTAGTCACCGGGCGCTATGTCCTGGTATAACCCAGACGCGCTCTGGCCTCCGCTCAGTCCTTGAAGTTGGTAGGTGCTTGACGTCGCGCCGATTGTGAGGAGAATTTTCCCGTCCTCAGCTATGTCTCCGCTCTGAGGAATCGCCGTATTGTTCTGGACCAGATTGAGGTTGTGAGGGAGGGACTCTTGGTTCTCGTAGGTGATGTTGAGGTTCCACCCCGCGGGAACGTATATGATCATGGAACCGAAGCTCGTGCCGTTGAAGTTGAACTGTGAGGAACTGGAGGACAAGGTGACCAGTTTGATGTAAACCGTCTTAGTGGAGTTGTCGTAAGGCAAGATTACCTTTGAGGGACCAGAAGAGGTCGTTGTTGAACTTGTAGGAGGGGCTGAGAGTACTTGATACTGGCTGTAAGCGTAAAGAGCGGCAGCTAGGACGACGGCCGCTACCACGAACGCGACCACGACCGAAAAGGTTTGGGAGACCGCCTTCATTCCTCTCAAGTGACTTACGCACAGCGGATAATAAATCTATTTTTACATTTAACTTAAAACAACTATACATTATGATATTCAGTCTTATCTAACTCTTCCCTGAACATGTCGTTAAGGAGCTTTATTATGAGTATGACGACGGTCACGTTCATGAAGATAAACATCGCAATTCCGGCGAATCCCAACTGCGACGAGGAGTAAGGAGAGGTGACGATGTATCTGCTCGTGTAGTAGGCGCCACCGGTCATGAAAATGGTGGAGAGGACCGTATCTCCTGTCATCCAGAGACCTAGCAGGTAGAACTTGAACTTCCTAGTCAGGGAGTCTAGGATTCCACCTAGCAGAATTCCCGAACAAGTGAGCGTGAGTACTGCCAAGACCTCGACTCCCGACGAGGAGGCGGCCAATGCAAAGGGATATGGAATGTGCCAGAAGACTGGGACCGACACTCCCACCACTAGGGATGCTATTGGACTTACTCGTAACTTCACCGATCTGCCCACTAAGATGCCTGTACCGTAGTCCAAGTAGTGCAGCATGACGTAGAGTGCAGCGTATCGTGGTATGAGATCCCAAGTCAGCGGATTGTTAAACAGAAGGAGGGCTAAGGGGAAAAAACTTCCTCAAGTCCATTGAAATCACGGGTGATAAATGGGCAACTGAAGGTAGAGCATCGTGAACACCACGACCCATATAGCATCAACGAAGTGCCAGTAGTAGGTCGACATTGTAGCGGCCTGGAATGGCCTGATCTTTGTGGTCCTCAGTAAAGTGAAGCCCCACAATGTTAACCCCATCATGACGTGAAAACCGTGTAACCAGACTATGCTGTAGAAGAAAGCGGTGAAGACGTCAGTTTGAGGTGTGAAGTGGACTATGTGAGTGAACTCGTATATCTGTCCGCTCAGGAACGTAAGTCCCATTAGGAATGTTAGTGCTGCAGTGGCCTTGAACAACTTCTCCTTCCCCTTCATCATGAAGTGGTGGGAGAAGTGAGCTGGGATAGAGCTCGACAACAGGATCACAGTCATAGCCAACGGGAGGCCGTACCAGTCCACCCTAAGGGGCGGGAGAAGTTGAGCCGACGGAGTGATGTTCCTCACGTATAGGTAACCTCCTATGAAGGAACTGAAGAGGAATATCTCGGCTATTATGAACAGAAGTATCGGAGTCTTCACTTCCTTGGCCTGCTCGATCCCCCTCTCTATCGTGGGTACCCCTTCACTCTCAGTGGTGACTTGAGGTGAAGTCACGGTGGAAGAGACCTTGACTCCAGGAAGAGAACCTACGTGAGGCATGGCGAAAGTTGAAGGTTTGAAGTAATCGTGGTACATCCACGCCACGCCGAAGCCCAGGAACGCTAAAATGGAGAGTAGTCCCTCAGGCAACATGCCGTGCAGAATCAGTAGGAATCCGATCGCGGGGAAGGAGAGCATTAACCCAAGCACGGCGGGGTAGAACGTTCCGTGCCTGTGCTCTGGCTCGGAGCCGTCCATTTCCTTACCGAAGGTAAGAGGTAGTGCGACTGGCCTTATGTTGAAGTCTGGAAGGCCAATCGCCTCTCCTCCCCAGGGGTCCAAACCGACAACCCTGGGACCCCGCAACCAGGCCCAGATCAACGTTCCAACTAGTAACAATAGACCCAATCCCTCTATCACGGCTCCCACGTCTATGAAGTTCTGGAACGGTTGGTACATGGGTGCGGGAACAACTGCGTACCTCCTGGGCATGCCAAGCACGCCGTCGATTGTCATCCCAGTAGCTATCACGAAAGCTCCTACTACGATCATCAACATGGAAGTCTTGCCTAGCTCGTGGTCGAACCTTTTACCTGTGAAGTAAGGGAAGTAATACATCACTCCACCTAAAAGCCCCACTAAGATGGCGAACACCATGTAATGGAAGTGACCGACAACGAGGTAGGTTCCGTTGAAAGCGTAATCCAAGGGAATTAGCGGAAAGAACACCCCCGTTATCCCGCCTACAAGGAATAGAGCTATGAAACCCAGAGCCGCAATGGCTGGTCCTGTGAACCTTAGTCTTCCTCCGTACAGAGTGGCAGTCCAGTTAAGGACTTTTATTCCGGATGGAATCGCTATCGCCATGGTCATGGCGGAGGTTATAAGGTTGGCAATGGGATTTATCACGGAAACGAACATGTGGTGCATCCAAACGCTGAAGACGCTGAGGAAAGCTATTGCCATTGAAGATAAGGCCAGGGCCTTGTACCCATATATCGGCCTTCCCACCATCCTAGGTAATATCTCCCCTATTATACCCATGGCGGGTAAAATGAGAATGTACACCTCGGGGTGACCGAAGAACCAAAACAGCTGTTGCCAAAGTACCGGATCTCCTCCCAACTTGTAGTTGAAGAATGGGAGGTTCCAGTTCCTCTCTAGGAACGCCATCACTAGTCCACCTGTCAAGGGAGGCAAGGCCACCATCATTAGTATAGCCGTGGCGAAGAAGCTCCACGCGAAGAGAGGCATCTTGAAGTACTTCACCTTCCTGAGTCTCAAAATTGTCATGATGAAATTTATTCCCGTGAGCGTTGTGGAGAGACCAGCAACGATTAGGGCGATCTCCACTAGGTCAACTCCGTAGCCGCCGTTCACAGCGAGGTCGGTAGAAAGTGGAGCGTACATGTACCACCCGGTGTTAATAGGACCGAAGAGAGGTGACACAGCCGTCATAATGACGGCCGGTACAAGGATCCAGAAGGAGAGAGCGTTTATCTTGGGCCAGTATAGGTCGCGAGCGCCTATCATTCTCGGAACTAGGTAGTTCCCTAGACCCGTGGAGAAGGGCATCACCATGAAGAATATCATGAATATGCCGTGGAGGCTCACTGCGTTGTAATAGGTCACTGCGCTCATGTCGTTGAAAGTGAGTTGGACTCTAATCATTGAGGCGTCGGCTGAGCCTATGACGAGGCTGACCAGCGCTAGGATTATGTACATTATACCTATGTCTGAGGCGTTGGTCGTGGTGAGTGCGATCTTGAAGTACTCACTCACTCTCCTCATGTGCTTCAGGTTTTCACCCATGGTCCGGGCTTATAAATTATTCTTTGAAAAGTACCTTTTAAAGAAAGTAGTGTCCATGAATATTATTACAATAGGTTTTACTAAAAAAAGAGTCCTCATTTAAAATGATTAATGCTAGCTGCAGGCAGAATTCAAAGTATACTTAAACACATAGAAAGAGTGTGTAAAAAAGTCTAGCTACTCCGAAATAAACTACAATAACATTCGAAGATACAAAGTTCTGGAAAGTGGAGCAGCCCATAATTATAATGAGGTAAAATTAAAAAACCCCACTGAAGTAAAAGACTCTAATGAATAGGAGAGACTTCCTTAGGCTGACGCTTGTAGTGGGTGGGGCGCTCTCCATTGTGCCTCTGGTTAAGCCAGTGTTCGACTACATGGGTTTCTACTACGAAGAATTGCCGAGCCTATCGTCGAAGTATTACGTTGCCTCTAACAAGCAAGGGCTAGAAGGATTCCCCAAGTTCAAGGTGGCCAACGTAAGTGATCTCAGCGGTTCGTGCCCCGTCTACTTCTTTGCTTATCCACTGACCAACGAACCCTGCTTCTTAGTAGATTTCAGTAAGCTGAACAACGAGAAAGACGTCTCTTTCGATAATCCTTACTACGGCAAGTTCAGGATAAACCAGAGCTTCAAAGAAATCTCCGGGGTGGGGCCCAATAACTCGATATGCGCGTTCAGTGACGTGTGCGTTCACCTGGGCTGCCAACTTCCGGCGCAGGTGCTCACGAGTAGTCCCTCCAACCCTGGCCTAAATCCATCAACCTCCATCCTTCATTGTCCGTGCCACGGTTCCATGTACAAGTTAGATGAGGGAGGATTAGTTGTAGGTGGACCTGCACCTAGGCCTCTTCCAGCCGTAATTTTAGAGTACGATGACTCCACGGGAGACATATATGCCGTGGGAACCAACGCGCCTTACTTCTCCGAGGCCGTACCAAGAATAAATCCTTCCAGCAATTTGCTGTATGACCCACGATACAACGGTTACTCAGTGCCCTCTAATCCTGCTTGCATTAAGGGTGGATAACGTGGTAGAGGAGCAGTCTAAAACTACTCTAGATAGGATATTGGATTGGTTGGACGAGAGGTTGGGGATATACGGCCACACCCTCCGTCAGTCTCCCAGATATGGATTCAGGCTGGATTACTGGTTGGGATCGTTCGTGTTGGGGGCGTTCGTCTTCGAGGTCATTACTGGAATGCTAGTGGCTATATATTACGTCCCTGGGGACCCGTATCAATCTACCCTTTTCCTTATACAGAACGTCCCCTACGGTGGTCTCCTGTTCAGCCTGCACAGTTGGGGAGCGTACGCCATGGTCTTCCTACTCCTAGTACACATGACGAGGAACTTCATAGACGGTGCCTACAGGAAACCTAGGGAACTAATGTGGATAGTGGGGACCTTACTAGCAGGACTCACCTTGACCGAAGCCTTCCTCGGGTATTCGCTACCGTACAACCTCATATCCTGGACCGCGACGACGACCGGACTGAATTTGTTCACTTATATGCCATTCAACTTAGGTAGCTTGATTTCGACCTTCACCCTCCTTCCCTCACTACCGGGAATAGCCTCGAACGTTGATCCCTTAATCCAGAGGTTCTTCGTCTTCCACTGGATAGTCGGATTCCTAATAGGTGCAGTGCTAGGGCTTCACCTCTACATATTCGAGAAACACGGGCTAACACCTCCACTGACTAAGGAACCTAACGCTCCTGAGCTCATAGATCAGTACCCAGAAAGACTCAGGAGCGACCCCAACTGGAGGCTACAGCCCCTCACTAGAACGTTCGGAATGATCGTGATGACGATGCTGCTGATCTTTGGTTCGATATTTCTCATTTCCTCGATGGTACCATTCGACATTCAGGCAACTGCCTCTGGTCTGAAGTACCTGATGCCTGCATACAACGCCGCTCTGGCTGCCCAAACCCCTCCAATTCCCGACTGGTACTTCTTATTCGTTTACTTCTTCTTCAAGTCTGTGACACCAACCTTGGCCTCCGACCTCTTCTTGGCCTGGGCAGTGATAACCGCACTGTTCCCATTCATAGACCAGTACGTGTTCAGGCACAAGGCCCCGCATCCAGTAATGAGACCGGCGGCGATTTCGTTGGGGACTGGCTTCATAGTGTCGTTCGTAGTTAACAGTATATGGGCGGACCTCACTCCGGGAAGGGACATTGGACCCATAGGGGTGGAAGTGGATGGACTCATCTTCCTTCTCAGTTTTGCAATTCTTTTCCCCACTCTAAGGTTCCTTCAAGGTAGAAGCGTAAAGGGTGAACATTTGAGCGGAGGACTGAGAAGAGGGTTTACCTCCACGAAAGCTGTCGATTCGGTCCAATTAAATGAGTCGAAAATGAAGGTGAGTCCTCGTGCCCTAATTAGGAGCTTAGAGCTCTCTGCAATTGTATTATTGATTCTTATTACCTACATGACTATAAGGCTCGCATCAATTTTAGCGGAAGGAGGGTATACCACGATCCTTCAATTCGAGGGCGGACAGCTAATTGGGACTGACATGATTTTGGCGGGAATGCTGACTTACATTTACGTGACTTTCCTAGGTGAGCAAAGATGAGCGAAATAGGAAGGTATGCGGAAATAGCCACAATAGTGTTTGCGGTAGCGTCATTAACATTCTTGGGTCTGCTCTCCTACCACTACTACCTCAACATCTACAACGGTACGTACGAACATCAGGATCCCATTGTCATAAAGGTGATAGCGAAGCAGTACGTCTGGCTCTTCCAATACCCTAACGGTACAGTTGTTCCAGATAAACTAGTGTTGAAGGCAGGACAACCTTACGAGCTACTAATCACGTCCGAAGACGTTATACACGCCCTATACTTCGTCCAATTAGGCTACAAGCTTGAGGCAATACCAGGTTACACGTACCACATGTACATCGTAGTGAACCAGCCTGGTATCTACAACATTTACTGCGCTGAGTTCTGTGGACCAGGTCACTACACCATGAAGGGAATATTGGTAGTGGTTCCGTCCAACTCCACTGGGTGAGGAGGTTTGGATCAGGGTCCCAGACTCGGCATGAAGGACTACGTCATGTGGCTCTTCACGATGCTCTTCTTCTTCGCTATGTTCATGATAGCGGGGGACTTCGGTAGACTAGGCTACTTAGCTTCTTCTCCAACAGGTGACTACGTACAACAACTATGGAGTATAACCTACTTGCTCGCGTCGATAATCTTCGGAGTCTTCATGGGTAGTTTAGTTTTCCTGGCAGTCAGGTTCAGGGCTGGAGCCGTTCAAGAGACTGCGATTCAAGTGGAAAGCGCGAAGCCGACCGACTACACCAAAGTTGCTCTACCCATCCTCATAGTAGTAGGCTTCGTCTTCGTCTACGTGATCTCACAATTTCTCTCCATACCTAGTACATCGGGGGTCGAGTTCGATACGGGAATGTTAGGAGGACTGGGACTGTTCCTTCTGGGTGCGGTTATATTCGTAGTTTACAAACAGTACTACAAGGACTGAGGGAAGTGAAAGCCAAAGTAGGTCTACTTTCTTTTATTTTAGTAGTACTTTCAATAATTCTCTATTGGTCCTGGCTATCAAGCAAAGTGAACGCCCTGCAGTTGGGCTCCACCCTGAGTCTCTACGCGGGCATAGCTTTACCCTCCCTGAGGTGGTCGTGGAGAAACCTTTCGCCGTGGCTCTCGAAGTACTTCTACGCCGTCTTCTTCCCCTACCTTTTCTTCCACTACTTCCTTTTCACTTTTCTAGTGGTAGGTGCACTTCCTCCCCTTCAATTACCTTCGAGTGTGGGGGTCGGTTTCTCGTATCCAACTGGAGGGCTCATATACGCTCCGTACATAGACTCCGAGAGCCCAGGAATCTGGATGGTAGTAGGAAACTACGTTCCTACACTAACTCCCTTCCAAGCATTCATAGGTTTCTTAGTGGCATCTCTACTTGCCGGTAACATCAGCGCAGCGGTGAAGCTGAGGAATAACCTCAGAAAGACTAGGTTGAGCACCGTTGGATTCCTTCCCATCCTCTCTGCACTCTCTGCAACCTCCTGTTGCCTTGCGATTCCTACCGTTCTTCTGATTTCGTTGGCTGCCTCTGTGGCCACGGTCACGTCAACCATACTCTCGGTCTTGGCCTCGCCAGGCTACTTTGTAATCGTTTATTTCGGCCTACCGGTGCTCTCAACCACGGTACTTGCCATGTCTCTGAAACAACTCAACTCGTTGTTGAGGAGTGGACAGAGGTCTATCGGCCTAAGGATGAAGAGGCTTGCCTAGAGCTATTTAGTTGAGCTATTTTCCTGCTTTTTCCCATTTTTAGATAACCTACATAAAACTTAAAATATGAGTGAGGAGACCTTTTCCTGATAGTTATGGGAGCCTCAGAGTGGGTGAAGAAGCACGGTGAGTTGACTTGGTTCATTGTATTGTTAATCTTGGTAGCTATATTCGCCGGATGGAGTCTCTCCGAGGTGGCAAACGGTACCTCCACTAACTACAGGTATGGCCTGCCCTTAGCGTCTGGCGTGCCCAGGCCGCTGCCGAATGGGACTCTGGTGGTCAATATGACGGCATTTCAGTGGGGCTACACTCCAGACGTGATCGTTGCTAAGCCTGGTCAGCCAGTTCTCGTGATACTTCACTCTAGGGACGTGGTTCACGGTTTCATGCTGAAGTTACCGGACGGTACAGTTAACGTTGACATAGTGCCTGGGACCTTCTCTTACGTGTTCTTTTACGCCCCCACGTTCCTGGCAACTACACTTGGAGGTGCAGCGAGTACTGTGGGATAGGCCATTCATTCATGTATGGAACACTCGAGGTGATCTGATGGCGACCCTAGGAAGGAACCTCCCTTGGACACCTCTTCCAATGCTAAAAGGTCTCACTGAGAAGTACTTCTCCCACACTACCCTAGGGACGTCGATACTGTTCACTGCAGCGGGGTTAGTGTGGCTCGCGGTCATGGGACTCGCGGCGCTCTTCTTCAGGATAATTCTCCTCAACCCCTACAACACTGAGGCCATAGCTCCGATATACTACTCTCTCCTGACACTCCACGGCTACATCGCAATGTACCTTCTGGTTCCGTTCTTGACAATAGGGATAGGCATGTACGCCATGTACAAAGAGGAAGGAATGGAGATCTCTCACTTCACACTGGTTAACGTCCTATTCTGGTTGGCCAACCTGGGCATGATAATTGCCCTCGCCGGAGGGCCTATGACCTCGTGGTACATCACTCCACCCTTAGGACTACTTCAGACTACGTTCAACTTCTACTCTGGGCCGGCTATAGCGCTCACCTATATAGGACTGTTCATCACGGAACTCTGCATAACTGGAGCTGCTGCAATAACAGTCTTCGACGGAATGAAGACTCGGAGGACGAAGGGAAGGCTCTCGATCTTTCCCACTTACGCCCTCACCTTCACTGCAATGATAGTGTTCACGACTCCCTTCTTGATGGCCGTGCTCCTGTGGTACACGCTCGCCATACTGGCGCACGTCTACGTGAACCCGACCGTTGCTTTCCTCCTATTCTGGAGCTGGGGGCACCCCGTAGTTTACTTCGTTCCTTTCGCAGTGTTCGGAGCGCTCTACGCTTACATACCTAAGTTCGCAGGTAGAAAGCTCTTCAGCGAGAAGTGGGCGAGGTGGAATTTGTTCCTTCTCTTCGTCTTCACAATGCTCGTCTGGGCTCACCACATGCTCACCTGGCCCTTACCAGTGTGGATAAGAGGCTTCGTCAACGCAAGTACGTTAATACTCGCCGCGGGCTCTGGAGTGACCGTTCTGAACCTGGGACTGACGCTCTTTCTGGCCAAGTCCTACGACTTCAAGGACGTTAGGGGACTAGCCTACTTCCTAGCACTACTGGGCTTCATAATAGCGGGATTGCCTGCACTAATTCTTCCCGAGAACGCCCTTAATCCTATCGTTCACAACACATACTACGTCGTCGGTCACTTCCACCTTATGATATGGACCATTATAATACTCGGCTCGCTGGGGATAATTTTGGATCAGTTCCTCAACGCGTTCGGAAAAATCGCACCTCTCTCGAGGCTTAGTCTCAAATCAATAAGAGCTGGACTGCTTCTGTGGTTCGGTTCTTTCCTTGTTGTGGGCTTTGCCATGATGGCGGCGGGGTACCAAGGACTGATTAGGAGGGAGATAGCTTACCCGGTCGAATTCCTACCTTACATGCAGGTGATGACTGTGTTCGCATGGTTAGGCGGAATTGGGTTCGTTCTAATGGCGGTTCCGGCCTTCTCCATGCTGACGAAGTGGGTAGTTGCCAAGTACTACGCTGGGGTGAGCGAGTAATGGCGAAGGTTGGCCTAGCGGTTCTGTTGGTGATTTTCGTCGGAACTGCTGTAATGGCAGGGTTCCTTTCTTATAACTTAGTCGCTACTTCATCACCTCCTTTTAGGCAGTACCCAGCGCCCTTCAAGAGATACGTGGGGAGTCCCCTCGGCGAGGTCCCTGTGAATCAGACGGCGATAGCGTCTCTTTCAGTGGAAAACGACCAAGTAAACGGGACCAGCAGCGGTGGAGTGACAATGTTTGTGCCTTTCAACTGGACCTTGAACTTAACAGTTTACAACGAAGAACCATTCAACCTCACGATTGAGTTCAGTAGGTCGTCCACGGAATACGTAGTTCCAGCCAACAGTTCCGAGCTTATATCCTTACCTTCGTTAGAAGTGGGGAACTACTCTCTATACATCACTGGTACTAACTTAGAATACCAAGCTTACGTGGATGTAGTACCTGGGCTCGTGAGTCCATACGTCTTCATAGGTGAGTGAAATGAGCGTAGGAGAGTTCGCAATAATAAACGCTGTAATTCTCATTCTTCTTGGATTAGGTGGCTACGCGTTTCTCAAGTACGTGGTCAAGCCGACCGAGGGAGTAAAGGAGGACGAATAAGTCTCCGTTTTTCCCCATAAGTCGATATATGACTGGGCCCAGAGTTAGAGTTTCTTTCAATCACAAATTACAAAGATAGAGTTAAAGGGTCAACCTCGTAATCCTAGGCCCTTTGTATTGTGGGAAAGTCTTTTCTAGGACATTACCCCGGTAGCTCCACTGTAGAAGGGCCTGAGTGGGTTCGACGTCTGGATACACAAAGGACTCCAACCGTTAGTGTGGAAATTATAGTGCCACCGGCCCGCCAGATGAGAAGCTTAGTCTCGAATAGACGATGGAGACTTGCTCTGGAGGGGCCTACTAGAGCGAGGTGGCGTGAGGGCCCTTTACTAAGGTCTATTTCCACGACGATTCGAAATAGAGTATCCCCGTCGATGATGAGGAAACTTTCGTCTAGTATAGGCCAGACTGACTTCCTCCCCGCCCTGGAAGGGACGAGGGTTCCCTCCCAGAGGGATCGTCGTTCCCACCATCGGTTCGGGTTTACATGTCTCGTTTGGTGGGCAGTCGAGTGGATCAGAGATCCACTCCCATTTGAAGAGGAGGGGACTTTCACCCATTACGTCTAGTCCCTTAAAGGAAATTGAAGCCGCTGCTCGCTCCTCCCTCAGTCCCATTAAGCCCTCGATCGAGCTGGGGAGGAGCGTCGTTAGTACCACTAAGAGAAATTTCACAAAGAAGTATAAATATGAGGGGGCTGTCCGTCCCCGCCGTGAAGGGCGAGGCTTTCCGCCCCCTCAACCCCCTCTCTGTAAACTAAGGGAACCCCGAATACACTAAGTTCAAACTTTCGAACCTCACATAGTTATAAGAACGTAAAGGAAATCTATAGGACGATAAAGAATGGGGTTCACTGAACTGGTAGAGGTCGCCTCCTTTGCAGCCCTAGGTATAATGGTTGTAGGGCTGGCAATGGTAGTTACCTTCAGGAGGCTCAGGAAGTGAAGTTTGACGTTGTAGTTGTAGGAGGGGGACATAACGGACTGGTAGCAGCCTCCTATCTGGCAAGAGCAGGACTCAAGGTTACCGTAATAGAGAGGAGGCCCATAGTAGGAGGAGCGTGTGTCTCAGAAGAGCTTTGGCCTGGGGTAACTGTGAACACGGGGGCTTACGTTCTTAGCCTACTCAGACCTAAGATAGTGAAGGACCTGAGGCTAGCTGATCACGGCCTTAGCGTCTATAACAAGGACCCCGGACTCTTCCTCCCACTTAGGCCCAGATCGTTAACTCTGTGGTCTGACGTGCAGAGATCGGCCAAGGAGATTTCAAAGTTCTCCCAGAAGGATGCGTTGGAGTACCCCAAGTGGGTAAAGTTCTGGGAGGACCTTTACGACTTGTTCGATGTACTAATGCTCACTCCCCCAATATCGTTGGAAGAAGGGGGGTCCCTCTTGGAACTCTTGAAGGAGAGTGCTAAAGACAAGCTAGAGGACGTGGCCCAAGTACTACTTAAGGACGCAGAGTCGTTGTTGAGGGAATGGTTCGAGTCCGAGGAACTAATAACCGCCCTCATAGAAGACGCCGTTGTGGGGACGTTCACCCCTCCCTCGGCCCCGGGGACGGCCTATGTATTAGCACACCACGTGCTAGGAGAAGCGAACGGGATCAAGGGTGCTTGGGGTTACGTAAAGGGAGGAATGGGAGGAGTTACTCGAGCTCTGAAGGGTGCAGCTGAAAACTTAGGTGTGACCATCATGACGGGAATCGAAGTGGACGAAATCTTGGTGAAGTACGGGAAGGTTACCGGAGTGAGGCTGATGGATAACAGGATAGTGGAAAGCAAAATTGTTCTTTCAAACGCCGACCCGAAGACCACCTTTCTCAAACTCCTCAGGAACACGGAAGTCGATGAAGACGTGAGACGGAGAGTGCGAAGCACGAAGACCAGGGGTACTTCGTTCAAGGTAGTCGGCTATTTAGAGGAGCTTCCTGACTTCGGAGGAGGGAAGGAACTTAGGCCGGAACACTCCGCTTCAATATTGATAATGCCCGACGTCAAGTACGTAGAAAGAGCTTATTCTGATGCGGTGAGCTTCGGGATGTCCAAGGAACCGTGGCTGTCATTAAACATACAGTCCGCCGTGGATCCCTCATTAGCACCCCCAGGTAAGTTCTCCTTCTCCATCTTCGGACAGTACTTGCCTTACTCCAAGTCCCTAGATCAGGTAAAGGAGGAGTACGGGGAGTTAGTTATTAGAAAGGTTCGAGAGTACGCACCTAACTTCAAGCCGGTGAGGTACGAAGTATTAACGCCGTTGGATTTGGAGAGGAGGTTCGGAATGTGGGAAGGGCATATATTCCACGAGGAGATGACTCCTGACCAGCTCTACTTCTTCAGGCCGGTGCCCGGGATGAGCAACTACCTCACCCCCATTGAGGGGCTATACCTCTGTGGGGCAGGTACCCATCCCGGAGGGGGAGTAACGGGGGCTCCTGGATATAACGCAGCTAGGAAGGTCCTGGAGGACCTCACTCTCCCCAATAAAACTTAAACGAACAGGTAGTTGGTGGTTTCTGGTTCTAGACCTGGCATGTGGAAGGGAATCGGCGTGGTAATGGTCTTCATCTTTATATTCGGTATAAGGAGATAAACGTTCATGCATAAATCTTGGTTAGCTCCCTCTAATAGAACTCTCTAAATAGGGTGAAGCTCCAGAGCACTGAAGGTTGTTCCCGCTCTGAAAACGCATGAAACCGAGGCGTCCTCGCTTGGAGACGTCTCGGTGGCCGCTCCGTCGGTGATCTTTAGTTCAAAGTATATTTAACAAAAGGGGATATAACTGTGTGACCGTTCCACGGGGGTGTCTTCCTCTTTAACTTCAGTCAAGACAAAACTTGTCTCCTTCGGGGGCCTAGAGGACGCCTGCGCCTAGGCTCATCTATGAGCGCTTTCCGTCTTGTTAACCCTCTTCTATATAACATATTTTAAGATGTGTTCCAAACAGTAATTAGAGTACGTTGAGTTTGGTGGATCAGTACCTCACGATCGCCCTCTCCTTGGCATTCGGAGTGGGTGTCCTAGTGTACGCTACCCGACGATACACTTCTAAGCTCATGCCCACCGAGAAGCCACAGGAAGCTAGGTCGAGACAAAGACAGCAGAAAAAACAGGGAGACAGGGAGGTGAGTTGGGAGTCAGTTGGAGGGTACGACGACGTAAAGAAGGAGATAAGGGAGTACATGGAGCTTCCCCTGAAGAACAGGGAACTGGCTAGGAAGTACGGGCTCAAGCCGCCTAAAGGTATACTTCTCTTTGGTCCCCCTGGCTGCGGTAAGAGCCTCATGATGAAGGCCTTAGCCTCAGAGTCGAGGTTGAACTTCATATACGTCAACGTGAGCGATATAATGAGTAAATGGTACGGGGAAAGTGAGGCCAGACTGAAGGAACTCTTCGCCAGCGCTAGGAAGACCGCTCCTTGCATATTGTTCTTCGATGAGATAGACACCATAGGTACCAAGAGGGAGAGTCACACTGGAGACTCGGTGACACCAAGGCTGCTCTCCCTCATGCTCTCTGAAATAGACGGGCTTCAGAGCGACGATAGCGTGATCATAGTGGGATCAACTAACGTCCCGCAACTCCTAGACAAGGCCCTTCTTAGGGCCGGTAGGTTCGACAAGGTCATATTCGTGGGACCCCCTGACAGGGATGCTAGGAGGCAGATCCTGAAAGTCCACTGTTCCGACAAGCCCCTGGACGAAACGGTGGACCTAGATAAGATCGCTGACGCCACCGAGAGGTACAGTGGAGCTGACCTCGCTAACTTGTGCCAAGAAGTCGCCAGAAGAGTGGCCAGCGAAGCCCTAGAAAAGGGGGAAAGAAAGATAAGTATGGACGACTTCTCGCAGGTGATAAAGAGGTACAAGCCGAGCATAACGCTCCAAATGCTGGAGGACTACGAGAAGTTCAGGATGGACTTCGAGAGGAGGTTCAAAGGGAGGGAACTGGGAGATGAGGAGGAATCAAGGCTCACTCTGAACAGTGTGGGAGGGTATAGCGACATAAAGAGGGAGCTCTACGAGCTACTTGAAATGCAGTTCAAGTACACTAAACTGATGGAGGAACTCAACGTCACACCCATAAGGGGAATACTACTCTACGGTCCCCCAGGAGTAGGGAAGACCATGATGTCTAGGGCATTGGCGAAGTCGTTGGGTGTGAAACTCATATCGTTAAGTGGAGCCGAGGTGATGTACAAGGGCTACGAGGGAGCTGTGAACGCAATAAAGGAAATATTCAACAGGGCCAGAGAGAACAAGCCCAGCATAATTCTCCTAGACGAACTAGACGCAATAGCCTCCAGGAGGAACAGTAAGGGAAACGAAACGTCCAAGGTGGTGAACCAAATCCTGACTGAGATGGACGGAATAAGGTCGTTGAAGGAAGTGGTGATTATTGCCACGACAAACAGGATAAAGGCTATAGACCCAGCTCTCCTGAGGCCTGGGAGATTCGACAAGGTGGTACACGTACCGTTGCCGAACTTGGAAGAAAGGGTCGAGATATTCAAGAAGTACCTAGGGGCAGACGTGTGCGACGCGTTGAAGTGTGAGAAGTTGGCCCAGATGACAGAGGGTTACTCTGGGGCCGATATAGCGGCCGTGACTCGGGAGGCCAAGATAAAGTTGCTGAGGGAGAGGATCGCAGGTAACTCCTCCAGGACCCTCAAGTTCGAGGACCTGGAGGAGGCCATAGAGAGGGTTAGACCCTCTATAAGGAAGAAGGGGGGGAAGGGTACCTAGTTTCCCAGGTCCGTTATCTTTTTCGCTAAGTTGAATATGGCCTCCCACTTCACTTCTGGATTAGGGAACTGGCGATACTGGTAAAGAGTGTCGTCGAATTCTACTGCTTCACAGATTTTGAAGGAGAGAGGGAGACAGTTCTCCCTGAGCCACATCTGGACTCTCTCAACTTCGTCTGGAGTGGGAGGGATCATATTTACCACCAGGGCTAGGGGTTTGACCCAAGTAGAGGAGGCCTTCACGTAATTAGCAACAGCCCTGAGGCCTGGTGTAGAGGGATCAGAGACGAAGAGTCCTACTCCTTCCTGCTCGGGCCTGGCCTGGTAGAAGAACTCCCTTTCGTGTCTGGCGGCTTCGTCGTCAGGACCCACGTTGACAGGGTTATCAACAACGAAGTAGTCGAAGTCGTCGCTCCTCAGGACTTCTTTATATGCCTCAGCTCCCTTAGTCATAAGCTCCAAGCTCCTGTGAACCCTGAGAATGAGTTCGTAAAACTGGGGGGAGGGAGGATACAACTTCAATACCTTCAGGTTAGGCCTAGTTTCTTTCATGAAGTCTCTTTCGCCTCCATGCATGGCCCACCACAGGAGACCCTTGGACTCCACACCGAGGGACCAAGAGCCCCAACCGTTGTAGTCTCTATCCAAGAACAGTACCTTCCTTCCAAGTTCTGCCAAGGCCTTCGCGAGATGCGCTGCCACCGTGGACTTACCTACCCCTCCCTTAACCCCAAGACTTCTATTCTCACTAGGGGGACTCGATTATTTAGCTAAAAATCGTTTTGGGGGAGTTTAAGCGCAGCTTTTCAGGGGGTTGTGCCTTAGTTCACTTTTCACTGATTTGTGATTCTCCCCCCCCCCCTAGGGGTTAATTAAGGTCGCCGAGAATGCTCACCTCTCTTAGTCCCATTAGTGGGGTGGCAAGACTCGTCTGAGTGTCGAGAACGGATGAGGACACCTGCACACCTGAAATCACCATACCCACAGATACAACTACACCCATCCTGATGACATGTTGCCTTAGGTACAAAACATATAAACTTCACAGGTTAATGCAAGCCATTGACTAGAGCGACAGGAAACCAGTGAAGTGAGCCGTAACTTGTTATTGTTCCAAATGATGGACTAAGTTCTACCCTCTCAGGACTATACTCTGGATCTGTCTTACATCGTCGACATCAACCTCAAGAGGCGAACCGTCGAAGCTAGTGGGCCTCAGACCGAGTCTTAGACAGAAGCCTAAGGATGCAGCGACGTCCACGTTCCTCAACCTTCCCCGCAAGTCGAAGTAGGCTCTGCTTGACCCTAGGCAGACGTTTATCATATCTAAGGAGGCACTTCCAAGACTTCTCACCTTTGCCCCAGGGAAGTCGTCTAATATCCTCTTCGCCTGCTCCCACTGGGATGAGTTGAAGTAGCCTATCACGACTTCCTGAGGCCTCTTCCTCGAGGTCCTTACACCATTTACATAAGATCCTTCTTCATCGTAGGAGTATACCACGTCCCTGTAGATCTCGGCCACAGCACCAGCAAAACTATCTAGAAGCCTTCCACCCTTGTGGAAAAGGGCCAGTGAGACGGAGCACCAGGGTATCCCAGAGAGGTAGTTAGTGCTCCCGTCCAACGGATCCACAACCACAACGTAATCTGACCCCCTCACAGTTCTCCCCGACTCCTCGCTCACCACGTCGAAGTGGAAGCCCTCTCTTTCCAACCCCTCAAAGACCCTCGCCTCTGCCAACTCGTCCACTTTCTTAGTATAGTCGGTTCCGTGCTTCTTTATAACTACGTCGAGCGAGTCGTCCCTCACCTCTCGAAGAAAGTGCGCTACGTCCTGGGCCACCTTTTCTAGGCCCGCCCTAAGCTCCACCAGTGTTCCCCTTGAGTTCGTTTATGTAATTGTAAGCACTATGTGCAGCTACAGCTGCCTGTGCCGCAGCAGTGACCACCTGTCTAAAACCTATCCACATCTGAGTGCAGTCTCCAGCAGCGAACACTCCAGGGACGTTCGTCCTCATCCATTCGTCCACCTTTATGTAGCCGAACTCGTCAGTCTCGATACCGTTCCTCTTGGCGAACTCGACGTCTGGGTCGAATCCGATCTCTATGAAAATGCCGTCGACCTCTAGTTCCGTTGTTTTACCGTCCTTGAGAGACTCCACTGTAACTCTCCTCACCAACTTTTCCCCCTCGATCTTGGTCACCCTCGAGTTCAGGAGGAACTCCACGTTGGGCTTCTCTTTGACCAGTTTGACGTATATCGGTTGCGCTCTGAACTCATCTCTCCTGTGAACCAAGTACACCTTAGTTGCGTAACGGGTGAGTAGCTCTGCCCCCTCTAGCGCTGAATTACCTCCCCCACTACAACAACTCTCTTCCCCTTGAACAGAGGGGCATCGCAGACGGAACAATAAGATACTCCCCTCCCGGCGAATTGATCCTCGCCAGGTACACCGAGCTTCCTCCTCTTCACTCCTATAGCCAATACTACAGCCTTTGCGCTGTAATCGCCCCTCCTTTTCGTTCTAACCACGAACTCCTCCCCGCTCTTAGATAACGACTCCACCCTGTCCATTAGTATTGGGACGTTGTACTTGGCGACGTGTGCAGAGAAGGTCTTTATCATGTCTCCAGCGTTAATTCCAGCAAGTCCGAGATAGTCGTCGACCTCGCCGGCCTCCGTCAACTGACCACCAGGCGTCTCTCCAATTACGAGCGTCTTCAACATATATCTAGCACTATAGAGAGCCGCCCCATAGGCTGCTGGACCTAGACCCACAACTATGACATCGAACTTCTCTCCAGGTTTAACGTTAGGCGCTCTCGGGATCAGACTCATATGGTTAGACTCAACTAACTCAGTTAAAAGTGCTCCTAACTTAGATAGTTCATCTCTTTACTTCTAACGTCTATTTCGGCGACGGCAGGGTGGTTTACAAAATGATGAAGTTAAGGGGGCGGAAAGCCTCGCCCTTCTGGGCTAAGGGGGTTCATACGTTTCAGACTTTGTGCCTGAGTCCGTCCTGCATTAATTCCTCCACTACCCACTTGGCTATCTTGAGTTTAGCCCTCTTTGTAGGGGAGGAAGGGATATCGTCCTGGAGAGTTGGCTTAGAGTACTTCCCCGTGAGCTCAGAGTCGAAGTCCATACCGTAAAGCCTCACTTTCATCGCTCCCGCAGCAAGCGCCAGCGCCACAGCTCTGTCTCCGTCTGTGAAGCCGCCGAAGACCTTGAGCCTGCCGAACGGCGCCACTTGACACGTCCCCACAACCTTCTTCATCAGCCCGACTCTCCACAACAAATGGAAGTTGTCGCCGTGAGCGTGGACTACGTAGAACGTGGGAAATACTTCTGAAATGCCGTCTAAGTCCGTCACCACTACGTCAGGAGTTATGCCCTTCTCCATTAGATACCTTGAGGCACCGTCGGCTGCGATCACCCTTTCTTCGCTGAAGTGGGACACGGAAGTCAGAGAAGGGCCAGCACCTACAACGGCCACTGTCCTTCCCTTGAGCATGTCCACCAGGTCTTCAGAAAGATCGTCGTGGAGCATGGAATTTAGGAGCGAAGCCGAAGAGTAGTCGGCCAACTCGGTGTAACCCATCATTGACCTCACTAGAGAGTAGAAGGAGATCCATCTCTGAACTTCAATAAAAGTACACCACCCTCAACCTTCACGATCTCGAGTTCCCGAGTGAGCTCTGGAAGAAGCGGATTGCTAGCACTCACCTTGAACAACACTTCTTCCCCCCTCAAGTGGCCAAGCGCTTCCCAAGGATCGGTGCCACACTGATGGGAATCCAAGTCAATCGTGAAAGTCGTCGAAAATCCCCTCCACTGCCTCTATCACCCTTGAGGCCCTCTCAATTGTGGCCTTCACCTCGACCTCTCTTACCACGACTGAGGGGGACTTGAGGGACGATTCGTCGAGCTTCTCGGCCAGTAACCCCTTCAACGCGATCTCCTCCATTTCCCCTACCAGCTTGACGATCTCGGTGGCTTTCCCCTTGGAAATCAGGTACTCCAAAACGAAGGATGCTCCAAGACAGAGTGGAACGATCCCATAGAGTGCCAGAACCACCCTAGCAGCGTAATCCACAGCCTCTCCAGCACTGACCACGGCCCCTACTAGGTCTCCTTCCTCGTGACTCTGTCTCGCCTCCTTTAGACTTCTCGAGGCACGGAGCATGTATTCCGAGGCTAGAGCGCTGTTGTTCAAAGGTCAACCACCTCCCCCTTGGAGAGATCGCCCATTACTACAACTGCCCCGTTTCTATGCTGGAACGTCTTGACCCCTTTCAGAACTTCCCTTGCCTTCTTCAGAATGCCCTTCGGATCCAGGAGGACTGTCCCCTGGAGAAGGAGGTGGACGACCCACGGGATGTGGTAGTCCACTTCCTCTGGGGAAAGCAAGATCCCAACTATACGTGGAGCAGTCCCGAACTCCTCGACGTAGGAGGAGAAGAGGTGAGATGTCCTGAGAGCTTCGTAGAACTTCCTCCAGATTTCCGTCCTAGCGGTGATCGAGATCTCACGGATGCCGTCCACGAGAATCAGAACGTGCATCTCATTATCGGAGCGCAGGGCCGCGATCCCCACCACGTCTTTACCGAACCACTCCATAAAGCCCTCCAAGGCCATCCGAGTAAGTCCAGTTAGAGCGTCCACGGCAAGCTATTATACACGGCCGTAATATTGTTTCCCATGGCTTCCCTCGAGGAGGAGTTCATGAGGGAGAGGCCGTCCATGGTAATAGAGCCACTTATGGTTCCCGTTCCCTGTGACACCTCTTGCCTCACCAACTCGAAGTTCAGAGAACTATTGGCGAATCCCAAGTTCAGAATGGGGATGGAAGTGGTAGACAGTCTCGTCGACCTCGTAAGGGACTACGTCTCTACCCTAACTAGGGAAGTGATCACTAGGTTGAACGAGTTCGAGGCTGACGCTAGTCAAGCGACGTTTGCCCTATATCAGATACTGGAGGTTGGTGGGGACTTCGTTCTAGGTGAGGACCTCACATTTCAAGGTAGGACGGTTGTGAGGGGCGAGTTCCAGAAGCTTATGAGGGCCCTGAAGGTGTTAGAGTCGATGAAGAGGGACCAGGACATTAAGTTGACCTGCGACGAGATCAGGTATCTAACGGAGGCACTGTGGGAACATGTAGACAAGAACCTGAGGAGGATCTTGGTTGAAGTTCAGAGTGGGAGTTGAGGGGTTCACACTAGATTCTGCCCACTACACACTCTCCTCTCCAGCCGACTCCCAAATACACGGCCACACTTACCAAGTGAACGTCGAAGTTGAGGGGGAAGTTGAGGAGTCCACGGGGTTCGTGGTCAACTTCGAGGAGGTGAGGAGGGTACTCACGGAGACCCTGAGGGAGTGGGACCACAAGCTCATCGTGCCAGCGAGGGACGTGGAGAAGCTGGAGCTACGCGGCCCGTTCAGGGTAGAGATCAAGGTGATCGATGCGCCCTTCCCAACTGCCGAGTTCATAGCGGCAGAATTGGCGAGAGAGCTACACAGTAAACTGGGCTCTCCAAAGTCAGTTAGAGTCAGGATATACGAGGGAAAGGAACAGTACGTGACGGTGGAGTATCCGTGATGAACCGCAGGCCCACATTATCAACGGGGACATAACCGTCCTTTCTAACTGAGGAAAACGTCAGCGCCCCTCTCTCTCCCCCTATCACAGCACCGTCTAGGTCCTTTAGGGAGTTTAACTCAGTGGGACATGCGAGGGGGACCCTCTTGACGTATCCCCTGAACTCGAATCTCCTCACAGGTGACCTTCCGCTCATGACGAAGACTCCCCCGAAGATCGCAGGGTACCCCAACCTGAACCTCTCCACTGCTGTACCCAGGGAGAAGGTCCCTACTAAGTACCTCGCCATTTCCCCCAACTCCCCCTCTGCATCCGGTGTCACTAGATGCGTACAGACGGCCACAGCCAACCATCTCCTCCTGTCGACGTTGACCTCCCAGATCTCGGGCAGGGCCACCCTTATCATTTCATCCTCACTCTGAAAAGGGGCGAGTCCTGTGCGTACCTCTTCCCCAGCTGTAACGCCATTTCCGCCTTAGCGAGCTCGTAACCTACGTATAGTGCGTGTTCTGGATCCATTGACACACTCCTCACTAGGGCCCTTCCTAGAGATAGTGCGTTCTCGCTCATCAACTTCACTTTCCTTCTATGATTTCCATCATTAAATACCAAAGCCAACTTATCGTCCTCTAATCCTATCCTCACGAATCCTCGATCCATCTTAGGTTCTATCTCGCTCACCTCGATCACCTGGTCGGCATGGAGGAACTCGCGATCCTCCCTTTCCCTGTCCTTTAGTATCAATAGGTCTACTCCGATGTCCTTAGGTGGTTTCCTCCTGACGTGAGCTAAAGACACCATCGATGTTGCGGTCCTGAGTTCCCACGCCGACCACCTAGTTCTCCCCTTATCCATGGTGAGTAGGTTTCCCACTCCCAACTCCTGGGCCAAGGTAGCCATCAAGGCGTTGACTCCGTGGCTATCAGCGTCGATCAACTCTGTGACGTTAAGTACTCCCATCAGTGTAGGGACGTTTGGGAGCTCCTTTCTAACCTGAGCGTACTCTGTGAGCGACTGGAAAGTTCCTAAGACCGGTGGAGAAAGCACTGGATCCAAGATCAACTTCCTGTAACCCCTCCTCTGAGCATCCCTGAAAATGGAGAGACACCTCTTCGCCCTTTCCTCTGGATACGTTGGAGCCACTATGAACGTCGCGTCCTTTGCCTCCTCTAGTAGGTCCAAATTGGTCTCGTTAAGGTTGAAAACGAAACCGGCCCCCGCCCTCACACCGGCCTTCAGCTCGTTCGGAGAAGCAGAGTCCACTCCTACTCTGAACCCTAGGTCTACAAGCGTCTTCACCTTCCGGGATAAAGAGTCTGGATCGTCGCTACCAGCGGGAGTACCCACTACAACGACGTCAACGTAGTCCCTCACCCTAAGGGCTTCCCTCTTCACTCTCTCTTCGTCCCACTTTACGTCGAGCTCCAAGAATATCCTGAAAGGTGGGGGAGAGATTGGGATCTTCAGTCCATCCTGTTCGAAGGCGTATTCCGCACTATTCTCCATCTCTGCTATTTCCTTCCTCAGATCGGAAAGTCTTATCCTAGCTATCACCGCGTCAGCGGGCTCCAGAGAAGATAGGGGTAACCCCCTCTTGAGCGCCTCGATGACAACAGGGATGTCGTAGGCATCCTGGCTCCCCTTAACCGTCCTCACTCCGGTGCTTCTCTCGACTACGGAAACATCACCGAAGACCAGGCCTGGGACAACTATGTAGTCGAAATTGCCGTCAACCCCCTTCAACTTCTCGGCGACGTACTTGGCCGTCATCAGAGCGGCCACGGGGTAGTCTAGAACCTTGACCTCAACCTCCGCACCCCTAACTCTAGAGGCGGCCTCCCTGACGGCCCGTTCAGCCAACTTCCCCGTGACCAGCAGCACTCTCACGTTCGAAACTTCGTGTGTGCGATTAAGAGTATTTCCTGAGAATGCACTAAGCCTGAACCCAGTCTGAGACATGAGTAGCCTTAATATATAAGAGAATGGCAGTTTAATCGGAATGATCGACGATATCCTGCTGACGTTCAGTATCGTGGTTAGTTCTTGGACGACCTACAACTCGATCATGGCTTTACTGGGATTCACGTGGAAACCCGTCGAAGAAAGATCGCAAGAAGGAGTAACCTTCAGTCTGGTGGTCCCTGCTCGCAACGAGGAGGGAGTTCTCCCTAGACTGATGGACGCGCTCCTAAATCAAGACTACGATCGCTCGAAGTACGAAGTGTTGGTAGTAGAGAGCGGTTCCACTGACGGAACACTGAACGTCTGTAGGAAGTATGAAATGAACTACGATAACGTTAAGTGCTTTCACATACAGAGAAAGGCGTTAAATGGAAAGAGCGAGGCCCTCAACTTCGCGATCAAATTGAGCAAAGGAGACGTAATAGGGGTCTTCGACGCGGACACAATGCCTCGCTTAGACGTCCTCTCCTACGCGGCGGCCAAGTTCAAAGACCCCAAGGTAGCGGGGGTTCAGGGAAGGTTACTCCCATTCAACGTTAGAGACACAGTACTGGCTAGGTTCGCCTCACTTGAGGAGCTTCTGAGCGAGTATGCCTTAGGGGGAAGAGCCAGACTGGGGGCTTTCGTTTCCTTAGAGGGCACCTGCATGTTCATCAGGAGAAGCGTTCTGGAGGAGCTTGGAGGATGGAGGGAGGACGTGCTCACGGAGGACTTCGAGCTGAGCCTCAGGGCACTCTCTGCCGGCTACACCGTAGTCTACTCTCCCTCAGTTCTGGCTAGAAGGGAAGTGGTGGTCAGATTGAGGTCCCTCTTGAAGCAGCGCCTCAGGTGGTACAGGGGAAGGTTAGAGGTCGATATCACCCTACTACGTATGAGGAGAGACGTCAGGGCGGTTGACGCATTGCTTACAATCGCCACGCCTGTGGTAATGATAATGTACGCATCGACTTACTTCCTGCCCCTAGTTGCATCCCTTCACGTTCTTCAAGAGGCCTCAGTAGCTGCCGGCACTTCCACTGTCTTCACCTTTCTGGTTACAATGATGATATCTAGGAGACACCTGATAGAGCCCTTCTATGGACTTCTCTCCTACCTCTATGTTAACTTGGTCATAGCACTCAATGTGGCTGCCGTATTCCTCGAAGTCACTAGAAGAAGGAAGGTGTGGGTAAAGACCGAGAGAGCTTATCAGCAGAAATTAAACCCCGGGAGGTGAAACTTCCCCGTGAGGAGCAGGCCCGTAGTGGGAACGATCGCGGGAAGCGACTCGGGAGGAGGGGCGGGCCTTCAGGCTGACTTACGAACCTTCACGTCCCTAGGGACGTTCGGGGTGACCGTAGTCACGTCAGTGACTGCTCAGAACACGGTGGGAGTAAGCGCGATCTACCCCCTACCACCTAGCTTTGTGGAGGCCCAGCTGAAGGCGGTCTTGGACGACTTCGACGTCAGATTCATGAAGACGGGGGTCCTCCCAACAGCGGAGGTCGTGGAAGTAGTAAGAAGGAAGGTGTTGGAGAGCAGAGTAGGCCTGGTACTTGATCCCGTCATGGTGGCCAAATCCGGCGATAGGCTGGCGGGGAACGACGTCCTCGAGGCGTTAAAAAACCTGGCCAAGACTTCACTGATAATCACTCCAAACCTGGCTGAACTCGAGCTACTCACTGGTTCAAAAATCGACGATCTCAACACCCTCGAAGAAGCAGCTGCGCTTCTGTCCTCTCAACTCGGAACTAATGTTCTAGCCAAAGGAGGAGAGAGACTAAAGGGAGAGGACGTAGTGGTGATAGACGGTAGGATCAACCACCTCAGAGGAACTGTTGCGGAGACCAAGGATACCCACGGCAGTGGCGACGTGCTATCGGCCGCAATAACATCGCTCTTGGCTCGAGGGAGAAAACTACACGAGGCGGTGAGGGAGGCGAAGGAGTTCACCACAATGTCTATAACATCTGGTATGAGGATTGGAAAGGGAAGAGGGCCAGTGGACCCCTTCGCTAACGTGGAGAGATTGGCAGAGAGAGAGAAGGCCAGAGAAGAACTGGAGGAGCTCGTGCTTAAGTTAGAGGAGAGAAAGGAGTTGATAGTGGCTCTATTGAAAACGGAAGATAAGGCTAACTTGGGTTACATGACCCCTTACTCAGAGGTAGCGACTCTAGCAGGTGGAATAATCAGATACATGGGTTGGATAAAGGTGGACGGCCCGATAGTGTTCGGGGTCCAGAATTTAGTTTCCACTGCCCTGAGGAGAACTGGTTCTAGGCTTGGACTCTCTACGTCGCTCACGGAGAAGTTGTTGAGGAACTCGGAGAAGTATGGTCTGACAATTAAGGAGAGCGGCCAGCCGTGCGACGTATTGCTTGAGGGAGACAAGGTGGTGGTGCTGGCTCAGTCTAGTAGGGAGTTGCTCGATAAGCTGGAGGTGTTGGCTAGGTGATAACTGTAGTAGGAAGCTACAACGTAGATCTAGAAGTGAAGGTGGACAGGTTCCCCTCACCTAGCGAGACTGTTTTCAGCAGGGAACTCCTAGTTCTTCACGGAGGTAAGGGGTCGAACCAAGCCGTGTCAGCGTCGAGATTGGAGGGTCGGGTGCAACTGGTGGCCGCGGTGGGAGACGACGACTACGGTACGAAGGCCATAAGCTTCCTAGAATCTGAAAACGTTGGAACTAGGTACGTGAGGGTGAAGAGGGCTAGAACTGGAACCGCAATAGTTGTGGTGGACAGGGAAGGGGAGAACATGATAATTGTAGATAGGGGAGCAAACGCCCTCTTGGAGCCGGCCGATCTAGGCGACTCCTTAGAGTACACCGACGTTCTACTGACGCAGCTGGAGGTGAGCGAGGAGGTTGTGAAGAAGGCGCTGATCGAATGTGTGGACTGCATAAGGATACTGAACCCCGCGCCTGCGATCCTGAGGGACGTGAACCTATTGAGACACGCCGACGTCGTCACTCCTAACGAGGTCGAGGCGAAGCAACTAACTTCTGCCAGCACTGTTGTAGACGCGGCTAATTCGCTCCTGAGGTTAGTGAGATACGCAGTGGTAGTGACGCTAGGGAGAGTGGGGCCTTGGTGGTAACGAGGAGGGGAACATCCAAGGTTCCCACCCTCAGAGTGAGGGCAGTCGACACCACCGGAGCGGGGGACGTCTTTAACTCGGCCCTAGCTGTAATGCTGGACAAGGGTCATGACCTAGAGGAGGCCGTCAAGTTCGCTAACCTCGCTGCCGCTGTGTCCACTACTACCGTGGGTGCTCTAGGTCCTCGAATGGAGGAGATAGAAGAGTACGTGAGGTCTTAATCGTGGAGTTGACGTTCTTAGGCACGGGTGCGGGCGCGACCCTCGGATCATCCAGGTTCAGGTCCTCCATCCTAGTCGCGAGTGGAGCTGTTGGAGTGCTCCTAGACATGGGAGCAGGAGCAAATTTGAGACTAGAAGACATGGGTCTGACCAAGTCGTTCCAAGCGCTATTCGTCACGCACACTCACCTCGATCACTTCAATGGCCTGCCTGACCACTTAGTTCTGAGGAAGATCACCGCAATGCCCAAATTATTCGTGGCTTCTCCACCTGGATTGGGCCCCGTGCTATCCGCGATGAAGGCTGCGGGAAACGATATAGAAGTGGAGCTCCTTGAGGCGGACCTGCCTAGGTCATCCTTAGGTGACGTTGAAGTTTGGTCCGTGCCGGGATGTCACAGCATATACTCTGTAGCGTATGTGGTAGATGACGGAAAGAAGAGGTTGCTTTACAGTGGTGACACTCGGGAACCTTGCGAGCCCATACTCAGGGAGCTCAAGGGAGTCGACTTAGTAGTCCACGAGTCTTCCTGTTTGGAGGACTGCTCCAGGTGGGGACACACGTCAGTTCAAGAGGCCCTCAACTTCTTCTCAGGAAAGAGGCTAGTGCTCACCCACATACCTTCCCAGATTGTGAAAGAGGCGGAACAGTTAGTCGGCGGGAAAGCCATAATAGCCAGGGATGGACTCATGATTAGAATGTAGATGTGCCGTTTCGTTGCGTTTAACGTAAGAGACGGAGTTTCCCGACAGGTGATAAGAGCGCTGAGGGAAGTTTCCCGCTCAGATCCCCTTAGTGGGGGAGGAGCCATCCCGACGGGTGGGGGGTGGCAGCGCTAGTTGAGGTAAATGGTTCTTGGAGACAACTCTACTACAGGAGTGGAGAACCCATATACGAGGATCCCGCATTGGATGGGATATCGTCCCTCTTAAGGGGGAGGTGTGTGGGCGTGATCCACTCGAGGAGATCGTCTAGAAAAGAGCTGAAAGGTATCGGACATACACACCCTTACCATGTCAGGAGCGGCCCAGCCGAACTCTTCTTTGCTCACAACGGGTCAGTGCTCAGGAAAGCGTTCAACGAGCCCGATCTCCCTTACACGGACAGTTTCCTCCTCTTAAACGAACTTGCGAGGTGGATCCCTTCCTTGTCCCCTAGAGAGGCCCTGGAGAGGCTGAGGGACTCTTTCGGCCCTGAATCGACCTCGCTCAACAGCGCCCTACTTTACCACACACTCTCCTCCACAGAACTCCACGTCCTGAACTACTATAACCTGAACAGGGCTAAAGAGGAAGAGGAGTACTACAAGCTCTATAGGTGGGAGGAGTACGTTGCATCATCTTCTGTCGCAGCGTGGCTGGAGGTGGGGAGTCCCCTCGGAAACGGATCTGTGGTTTCACTTTAACCGTTATGGTGATTGATGACATCCAGTTGGGTAGTGGCCTCTGCTAGTTGGGCCGAAAGATATGTAGGATCCTCATGTAAAGTGTTATATTCCGCCTAATGAATAACAAGAAATGCCCCTGGAACCGGGCTTAATCAAAATCCTAGAAGCATATAAGCTTCTCCCACCTACCTCAACCCAGAACTTAGCTGAGGCAAGGAAGGCCTTCGATCAAGGTAGTCTACTCACATTTACTTACAAGGCCCCGCTCAGGAACGTAGAGGACATCAAGGTTATGGGATCCCAGGCTGAAATCCCAGTCCGCCTGTACTACCCACACAACTTGCCTGAGAAGGCTGGACTCACGATCTACTACCATGGGGGAGGTTTCGTATTTGGTAACATAAACACCTACGACAACCTCTGTAGAGCAATAGCGTACTCGTGCAACTGTGTAGTCGCGTCGGTTGACTATAGACTCGCTCCAGAGAACAAGTTTCCGGCAGCAGTGATTGACTCCTTCGATGTGTTGAAATGGGCTAGGGATGAGGCGGGAGAAATGAGCATCTCTTCAATTGCGGTAGCAGGAGACAGTGCTGGGGGAAACCTAGCTGCTGTAGTCTCCATAATGGCGAGGGATTCTGGGATACCACTCAAGGAACAGGTACTGATATATCCTGCAACCGACTTCGCCACTGAGACCCCCAGCGTAACGGAGTTCGGAGAGGGACTGTTTCTTACAAGAGAAATGATGAGGTGGTTCGGAGAACAGTACCTCAACAGGGGAAGCGAGATTCTCGATCCGCGAGTCTCCCCGGCCAGAGCTGACGATCTGTCAAGATTACCTCCAGCCCTCGTGATAACGGCGGAGTACGATCCCCTTAGGGACCAAGGCGAGATCTACGCTGCCAAACTAAGGAAGGCTGGAGTCGAGGTTGTTAACGTGAGATACGGAGGACAAATACACGGCTTCCTTTCATTCTGGGACGTGACGCCAGCCGCAAGCCAAGCTGTCGCAGAAATAGGTTCATATCTTCACAGGGCGTTCTACGGTTGGGAGACCTAACACGATCGACCTACCGAAGCACCGTCAACTAACACAGTAGTTCAAGTCCCTGAAGAGATAGTAATGCGGGTCAGCGTAGTGGACAGGAAAGTGAGTAGAGCCAAGATAGTAAGCCCTAGAAAGTGCTCCTAGGACAGAAAACCTTTACTCGTGATAGAAATCCCACAATAAGTAGCCATTCACTCAGGCCTCTTTGAACATCGGCCTTCTGTCTACGATCAAGTCACAGTGAAGTAAGCGAAGACAGTCTGATTGAAGTAGTCAATTGCTACTACGGTGTAAACCCCGGGCTGGAAGTAGGTGAAGTTCCAGGCCGAGAAGTCCAGGACGCTGACGTTGGGAGAGGTAGGGAAGTAGTAGCCGTAAACCACTGCCGACGTCCTGTCGCTGAGCGTGGCTTGAACTGTGCCGTTGTAGATGAGCTGGACTCTGTCGCTCATGGGGAGGAACCGGTAAGTTGTAACCGCAAAAATGAGTGGACAGGGGTACACACCGGGCTTGAAGACCTGTAGGGATTTACCGGAGGAGTAGTTAGAAACAGTGTAGTAGCCCTTCAGGACCTTTACACCGACGAGGAGTGGCTGAGAACAGGGATAAAGTGAGGGGAGTATAACAGGGCCCTTTGTGCTAACTAAGATGGGCTGGTTCCCCTTGTAATACAAGTCTGCCGTGATGTCGATCCCTTGACCAGGCGTAATCCTCGAGGCGTTAAGATTTAAGGTGAGGGCTAAGTTGCTAGGTGTTGCCGTGCCTGTGTCGCTCCTAAGAGAAGTGTGCATTGCGGGGAAGAGTAGGGCAACCACTACCACTAACACAATAACTGCAACGGCGATAACGACTGGAATCCTCATCAGGTTTAAACGTCGTACCTAGTTCTTAAGCATATTCAGAAGTGTTTACCCGCGGCGTAACTCATCCACCTCCAATTCCGCCCCGGCCACCCTTAAGGGATCGCAAACCCTCAAGTCCTCGGGGCCGGTGGAGGGGAGCACCACCCTCACCTTCCTCGTCCCCCACCCTCTCGAGAGGTGCCCGTCCTCGGTTCGGGGTAGTCGACTGAAGTCCTCGGGTGGCACTACGTGAACGCAACTCTAGACAAGGACGTTTAGAAGAGATTGAAAGCGTTTGGTCGCGCGAAGGTGCTATAGTCTGTCCCTGGAAGGCCAAACCTCCATGGCTCTGAGGAGCAATGAAGGGGAAAGCTCAGTGACGTGGGCGGCTTTACCATTAGCTTCGTTTGTTCGTCACATGCGTCTTCAATTACGAAATGTTCCAGGAAGTCTTGCCCTACAGAGAACTACCGCTCGCGATTTTAGGCAACCCACGGAATCACGTATTATCGGCCAGATCTGAAGGTCCTTCCGCCTCGAGGAACCTCACGAATTTCTGTACCCCTCAGTGCCTGGCGTCACGAACTTCTCAAAGGCCTCCACCTCTCCACCACTGGTCTAGACTGGTGAGTCCCATCCACACCTTAGCTCTACCTCGAACGCTTCTACCTTGTCGACCTTACCCCGTTACATAGAACCTCTTGGCGACTAACTCGTAGAGGTTCGTCCCGTTGAGAAACCTAAAACCTGGATATCGGACGAAGTTAATAAGAGAAGGGTTTTAGGGAAAAGTATAAGGAAATGTTAAGGTTTTCAGTCTTTACTCTACTATGGCTATTTAGTTCGCTAGCGACTTAATAGTGTAGACGAGTTCCTACGAGGATCTAAGGAAGGACCTGCTTTACGGCTAACTGAGAGAAAATTCCCAAAACCTCTCCAAACCATCTAAGGGAAGCACGAAGAACTTAATACCCTGTCCTCTTCCTCATGCCCACATGAAGTCCGTGAAGTATTCCGTAACAGGAAGGTTGACCGTTAAGGATAAGGAAGTGACTGTTGAAAGGAAGTTCAGGAAGATGAGAAATGTTAGGAACTACCTAAAGTCCCTGAGGGAAATCGGTCTTGAATGCAGTGAGCTACAGGGGGAGAAGGAGAGTTGGTCAACTGAGTGCAGATCGAGGGCAGGAGGAGGAAGGTTGGATGTCAAGAGGGAGAGAGTGGAGAGAAGCAAAGGAAAGGAGGGAAAGGGGGACTGACTAAATCTTTACTCTATTAAGGCTTTCTCAGGCAAACGAACCAATGCCTTAGATAGCGCAATTACCTGTTCTGGGAATTCGTTAAGTTCCATATAGGAACCGTAAGTGTAAAGTCTCTCGTCGAAGGGCACAACGGCGCAGACAGGAAGGGACTTTTCCGCGCAGACCCTCCTCAGGGAGGAAGAGGCCCGGGCGGCCTCCTCGGGTAGAGGGGGTACCATATTTACCACAAGGGCTCCAGGTCTGCCGGTCTCTGTGAAGCTCTCCAACACCTCCATGTACTGGAGGACAGCCGAGATGCCCCTCTCCGAGGGATCTGAGACGTAGACCCTGTACCACCTCTCGTCCCTCCTAAGGTTAGTAAAGGCCCTATGCTCTAGGTCCACAGCCTCATCGCCTTGGAATACGTTAGGAGGATTGTCTACTACGACTATCTCGTGATTTCTCAGGAGCGCCTCGTAGAGTTTAACGTACCTATTGAAGCGAGACGGATCCTCCTTTATTACCTTGAAGTCCTTTACGAACAACGGTGGATCTGGATTGATCCTCACGGCCGTCAACCTACCTTTTCCTTCTTCCCTAGTCACCCAGAACTGTCCCTCCTCTCCAGAAGCTGCACAGTGAAGGAGCGAGGGACCTTCGTGACCGAGCAACCTAGAGGACCACCCTATTATGTCTCTGTCTACTAGGAGCACTGTGTCCCCATTCCTTGCCAATAATTTGGCTATGGAAACTGCCAAGGTGGACTTGCCGACTCCACCCTTGACACCTGACAAAGTAAGGCGCACGAGCTTTCTCAGCTTTAAAAAGTCTATAAGTTTTGTGACCTAGCCACAAGACAACTGAATCCTTACCTTTGATCATGGGGATGATATTCTGATAATATCCTGTCCCAAACCCTTGATTCGATCTAGGAGGAATGCCCTAAAAGTTCGGAAACCCTTCTCTATCCCTTCACTATACCTATCACGAAACCAATCACGAAGCTGAGGGAGGAGTAGGGAATGAAGCCCGAGATCTCGTGAGCCCTCGTGGTCGCCTGTTGTGCGTACTCCCCGGCCATCTGAAGGAAAGCGGATATCTGTTCAGGCCTTATGTAACCCAATGCAAGTAGGAGCACTACTAAGGCTAGTAAAATCACTCCCACACTGATTATCTTCCTTATAAGTAGACCGATGAGCAATCCTATTATGAAGGGAATGGCCACAGCGCCGATCTCTGCCTCCAATTGGGTTGTGGTTAGCATCAGTTACACTCTACCAACTCGTACTTCATAACTCTTTCTCCTCTTCGCTCCTCTAAATTAAATTGAAAACCTCTAAAAATAGTAACTTAACTCCAACGCTGTGGGTTTATCCCTAATTTTAGCACGGTGTCGCTCTTTGGAAGTCTATTGGAAGAGCCCTCTCCCTCACACATGTCTCCCTTAGGTGTATAAGGGGAACCAACACCTTCAGGACAGGAATGAGTTCCGCTTGCGAGGGTTGACGAATAGGTTGTAACCAGTGAACTACCCCGCCCTCACGGACGGGGCGTCCTCGCGGTGAGTCCCGCTCCTCGGAGGGACCTCGATCTCCTTACGTAGCGGAGGTTCCGTGGAATCGTTGTGAAAATCGTGGAAGGGGGGTCACGGAGGGTTTCCTCTCCACGGGCGTGAGTTCCCTCAGTCCCGAGGGTGCGACCCAGCTCTCACAGTAGAGGTCGTAGAAATAGTATTTTGATGACTATAAAGGGTTTACATAAGGGGGCTGTCCGTCCTCACGGAAGGGGACTTCTCCCCTAGCAAGTTAATACTTGAGATTGAACGCAGTGAATCAGAAAACGGTAGAATTACTCCCGACTTAGGTAAGGACTTCGTAACACTTGGCCAAGAACTCCTTTACCCTTATAGAGTAATGAGCCACGTCACTCTCGTCCAAATTATTGTCTATATACCCGTCGTAGTGAAGAACCATCGCCACCTCCCAACTCTCGTCTACCCAATCTCCCAAGGCCTCCGTAAGTAGAGACACAATCTCGCTCCTTGAGCCCTTGAATCCCAAGTACTGGGCAAGTCCCTTCAACGCCTCCGTAACTGACTTAAAAAGGTACTCCGACGCAAGCTGGGGGGAACTGGTCTCCTCAGACCTGTGAAGGTAGAAAAGGGACACGTCGAGCCTAAGTTTCAGTAGCTTCTCGGCGTCTAGCCTATCGGCTAGGGCGTCGACAGAATCCTCTGGTGCTATTCCCTCTCCTATCTTTAGGATTACCTCTTGGATGTCCACGAATGGTCCCATTGTCAGAAACAAGTTAAAAGAAGACGCTGCAGATATTACCTCCCGAGGAGAATCGAGAATTTCTCCAGACCTCCCACCCTCCTTTCCCATTAGGCACCAAATTTCAGGTTTCAGTACCTAGAGCACAATTCTCCAAGGATCGCTTTTTCGATGGATTTTAATCCTTACATGAAGAGATCTTTTCCCATTAAATATTTTCAGAAAGGAGGGAAATAGTCCCTATCTACCTTTGAGGAGAGAAAGTTCCCTCTCGTAAAGGGCCCTCACCCTAGCTTCCCCTAAAGATCCGTACTTCACGATAGCCTCGCTGATGGACAGCTTCTCACCCTTCACGTAGAGCTCTGATAGTAGCCTTGACGCATGTTTTCTAGACTCGCCATCTAACGCATCCATTATTTTCCTGATTTCCGTATCTTTGATGATAGAATCATAAGAACACGTGTCACTCACGGTCGATCCTCCAGTAACTTGGGGATTTCGTAGGGGGACCTAGCCACCGGTATACCGGCTCTCTTGAAGGCCTCCATTTTGCTGTTAAACGTACCGATACCCATGTACACTACCGCTCCTGCGTGGCCCATCCTCTTCTCCCTAGGCGCTGTCATACCGGCTATGTACGCCACCATGCTCTTCTTCACCTCCCCATTCTCCTTCATCTTAGCGACTCTCTCTTCCATGTCCCCTCCTATCTCGCCTATAACTACTATCTTCTCGGTCTCTGGGTCCTCCTCGAACTTCTTGACTATCGTTGGCATATCTGTTCCTATTATGGGATCTCCACCTATTCCAACTACAGTAGATTGACCCAAGTTCCTGACCATTTCAGCGACCTCGTACGTCAACGTACCAGACCTAGACACCACTCCTATCTTGCCCCTAGTGAAGGCCCTAGGTGGGAGTATCCCAACAAGGGCCCTGTCAGGAGCTATAAGGCCGGGACAGTTAGGGCCTATGAGCATTACTCCTCTTTCCTTGGCGTACTTGACGAACCTTGCCGTGTCTAGAACTGGAATGTGTTCCGTTATTACGACGACCAACTTCAGTCCAGCGTCGACGGCCTCGTAGACCGCGTCCGCAGCGAACTTCGCAGGAACGAATATTACGCTGGCCTCAGCCTCATGTTCCTTGAAGGCGTCCTGCACCGTGTCGTAGACAGGTATGCCTGAGACAGACGTCCCTCCCCTTCCAGGAGTGACTCCTGCAACGACCTTAGTGCCGTAGGACTTCATCCTCTGAGCGTGGAAGGAACCCTCCTTCCCTGTTATACCCTGAACGATAACCCTGGTGTTAGAGCTCACGATCGTATCGCATCCCTCACGGCTGAAAGCGCGTCTGCATAGGCCTTTATACCGTTTTCCCTCAAGATCTTGTGGCCCTCCTCCTCGTTCGTCCCCACCAACCTCACAAACATAGGCTTCTTCACGATCTTCATAGCCTCGACGATCCCTGCCGCCACCTCGTCACATCTAGTTATCCCTCCAAAGATGTTGATCACAATCTTCTTCACTTTCTGATTACCTCCGACCTTAACTACGCACTCTTTTACCCTCTCCCTGCTGGCACCTCCTCCTACGTCGTAAAAATCCGCCGGCTCACCTCCCTCAAGCTTAACCATGTCCATGGTAGCCATTGTGAGTCCAGCACCGTTCCCTATTATCCCGACGTCCCCTTCTAGCTCGACGTATGTGTCAGCCACGTACTGTCTGGAGAATTTGCTCACCAGCTCCTCATGCCTGTAGAGGGCGTTGTCCTCCAAGATCACCTTGGAGTCCAAAGCCACGACGCCAGATTCCGTCACTGCCAAAGGGTTTATTTCGGCCAATTCCGCCTCGTACTCTGTAATAAGCCTGTAAAGACCCTTCACCACCTTCTCTAGGCCCTTCACTCCTAAGTATTTCTCCACGTTTAAGACGTCGAAAGACCTCACTCCCCTCTCCAAGGGAATAGAGAAGAGCTTGACGTTCTTCGACTCCTCTACATCTATCCCCCCTTCAGGGGAAGCCACTATTATAGGCTCACCACTTCTCCTATCCAACATAGCAGATATGTAGACCTCTGCCCTATGTGGAACGAACTCTTCCACTAGGAACGTTTCAACTCCTTGAGCCTTAAGTTCCTTAATTGCGCCGTTGACGTCGTCAGTCACCTTGACTAGTCCTCTCTTTCCCCTCGCTCCTTCCAGTAGCTGGGACTTGACAACTGCCTTTCCCTGCCACTGGACTGGACCCTGGGTGACCACACCACGGGGAACTGGAATTCCAACATCACGAAAAAGCTGTTTACCTTCGTACTCGTAGAGTTTCAATTACACCACCTTTTCGTTGATGAGATCGTCAATTATGGTAGTGAACTTACCCTCATGTACAACTTTCTGGTTCGCGGGGATCGAGGTCTTGTAGCTGGGTGCGTTAGCTGCTATCCTCTCCTCGTACGTTGGAACAAGTTCGTTTTGGTAGAAAATCCCTATTGGTATCCTATCTCCCCATTCGTAGGACCTCCCTATTCCCTGCTTCATCTTATCAATCGTCTCGTTCACGTCCTTGACCACTGGATCTAGGTCAGTCATCTTGTATATCCTTTTCTCGTACCACTCTTTCGTGTTTATGTCGTTGTAAGTGGGACATGGCTGCAGGACGTCTATGAAGGCCGAACCCCTGTGCTTTATTGCGGCCTTCATTATGTCTTTAAGGAACTTGACGTCGTAGGCGTAAGCTCTAGCCACGAAGGTGTAGCCTGCCGCTATAGCCATGGCTAGTGGGTTTATAGCGTCGTTTATGTTTGGCCTTGGGAGGGACTTGGTCTTCTCACCCCTCTTGAGGGTGGGAGCGGCCTGCCCCTTGGTTAGCCCGTAGACACCGTTATCGTGTAGGATTACAGTGATGTCGGTATTTCTCCTGCCAGCGTTAACGAAGTGACCTGCACCTATCCCCAGTTGATCGCCGTCTCCAGCGTTCACTATCACCTCAAGCTCCGGATTGGCCAATTTCACTCCAGTAGCGAAAGCCAGGGCCCTACCGTGAAGGGTGTGCACTCCAGAGACGGGTATCCTCATGAAGTGGGGCAACTTGCCTGAGCAACCTATACCGGAGACCAGCACCACCTTTCGAGGATCTAGTCCGAGCTCCTTTATTGCCATTTCTTCCGCGCTGAGGATACCGAAGTCCCCACATCCGGGGCACCAATCGTTCCACTCCGGTTTTCTAAGCGCCTGCATTGAGCACCACCCTCTTATCGTTCTTCTCGAGTATTAGTTTCACCGACCTATACACCTCGTCCCTTGTTATGGGCCTCCCGTTCCACTTCAACACGTAGTTAGTAGGCTCTATGCCAGTGTGTTCCCTGACTACTGAGGCAGCTTGGGCGGTATAGTTGTTCTCGAGGTCTATTATCTTGCTCTTTCCGGATAGTAACTTGCTTACGTACCTCGTTGGGAACGGGCTGAACATCCTGATCTGCACCAACTGAAGCTTGATACCATCCTTCTCGAGCATATCCATGGCGTCAAGTACAGCGCCTTTGGGGCTTCCCCACGTCAGCACTACGGTATCGGAGTCTCCGAAGACGTTAACCCTGCTCTCCTCAGGTATCTCTTTATCGGCGGTTTCGAGCTTCTTCATCCTCTTTTCATACATGGCTATCCTGTTTGAGGAGGCCTCGGATATGTGTCCTTCCTCGTTGTGTTCGTCTCCCGTGTAGTACATGTGAGCGTGACCTAGGAAAGCCCTAGGGGATATCCCGTCCTCGGTTAGCTTGAACCTCAAGTAGTTTTCCTCCCCGTCCACTATCTTTCCCCTATCCCCCTTTATGTTGGAGTAGTCAAGTTCGCTCACGTCTACGGTGCTGTAGGCGTTAGCTAGGCCCTTCTCGATTAGATGTATTACCGGAGTCTGATACCTCTCCGCCAAGTTGAAGGCCCATATCGCGTCCTTGAACACCTCAACGTGGTCCCCTGAGGCTATCACTATTCTAGGGAACTCCCCGTGACTCACGTTTAGAGCAAACTTGAGGTCCGCCTGGCCGCTCCTAGTGGGTAATCCGGTGGAAGGTGCTCCCCTTATGTAGTACGTGACCACAATGGGGACCTCATCCATTCCAGCCCAACCGATCCCCTCCGCCATTAAGGAGAAACCTGGGCCCGACGTGGCTGTGGAGGCCCTTACTCCGGTGAGGGCGGCACCAATCGCCATGTTCACTGCGGCGAGCTCGTCCTCTGTTTGGACTACAACTACGGCACTCTTTCTTTTATCTCCCGTGTCGGGGTCAATCATCATTACCTCCTGGTGGGCCTCGATGTAAGTGCTCTCGTCGCTCGCCGGAGTAATGGGATAGTACGTTTGGAACCTGAGTCCTGCCGCCAGCTTGCCCATGGCTGACGCGGTGTTGCCGTCTATCTGGACCCTCTTCCCTTGAACTGGAACCTCCTTTAGTCCGTAAGCTGGCTTCACGTACTTGAGTCCCCTTTGTGCTCCTAGGGTGTTCATCTTCGCGTAAAGTTCGTTTTTGAAGCTCCTAGCTATGGCCTGCATGAGGTAGTCCTCCTTCAGTCCCAGTAGCCCATATGACGCAGCAACGGCGGCGATGTTCCTCACCCTCTCCACTACTGAAAGGGCCACCTTCAGCTCCGCTGCAACTTCCTTGGCTATCTGATCGTAATCGACTGGTATTACATGGACTCCCCTATCTGCCACGTATTTTACAGCGGCTCCCATCGTGTTGCCGTAACTTTCAAGCCTCTTACCGATTTCCTCCACCAGCTCAGGTTCGATGCTTTGTATAGTGTCTATCTTAGTGCCCTCCAACCCCTTGTTGTAAATCAGGTAGTCATTGACCTCGTGGAAATGTTGAAACACTGTTTCTGCGTCGAAAGTGGTTAGAATGTCGACCTTCTCGGGGAGACTATGCATCCTTCTATCGCTTATAGTGAGCGTGAAGTAGCTATGTCTCCCTTTTATGTTGGAGTAGTACTCCCTGTTGCCGAACAGGTAGTATCCAGCCCTCCCGACAGCGTTGCCGAACAGGTTGGCGGCGGTGTCTACTCCAGAGCCTTGTGCGCCGCCTATCATCCAAGTTAGTTTCATGGCTCTCTATGTGCCCTTTCGTGACTTAGAGTTAAAAGTGTTCCCTCACTGTTGTTATAATTGATATATCAGTTCTAAAAAGCTTATACTCACGAGGTGAGGCTCACTTCCTTTGGTTAAGGGGTACAAACTCTCTCTTCCCAGGTCCTACGTAGAGAGCTCGCGGCCTTATGAGTCTATGCTGCTCGTCGACGTATTCTACCACGTGTGCCAGCCACCCTAAGGTCCTCGACAGGGCGAAGAGCGGAGTGAACATGAAGTCTGGGAAGCCAAGCCCGTACATCAGGATGCCAGCGTAGAAGTCGGTGTTAGGGTATATCTTTTTCGACTCAAAGTGTTTCACCCCTAAGGTCTCCAGCTTCTCCGCTATTTCCAAGTACTTCCTCGCTTCCCCTTGTGCTGCCACCTCCGCCATCGACTTGAAGATCTTTCCCCTCGGATCGTAGGTGCGATAGACCCTGTGGCCGAAGCCCATTAGCCTGTTGCCTCCCTTGACTATCGTTCTCTCGAACCAATCGTCCACCTTTGAAGGGTCCCCTATCTCCTTGAATTGTCGGAAAGCTGCCTCCATCGCCCCACCATGGAGAGGACCCTTTAAGGCAGTGATGGCCGAAACCATGCAGGAGTACATGTCAGACAGGGTGGAGGCCGTGACCAAGGCGGCAGTGGTGGAAGCAGGTACCTCGTGATCAGCGTAAAGGACCAGGAACTTATCCATCATGGATGACTCCTGGGATGTGAAAGACTTGGAGAAGGTGGCCTCAAGGAAGCTCTTGGCGTAGCTCTCTCCGGGGGAAGGAACCCTCGGTGTGAGTCCCTGCTTAACCCTATACACGTTGGCCGTGATGGTAGATACCTTTCCTATTATTTCCAACGCCTTCTCCCTGTCCCTCTCCTTCCACTTGAACTCCTTCTCGTGGGTGGCAAGGGCCGCTAAGCCTGCCTCCATTAGCGCCACTGGCTCGGAGTCCTTGGGGAGAACCTCCATCACCCTTAGGACGTCCTCTGGGACTTCGTACGATGAGTTGAGGACGTCCTTGACCCTCTTGAGCTGCTCCGAGTTGGGCAGCTCCCCGTAAAGCATAAGGTGCACCACTTCCTCGTAGGTAGCGTTGTTTGCTAGGTCGTTTATGTCGTAACCCCTATACCTGAGTATTCCTCTCTCTCCGTCAATATAAGTGAGAGACGTCGCCTTAATGTAGACGTTCTCTAGACCTCTGCTCACTTCCGCCTTCTCTGTCTCACTCACTCCCTGCTCACCTCAGTTGTGTAAAACACCGATTCCATGATGACTTCATAAATTACTAAAATTTAAGGGTTCTTTTGTTTGTACTTTGACAGTTCCTTATCTAACTGCTCGTAGAAGTTATACTTAATTACTTCGTATTGTTCTTTCCTAGTCATCATGAGCTCCATGAGAGGAGCCTGTGTACCCTTTTCAAGCAAAACTTGCAAGGCTTCCTTCATTGCCTTCGCCGCCACTCTGAATATGGTCACAGGGAAGATGACATACTTATACCCCATCTCCCTGAACTCAGTGGCGGATATGAGTGGGGTCTTGCCGAACTCCGTCATGTTGGCGAGCAGAGGCGCCTCCACCTCCCTAGCGAACTCTGCGAATTCCTCCTTGGAAGTCAAGGCCTCAGGAAAAATCACGTCGGCACCCTCCTCCAAGTACGTTTTCGCCCTGTTCACAGCCTCACCTATTCCTAGCACGGCCCTAGAGTCGGTCCTGGCTACAATGAGGGCGTCCCTTCTGGCCCTGATGGCGGCCCTAAGTTTGAATACCATCTCGTCCTTGGATATCACTTCCTTACCGTCCAAGTGACCACACCTCTTGGGCATCACTTGGTCCTCAATCTGAATCGCGTTTGCTCCAGCCTCCTCGAGCACCCTGACTGCCCTGTAAACGTTGACGGATTCCCCGAAACCAGTATCGGCATCAACTATGAGCGGTATGTCTGTTACTTCCTTTATCTTTCTCACGGCATCGGCCAGCTCCGTGAGCGTTATTAACCCTATGTCTGGGAGGCCCATCGAGGAGGTGAGGGCCCCACCGGAGAGGTAGACGGCCTTGAATCCAACTTTCTCTGCTAAGAGGGCAGAGAAGGCGTTGAACACCCCGGGAATTACTAAGAACTGTTCCTTCCTGAGAACCTCCGACGTTCAGCTCACCTCCCACCTCAACCCGTCTGGACTGAGCTGCAGTAAATTGAGCCTTTCCTCTTGCCCTGTGAGCCTGGAATACTTACTTAACACCTCTTCGTCACTCATAGGATTCCTAGAGTGACCTCTAGGGATCCTGACCTCTGCCTCCTTTACACCCTCTGACGACTCCACTATTACTCTGGTAGGTAATTCATCGGCGTAGACCCTAGTGTAGTCCTCCCTCTCTACGACTTCCGTTTTATCCATGATCTCTAGCACCCTCGGGTCACCTATGAGGTCGTAAGACTCTAACCAGAACTCACCCCTCAATAGGGTAACGGCAACTATGTAGGGTAGGCTGTGATCGGCGGTCTCCCTGTTTGTCGGCCTCCATTTCTCCTTGTCGGCCAGGATGCTCTTACCCGCTTCGTAGGTCTCTATGGTCACTTTCTTCACGTCCTTCACCTTTATCTTCTTCGCAGCCTCCACCGCTGCCTGAGCATGATACTCAACCGGGTAGTACTTTATGTAGGTGTCGAGTATCCTCCTCCCGTTCATTTTAGAGAGAGGAGTGGGGTCTAGGTCCCTAGCGATGAGGTTAATGAACCCCATCTTCCCCGAGAAAGGCTCCTTAGGCCCGGTGAAACCCTGTCTAGCAAGTAACACGGCGAAGGTGGCGTTCCTCACGGCCTCCCCTGCTGCTCCGGCCTTCCACATAGAGAGTTCCCCAACTCTGGTCTGCCTCAATGCTACGTGAGGAACTACTGTCATGGATATCGCGTTTGCCGTGGCTCTCCTGTCGAGCCCCATCAGCCTGGCCATGCCCGCTGCTGCCCCCACCTGCAAGAAGTTCACGTGGTCGAAGCCCTTTGCTCTCAATGAAGTGGTGTCACAGAGGCTAACTCCCACCTCGTAACCTACTACGATCGCCTCTGCTAATTCCCTCCCCGACTTGTTGAAGGCAGTAGCCAGAGCTATCAACCCGCCTATCATATCGCTTGGATGTAGCGGCTCCTTGGACAGGTAGGTGTCGTTGAAGTCGAGGTACCTTATCGCTAGGGCGTTATAGAAGGCCGCCGCGTCAGGACTTGACCTTCCCCCTCCTATGAGAGAGGCCTCCCCATGGAACGCGGTGAGCGCCCTCTTGCTGGCGGAGACCGGTGGGGATCCGAGAGCAGCCCTGGCCACGCCCAACGAGTCCACAAACCTTCTCGAGGCCTCCTTGAGGGACTCATCTGGTATAGTGTCCGAGGACGTTACGTACTCCGCTATCAGTTCGGCTATCTCCACGAGAGGAGGGGAGAGCTAAAGTTTAAAAAAACGGCCTAGGATAGGGGAGCATGGCAAAGATAGCGTTCATAGGTGTTGGGAAAATAGGTCAGACCATAGCCTACTCAATCATAATGGATGGCTTGGCCTCTGAGGCAATGATATACGACGTGATACCCGAGCTGCCTGACAAGTTCGAACACGAACTTAGGCACGCCCTCGCCACTCGAGGCCTAAACACAGAGATCCTGAGTTCCAATAACATACAGGACGTGAACGGGGCGGATGTAGTGGTGATCACTGCCGGAAAACCAAGGAAACCGGGTATGAGTAGGAGGGATCTTTTCGTGGACAACGCCAAGATAATGATGGGACTTGCCAAGGACCTAGTACCTAGGAACCCTGGGGCGAAGTACGTCATGGTCACCAACCCGGTGGATATGATGGCGTCCGTATTCATGAACTACTCGAAGGCGTTCACAATAAGCACCGGAGACCAGGTGGAGACGATGAGGATGAGGTCGTTTATAGCTAAGAAGTTGAAGACGCCCGTCACCAAGGTTAATGGCTTCGTCGGCGGAGAACACGGAGAAGACGCTGTAGTCCTGTGGAGCACAGTTTCAGTTGACGGGAAACCCTTCGATCAATTAGGACTGAAGAGGGAAGAGGTTGACCAATACGTCAAAGGAATAGCGGCGGAAATCATAAGGGTAATGGGAGGGACAACTTGGGGACCCGCCACTATTATAAAGGACGTAGTGAGGTCCATAGTGTTGAACGAGAATAGGGTTATGAGTATAGCTACCCCTCACAAGGTGGACAACGACTACATTCACATCGCTGTACCTACGGTCGTAGGCAACGTTATTGGACCTTCAATAGAAGGAACTCTACCCGAGGAAGAGAAGGAGAAGTTGAACCAAGCACTAAGGGACGTGCACAGAGTCTACAAGGAGAATATGGCGCAACTTGTAGGCACAACTTAACCCTTAAGTTTAAATCTATAACTTCGTTAACAAAGGAGATGGAGTCTGAACAGAATAAGTCTCAGGCTCAAGGAACTGAAGTAAAGGAAGCGGATCGGCAGCTGAGGAAGGCCCTGAGTTTCCAAGATCTTTTCTTCATGTCCATGGGGGCATCATTGGGTCGGGCTGGCTCTTTGCGGCCCTAGACGGTGCCGCCACCGCCGGCCCTGGGGCCATCCTATCATGGATCATAGGGGGGATTTTCGTTCTCTTCATAGCTCTGGCGTACGCGGAGGTCAGTGGAATGATACCTAGAACTGGAGCAATAGTGAGGTACCCTCACTACACTCACGGAAGCTACACCGGCTATATCATGGGCTGGCTGTACCTACTCTCCACGGTCTCAGTCCCAGCCATTGAGGCAGAGGCTGTAGTAGGTTACGCCGCCACTTACATTCCATCTCTCACCTACTCGACCACTGTGCTGGGAACTTCCGTTACAGTGCTCACTGGACTGGGAATTTTGATGGCAATTGTCCTCATGATCGCCTTCTTCTTCCTGAATTACTTCGGAATCAGGTTCCTGGGGAAGTTTAACACGGGTGTCACTTGGTGGAAGTTTATCCTCCCCACACTGACATTCCTCCTACTATTCGCTTCCTTCCATGCGTCAAACTTCACGGCATATGGCGGCTTCTTCCCATCAGCCAACCTTCACGTTCCAGGAATAACAGGAGTAGCTGCCATGTTCTACGCAATCCCCACCACGGGCATAGTGTTCTCTTATCTCGGGTTCAGGCAAGCTCTAGAGTACGGAGGCGAGGCTAAAACCCCACAGAGAGACGTGCCTAGGGCAACCATTTTTTCAGTTGCCGTGGCAATCTTAATCTACACACTACTGCAGGTATCCTTCATAGGCGCGATAGACTGGAGCAAGATCCAGCTCACCAACTCAACGGGGGCGATTGTGGGCCCTATTCAACCTGGGAACTGGGGGCAATTACTAACCTCGACTTGGGCGTCAGGGCCGTTCTACAACGCGCTCGTCTCCACATCGATTCCAGCCCTCGTTGCCTTCTCCTACCTCCTTCTCATTGACGCCTGGATAAGCCCCAGCGGCACGGGGTGGATTTACATGGGTACTGGGACAAGAACCTTCTACGGACTTGCTACGGATCAGTACATACCGAGCGCGTTCGTTAAACTCTCCAAGTATAAGATACCGATATGGTCGCTTGTGGCCTCCTTAGTCGTAGGGGCCATATTTCTCCTTCCTTTCCCCAGCTGGTACCTCCTCGTCTCGTTCATATCTTCTGCGACAGTCTTCACTTACGTCATGGGAGGGATATCCCTAACTGTTCTGAGGAAAACGGCGTCCACACTACACAGGCCCTTCCGACTCTCTGGAGCTCAAGTACTTGCCCCCATAGCCTCCATGGCGGCAGTACTCATAGTTTACTGGTCTGGGTTCTCTACCCTCTTCTTCATAATATCAGGTGTGTTCCTTGGACTTCCGTTGTTCTTTCTGCTCTACGCTCCTAGGAAGCTGGGAACAAAGCCCTTCACTTCGTACCTGCTCGGGGCTCTGGAGTTCGCGATCATCCTCGCTCTTAGCATTTTCGGATACTACTACGTGATTGTGCCCGGCACGTTGGCCACAGAACCGATATCCACTGTCACTATGTATTTCGCCATATACTACGTTCTAACGGCGGCGACTGTTATAGGAATGACCTTCGCGCTCCAAGCGATGTCCAAAGACAAGACGCCCATTAGGGCAGGTTATTGGTTAATAGGTCTCATATTGGCGATGTACCTTCTATCCTTCTTTGGCGCGTTCGGCTTCAACACACTCATTCCATTTCCGTACGATACGGTAGTAGCAGCTATAGTGGGAATTGGATTCTACTTCGCGGCCACAAGGAGCGGATTCAAGACAGATGAGATTGAGGAGATAGTTAACTCAGCTCCAGTCTAATAAAGATTTATCTCTCAAATATTTTTTTAATTTCCTGAACGGAGTCTGGATTCTCCAGTGAGGTGAGGTCCCCTAGTGGGCCTCCCGTCACAGCCGCCTTGATCACCCTCCTCATTATTTTACCTGATCTGGTTCGTGGGAGGTCCCTGACCTGATATACCTTCTCTGGGACGAACGGCCTCCCAAGCGTGTTGGCCACCAGATCGCTGAGTTCCCCTAGTGGAACCGAGGATGCCCTCGGTTTAACGAAGCAGTATATCACCTCTCCCTTCACGGAGTCTGGGACACCAACGCAGGCACTCTCCAAGATCGCGGGATGTGAGTTCAACACTGTCTCTAGCTCGGCAGGGCCGACCCTCTTACCCGCCACTTTAATTACGTCGTCGGCCCTTCCTCGAAGGAACCAGTAACCCTCCTCGTCCACATAGGCTAAGTCACCATGATACCAAATACCATAGAACCTATACCAGTAGGTCTCTAGATACCTCTCTCTATCACCGTAGAACCCCCTGGTCATCGAGGGAATTGGCCTTCTAATCACCAAGTAACCCACTTTACCTCTCACTGATCTGCCTTCATCGTCCACTACGTCGGCGTCTACTCCCAAACAAGGTCCCCACAGAGTTGAGGGCTTGAGTGGGGTGAGCACGCTAGGGCCCAATATACAACCGAACACCTCAGTCCCACCAGAGATGTTGATTAGGGGCCTCTTCCACTCCCCCACCTCCATTACCCACCTCCACGTGTCCTCGTCTATGGGTTCCCCGGTGTTTCCAAAGACCTTCAGGTGCCTAGGTATGCTCTCAGGAGCCCCGTACCCTTTCAACATCCTGGCCACTGTGGCCGCGAAGCCAAGGTGAGTCACGCCCTGAGTTCTGACAACGTCCCACAGTTTGTGTTTCGAGGGATAATCTATTGCTCCTTCCACTACGAGGTGGGTAGCTCCAAGGACCTGAGACCCTATAACCTGCCATGGACCCATCATCCACCCTATGTCACTTACCCACCAGAGCCTATCGCCAGGCTTTAGATCGAAGTTGTACCTCTGTTCCTTCGCCGGCTCTAACGCGGCTCCAGCGTGGCTTATGAGGACTCCCTTTGGCCTGCCCGTGGTGCCCGATGTATACATGAGGAGGGCGGGATGGTTGGGATCCACGTACCTCCTCTCCTGCTCCCCGTATTCCAGAACCTCCCTAAAGGTGAAGTCCCTTCCTTCTTTCATCTCCACCGACGACCTCAGTCTCTCTACCACCACTACCTTGACACCATCGCTCACCACTGAGTCCACCACCCCCTTCAAACTCCTCACTTCACCCCTCCTGTAGTAGCCGTCGACGGTGACTAGGACTTTCGTTCCCCTAAGTCTCTCGGCCAAGGCAGAGGCCCCGTAGCCCGAGAAAACCGGAGAGGCGATTGCGCCCACCCTGAACGTCCCAAACATGGCTGCCAATACCTCAGGGATCATGGGAGCGTAGAGAGTTACCACGTCTCCCTCCCCCACTCCCTGGGAGGTCAAAAAGCCGGCAAACCTGGAACTCATACGTGCCAGATCTTGATACGTGAGCTCCTTGGAGGGTCCCACTTCTGGTACCCAGATCAGGGCGACGCCAGACTTATCTTCAAGGAGTTGTTCCTCTAGGTTGATTAAGCCCCCTACGTACCACGACGTCCACTCAGGCCCTGCAGAACTATCTAACAACTGAGTGAACTTCCTCTCCCACCTCAACCCCAACCAATCAGGGAGGTTTCCCCAGAACCAAGAGTAGTCGACCAAGGACTTCTTGACTAATTCCTCGTAAGTGGTAACTCCTGACTTCCTCAACAATTGGGAGACGTTAGATCCCTCCACTACCTCCTTAGGAGGTACCCACAACACGAATGTACTTACTCGAGACTCATTTTTAATCTCAGAGGAAGAGAGTTCTCTCGTGCCACCCAACCTGGGGATTAAGATATTGGTTCTTGGTGGAGGCTGACTTCCTCCCCGCCCTGGAAGGGCGATGGTTCCCTCCCAGAGGGCTCGTCGTTCCCACCATCGGTTCGGGTTTACATGTCTCGTTTGGTGGGCAGTCGAGTGGATCAGAGATCCACTCCCATTTGAAGAGGAGGGGACTTTCACCCATTACGTCTAGTCCCTTAAGAGAAGGAGATAATAGCTGCTCCTCCCTCAGTCCCATTAAACCTTAGATCGAGCTGGGGAGGAGCGTCGTTAGTACCACTAATAGAAATTTTAACAAAGAAGTATTTAAATATATAAGGGGGCTATCCGTCCCCGCCGTGAAGGGCGAGGCTTTCCGCCCCCTCAACCCCCCTCTCTGTAAACTCAACTACGACAAGTTGTTATTACGATTGAGGCACAGACAGGATCTATCAAGGGTCCTAGTAGCTCAGGGGTACGCCCAGAGGTTCGAGGAAATCGATGACGCCTCAATCTTGAAAAGAAAACTTCGAGTTAGCAAAGGGTCGTAGTAGGAGGCGCCCTTGGGGCTTTATCCTCACACAGGTACATGATAGCAGGAAAGGGAGTTGTAAAGCAGGAGCCCTGTTAGACTGGAACAGTCCACTTTAGTGGATCAAGTCGTTGCTCCTTTATAGGCCGAGTTGGCGATCACCAAGTCCTTCAAAAGTCCGCCAATTTGCCTGTGGATCAATTGATTTCCCCGAAGTAGTTATGTTTACCCGCGGCGTAACTCATCCACCTCCAATTCCGCCCCGGCCACCCTTAAGGGATCGCAAACCCTCAAGTCCTCGGGGCCGGTGGAGGGGAGCACCACCCTCACCTTCCTCGTCCCCCACCCTCTCGAGAGGTGTCAGTCCTCGGTTCGGGGGTAGTCGACTGAAGTCCTCGGGTGGCACTACGTGAACGCAACTCTAGACAAGGACGTTTAGAAGAGATTGAAAGCGTTTGGTCGCGCGAAGGTGCTATAGTCTCTGCATAAGGGATCCCACTCAACTCCCGCTAAGATAACAGTTTTATAACTTGACTTCCTTGACCATCCATGGATAGGAGAGCATTACTAGCATTTCCGGTCGCATTTGAACTAATTGGGCTCTTCTTAACTCACTCGCCACAGTATCAGTTAGCTCTCCTAATTGCAGTAGCTGCTTCAATCGGAGCCCTGAAACTCAACAGGTACTCCTGGGTGGTAGTAGTCGGATCCATACCCTTCGGACTCACAGACCACTACGTAATACTAATGGGAACAGCAGCAGCGTTGAGTTCCTATTATATGGGTGGACGCTCGGTGGAATACCTTTCCCCAATCTCACTAGTTTCTGCGCTCTACGGACAGGGGACACCTCTTCAATTATTGGGTTTCATCACTTTGGTGGGCGCCCTACTGTACCTAAAAAGAGACTTGAGGGGAGTCATAGCCACAGGAGTACTCCTCATAATAGCGTCTGCCTTGGACTACTCCTTAGGTCTTTCAGGTCCCTCCAATGCCATGTCCGACCTAGCCTTCCTCTCTTTGGTCTTCGGTGTGGTAGGGGTGGCCTTAGAGGGCAAGAGAGCAGGTAAAAAGATGTCTACCGTGCTCAGGTTAGCACCCTTCCTCCTCTTTCCTGCCTTAGTTGCGTATTTAGGTCCATCCTACGCATATTACTATTGGACTCCTAGGTCCTTCTACTTTGACTCTGACCCACTCTCCCTCTGGATACCTGCTATGTACCACCCCGTAATCAACGAGATCCTAGGGACGTGGCTGGTGTCAAGGATCTCGATTCTCATGGGCTTGGAGGGGGCTAGAGTGTACGAGTTCATAGTGACATTTCTGGCGGGAACGTCAGCCTTCTGGGCTTTCAAGGGGTGGAAGTACAGGACTCTACTTTCCCTAGTATACCAGGTAGCTACTCCATTCTGGGATCCCTCCCTGTCCTGGGGCTTCGCCTTCCTGCCCTTGCTCATAGCCTTGGCCAATTCCAACCTCAGGCCATACCTAAGGTATCCAGCGCTTATGCTTGCCTCGGTCTCGGGTTCCTCCTTCTTCCTTCTCCCGGCCACCGCTACGATCGCCTCGGGCTGGATCAGGAAAGAAAGGCTCTACGTTGTCCTAGCAGTTATTGGAGCTAACATGTTTTGGATAGTTCCTTACGCTGTTTTAGGAGGTCCTTCGTTAGGCCAAGTGGAATTGACACTACCCTTACTTGTGGCTTTGACCGTGGCCGTCGTCGCGTCAACCTCAGGAGGGGACACTTACTCCACGATTCTGGTAGTCGCTAGCGCAGTTTACATGGCCTTTCACCTCCCTTTCTATCAAGCCCTTTACCCCACCCTGGTTTTGGGACTCCTGTGGTTAGTGGAAAGCGTGTCAAGGAGTGAAATCAAGGAAGTTCTAGTGGGATTCGCGGTCTTTTTGGTGGTTCTCTCCGCGGCCCAAGGCATTTACACGTTCACTCCAGTATCTGAGGTGAAGGTGCCTTCGATAGAGGGGTCTCTTGGGGGACTTACCTTCTGGAACTACTCCTACCCCCTGGCCTCGCCAGTGCCTATCAACAGCACCCCGGTCCCAGTCTCCGCCATAGAGTACATTGTCCGGCCTAATGGCTCGATTAGGAACAACTCCGCCTTTTTGGGGTTTCCAGCTTACGCTTCGCCTATTTTCAACAGAACGACCTACCCCGCCAACGGCAGTTGGGTAGAGGTGCCTAGACCGATCGCCATTTACTCGGGAGGCAACTTGACCCCACCGTTGAGATCGGCGGGGCTGATAGTCGAGACTCTCAACACGACTGTGGAGCTTTCCTCCACTCAGGGGATTCAGGTCGCGGCGTGGCCGCTTTTACTCAACCAAACCCGAGTTAGTTTGTCCTTCTCAGCGAGTGGCCTATACGGAGGCTACGTTTTCATAGGGAGTAACTACACTGTAAAGTCAGGCTTCCCGTCAATTGGGCTCCTAATTGGGCTGGGTAAGGGATCGGTGTTCTACGAGAACGACAGCCTACCACGTTACGTGGGGACACTCTCCTACTTCAACACGGCCTATCCGTTCTCGGTGACTTTCTTCTTGAGGGACATCAACGGTTCCGTTCAGATTTTCGGGGAGTATGTCAACGACACATTCATCCCCACCTCAATTGAGACGCCGCTGACCTGGAGTTCGGCGAAGTTCTTCGGTGTGGGCGTTGAGAGGGGAGGTCCCTTACTCCTCAGGTCGGTGAAAGTAGGAGTGCCTTTTCTTCTAGAAGTGAACCAGAGGAACGTCAGTTGGACTGGAGACAACGCTACCATAATATTCTTACTGGACAAACCCCTCAACGGTACCCTGTACCTTAATTCCTCATCTCCAGTCACGGCGAAATTTCTGCTCACCAACGGTTCTGAAGTGTCGCCCGATAAAGCAGTGACAGGTATCCAAGGGATTGTGTTGAATTCTGAGGGACCGGTAACGTTGACGCTCCTTAAATTGGTGGACCAGGGCATCCAATTCTACGCGGTGGGATACCCAGGACCAGAAAAGCCACGTTTGTCATTGAACGACAGTCTGACCTTGGGCGGAGAGATACTCAGGGTCCAATCGGACGCACCAGTTCTAGTCCACTTACTGAATTACTCGGCCCTCACGTACCTTATGGACGGGCACAAGGTGATCGGGAACGTGACTCTCCCCCCAGGGACGCATGAATTGAGCGCCATCTACAGTGGACAAGATTTAGCTAACTACGGTGCTGCAGCCAGTATAACGTCGTTCATCCTAGCGCCCATACTATGCCTCTCAAAGGTGAGGAGATTACTGAAAGTGGTGGTTGAAGCGATGAGGCACACATCGGCCTCATTTAAAAGCCAAGAAAGCGAGTTAGACCAAGGATGAAGAGGAATCCGGGAACCGAACGATGACGAGAAGGCTAAGACTGACAAATAGCTTATTTCGAAATTCGTGGATTCCCCACTCTGAAGTGCTGATACGGCTACCAAGCGGGAATAGACAGAGGGTAAGTTTTTCATGCGAGATCTTATAACTACACGACGTGAGGACCCCTATAGTTATCGTGAACTTCAAGCTTTACGAGATCTCGATAGCAAGGGCCTTGGATATCTCCAAGTCCATAGAGCAGGTCAGCAGAAAGCTAGGAGTGGAAGTTGCTCTGGCAGTTCCAGCAACAATGATAAGGGAGATCTCGTCTAACGTCTCCCTACCCATTTACGCCCAACACGTGGACGACGATCAACTGGGAGCGCACACCGGATCCATAACTCCTGAACTGATCAAGGAAGCGGGAGCTAGAGGAACGCTGCTGAACCACAGCGAGAGGAGGATCAGACTGGACCAAGTGGCTAACGTCATAGAGAGGCTCAGCTCTCTGGGAATGGACTCGGTGCTTTGCGTAGACAGGAGAGAGCTAGTGGCCCCAGCAGCTCTCATGGGACCAACAGCAGTGCTAGTGGAGCCACCCGAGCTAATCGGTTCTGGAAGATCCGTTTCTAAGGTGAGACCAGAGATCGTTTCGGAATCGGTGAAGGCAGTCAAGGTGAACCAGTCTGTGAGACTAATCGTGGGAGCTGGAATAAGCACCTACGAGGATGTGATCAAGGCCATGGAACTAGGTGCTGATGGCGTAGGCGCGGCCTCCGCCGTCATGAAGTCAAACTCGCCCGCTTCAGTCGTCGAAGAGTTCGCTAAGGCCATCAGGGATCGCCGATTAGCTCCTTGAGTTTGGCCTCGTACTTATCTAAGACGTTCCTCACCTCCACCTCTGCTTCCTCGTATATCTCCAAGACCATCTCCAACTGCGGTGTAAGTGACGAGCCACCTGTTTCCCTTCCCCTCTTAGACACCACCTCTCCCAACTCTTCTCTAATCTTACTTACGTAGTCCCATGCGAACTTATAGGACATACCTAGGTTATGGGCAGCCTTCGATATGGAACCTGTCCTCTCTATCTCTCTCAGGAGAGAGACCCCTCCCTTTCCTACCACAGGCCTTCCCCTTTTTCAAGCCATATTTTGAACTTGATTTCCAACTCTCAACACATTTATGGGTTAGGGCTCCAGCTAAAATACTGCGACGGGGAACTTGCATGCGTGAAGATCGAGGGTTTAGTCCGCGAGGTGTTAGTAAGGAGCCTCAAAGATTACATGATGCCGTTCCCCACAAGTAAGAAGGTGTGCACAGAATGGGCTACCGACATTCCGAGGGGAGGGGGAACCGTGATCTACACGGGGTGCATGTACCAGCTGACGCCACTCACCGACCTTTACGCCAACGCGTTACCACTACTGTCGAAGGTGGAGGGAGCCGAGAAGCTCTACCCCCTAGCTATGGCCATAACCCCATCTAGGGTGCATAGGGAGAGAGCTAAGAGGATCTTGCAGAACGTTGCGGCTGCGCTCAAGAGGAGTGGAGTACAGTTCAATTACCTCTACGAGGATGAGCCCTACAGTGGCACGGTCCTACTCGAGCTTGGGTTCGTAGAGGAGTTCGCAGAGTATGCTAAGAGGGTAATGCAGCACTTCAACCGACTAGGGGTGAAGAAGCTGATTACCGTAGACCCTCACAGCCATTATGCGTTCTCAAGGTACAGGGAGTTCACCAATTTCGATTTAGAGGTGGTGAGTTACCTCCAGTTAATAAGAGACCTAGGTACTAAAGTAGAAGGTGAGTACGTGGTTCACGACTCCTGTCTGTATTCGCGTTTCCTCGGATTGAGGGAGACTTACAGATCTTTAATTAAGGCGGCCGGGGCCTCTCTCAAAGACGATCAGCTTGTGACGGGACCCGCCACCTCCATGTGTTGCGGAGCACCCATCGGGCCGCTCAGGAAAAGAGAGAGCGAGGCCATAGCCTCCTACAGGGCGGCACAACTGAGCTCACTGGGGGACAAATTGGTCGTAGTCTGTCCTCTCTGTTATCTGGCACTCTCTCCTCACTTTAAAGGAAAAGTAATGGATTTAGCGGAGTTAATGAGCTTCAGATGAATGTTTTTACGCTGGAATGAGAGGTGATCGGGTGACCTGGATATACGCAGTGGAGAGGGCTGTGAAGAACAACGTTCCAAAGGTGGAGGCGATCCTCAAGGAACACCCCTATCTCCTGGACTTGGCCATGAAAGTGAGGGAGGGTAAGACCGAAGTCCTTCGCAACCTAGATCGCTACGTAGAGGAGACAATTAAGTCTGTTGAAAAGAGTGGAGGGAGGGCCCACCTGGTCAGTAACGCTGAGGAAGCCAAGGAGATAGTATCTAAGATAGTTGGGACTGGAAAGACGATAGTCCTAGGGAAGTCGATGGTGGCATACGAGGCTGGGTTGAGGAAACATCTTGAAGCAATGGGGAACGACGTCTGGGAGACCGACCTTGGGGAGTTCCTTATTCAGCTCGCCGACGAACCACCTTCTCACATAATCGCTCCCTCTCTACACATGACCAAGGAGAGGGCCGAGGAAGTTATGAGGAAGATCGACAACGAGTTAAACAACTCCACCCACGAGAAAATAGCGATGACTGCCAGGAAGTTCCTCAGGGATAAGTTCATCAAAGCCCACGTAGGGATAACTGGGGCCAACGCGGTCGCAGCCGATACGGGCTCTGTAATCTTAGTGGAAAACGAGGGTAACATAAGAATGACGACAGTCCTACCAGAGGTGCACATAGCTGTGGCTGGGCTCGAGAAGATACTACCCAATCTCCAACTAGCTCTCTACGAGGCGTTGGTGCAGGCGGCCTTCGGAGGACTTTACCCTCCTAGCTACGTGAACGTGTCCTCTGGTCCTAGCTCGACTGCTGACATAGAGATGAAGAGGGTAAGTCCGGCTCACGGACCCAGGGAGTTCCACCTGGTGCTCTTAGACAACGGAAGGAGGGAAGCTGCGAAAGACCCAGTACTGTGGGAGTCCCTACTTTGCGTGAGGTGCGGTAGGTGTCACCTCCATTGTCCAGTTTACAGGGTATTTGGTGGAAAGTGGGGAGTTCCACCTTATTCTGGCCCAATGGGGGCCATGTGGTCGGCCGTGGTCTACAGGGACTTTGGACCCGCTCAGTTGTGCGTCCACTCTGGGGGATGCAGAGAGGTATGTCCAATGAAGATAGACATACCTAAGGTTCTTGAGGAACTGAAGAAGAGAGGTCTAAAGCAGTGATCTGTCTTTTATACCGTGGCACATTGAGACTGAAGCTGTGAATAAGAAGCAGACTGCAGAGCGAAGGGCCAGAAGGGTGAGAAGCGGAGAGAGTGTATCCGTGTTTAAGAAGGAGCTCATGAGTCTGTCGTTTGAGCCGGTCTATGGTGACTCTATGAAGGAGATAGCCACCCGGTTCACGACGATGATACAACAAATGGCCGAGAGGTACGGTTACGACGTGGAGTTCCCGGAGAGGGCACAGACCGAGATAGATGGTGAGACCTACTACTTCGTGTATCAGGTCAAGGTCAGAACAAAGGCGGGCCCAAAGAAGATATACATAGAAGCTCAATACTTCCTTTACGACGGCGCGTGGATGGGAATGATAACTAACGTAAGATGAGCTATAAGTAACTAAAGTCAATTTGCAGCTGCCAAATATTTTATAGCCCCTGTACGGTAGGGGTGTCCGTGGATGCGGTAGATAAAAGAATTCTCTTCATGCTTCTCAGGGACGGAAGGGCCTCCCAGCGCTCCATAGCTACGGCTTTAAGACTTTCCCCACCTGCCGTGAATTACAGGATAAGGAAGTTGATTGACGATAACATAATAAAGAAATTCACCCTCTACGTTAACCCCAACTTAATGGGCCAGTACCACGGCTTCATAGCATTCAAGAACTACACTGACTACGACGGAGAGGTAGTTTCTACCTTCAAATGCCTAGAGTGGCTTAACGTTTACGAGGTAGCCGCTAACACTGTGGAAGACCTCGAAGCGAAGTTCAAAACTATGACGGAGAAACTCGGGACTCCCGTAATGACTTACGTTCCAGAACAGGACCTCAAACCAACCTCGACCTTCACTCAGAAGATCCTAAGCATAATGAAGCCAGATCCTCTTTTAAAAGTCTCAGACATAGCGAAGGAAATGGGAGTCTCGGCCAAGACTGTCAACAGGCACATCTCTTTCTTGAAGGAGAAAGGGATGATAAAGGTGCTCCCGGTGCTGGACGTCTCCAAGAGCGACTCCGTGGTGTTCTCCATGTTCAGCAGGGACGACCAAACCCTAGATAGGTTGTTCACGAAATACACATTCTTCAAGGTCATGGGGAACGGTCATAGCATCCACTTCATGTTTGTAGAAAGCATGGACCAGGCCAGAAACGTTGTGTCGAAGGCGAGGACTTTCGACAGGGAGGCAGACGTCATGGTGATATACGACTACACAATAAATTCATGAAAATCTATCTAGAAACCCTTTTTTGGGCCCAAGTAACAGAGTCCCCATGGAGATAAAGTTCGAGAACGGCAAATGGATCGTGCCCAAGAATCCCACGATAGTCTACGTAGAAGGGGATGGCATAGGGCCGGAAATCACGAGGGCTGCCATGAGGGTTATAGATAAGGCGGTGGAGAGGTCTTACAAGTCATCTAAGATAGAGTGGGTCGAGGCACTAGCTGGTGAGAAGGCAGAGAGAGCTAAGGGAGACAGGTTCCCCAAGGAGTCACAGGAGCTCATACAGAAGTATAGGGTCGTACTGAAGGGACCTCTGGAGACTCCAATAGGGAAAGGGTGGAGGTCAATAAACGTCGCCATCAGGCTCATGCTCGACGCCTACGCTAACATCAGGCCAGTGAAGTACATGGAGGGGTTGGAGAGTCCCCTGAAGAACCCAGAGAAGGTTGACTTGATAATATTCAGAGAGAACACAGACGACCTATATAGAGGGATCGAGTACAGTGTCGATAGCAAGGAGGCCGCCTCACTTAGGGAATTCCTCAGAAGACAGTTAGGGGTTGACGTAGAGGACGATACTGGAATAGGTGTTAAGCTCATGAGCAAGTACAAGACACAAAGGATAGCTAGAATGGCGATCAAATACGCTATAGACAATAACAGGAGGAAGGTGACAGTGATGCACAAAGGCAACGTCATGAAGTATACCGAGGGAGCATTCAGGGAATGGTCCTACGAGGTTGCATTGAAGGAGTTCAGAGAGTATGTGGTCACTGAGGAGGAACAGGCCCAGGGCAAGCCTGGGAGGATAGTCTTCAACGATAGGATAGCCGACAACATGTTTCAGCAGATAATAATTAGGCCAGAGGAGTATGATGTAATACTGGCCCCAAATGTAAACGGTGACTACATCTCTGACGCCGCTGGGGCCCTCATCGGGAACATAGGTCTACTCGGTGGGGCGAACGTGGGAGACACGGGAGGGATGTTTGAGGCAGTTCATGGAACCGCTCCCAAGTACGCAGGGAAAAACGTGGCTAACCCCACTGGGATCATAAGGGGGGGAGAAATGATGCTTCGTTTCATGGGCTGGAGGGAAGCAGCAGATCTGATCGATGCAGCGATAAGGAAGGCCATGAAGGAAAAGAAGGTCACGCAAGATATAGCTAGGTTTATGGGAGTGAAGCCCCTCTCTACTGAAGAGTTCGCGGACTTCCTAATACAGTCCATGGAGAGTTAATATAATAGGGGAAATAATTTTTTAAAGCCATATAATTGTATCGCCGTTCACTGCTCGTTAACAATGTTTAAATAGCGGTGAACGGCCAACGTTAAGAGATTATGAAAATAGCTGTGGTATACGATAAGGAGAAGACTCTGAAACCATTGGACGGAGGCGAAGTATTAGCAATAATAGACGACGAGAAGAAAGTGGTGGAGCAGTACGAAAACCCTGGATATCAAATGAGCAAGGAGGCCTCAATGGAGGCCATCTTAGACCTAGGAGCTGAGGCCATAGTCGTGAAGGAAAGGTTCTTATGTCCTGGCTCATACGCAATGTCGGTGGGGAGGCTTAAGTACATACCCTCGAAGTTCGATAGATTAAACGAGATTCTAGATCACCTCGAGGAACTGAAGAAGTCGGCTGCGGAGGAACTGGAGCCCGAAATGTACGCCGAGGATTACGAGGAGATGTAATGTATAGCCACCACAACGGGAGCGGCTTAAGTAAACGCCTATGATGCTTTTAAGCCAAAGTCGACGGGATGAGTGGAGTAGGGAGGTTATGTATCTAGAATAACCTACACGACCTTAACTCTGTTTTAGATGTGGTTAAACTAAACTAACTAGCATCTTTTTATCAACTTAGGTCGGAAGGAATTTCTTATTCTCGATTTCGAAGAAGGGTCAAAGAAGTGGTTGATCGAAAGTGAGAGGTTCCAGGAACATATCACCCTAGGAGAGTCCTATGGTTGGTAGAGATTAATGGGCATAAAGGAAAAGAAGGACGGAAACGCCTATTTCCTCAGTTCGCAGGAGTGAAGGTCACGAAGAGATGGTAAATGAGAGTCCTGCGCTACCTTGTTCCCTACGTTCTGATAAGTACGTTTCAGTACTACTTCGCTAAAGATGCGCTGAACTACGCTGCGCCTTTTCCCTTTATGGCTATGAGGTACTTGATCTCGGCCGCTATAATGTATGGAATAGCAAGGAAATTAATATGGAACAGGGAAGTCTTAATCCTCTCTCTCCTTACAGTGACTAGCTCAAGCCTATGGGCCTACGGTCTGATTTACGTGACGCCTGCTCAGTCAGCTGTATTGAGCTATTCCATGCCCTTATTCTCGCTGCCCATAGCGTACTTGGTAATAAAAGAGAAACCAGAAAGGATAGAAACGATGGGCCTCGTTGTGGGCCTTGTTGGAGTTCTGATATACGGAATCCCCCTAGCTCACGGGTTCACTCTGATAGGTAGCGTATTGACTATAGTAAACGCAGTGTTCTGGGCCGCTTTCACTGTGTATTATAGAAAGTTAATGGACTACGATCCCATTTCTCTTAACGCATCTCAGTTCGTGGTGGGCTCTATACCCCTAGTGGGTCTCTCCCTCATCACTCCACATGTCCAATTCACTGGAAAGTTCCTAGGTGACCTTTTGTTTACGTCGGTGTTAGGAGGGGCCGTCGGATTCTTCCTGTGGAATTCGATGGTGAGAACTGAGAAAGTCGCAAAGGTCACCATCATGAGCTTCTCGGTGCCCATATTTGCCACTGTGGCCCAAGTTGTAGAGGCGCTAGCGATTCCGTCGGTCTATACGGTGACAGGAATAGGGACGATGTTCGTCGGAATTGTAGTATCCAGGTTAAAAGGTGGTATAGCGAAGGTCAGGGGAGAGGAGAGGAGAGCCAAAGCGAGGTGAGGAGAGCAGTGATCGGCACAACGGTAGCTGATTTCAAAAGTGTGAACACTTATAAGAAGCGGTATATTTAAGATTTATTTCAAATATTAATATAGATAATTAAAAATATAAAACTTTCAATCGGTTTGTATGAACAAGACAGAGTGACGCTTTCGATAAACTATCGGATATAATAGAGGACTAACTGTCATAGCTAGGAATTTCAGGTTATTTCAAAGCAACTAAGGAAACAAGGACTGAGGAAAATCGAGTAAGTTCTCATGTGAGGATCGATCCCGAACTAGATCGTGCTCTACTAAAACTTAAAACGGCCTACTACAGTATGACGTCTGATGAGTCATGGTTAAAGTAGGAGATAAGGCACCAGACGTTCAGCTAGTCACGACAGACTTCAAGACAATCAAGCTAAGCGATTTCAGGGGAAAGGTGATCGTATTGGCATTCTACCCTGGCGCATTCACTTCTGTTTGTACTAAGGAGATGTGTACATTCAGGGACAATATGGCCAAGTTCAACGAGGTCGACGCGGTGGTCATAGGGGTAAGCACAGATACACCACCTTCTAACAAAAAGTTTAAGGAGGAGAACAAATTGAACTACGTGGTGGCAAGTGACACTACTAGGGAGGCCATATCTAAGTTCGGTATCGTAAACGAGAACTTCCTTAACTTACCTGGATGGACAGTCGCTAAGAGGTCAGTTTTCGTGATTGACAAGGATGGTGTAATTAGATATGCTTGGGTGTCGGACAATCCTGGTGTAGAACCCAACTACACTGAAGTGGAGAAGGTGGTGAAGTCACTCAAGTAATTTTGTGAAAGATATGAACCTTCCCTACCTCTTGAGTAGGCCGATCGAAGACGATGTGATAAGTGAGGCCGCAGTAGTACTGCTTTTTACGGATCACAGCTTCTTAATAATTAAGAGAAGGGCGTGGAAGGGCGATCCTTGGTCCGGTCAGATGGCCCTCCCTGGTGGACACAGGAAGGAGGGTGAGACTGCTATGGAGGCCGCAGTGAGGGAAGCAGAAGAAGAAGTAGGCATAAGACCGACGATAATAGGTTCCTTGGGGATATTTTCTCCTCACTCAAAACAAATTAGGGTGAGGGTGTTCCTTTCCTATGCTGAGAAGGAGCTTCCTTTCAGGACTGGTGATGAGGTGGAGTGGGCAGCTTGGGTGAATGAGTCTCAACTTACTCCAGGACAAGATTGTTTCTACTATAACGGGGAAAGAATATGGGGATGACGTTCAGAATACTACTAACTGCCCTAAGTCCTCCGCTTGGATTATGGATACATGAACATAAGTAGAAAAGGCTAGGGAAGTTGGGGAAGACCTAATTGACCCCGCTCAACCCCTCAAGGGCGAGGGTTACAAAGATCGAAAGCTTCGCCTCCTCCATGAGCGGAAAGGAAGCCAGCAGCAATTTCCTCCTATAGGTATCTTTTCATAAGATTAGGGACGAATCAGAGACCCCAATCCCTATAACCTTCTCTTCGAATTTCTGATCATGTCGTACGTTGAGGCAGCCAAGAAACTCTTCATGAACACGGGAACTAGGTTCCCTAGAAGACTCATATGGGCTATGGGGGCAGTCAAGTACGCTGCCGCAGACTTCAACACGTCCATAGGACTGCTGGACTCCAAGCTAGGAATGGCAATAATGGATGCAGCTAATGAAGTGATGCAAGGTAAGCATGACGAAGAAGTGGTTCTAGACGTATTCCAGACTGGATCGGGAACTGGCCTTAACATGAACATCAACGAGGTAATTGCCGCAAGGGCCAGTCAGTTAGCTGGAGTCAAGGTTCACCCCAACGACCACGTCAATATGGGGCAGTCGTCCAACGATACAGTACCCACTGCCATAAGGGTTGCCGCTTACGCTGAAGTGAGGGAATCCCTACTTCCAGCCTTAGATCAGGCAATAGGCTCCCTTAGGTCGCTGGCTGAGAGGACTTCCAGTATAGTGAAGTCGGGGAGGACGCACCTCAGAGACGCTCTTCCTGTCACTATGGGCCAAGAGTTCGGAGCGTACGAGGACGCTCTATCCCATCAAAGGAGAGCCTTGGAGAGCTCACTGGAGTATGTGGCAGAGCTCCCGATTGGGGGAACCGCAGTTGGCACCGGCCTCAATACTCCCCCGAACTTCGGAGACGAAGTAGTGTCCAGACTTGCCAAACTCACTGGGTACCCCCTTAAGAAAGGGAACAGTTTCAGGGCAATGAGACTACTTACTGACATGGTTAACCTGAGTGCCGTCATGAGGGGGATCTCCTTGGACTTGTACAGAATAGGTCAGGACGTAAGGCTAATGTTCTCAGGTCCATACACTGGCCTGAACGAAATAGACATACCAAGCCAAGAGGAGGTGGCGGGCAGTAGTATAATGCCTGGCAAGACCAATCCAGTAACGGTCGAGTCCACCTTACTGGTGTGCGCTCAGGTGATTGGTCTGGATCACGCTAACCAGTTCGTAGGGATGCTGGGGGAGTTCGAACTGAGCATGGGAGTGCCACTAATGGGTTACAACGTAGTTAGTCAGGCCTCGCTCCTCTCGGAGGCGCTAAGGAAGTTTAGCTCCCTGGTGCTTGACAAGATCGTACCTAATCGAGAGAAAGCTCTCAGGTACGCCGAGTCCTCAGCCTCTCTAATAACAGTGGTTTCCCCACTCATCGGTTACGATAGGGCATCCGCCTTAGGCAAGAGAATAGCGAAAGGAATGTCGATTAGAGAGGCCTTAAGGGACATGGGCATGAGTGAACAGGAGATCAACAAGGTACTCGATGTATCTCGGTTGACCAAAGGTGGCCTTCCCACAAAGGAGTGAATCCCTTGCCTTGTCAAGGACTGCGTGAAGTGAAAGCTGGTCCGCCCGAGTTCCCTGAGTTCCACTCACTTTACCTTCTGTGCTATGAGAAGGCTATGATGATCGACCCTGGGCCCTCGAACTCTGTAGCGGACCTAGGCTTCCTAGATAGGTTGGACTACGTGTTTCTCACTCACCTTCACATAGACCACATAGGCCTCCTGAAGGAAGTGGTGGAAAGGTTTCCCAATGTCGTTGTGTTGGTACCTGAAGGAGAGGGTGGAAAGATCACCTCGCCTGAGAAAGTAAACAAGGAGGCGGAAAATATGATGGGAGAACTGGTTACTGTTTTCGGAAAAGTTGAACCGATCAAGACCACGATCAGGGAAGTCGGTGATGGCGAGGAAATCGATTTAGGAGATAGAAAGGGAAAGGTGAGTTATACACCTGGACATTCTAATGCACACATCTCGTTTATACTGGACGACATTCTCTTTGCTGGAGACTCCTTGGGAGGGAGAATAAACGGGAGGTCATTTAAGATAGCTTGGAGTGACAGGCGGAAGTTTATGGAGGTGGTAGAAAGGACCAAATCCATGAGGCCAAAACTCATAGGTATATCCCACTCTGGTTTGGTGGGGTACAACCACCTCAACGAGGTGGACGAGTCGATGAGTGGGGCGGAGGTCGAAGAGCTGTCTGTAGATGGGGGCACTAGGGACCAAATCCTCAGGCTCTACCTCTCCTCAGGAAATAGAGCCAGAGCTGTGCCCTAGAGCCATTCTCCTTAAATGCGATCACCTCTGCAAACTAAAAGACATGGAACCGTTCTATTTCACCAGCTATGGGAGAGTTGTGGGTAAGGCAGGAGACGTGAACTCTCTCCTGACGGAGTTGGAGAGATTGTCGAAAGAGGATCCAAACTGTGTAAGTTGGCACCTGAAGGAAGGGCACCTAGTGCAGTGGCTAACTTACATAGGGGAGAACGGTTTAGCGGAGATGCTTAAGGGCGTAGGGGAACCCGGAGAGGCAGTAACGAGGACCCGTGAGTACATGGTGATGAGAAGACAGGTGACCACGGGACTCAAGAGAAAAAGCAGGAGAAGGTAAACTCAAGAGTTTACGAGGTTCCTCGGATCTGCACCTTCGTGAACGACCTTACTAACTATTTCCGTGAAGACAACTGGGTCACTGGACTGCCAGATGTTTCTGCCCACCGTGACGCCCTTAGCCCCTGCAGCGAGAGCGTCGGCGAGCATTTGGAGGAACTCGAGATCGGTCTTCGTTTTAGGCCCTCCCCTTATTACTATGGGAGAGAAGGAGGCGTCGACGACTTCTCTAAACTGTTTCGAGTCTCCCCCGAAGTCAAGCTTCAATACGTCAGCTCCTAGCTCAGAGCCGAAACGTCCGAGGTACTTGAGCACTGTTGGCTCCCTTAACGATTCGTATTCTCCTTCCTTAACGGCAAGGGGCTCCACAATGAACGGAACTCCGTAGTCGTTCGCCTCCCTCCTCGCCTCCGAGACTTTCTCCAAATTAAGGGCCTCCGTGTTACCGTTTCCCAATCCAACGAGAAGGTAGCATATGACTGCGTCGGCCCCGGCCCTCACAGCCTCCTTTACGGTGTAAGACATGGAGTAGTACCCTGTGGACCTGCCCCCTACCTCCCTCCAAACATTGGTCGTATCTAGCCTAGCGATAAAGAGTGGGCCGCCCCTGGACGCGAAGTTCTCCTTAACTAGTTGAGCCAGGGCTGGGGTCATTTGAAGGGCATCTGGACCCTTCGAGACCTTGGACACAACTTCCGCGGCCCGTTCTATTCCCCTCAGGGGTCCCATGACTAGGCCGTGATCTAAGGCCACTATGAATGCTCTCCCTCTAGAGAATAGACGGGAGGTCCTTATTTCTACACCTGACATAAGACGAAGTCGAGAATCGGTTTATAAAGTGTGGGATTCGATGAACTAAGACAATACAACCACTCACGGAGATATTGACTGCACTAGGCTAACTGACATCGTATAGTACCATTTATTAGGCCATGTTTTAGACCGATTCGCGACATCTTTGTAAGGGACGTGGTGTCGTCACAAACAAAGTTATTTGTGTTAGATGCCAAACCGCCACGATGAAGATCAGGAAAGCTGTGATAACGGCTGCGGGTAAAGGGACCAGGATGAAGCACATAACGTCAGTGCTACCGAAGGGCTTACTTCCCCTATTCGTCGATGAGGAGGATAGGAAAGTGACCGTACCTGTGATCGACCTAATATTGGGTTCCCTGGCCCGAGTGGGGGTGAGTAACTTCTGCCTAGTGGTGGGGAGGAACGGTAGATTGCTCATGGATTACCTCTTCGAGTTGGGGTTGGGAGCCACCTTCGAGTTCCAGAAGGAACCTAAGGGGTTTGGAGACGCTGTACTAAAGGCAGAGAAGTTTGTGGGAGAGGACCCTTTCTTCGTTCATGCCGACGATGGAGTCCTTTCGGGGGCTATGAGAGGGCTACTTCTCTCTTTGAAGAGAGGGAACCCGACGCTGTGCTACTGGTGAGGAGAGTTTCTAACCCCAAGAGATATGGGATAGTTGAGGCAAGAGAGGAGGGAGAATTCATGGGTACTAGACTTCTTAGGGTTCTGGACGCCCAAGAGAAACCGCCTGTCCCTAAGTCCGACCTGGCGGTGTCAGCGGTCTACGTCTTCAAACCCTCCGTCCTCAGAGCATTGAAGAAAACCAACCCAGCTGATGGAGAACTGGAGCTCACCTACGGCATATCGGGAGTACTGAAGGATGGAGGGGAGGTGCTAGCATTAATGCTAGATAAGGAAGTGTGGCTTAACGTGGGGGATCCAGACAGTTACATCAGAGCGCTCAACCACTCTTTCCAAGAATTACTTCCACCTCGTCCTTGGCATAATGACTGAAGAGAACCTAGAGATCCTTTCTTTGAAGGGAAGTAAGTCCTTTAACATCACCTTCACCTCTTCCCTCATGCTCTTCCTAGGCCTGAAACCTAGATTGGGGAGGACCTTCAACTCTGGGTTGTAGTAGTGTTCTTCTGCCTCCACCCTGGGGTTCGGAACATGTTGTACCTTCACGTCCAAGCCGAGTTCCTTTCCAGCGTCCTGAACGAAAGAAGCTATCTCCCTGACGCTCCTGAGTTCTACGAACTGGTTGACGTGCCGGTAGGATCCCATCTCAGGGGGTTCTCTATCAGTATCCTCAAGGCCTCTACGCTGTCCTCTAACGACAGGAAACCCCTAGTCTGACCTCCTTTCCCGTAAGGGGTGAGAGGAAGGCCGAGCACTGCTTCAACACAGTATCTATTTACGACCGTACCCCACACCTCGTCGAAATCGAACCTCGTGAAGAACCGTTCGCTGACTATCTCCTCCGTCCTAGTTCCGTAAACTGGTCCTTGCATGATGTCGGTGAAGGTCAATCCCCATATCTTGTTGGCGAAGAGCATGTTGTAAGTATCGTAGACCTTGGTCCAGTGATACCAGGAACCGGCAAACTTAGGAGTGGGTATCCTGTCCCTCCTTCCTTTAATCTCCACTTCCACGAAAGCCGACTCCGGTATATCGAAGTTGGGAGTGCCATATTCCCCCATTGTTCCCATCTTAACAACGTGGACGTCGGGTTTGGCCTCCTTCACGGCGTATATCAGGTTTAGCGTGCCCTCCAAGTTGTTGTGCATAGTGTAGACCGCGTGCTCTACATCCTTCATCGAATACGGAGCGGACCTCTGTTCAGCGAAGTGTACTACAGCGTCGGGTTTCTCGCTCGATATAAGCTCCTTCACGAACTGGTAGTCTGTAACGTCACCGAAGACGAACTTGAAGTCTCCGAGTTCTTTGGCTGCCCTTTCCCTCTCCTGCGGTGAGGATATGGGTAGGGCCGAATCTGAGCCGACCTCCTCTACTGCCCTCCGCGTAGCCAAGTTGTCCACACCGACAACCCGATGCCCCCTCCTGAGTAATCTGAGGGACAGCGGCCACCCTAAGTACCCATCGGCCCCAAGGACTACAATTTTCATAGGTAGAGTAGTTATGCTAAGGTTATAAAACTCGGCGATGTATAAGTAGTTCATGATTCTAGTAGGAGTAGACGCTGGGGGAACTCACACTCGAGCCCTGGCTTATACGTGCGATGGTGAGGAGCTGGGCAGGGGGAGAGCAGGACCTGGAAACTTCCACAACGTTGGATTAGAGGTGGCAATGGAGAACGTGAGAAAGGCGGTGGCTCAAACTGGAGTCAACCAGCCGGACTACGTTTGCCTTGGGATGGCAGGCTTGGACACTAAAAGGGACGTGGAGCTGGTGAAGCCGTTGGCTGATAGGTTAGGGAGACATGTGCGAGTAGAACATGACGGCTTCGTCACACTTTACGCCCAGACCTGGGGTAAGCCTGGCGTGATCACTATAGCTGGAACAGGGAGCGCGGTAGTTGGGTACGATGGTACGAGAAAACGGAGAGCTGCGAATATGGGGTGGCTGTTGGGAGACGAGGGATCTGCGTATTGGATAGGAAGAGAAGCCCTTAGGGCACTGACTAGGACAATGCAGGGGGTCTCCAAGAGGAGTCAAATGACAACGATGGTGAAGGAGAAAATAGGGGTGAAGACTTTGGATGACTTGGTGGAATGGGCTTACTACAACGGGCACAGGGTATCAGAGATCGCTGGGGTGGCTGAAGTGGTTGAGAAAGCCGCTAAGGTAGGAGATAAACTGGCCCTAAAGATCATGAGAACGGCGGCGCGAGAGCTTGCTGCCCAGTCGGTAAACGTGGCTAAGAAGGTGGGAGTGGAGAAGGTGTATGTGATAGGTGGTGTATTCGAGTCACAGCTCTACTTCAAGCTCTTCTCCGACTGGACTTCCAAGAGAGGGGTTAAAACGGAGAGGGCTGAGAGGGAAGGTGTTTTGGGGGCTGTCCTAATAGCCTCCCAGGAGGCTGGTTGCCTCAAGCCCTTAGAGCGACACCTTCACTCCTAGGGTCCGCCACCGCAGTTGACGCTTTACCCCTTACCTTAAGGGCTTGAACCACCCCTACTTCCGGCGAAAATTCCTGTATTTGCTTGAAGGGGAGATTGAGTCTCCTCTCAACCTTCACCTCTCCTTCTTCAATGACGAACCTAGGAGCGTAAACTGCCTCATCTATGTCCATCTTGTAATCCACATAATACTCCAACACTTGGGAGTGAATTTGAGGCCTCAGGTGACCAGCTGCACAACCTATCACTAAGAGCTCCGCTTCGGACTCTGCCATTAGTATGGAGAGTGTGTGGAGAGGCCTCTTTCTCGGTTTGGGACTGTTGTGACCCTCAGTAAAGCCCGCGCCCCTGTTTTGGAGTGGTATCTGCTTTACAACCATTCCCGAGCCGAAGGGGTGAAAAAGACTCTGTATGAAACCTACGTGGTTCTCTCCGTCAGTGAGGGTAAAGAAGGTGGTGTCCCCAGCGGCTTTAACGTCGGAGATCCCCTGGCTTGAGAGTAGAGACGCGAGGTGTCCCGAGCTGAGTAGGTAGTTGACGTCGAAGTCGTGAAACCTAGGATCCGCCACATGGGAGTCCCTATCCCTGTATGCGAGGGAGAAGAGTCTGACGTGCTGTCTCACCCTCTCTGGTTCGTTAAAGGACATCCTGTTCACGTTTGTCAACTCCACTAACTTCAGCGCTTCCAAGGTAGTTACTCCCTGTGAGTTAGGGGGAGTTCGTAGAGCGTGAAAGATCCGTAGGACGACCTGATAGGACGTACTTGCTCTCCTCTGAACCTTCTGAAGTCTTCTGGTTCCACCCCTACGCCTAGAGCGATCATTCCATTTACCATCTCCTCTGCTACCTTACCTTCGTAGAACTCCCGCGGATCCCTAGCTATTCTCTTCATCACCTCTCCCATCTCAGGTAGACGCAGAGTATCACCGTAGCCTCTCCCCCAAAACGTTTTCTTCCAGCTCTCGTGAAAGTCCTTTCCCGACGAGATCGCTCTGCTCAGGCTCCTCCCTACCTCGAACCCTTCGGTGGCCAACGATATGGCCGGCGCTAGAAGTCTATCTAGGGGGAGGGTGATGTACTTCCTGTAGAGGAAGTCCCAGAGATCAACGAGGCCTGGAACTGTCACAGTAAGCGGTCCCCGAAGTTCTTCCACTCTCTCCGGTACCCTTGATGGGGCCCAACCTGAGGCGTTGTAGGCAACTGTCCCCTCCGGCGTCTTGGCTAACAGGAAAGCGTCTCCCCCCAGTCCACTGGTTTGAGGAAGAACGACGGAGAGCACTGCACTAACAGCTAAGGCGGCGTCGAATGCGTTACCCCCTTCGCTGAGCACTCTAGCGCCTACGTATGTGGCTAGGGGGGATTGCGACGCTACAACTTTCCTTCCCACTACAGCAGGCATGTGAATATTATAAGGAAAGGCCTATATCAGTTGATTTGAACGACGATAACCCCCCGTGCGTTATCCCAGGTAAGTGTAACGTCTGTGAAAGCTCTTACGTTCTATGTTACGGCACAGACTCGCCCAGGAGGACGGACGTCCCTGGGGAGCTGGAGATAGATAGAGAAAAGGGGAAAGTTATTGCTAGACTGATAATACTAGATGATCCCAAGGATCCCCTTTACGTGGAGTTTCAGGTGACTAAACAATTCGCAAGCACTCTCATAGAGAAAACGGAGTTACTGGTGAGGTTCGTCGACGTCTCAATGAAATCAGAGAAGATCTATAGGTTCCACCTCGGAGTAGAAGAAGTGAGGATCCTGAAGACTTACCTAGGTGTTAGTTGAGGAACCCCTAAGTGTTCAGCAACATTAATGATAATTAGGGACAGAACCACAGTAACACTTGTGAAAGTAGAGGAAGTAATGAGGACTTCATTAATCACCCTCTCCTTAGACTCCACGCTCGAGGAGGCAGTCCAGGTGATGTCGAATATAGATGCGGGAAGGGTGGTGATTCTAGAAGGAGAAGAAGTTAGGGGGATCCTGTCAACTAGGGACATTGTTGAGCTATTTGCAACTCTAGGAAAGGATATGCTTAAGCTGAGCGTCTCCAGCGTGGCCAAGCAAGGGGTAACTACAGTGGCTCCTCGAGACGAATTAGAAATTGCAGTGAGGAAAATGCTCTGGGGTGGGTTTGGGGGATTACCTGTTGTCGAGAACGGAAAACTGGTTGGATTGTTAAGCGAGAGGGAGATCCTCAAGGTGGTAAGTAGATCTCAAAGCACGGGGATTGTGGACTCAGTGATGACTTCATCTCTAGTCACAACTTCTCCCGACACTCCAATCAGGGACATAGCGAAGTTGATGGCAAATAGAAAGGTCAGGAGACTACCCCTACTTGAGGGCGAAGAGGTAAAGGGGATAGTAACTGCCGCGGACCTGGTTAAGGGGTTAAAGAAAGGAGGAGAGAAGGCAATAGAGGTGGGTTCTAAGTCAGTAATTTGGTGTATGCGAGAAACTCACCTAAGGGATGCTGCGTCAATCATGGTAGAGAGAAGGATAGGCTCCCTGATTGTGGGAAAGGGAGAGAAAAAGCCCGAAGGGATCGTGACGGAGAGGGACTTACTTTTCGGTTCCCTCAATGTGATTCAATAGTAGTAGCTGCCCTTCATTTTCTCCAATAGCTGAATCCTCTTGGCGGGGTGGGGGTGATCGCTGAAAAGGTCGGCGTGCCAAGACACTTTTTCGTGTTTCCAACCCTCAACTATCGCCCTTACGTCGTCTTCCGGAACCTCCTTCACGTCTATGGGGGCGAAGAACAACATCTTCATGGTAGTGTTAGACTTGTACCTCTGGGCAACTGAAGGATCTACTGAGGCAACTATCTTAGCTAGCGCGGTTTGGAGGTTGCTCGCACCTCCTGGAACGGTCTGTGCAGCGTTTATGTCAGCGTAAGCCTCCCTCATTCTGTTGAGGAAAAGCATGAATAGTTGGAAGAGGAAGCTCACCGCTATTAGTGCTATGCCTATCAGGAAGAGCAGGCCAGAGTTGTTGCCCCTGCCTCCCTCACCGAACATTCCGCCCCAGAATAGGCTGTAACCGAGCCAGTACACTAGGGCTGGTATGAGCCCTACTGCCATCAGCAACTCCACGTCCCTGTGTCTCAAGTGTCCAAGTTCGTGTCCTAGCACGGCTTTCAACTCGTCCCTGTTGAGGATCCTGAGGGTTGGAGCAGTTATGGCCACCCTTTTTCCTGCCAACGGACTACCGTAGGCGAAAGCGTTGGGGAAAGGTACGTTAGCTATGTAAACCTTAGGAGCGGGTAGACCGTTATTCCTCGCGACCTCACTGACGTCCCACAGGAGCCAACCATACGTCGGATCGTCTGGCTTCACCTCCTTGGCCCTGTAAGCCATATTAATGAAGTAGGGACCTAGGAGCCACTGCAGTATGTTGAGCACGAATATGAAGCCTAGTATACCGATTATGAGGCCGGTCCCGAACGTGTAACCGAACAGGTAAGTTGTAACGGCCAGCCCTAAGGCAAGACCGAGGAGAACTATTCCTATTGAGGCCAATATCATCGAGAGCTTTATCTTTACCACTGCAGCGTTCAACATCATCACCTGATCGGGCCTCTCAGGGCACGATTATAAACCTTTTTCAAAATGGTCTCCCTTTCTAACTAAGCCTCTGCTACCTGGTGTGAAGCTCCACGATGTCTCCGTCCTCAAGAACCCAGTCTGGCCCCACCCTCTGACCCTGATGCTTCACCGACTTACCCCAGACTCTAGCATAGGTAAGTCCCTCATAGAGGGAACTATGAAGCTTCTTGGCCACCTCGGCCACTGTGGAACCTCTCTTAAGAACAAGGGGGTCCTTGGTGGGAGGTTCGAAAGGTTCCTTAGTGTAGACCCTGATGACGTCCAGTTCCCTGAAGAGGGCCAGCTTTAACTGGTCTCTCTCCCATGGCTTTAGGGAGCCCGGGACGTCGTGGGAGACCACCACGAAAGGTTTAGTCGAACCGCTCTCGAATATTGCCCTCTCGACATCATCCATGGCGACTTCCCCCGTTATCTTCACAATAGCGGACCTGAACCCGAAACCCTCGACGTACCTCTTAACTTCTTCTTCCGTGGTGCCAACTAGCTTACCCATGTTAACTACTCTCACTCCAGAGCCTGTCCTCATTCTCTCCACCACCACCCTGCCGCGCGGCCTGCCTAGGGTCATGCCGTTATCGCTCAAGAAATCCTTGAGCTTCGAGAGCTCCCCGCTGTTTTCCACTGTTAGGACGAGTACGTCAGCGTTCCTGGCCATTCCAACGATTCTAGTGGCCCACCTGGACTCCGTCGTGAAGAAGGGCGGATTAACCACCTGTATCCTTACGTCCTCATAGTAAGTCATTCCCACTACCGGCAATTCCACCGGGTCCTGCTTAACGTTGGTTATAGACCTCATTACGTTGCACCTCAACTGATAGTTACCTAAGAGGAGGACCTGTCCCGCACCGTCCTTCTCAACGAACAACTGAAGTCCTCTTCCAGAGCCTTTTCGTTTCTCCTTCTCCGTCTGTTCCCTGAGTTCCGCCATCCTCCTCCTGGCCCACATTACCAAGTTCTCCGTTCCTTTGTGTTTGGGGACGTAGCTCAGGAAGTCCTGAAGTGCCTGCAGCTTCTCCTCTGGAGTCTTAGCATCCATCACCCTTAACCATTTCGCCTTAGCCTCTGCAGGTAAGTTAGTGACCAATACTCTTCCCCACGTAGAGTTCAGGTGCTATTGCCTGCAGAGTCCTCCAACTTCTCCTCAGGAAACTCGGAGGCTCGCTTCCCCTTATTGAGGCCACCCACTTCCTAGTCTTTGGGTCTGACGGGTAACCACTACCCACGTCCCCATACTGGGTCCTTATCTTTTCGATCTCCAAGTCCCTGATAACCTTGGCTACTACGCTGGCGGCGCCAGCTTCAACGTAGTGGGTGTCGGCACCGAACTCGACACGAGGGGTGGAGCCTATGGAACGGACTTCCTTGACCACCACCTCTTCCCTCCCTACCCTATCCACGGTGACCAACCCCGGCCTTAGGTAAGAGAGGGCTCTTATTACCTTTAGTACGGCGTCGTAGGTTAACTGATTCAGATTGAAGGAGTCTATCTCCTCGGGCCAGACCCGTACTACCGACACTCCTAAGGACTCTTCCAATATTAGAAGAAAGAGCTTCTCCCGAGACCTTCTAGTCAATCTCTTGCTGTCTTTCACTCCCGCCTCTCTCAAGGTTTGGAGCGACCTTTCAGATAGGGCGATCCCCGCCACCACCATGGGGCCCAATAAACATCCTCTTCCCGCCTCATCTACCCCCACTACTACGCTCTCACCGCGAGTATGAGCTTGCTCTCCCTCCTTCCGTCCCTGACTCTCTCCCCCTCGTGGCTCTCTGTCACCCAAACCCTAGTCACCTGGGAAAACCTACTAACCACTCTTTTACCTACGGACTTGCTTATGAAGTAGTAGTCGACGCCTTCCCTCAAGGATACCACGTCGCAGAGGTTATCCAAAGCCTCCTTGTCTAAGCTTTCCTCGAACAGCCTCTTCACTCCCTCGTCGAGCTTGCCTTCTTTACCTCTCAGCTGCACCACGACTTCATACTTCTTTCCCCTCTTCTTCAGACAGGAGTCGCAAGTTACGTTTCTCTCGGTGAGTCTGACACTCCTGTTGAGCCTAAATCCTGCGCCATGGACATGACCAGACGCTGTGACTTCTACGACCTTACCTTCCTTAGGATCAAAGCGAATCTGAGAGGCCTCTATCTTGAGGGAGGAGATGTTGTGATCGATTAATGAGGTCTGACTTATGGTCGCGGCTAGCACCTCCTGCTCAGGCAACTTGACCCACTTCCTGTCGAACCAAGAGGACCCACAGAACCTGCATCGCCTCACCTCCACCTCGTCGGGGAACTTGATTAACTCCGTCCTCTCCACGTAGCACGAGGGACATAGGGAGCCAACTAATTGTACGCCCTCCCTACCACAGGACACACAGAACCTAGTCATCTCGCTCACAGGTTGTAGACTTGGGCGAAGGCGACTCCAGCGACCTTCAAGGTGGAGTTCTTATGGACTATGCCTCTCTTAATAGCCTCATCGACGAGTCTGTTCCCGACGAGGGACATCACGGTGGCTTGATTGACCATGGATAAGGCGGCGTCTAGCTCCATGGGATCTCCCTCGTAGAACTCTAGGTTTACGTCGAGAAGGAGCCCGTTTTCCCTGAACTTCTTTCCCAATAGTTCGGTTTCACAGACATTGACGAATACGTTGTCCTCCTTATGTAGGACTTTCACTATCACGTCCAAGACTCATCACAGTGGCTTAATAGTAGTCACTGCACCGCAGGCAAGGCAAGACATGGTCCACACCCTCTTGTCCAGCTTCAACACCGTGTCAAGGCTCTTACATGTGGGACATTGGACGTACACTTTAACGAATCTATCCATTAGGGTGTTTATAACGGTAGACGAGAACTTACCCTGGATGCTAAGTTGTCCATTGTCCTGAAGCATGCCTGGGGCAGCCAGCTCCTTCAAGAGGTACTTGGTAACCAACTTGGGATCCCTTCTTATCCTGTCGCAGTACTCCTCGAAGTTCCTTATTACGGTGAGGTTCCCGGCACTCATTATGTTCAGCTTTGGTAGCTCTTGGTAGGCAGAGCTAGGTTCCTTCTGGGGGAGCTTAGCGTAGAGCCTATCGAGCAGTTGTTGGTAGGACTTGTCCATGATTGCAGTCTTAAACGAAGTAGAATAAAAATGTTGGAAACGAGCTATGACGATCCCTCCTGTGAGCCCTTTTTGTCCGGCCTATAGTGTAAGAATTACGTTGTCCTAGCGAAGAGAAACTCTCGCTACACGACCCAACTCGTCAGAAGTTAGCCCGAGGCGGAATTCCAAGGCTAGGATGCCTCGGACACTTTGAAGTATGGAAGTTGGTCGGCCTGGAAACTCATTGGCCCTTGATGAGGCAATTAAGGCGCTTTAAGCTGGCCAGCTTGCGTTTATGAGACTATAATACTTTTACGTAACTTTTAATCTCTTAATCTCTAAATATTGTATCGACGTGAGTTATGTTTATATGATATTTGCCTCATCTCCTATATCTCACAACCCACGATGGGCTCTGCTTACGAGGTCTTGGGAGCGATGAAGGTGGAGGGTAGTGGTGTTCTCCTCCGTCGGCCCCGACGATTTGGGGTGACTTTGTATGATCCCTTAAGAGAGGTGTCCGTGGCGTATCTAGAAGGAATTGAAAGTGACAACTTTGAGCCGCGGGTAAACACTTTTATCGAATCCTATGAACTTACGAGGACATTTTCATCTCAGCTAACTAAGTTTTCGGCTCATATAGAACTCCACCGGTAAGAGAACTAGCGCCTCCTAAAGGCTACTCCGATCCCCACTGCTAGAGCTATAACGACTACAGCACCTATTCCTAGGGTAGCCAGATTGTAACCCACAGTAGACGAGATGGACTTGGTTGTAACATAAGTTGCAGCGTCCCTTACCGAGACCCCAAGGCTGTAGGAACCAGGACCCTTAAGGTGGAAAACGTAGGACGGCGAGGTCGTGTTGGCCGCAACTGCACCGTCGACAGTCCACATGTAAACGTAAGGAGGAGTGCCGCCGCTTATTGACGCGGTCAAGTTGACTAAGTTACCTGTATATAGGAGGCCGGCAGAACCTGTTGAGTAGACGAGTCGGAGCACGGGATCCGGGTTAACAGTGACGTTTAATGTATAGGAGATCGTGTAGTTAGATTGGTCAGTGACGAACAAGGTAATTGTGTAGTTTCCCACTGGAGCGGTGAAGTTCAGGACATTGGAGGAGGAAACGTATTTGCCGTCTACATCCCACCTATACTGGTAAGGGGGTGTTCCTCCTGTTACATCTGCTCGGAGAGGCAATGGAAGTCCGTAGTCGGTGGTCGTCCTAGAGGCAACTAAGGTCAATGTTGGATCTGGGTCCACTGTAACAGTGAGGACTGTCGAATTCGTTAGGAAGCCGGCGGCGTCCCTCAGTACCGCCCACACCTCGTACGTTCCTGACCCTTGAAAAGTCACGGCGAAAGTACCCAGTTGAACCTGTCCGTAAGGTTTCCCATTTACGTAGAGCGTCAGCTGGTAGGGTGAAGTTCCACCTGAGGCCGACAGGCTGAGCGAGAGTGCCTGCCCAGCATCTAGTTTACTCGCCTTCGCCGTCAGGGAAAGTTGAGGGTCTGGTTCGACTGTGATCAGGTACGAGAACGTCGAGTTCTGGCCATTAGCCGCTTCTACTACTACAGTTAGGCGATACACTCCTTGTATTAGGGAACCCAGTTCAAGGTAGCGGATTACTTGAGTACCGAAAGAGGTGAAGTTAAGCACGGGAGTACCATTGAGGTAGAGATAGAACGTGTAAGGTAAGAGTCCTCCATGCATTGTACCGCTCAACGTCGCGTTGATAGGTTGCCCCGCATCTAACCTCTGATACGTGAGGTTGAGTCTGATGTTGAGGGGTGAAGGGACGTAGAAGAGTGGGGAGTAGAGGTTCTCGACTCCTAGTGAAACTGAGGGAACTCCGTCTCTGAGGTAGGTAGTCAGGTCGTCTGCGGCTTCCGCAGTGTCACTCCCGAACCCATAAAGCTCCCGCGGAGCAGCGTAGGTTCCGTTGGTCAAAACGTACTCCATTCCTAGGGTCGAGTTCATCGACGTGAAGTCTGTTATCTCACCATTTCCTCCTCCCCCGAAGACCAACTCCGCATCGTAGTAGTTTTTAGATCCAGTGAAGTTATACCCATCGACCAGCATATAGGACGAAGAGACTCCAGGCTGAATAATGGTGACGTTGTCGAACCAGCTGAGCGAACCATTGTAGAACCCGAAAGAGACGAGAACTCCAGAGTTCGTCTGCTGTTCCCTTATCAGTAGGGAGCCAGAGAACGGCATCGAATAGTGGTAGTTCTGCGTACCGAAGGCATAGTAGGATTGATTGTTGTAGATGTAAACTGCACCTCCTCCCTTGACGCTTGAATTGGTTAAAAGCGAGGGATAAGAGGAGGAGTTCCACACGTTATCTATGACGTTGTAAGTGTCGTTGTTGGTGTAAAAGTCGACGACGTCCTGAAGCCAATACTGGAAACTTCCATGTTGGGTGTTGACCTGGAGAACTACATTCATCTGAAGACTAGCCTGATAGGGGCTCACACCTGAGGGAGGGGTGGCATTGTAGGCTCCGATGGATCGGACAGTGAAGTGGCCGACTGCCTCACTGTACTTAACTACATAAGGGATCAGTCCCCTCGAGGTGTTCAGGATTCCGTAGTCGGCTATACCTATCGGGGCTGGAAGCTTAGAGTGATATAGAAAAGGATCTACTGGTAGGCCTCCATATTCTAGGTCAACTTCCGCCGTCTGACCAGAGACGTTGTTGTCGATGATTATGTAATACAGGCCGCCTGAAAATGGACCTACGTCGCCGTCGAGGTGAGTGCCAAGGGAAGAGAAGACTACTCCAGCAGCTATCCCGTTACTGAAGGAATGAAATTGTGAGCTAGTCATGACGAGTACGTCGATGGTCGCGTTAGACGTGACCGAAAACGTCAAGTTCTGCCCAGAGAGGAGAGTGATCCAGAAGTACTCGTAATAGGAAGGAGGAAGTGAGAAGGAATAAGACGGATCGGCCCCCTCCCCACTGACGGGATTTGAGCCTCTAAGCCGTGCCGTATTGTTGGCATGGCGTATGTGGATAAAACTACAAAGATGAGGAGGACGAGGAAGTATCTGTGCAATTTTATCTTCTTATTACCCTTCAAACCTATTAAATAAGCTTAAGTGGTTCCTCGAGGGGAAGAGTAAAAAGGCCTAGCTGTCAAATTCCCTCGGGCAACGTTGAGGGTATACCTTGAGACCTACGGTTGTGCCTTGAATAGGGGAGACTCGCTCATTATGGAGACCCTGTTGAAGGATAGAGGACACGAGGTTGTGGAGACGCCAGAGCAGGCTGACGTACTCATCCTGAACACATGCACAGTGAGAATGGATACTGAGGAAAGAATGATAGAGAGAATGAAATCCCTCTACAGGTACGGCAAGAAGCTAGTGGTGGCAGGGTGCATGGCTACTGCCGAACCGGGGTTGGTGAAGACGACGATCCCCACGGCTTCCCTCCTCTCCCCGCAGGCGGTGGAGGAAGTAGTGGAGGTGGTAGAGTCGCCAGGACGTGTTGTGAGACTTGAGCCCACCGTCCCCACTGTCCTTCCTCGGATAGTTGAGGGGAAAATAGCTATAGTGCCAGTAGAAGATGGATGTGCGGGAAACTGCAGCTTCTGTATAACTAAGAACGCGAGGAGAAAACTGAGGAGTTACCCAATAAGGAGGATAGTAGAGTCAGTGAGGGAGGGAGTAAGGAGGGGGGCCGTGGAGATAGAGCTCACAGGTCAGGACACCGCGGCCTATGGACTGGACTTCGATCCCTCCATAAACCTCGCCCAGGTGGTGAACGAGGTGAGCTCCGTGGAGGGCGACTTCATGGTCAGAATAGGCATGATGACGCCTGAACAAGCAATGAGAATCCTTGACGATCTGGTCGACGCTTTAAAGCGAGAGAAGGTGTTCAAGTTCGTTCACCTTCCTGTGCAGAGTGGGGACGATAGTGTGCTTGAACTCATGAACAGGAAATATACCGTAGACCAGTTCAGACAGTTGGTGAAGGAGCTCAGGTCAAAGGTCCCTGACCTGAGCGTGGCCACAGACGTCATAGTGGGCCACCCCGGAGAGGACGAGGAGGCCTTCAGGAACACCTTGAAGTTGATGGAGGAACTTAGGTTCGAACGAGTTCACCTGGCTAAGTACTCCGTCAGGCCGAACACCAGAAGCGCGTCCATGAAGCAGATACCAGATATTGTCAAGAAGGAGAGAATGGAGAGGGCCAACAGAGTTTACGCAGAGGTGGCCCTAAGGGAACACTCGAAGTACCTCGGGAGTTCAGTCAGCGTCATAACGACCGAACTAGGAGCTAGAGGTTCTGTAATTGGTAGAACGACAAACTACATTCCAGTTGTCCTCAGGGAAGCCGTGGAGTTGGGGAAGTGGGTGAAAGCAAAGGTGGAGGAGGCGTCCTTCTTCGACCTGAGGGGAAGGCTTAACTGAGGAACCCAAATTGAGAGTAGCGGTGGTTTCCGACTTCGGTTTAACTGAGATCACCGGTGGATATAAGAGGAACGAGGAAGTCCTATCTAGACTTACCAAGTTCTTGGATGTCGTAGTTATACCCTCCAGGAGAGACCTCGAGCTAGCCAAGGATGGCCACGAGAGGGAACTAAGGGAAGTGCTGGAAAGGGTGGACGCCAAGTTGCCTGCGCCATTGGAGGAGATGTTGGATCCAGACTTCATCCCAGACGTGGAGGCCGACGTGTTCTACGTTTACAGCAACTCACTGAGGGAACTTGAGCTTGGGTATAAGTTGTCTAAGGGGAGGCCACTAGGAGTACAGCTTCAGCTCCAGCCCTTCTACAAGAAGGAAGAAGAATTGTTCAAGATAACCCACAGGGGACCTAGAGGTGAGGAGCGTTTCCTCAAGGCAAAGAGGTGTTCTGAGGAGACCAGGCCAGGATGGGAAAGGATGATAAGAGAGGATAAACTAAAGTTCGCCACCTCCGTTTCAAGAGTTCCAATAGATGTAGCTGGTTTGGAGGAACTCGGACTTCGGACAATTGTGACTAGACCAGCGAACGCGTTCGACCCAGAGGCAGTTAAATGGAGGAGGGAAGGTAAGGAGGACTACGCGGTTTACTTCACTAGGTTAATTCCAGAGAAGGGGCTGTTTGATATACCCGAGATCTGGAGGAAGGTGAACTCCGAGAGAGACGTGAGACTCTACGTCATGGGGAAGTTCGAGGATCCTAGAGACGCGGAGGACTTCGAGAGGGAGGTTAGAGACTTGAACGTAGAGTACCTCGGCTTTATGAGGGGGAGCGAGCTCTTCAGGGTGGTGTCGAGAGCAAGGGTTATGCTTTACCCTTCACACTTCGACAGTTTCTCCTTAGTTACATTGGAATCGTTAGCAGTGGGAACACCAGTTGTCACCTTCGACCTGCCCGCGATAAGGGAAGTGTACGGCAGCCTAAGAGACGTAGTCAAGATAAGTGAGGACGATTTGACCTCTATGGCTAAGGCCGTCCTGGAGGCTATGAGGCGAGACTACGTTCAGTCCCCAGAGGCCATAGAGTTCCTCAAGGTTCATTCCTCTTGGGAGAACGTAGCGAGGGCAGAAGCCCAGGCCCTTCTGGAGATCTCCTCCCAGCTCCGATAGTTGACCCACAACCTCTCGCCGTAGCCGCCTGGAAGCAACCTCCTAGCGTACCTAACTACAGAGTTCAGATCGCGTCGAGTTATTTGAGTCCTATACGCAGAGAGTCCGTCTAGTTTCCTGCCAAATACCCTAGTGACATCGAAGAGGAGCGGCTTATAGCCACTCGCTGCCAGTCGGATCTCGTTGTCGTCGAAGTCCGACGCATAGGGTAGATCCTCGTAGAGAATCAGTGGTTCGCCAGAGAGCTCCGCTCCCCTCCTCACAGTTTCGTGGTCGACGTGTCCCCCCAGTCCTAGGGGGGCGACTACTAGATCTTGCCCCTTCAGCAGCTCCCTTAGCGTAGACGTGACTTTATGGAGAATTGGGTCGATGTACCGCCCATCTCCCTTGAGCGATATGTATCCCCTCATTGAGGTGTCTGGAAAGCCCAGGTGGGTGACACTCGCCCCTAAGGATGAAAAGTACCTGAGGTCCTCAGCTCTCCTAGCCGCGCTCACCTCGCTCGGAGGAATCATAGCGGCTGGCGAATACCTACTCTCTGTGAAGACAGTGACGGCAGAGTAACCATTTAACAGCCCTAGACTGAGTATACCCCCAATCGATAGGGCCAGATCGTCTGGATGAGGCGATAGGAGGATCACTCAAACTCTCCTCCTCGGTAAAACTCGATGTCGCTAAGGGCCCTCTTGAGCAGTTTCCTCTCAGCCTTCCTGAGATACTCTTCCAAGGTGGGTTTCGACAGTCCTATTTGAGAGGCTAGGTCTTCCAATTTCATCTTCCTAGGAAGCTCGTAGTAACCCCTCCTGATGGCCTCGGAAACGGCGTAGCGTTCCTGTGGAGACAGATCGAAGGAAGTGAATATTTCTCCGTCGAGATCTACCACCTTCGCCCTGTATTGGAGTACCTTGCCAAGTCGCATCATATCAAACCTTATTGGCTCGACCTCGTTGACTGGGACCACGAACGATATCCTCTCGACACCGTCAACTATCAAGTCCCTGATCCTGAGCACGGTATACTTACTCAATACGCCCATGATCATGGACTCGTAATCCTCTAGGAAGCACAGCCTGAAGGTCCTCCTCCTCTCGTCGGTCAACTTCACGTCCAACACGTCCTTGATCCTCGGGCTCCTCCTGAAGTCTCTCATGAAATTTCTGAAGTCTCTCAGGGAGTTACTCTTCACCTCGTCTATTCCAATTATTACCCCGTCCCTGACCTTGGCTGCTAGAGTTCTGATAACTACGTTGTGATCTGAGGTGAGCTCGCTCCAGCATCCTTTATGCCTAACCTTGACCTCTACTGCTGCGAACTCGAGCGGAGTTCTTAACTCCACCACGGAGATCAGAAGTGATAGATTCGTAATACTAAATATTTTTGGTCATACGTTAACCTTCACCAATCTCTTCTCCTTCGAAGAGGGAGAATCCACAAACTAACAAGGACGATCGTTCGTAGAGGTAGGGCTCAGATTTCTTGATTAAGGGGTGATCACTAGCCGGGTGTCTGCCACCTCTCCCGATTCCAGAGTCACGAGAGCATCGTTTGCCTCATCAAGGCTGTAGGTCCTTACATTGATCGAGAGCTTCCCTTTCTCAGCAAGTTTAACGACGTCTGACAGGTCGTTAAGCGTCCCATAGTTTGAGCCGATAACTTGATGCTCCCATACAACTGTGTCGAAGACAGGTAGGACCATGGTTCTTCCCTCTAGTCCAACTAGGATGAGGAGCCCGGCACTGGATAAGGATGAGGAGAGTAGCTGAGCCGAATACTCGTCCCCTACAACGTCGAAAGCCACGTCAATACCTCCCTTTGACAGCGAGTTTACGGTACTTCTGAGTTCCTCTGGTCTTACAGCAACGTCAGCTCCTCGCCTCAACGCAGCCTCCCTCCTAGCCTGGCTTCTGGAGACCGCCATCACGTATATCGAAGAAAAAAGGGCCTTAAGTATTTGAATCGTGTAGAGGGCTACCCCTCCAGCTCCATAAACTACAACTAAGGAACCCGGCCTGAACCTCGAGGCAGCCTTCCTCACGGCGCCCATCGAGGTGGTTCCGGCGTCGGCCAACGGTGACGCGCTAACCGGATCTAGGGTCTCAAGTTTGATAAGCCACTTGAAACTTGGAACTAGGAGGTACTCGGAGTACCCCCCGTTGGTAGTCTGCCCTGGAATTTCCTGGTTCTTACAGAGGCTGAACTTGCCCTCCCTACAGTACCTGCATGTCCCATCCCCCCACGTAGCGTAAACCACTACCCTGTCTCCCTTCTTCAACCCCACAACTTCATCGCCCACCTCCTCCACTACTCCAGCATTCTCGTGACCAAGGGCCATGGGCAATTTGATGTTAGGTCTAGCCTCTAGTCCTTTAAATATCCTGAGGTCGGTCCTGCAGACACCTGCTCCCTTTACTCTAATTAACACTTCTTCTCTTCTTGGGGAAGGGAGATCCAACTCCCCAAGCTGTAAGGGAGTTCCAGGACCCATAAACATCGCGGCCCTCGACTTCACAGGAGCTACTTAATTGTCAGGTATTTGGATACCTCCCATACATGTCGGGATCTCTCCCCTAAAGGACTCGAAGAGAAGGTGAGTAGTGTATGTAAAGAAGATAGAGTTGGTGGCCACCAAGGGTGTGGAACAACTTAATTACCCTTACAGCAAGCCCACAGACTACTACGATAAGTTGCCATCTATGTCTCCCGCTCGAGCGGCCTTGTCTGACAGGGTGTCACTCCTCAAGCTCACCACAGACGAGGGAGTAAAGGGGTACGTGGAGACCTCAGAAGTGGCAGGGAGAACAGCCCTGTCGCTCGCCTGGGCCATAGAAGGGCTCAGGACCTCCCAGACTTCCCTGGCCTTGGACCTACTCTACAGACTCACCCTTCCCACTGGTAGAACTGGAATATTCCTCCACGCAATAAGTGCCCTGGAACTGTTAATGTGGGACTCGAGGTGTAAGGAGTTGGGGGTCTCGTGCCTTTCTTTGATAGGAGGGCCTACTCGAGAGAAAGTAAGGGCCTACGCTAGCCACCTCCACCCAAAACCTATTCAGGAATTGAAAAGAGAAGCAAGGAACTATCTGGAACAGGGGTTCACTGCCATGAAGATGCGCTTCCCCTCGGGGCCCTGGGATGCGCTAGGAGTGGAGAGAAACGAGGAAGTAGTGAGGGCAGTGAGAGAGGAAGTGGGAAAGGAAGTGTTGCTCGCGGCCGACGCCTGGATGTCGTGGAATCTGAACTTCTCCTTAAAGATGTTGCGGAGGTTGGAAAAGTACGAGTTAGCGTGGATAGAGGAGCCCCTCTTGCCCGACGACCTAGAGGGATATAGAGAGCTTGCCTCCAGGACTGGAGTGCCTCTGGCAGCTGGGGAACACCACTACCACGTCTACGACTTCAAGAGACTCCTCGACGTTGGAGTCACCATAGTTCAACCGGACGCCTTATGGAGCGGTGGTTTAGAGACGTTAAGGAAGGTTGCGTCCATCGCCGAGGCCTACGGAGCGTGGGTTATACCACACACATCAAACGTTTACAACTTGCACTTCGCCTTCGCGGAGCCTGAAAACATTGTCCCCATGGTTGAGTACCTCCCTCACTACAGGTGGATGGAGAACTTCGCCATCAATCCCCCTCTTCCAGAACGGGGGTTCTTTTTCGAACCCAAGGGAAAAGGGTTCTGCGTGGAATACGATGTGGAAGAAAAAACTACTTAGCCTTCTCCTTCACTTCCTCCTTGGCTTTTCCTCCGTAGAAGTCCCTGAGCACTTGCTCTAAGCTCTTACCTTGGCTGGCTGGAGCTAACGCGAGCACGATCACGATACTAACTATGAAGAACGCCGTCCCTACAGCAGCTATGGCAGAGTACCCTATGGCTGCAACTATTGAGGGAACGAATATGCTCCAGACTCCTATGGCGAACCTCATCCAAGCCCACACGAACCCTTGAGCGGTGTTCCTTATCTCTGTGGGAAAAAGCTCCACTGACCACATCCTGTTCAAGGGCCATAGGCCCACACCTTGTCCGAAACCAAATAATAGGACGTTGAAGAGGGCCACAGCGAGTATCTTGAAAGGCAGAAATATGGGCACAGCGAAGCTGAGTGCACAGAGCGCTGCGCTAGCCACGTAGAGGGTCCTCCTGTTCACCCTGTCGGCCAATGGAATGTAAACTGCGAGCAACGCAATTATGGCGGTGACAAACCAGCCCACCTGTATGAGATCCGCTGCCGCAAGCGTCGTCCCTCCCACGTCTCTCTCGAAGAACTCTAGGAAGAACCCGAAGGTGCCCGCTGGGATACCCCACAATATGTATATCGGTATGACCAAGGCAAGTCCCTTCTTGTACCTGAACATCTTGGACCAGCTCCATTTCTCCCCACCCGTCGTCTGCGTAGGTGCCGAGATTCCCAGTTTATCCATGGCGTCCTTCAGAACGTCAGTCCTACCCTTTACGGCAGCCCATCGTGGAGACTCGATTAAAGACCTCCTGAGGAACCACGTGATGGCGGCGACCACCGTAAGAATGCCGAAGAGGACCCTGAAGCTGTTAACACCTATAGGCACTGTAGCGATCGCGGCCAACAGAATCACTATTGGGCCGACGTACCAGAATATGTTGGTGAAGCTCATTAGCCGTCCCCTGCTCCCCCTAGGGGAGTACTCAGCTATGAGAGACCAAGAGGTGGGAACGTCTACACCTACGGCTACTCCAGACATGATGTAACCTATGATAAGCATAACGTAGTTGACAGCCGCAGTCATGATGAGCGTTCCTATAGCGTAGAGCACTAGGTCGTAGGTGTATATCGCTTTTCTACCATAGCGGTCCCCGAGAGGCCCCGCAATGAGCGCGCCTAGCCAGGCGGCGAAAGCGTTGGGACTAAGAGCACCTATGAGACCAACCAGGGTCGCCGTGAGCGCGAAGTGGCTCTCCCAGATCACTAACGAGGCACCGCCCGCGACTATGGCCCCCGCGTCGAGGAAGTCTCCCATGGCAGCTAGCATAGTCCACTTATAGTGGGTGGAAGACAGCCTAGCGTCGTCTATTGCTTTTAGGGGATCGTCAGACCCCTTAGAAGGAATAGACATGAACAAGGGTCATTTTTAAACATTTTAAAGAGACTTCCATACTCGTTAGGGTCAGTTAGCTCAGAGGAGCTCTGGAAAGTTCTTAGGGTTATCCGGGTCATAGGCCGGGACAACTTTAACGCAACTCTCCCTCAATCTCCTGTAGGCATCGAGGCACTCGTAAATGTCCTCCGCTATACCTATTGGCACGTTCTCCGAGAGGTTTCTAAGTGTGAAGGCGGTGTCAGTCAGACAGAGCTTGCCTTCAGAGAGGTCTATCTGAACTGCCATGGAGCTCCTGTGATGACAACCGGTCCACAACAGGCTCACGCCCTCCACTATCTCCTGGTCATCCACTAGGGATATCCTTTCCCAGGCCTCCTCGAACAAGTAGCTCCTCACGTACTTAGGAAGGTAAATGTCTCTATTCAAGAACGGCTGAGGACCAGGAGTTACGACGTCGTTATACCACCCTTTCCTCGAGAAGTAAAGGGAGGCCCTCTTGAAGAGGGGAAGCCCTCCGACTGTGTAGTCCTGAACTGGCGTCACAACCACGTGGGTGACCTCGTCGGGAGAGACTCCAGCTTCCTCCAGAATGTGATCGATCCTTCCATAGGATGTGAACTTACACCGATCTGTCCCAGCCCAATTCCTCAAGAATTGGTTTCTCTTGGATAAGTCCTCCACTAGTCCAGTGTTCACCAGAAGGTAGCCGCTCTGTAGTCGCACCAGGAAGGAGTAGAAGGTCAGGGGATACCACTTTCCAAACTCTTTCATCCAGAATACCTCTGGACCTGGGACCTCCCCGTGTTCTCCTACTTTAAACATCTTGACTGACTTGACTGGCATACATTGCCCTCGCTAGCTACTAGAAAACTTTGTATCCCCACTTAGAGGGAACACTGTTGGACTTAAAACTACTACCGTCCGTGGTATAGGTCAGCACCATGTGAAAGTTTAGGGAGAACGTTCGTGGAAACACCCAGTATTACAGGATGGATCACTTAAAGTGCTTTCCGAAGGGAAAAGTAAACTACAATGAGCTTAGACGTAGATTCTAGGGGCGAGACAGAGGAGCTGGAGTTGAGGACGGGAGAAGCGTTAGCACACGTTCTGGCCACGGCGTCCGTGGCTTTCGAGTTCCTTGGAGAAGATCTCGAACTGGAGGACACCGTGAGGAGGTACGTGGATCGGTGGATCGCGGAGCTCGTGCCTTTGGATTACGTAGATGGAATGGCAGAGGTCGTGGGAGAGCAACTCAATGCCAAGCCTTGGGAGGTATTTGAGAACGTGAGCGAGGATGAACTCTCATTGGCCCTCGAATACGCCGTTCAGTTCAAGAGGCGACTGAACTCTGGAGCATTGATGATAGGGGCGGAGGACCTCGAGGTGAGAGTAGAGAGGATCCTTAGATCCATGGGAGTGAAGACGGAGGAACTCTATAGGTTCGAGAACTCGACGGATCCGTCGTCCAGAACTAAAGTCCTTGTGACGGCGTTGGCCTTGGCATTTGGAATATCTTCGGTACGGGGGAGGAGTTGGGCTCAGGAATAGAAACAATGGTTGAGAAGCTCGTAGTTCCCACCGTCAAGGTAGCTTGTGGTTTCAAGGTTGAGGACAACGAACTAATAGCTCTAGTTGGCTTCGCCATGGCTCCAACTAGCAGGGAAGTGCTTACTAAGGTGTCTTTCTGGTTGTTCAAAATCAACGGAAGCGTTTTGAAGTGCGGTATTTGTGATAGAGGCCCACTGACTAGGAAGGGCCTCTTCCTTCACTTGACTCGGGTCCACCGGGAAGAGGTGAAGGCCCTCGTAAGAGACGAGTTGACTAGGGAACTGAAGAAAGTGGCTCATGCAGGAAAGGCGGATTTACTCTAGGCCTTTGACAGTGCTCTGTCCAAGTCCTCCACTAGGTCCTCTAACTCCTCTATTCCCACAGATAGCCTAAGTAGAGAATCGTCTATTCCAGCAGCCCTCCTCTCCTCAGGAGTGAGGCTCCTGTGAGTCATGGTTGCGGGGTGGGAGATCACGGAATTCACTCCACCAAGTGTCTGAGCTGGGGTTATCACCCTCACCGACCTCATGACGGCCGTCGGATCACCGTTCACCTCGAAGCTGAGGACTCCTCCACCACCACTAAGGACCCTCCTGGCCACCTGATAGTCTGGGTGACTCTTTAGCCAGGGATAGTAAACCCTTCTTACCTTCGGGTGAGACTCCAAGAATTCAGCCAGTGCCATGGCGTTCCTTTCCAGCGTTTCCATCCTAACCTTCAAGGTCTTCATTCCCCTGAGGACTAAGTATGCAGCGTGAGGGTCAAGTGAAGTACCCAAACTCCTCCTCATCTGATCCACCTGGTTCATTAGCTCTGAGCTACCGGCGGCTAAGCCAGCAATTACGTCGTTATGTCCAGCGATAAACTTAGACGCACTGTGCAGTACAACGTCTGCTCCAACTTCTAATGGCCTCTGATTGACTGGTGTGGCGAAAGTTGAGTCGACCACCAGCTTAGCGGAGGTCTCCCTGCAAGCCTTAGCTAGGGCCGGTAGGTCGATGACCCTGAGTAGTGGGTTTGTCACGCTCTCAACGAATACCAAGTCGGCACCTTCTGTAACCTTCTCGATGAGATCCTCGCTACCAGGTTCTGCCATTACTGTCTTTACGCCCCATGATCCAAGGAAGGAACTACAGAACTTGAGACTGCGTCCGAACATGTCCCTTTGTACAATCAGCTTTAGCCCGGGCCTCAGTAACGTTAGGAGGGTCGTGGATATTGCACCCATTCCTGAGGAGAACGCTACACCTGCTTCTCCACCTTCCAGCTCAGCGATCTTCCTTCCAAGTTCAAGGACTGTGGGGTTAGCTTCCCTTGAGTACCTGTACTTCTCCCCGCGCGGGAAAGCGTAGGCAGTGGTCATGTAGACCGGCGTGGTTATTGCGCCGGTATTATCGTCAACCTCCTCCCTCACTGCCCTAGTTCCGAACTTCAACCTTCACACCTTCCCCGACTTCAGTCAAATAGACCTCGGCCCTGAGGCCAGAGATCCTCCGTACGTCATCCCTTATACCGTCTACGTCAGTGGACCGATCCGCGAGAATTAGCACAGAGGGTCCTGCTCCGCTGACGCAAACTCCCACCGCGTTCCTCTCCAGAGCAGACTTCCTCACCTCCGGGTAGAACGGGAAGAGTGGCAACCTGGCCGTCTCCACTAAGTTGTCACGCATCCCCTCCCTCACGAGCTCCCTGTTCCCTGAGGAAAGTCCAACAAGAAGCGAAGTGAGCCTCCTCGTGGACTCAACGTGATCCTCCATGGAGATCTGTCTGGGGACCATCTCCCTTGCTTTCTTCGTCTTCCCCTCAAGCTTCAAGTCTGGGACGACTAGTACAAGCAAGTAATCTCTAGGCGCCGGAATTGAGACCACCTTGAGGGGCTCAACCGAGGTTACCGCAACCCATCCCCCAACCACACTAGCTGCAACATTGTCGGGATGAGGCGAACCTGAGGACGCTACCTCCCCTACCATAGCATACTTTACCAACGTATTCCTGTCTACTCCCGATCCGAGAAGCTCGTTTAGGGCGGCCACCGCGGCGGCGGCACTGGCCCCACTGCTGCCTAATCCCAGTCCAGCTGGTATCCCCTTCCTTACTCTAACTTCCACCTGAACTTTATGCCCTAGGTTCTCTAACATCTTTAAAACGGCGTAACTAGCTGTGTTGGTCAAAGGATCTCCTCCAGCTAGTTCGACCTTCAGGCTCCCCTCTCCTAGTATCCTCACCTCGACCTCGTCTCGAAACACGGAATGCGCTACAGCGAGCACGTCGAACCCAGGGCCTAGGTTAGCTGAGCTCGAGTGAGCCATCGACTTGGCGACCTTCACGGAAGGCAGTTGGAAGGTCGGTTAAAAAGAGGGACGTACCTCAATTGTGGTCACTTTATTCCTTCAAGGAATTTACGAGAGTTGTTCCTGACTACAACGTAGAGGGTTTCCTCTCCTACCTCCTCCTCCCCGGCGTGATATGTCGATGGAAGGAGGACCCTTCCCCGATTTAAGAACTTCAGCGCGATGGAGGGAGACTTGACCTTGACGTGGGCTGTTTTAGTAAGGGAACTCATTCCAACCCAGTCAACATAACCCACCTCTACACCTCTCCCACTCCAGAAGAGTGTCCTGGTCATTGAGTACTGATAGGAATCGGGCTGGCAGAGTAGAGAGCTTACTATCAGGACGTCGCCGAACCCCATCCGAAGCGCGTCGCATGCTGGCCTGGAACCAACAAGCAACTTCCTTACATTGTTGGATAAGCTCAGGGATCTCTCCTCCTCCCCCAGAACGACCGGCCTAGGATCCACCTTCAGCAGCCTCACCTCGACCACGCTTCCTGCCTCCAATCTTGTCCCCGGAGGTAGGGCCAAGTAACCATCGGACGAGGAGAGAGTGCCTATCATATGGCTGTCAAAGATTATGGGGTAGACAAACGTAGTACTGGTGGATCTGAAGGCGTAAACTGGAACGTAAGTGAACCTTCGAGGATCAGCCATTACAGGGGCAGCCAACACGGCGGTGATCGTGAGGGGCTCGTCCCAGCCACCTTGAGAAAGGTACTTGTTGACAATCCTGTCGAACACCATTACCGTAGAAGCGGGGTTACCGGGGAGGCCGAAGACGGGCTTCCCCCTTACTATCGCCATCACAGTGGGCTTTCCTGGTTTAAACCTGAGACCGTGAAACACGACTTCGCCCAAGGAAGAGAGGGCCGCGTGGACGTAGTCCCTCTCACCCGCACTGGTCCCTCCAGTGACGAGGACTAGGTCACTCCTATCCACAGCCTCAGATATGGCGTTGAGGATCTCCTCGTAATTGTCTCTTACCATGGTAGGTCCTAACACTTCGTGGCCAAGTTCCTTCAGCCTCGCAGCGAGGTACCACCCATTGGATTCATACACGTGAGCTGGGGGTAATGGCGAGCCGGGAGGTACGAGTTCGTTCCCCGTGGTTATCACTGCGACCTTTAGTCCTTCGACGACTTTGATCGTGCTTATGCCAGCTGCGGCGAGAGTAGCTATCTTCTCCGAAGTGATTTGCTCTCCCTGGCTCAGGATCGGTTCACCCTGGACTAGATCGCTCCCCATCCATGCGACGTTGAGGCCGGGACTTACCGAGGAGGTCACTTCAACAAACTCGGAGGTCTTCCTCACGTCCTCAACTTTTACAACCGCGTCGGCTCCAGGAGGAAGGGCAGATCCCGTGTCAACCTCAATACATTGGCCAGGCGGTAGAGTTACGCTAGGCTCCTCGCCTATGTTCAATTTGCCCATTAGCCTGAGCTTGCCCGGTACGTCAGAGGACCTGATAGCGTATCCGTCAACAGTGGACCTAGAGAACGGTGGAAGATCTATTGGAGATTCCACTTCCTCCGCGCTCCTCTTGCCTATTGCATCGATGATCGAAACTTCGCTTACGGGCAACTTAACAGGAAGCCTGCTTATGGCTAGCTGGACAGCTTCGGTAGGATCTATTAACTGCTCGTCGCGGAGAACTTTCCTCACGCAGTAGGTTTAGCCTCAAAAAATATATAACTTACGTGACGACTACTTACCTTTTTTGATTTAATATCCGAAGGACACCAACGAGGCGTTGGCGAGCTCGGATATCACCATTACCACTGGATCCCTCACTTGGTCTTGGGAGAGCTCGGCCTCACTGCTTATCTTGGTAATTATCTCGTCTACCGTGCTATTACCATCGCACAGACTCCACACATAGTACGCTATCGGGGCTACCTCGTAAACCTTGTCCTCCTCCACCTTAATGACGTAGTTCTCTCCATCCTCACTCCTGTCCACGAGCTCCCCAACCTGTCGGGGCTTGACATCCTTTATCTCTTCGTAGTTCACTCCTCCTCGCCCCTACCGCCTCTCGAGAATCTGCGGCCTCCGCCTCCGAACCTTCTGTTCCGCTGAGGAGGCCTGTAATCCTCGGGGGCGGTGGGCATATCCTCCGGTATCTCGGAGGCCTCTGGCGCCTCGTTATCGCCTGCCTCCGTTATCTTGGTTCGGCTACCTGCGTTAACTTGGATCTGGCCTCTAAAGGCCGTAGTCCAAGCGTTCTCGATTCTCACTACCTGCCCTTCCTTTATACTCCCCGCATGGTTTCCCCACAGGGTCACCTTGACCCTGCCCGTTTCGTCACCTATTACGGCCTCGCTTAGAGTCCTAGGGCCGTTCTTCGTGTTTATTACCCTTTGCTCCCCGGCTTCAAGAACCCTACCCTTCACGGCTATGTTCTCCATGCCGGGTTTTAGATTACTTACTTTTTCCTCCATTCGAATCTAGCTCACGTATTTTTAGATCGCTTTTCATCCTCTAGGTTATAAATCTTCCTCCTCCCGTATACTGAACAACTCAGAAGGACCTCAGTTCAGTCTCCACACACCTAGGAAAGGGTCTCCATAGACCTCCATTAAGGTCGAGTTCACTGGAGGTTTGGTTTTGTAGGGGTCGGACTTTCTTAGGGTTTCATGATATTTCATATCAACCCTCGTCCTCATTCCCCTTGTTTTCCTCCCCGTGCCGTCTACGGGAGCGGTAGTCAAACCACTCCCTTCGAGGACACAGGGAGTTTCATTGGGTGCCTTCCTCCACCTCACATTGCTCATCGACTTCATTGTGGCACCCTCTAATTTAATGTTAGCATGAAAGTTTATAAATTTTAATGTTTTTAACATTCTTATGGAGCAAATAGTTTTCAGGTCTACCGTCTCAAGTTACGGTACAGATAAGTACGGGAATAAAAGGACGGTATAACAATACCCTCGAAACTTAGGGATAGGGGAGAGAAATTATACGGCAAGGAGGTGATAGTGATTGCCATCCTACCAGACGATGAGGAGTAAGTTGATCGCTTCTAAGGAAGCAATTGATAACTTCCAATTCGTAACTATAAACGGTGAGGCAATTTTTAACGAAAAGGAGAGGGTTGTTAGGATCGCTAGAGCTTACTCGCAAGTCGTTAAGAGCGCTATTAGACCTTTGTTTGACGGGAAGGGCATCGAGGAGTTGACTAAGGAGTTTTACGACGTTTTACCGAATTACGTTTACCTTGAAACAGCTTTAAAGCAAGCTAAGACAATTATTAACGTTCTGCTGGATAGGGAGGACGAGAAAGGTGAGATAATCCATGTAAGGGTAAGGAAGTTCTGGTTTGCCAGTAGGGGGAATAAAAGTGATGAGGGTAATAGGAACATTAAATTCCACGTTTTGGAGGATCACGTTGAAGTTAGGGTTAAAGACCCTTGGGGTAAGTGGGTTCGTGGGAACGCATATTTCGGTGAGGAGCATTTACCCTTGCTTCGTGAGTTGGAGGAGTTATCCCAAAGGAAGGAGGAGGGTTACGGTGCTGTCGTTAGTTTTAAGGAAAAACCGATGATCCACCTTCAAGTACCACTTTGGTTGTACTTGAAGCATCTCTCTTCACCAAAACTTGCAGGTTATGGTTCGGTTGCCGGTTTTGATTTAAACAGTGATAGGCTGAACGTTGTTGTCGTTAATAAGGACGGTACTGTCGTTACTACTAAGACTTTTTGGTATCCAGATGTTACCAGACCAGGTTTTCCTAAGGAGAAGGCTAAAGCTTTAAGATCGAACGCTTTAAGTGATACCCTGGAGTTCATCTCAAGGATTGGTGTTGATTACGTTGTTTTTGAGGATTTATTCCTAGTGAAGAAGAGGGAGTTTACTAAGAGTAGGAGTGGTGATAGGAAAATTTCGCGTTTTGCTAAAAAGCAGTTACTAATTCATGGTGTTATTAAATCGTTGAGGTTAGGCTTTAACGTTGTGTTAGTTAACCCTAAGGGTACTACCAACTCTGAAGAGCATGATAAGGTGATGAGGGAGAAGGGATTTGATAGACATACAGCCTCAGCTTACTTAATAGCATTGAGAGGGCTAGAACTGTCAAATGACATCAAACGATATGAACTTTATGGCTTATCGGAAACTGCTGACAACGGCAGTGAAGGACATTTTCCCGAAATACAAAGCCCACTCTCCATTGACAACCTCACGGAGTTACGTGTGGAGAAAACGAATCATGTTTATAAGCTAAACCCTTAGGCGTGTTCACTATGACGGCTTGAACTCGGCTACCTCCTCAGGTTCCTCGTACCACTTGGTTCTCCTTCCCACCTTAGCTCTAAGCTTCCACTTCACAGTCTTGGGAGATCCCTCCAAGGACTTTAACAACGAGTCTGCTCGAGATATCAAGAGCTCACCGTCCTGAACTGATTTAAACACAGAAATGAGTGTGTTGAGGTTATCAGTTACAGTGGTGTAGAAACCCCAGTCGTCGCTGAGCAGTCTAATAATGTAGTTCACGTCGAAGGTGGAGTAACTGTCTGAGGTCCCAGGCTCAAGGTCGTGAAGAAGAGCCATTACATCCTTTACGTCGTTTGGAGTCATTTTCACTATTTGCAACTTAGTTAGAAGCAGGTCGGAAGGCGCAACAGTGTAATCCATAATCTTGAGTCTTGGCTTCAAGGAAAGTTTGTGGCACATTACGAACTCGTCAAGGAACACATCCACCGTTGCCTCAAGGGAGGGGTCGTAGAACATGAGCCTAGTTCCTCCCCTTAATGCGTTGAACCTCCTGTTGGGAATCATACCTAGAGATTCGAGGAACTTTGAGAGTCTCCCGCTCTCGCTGGACAGTCCGAAGTAGTCAGCGTCTTTGTAGCTCCTTGGATAAAGGTTTACGCCCCGAGGGGCCAACATAGCTACTGCAGCTCCCCCTATTACTCTAATGGTCAGTCCCTCTACTCTAGCCCGGTCTATCACGTCCCTTACTCTACCCAGTAACACATCCCTCTCTACAGGCACTGGAGAAATCCTGCACGCGATGTTATATTTGTAGGCCATATCACACAGGAAACGTATTAGAAGGTATTTCCAGAACAGTTAAGGTTTATTTGTTAGTTGGTGTCCAATTGATCACGTGGAGCTAGACGAACTAGATCTAAGAATATTGAAGGCTGTTCAAGAAGACGCCAAATATCCCCTGGATAGACTAGCGCAAGCGCTGAGGACTCCAAAGTCGACGATCTCCTACAGGTTGAGGCGACTGGAGAGAATTGGAGTAATTAGGGGTTACCACGCCTCGATCAATCCTGCCTCCCTCGACCTAGACTACATAGTAGTGACTCTTGTCAGGACAAAGTACGGTAAGAACTACCATAACGAGTTAGGGAGTAGGATAGCCCAAATCCCAGGTGTCTGGGGAGTTTACTTCGTACTGGGCGACATAGACTTCATAGTAATGGCAAGGTATAAAAATAGGGAAGAGTTCATGGACAAGTACTTGGAGAGAATAATGTCCATGCCAGAAATAGAGAGGTCCAGCACCCAGGTGGTGGTTAACGTGATTAAGGAATCGCCCCACCTTGTACTATAAGCGAAGCGAGTCGTTCAAGGTTTTTTACTCGTCCAAATCAACCCCTTCTTGTGTCATTCGAGGACGGAAGCGTAAAAGACGCTCCAAAGATAGTAGTTCCTCCCCCGGGCCCAAGTCTAAAGAAATCCTCGGACTTCAGGAGGAAATGGAGACCACTGCTCTGAATTATCCGAAGTACTTCAGGATCGCCATAAAGGAGGCGAAGGGATCAACGATCGTCGATGTAGACGGCAACGTCTTCTTAGACTGGGTGGCAGGGATAGCCGTAATGAACTTGGGTCACAACAACCCGCTTGTGAGGAGGGCCGTGGAGAGGCAATTGGACTCTGTCTGGCACGCGCTAGAGGTTCCTACGGAAGTCAGGGTGGAGTTCCTGAAGAAGTTCAAGGAGACACTTTCATTCGATCCTAAGGTGCTCTTCACTACAACTGGTGCTGACGCTTGTGAGGCGGCCGTGAAGGTAGCCCGATGGAAGACTAGAAGGAGGAAAGTTATAGCCTTCGAGGGGGCGTATCATGGGATAACGGCGGGGACTTTAGGCCTCACTTTCGAGAGCGAGTACAAGAGGTTCACTCAATTTTATGACGATATGGTAGTGAGAGTCCCCTACCCTTATACTTTCAGATGTGATCATCAGGACTGCCTGAACCACACCTTGGAGGCCGTAGCCGAGGCCGTCCGTTTGAACATCGACGATGTTGCGGCTATAATGGTGGAGCCGATCCTAGGAGAAGGGGGCTACGTCGTACCTCCAGAGGGTTTTCTACGGGGGCTTAGGGAGATCGCGGACAGGTGGGACTTAGTGATGATAGTTGACGAAGTTCAGACCGGTGTGGGCAGAACTGGAAAGGTCTGGGCACATCAGTGGGAGAACATAACTCCTGACATCATGTGTGCGTCGAAGGCCATAGGATCTGGAATACCCATGTCCCTTGTGGCTTACAGGAAGGATCTAGTAGAGCTACCTAGGGCCTTTCATTTAGGAACCTACAGGGGCAACCCCCTAGGCCTCGCAGCAGGTAAAGCGGTGTTGGATGGATTAACGGAGGAGCTCCTCGAGAGAGTCAGAACGGTCGGAGAGAGACTAAGGACTAGGTTCCAGGAGATAAATGAGGAGGTAGCGGACGGAAAAATGGATGTTAGAGGAAAGGGATTCATGATTGGCTTCGAGCTCGTTAGAGACGAGAAGAGGCCGTGGCCGGAGGGAACAGTTGCAATGATAGGGGCGCTCCTGAAGAGGGGCGTACTGATGTACAAGTGCGGAATTCATAGTAACGTACTGAGGTTCATGGCTCCTCTCACCACCCCTGAAGGGTTGCTGGATAGAGGGCTAGATGCCTTTGCTTCTGCCCTGAGAGAGGTCCTCAGCGAGTCAGGCCCAAGTCCCGCAACACCGTGAAGGCGGCATTGTGACCTGGGGCTCCAGTCACTCCCCCTCCAGGGTGAGTTGCAGAGCCACACAAGTACAACCCATTTATGGGCGTCCTGTAGCTACTCCAACCTATAACAGGTCTAAATGAGAACATCTGATCAGGCGTTATTTCGGCGTGAAATATGTTCCCTTTGGGGAGCATAAACTCCCTCTCCAAGTCGAGAGGTGTTAGGACATCCCTCTGGAGGAGTGAGCCCCTGAAGTTGGGGGCGAAGTTGGAGAGGGCGTCTATAACAGCGTCAGCAGCCTGATCTCTGAGGGAGTCCCAGTCTCCCTCCTTCAAATCATATGGGAAGTATAGGGCGAAAATGGAAATCGTGTGTTTCCCTGGAGGGGCCATAGTTGGATCGTGAACTGAGTGGTGAACCACTCTAAGTACAGGCTCCCTAGAGAACCTTCCGTACTTAGCGTCGTCGAAAGCTCTTTCAGCATAGTCCTCCGAAGGTCCTATGCTAGTTATTCCCCTGTGCTGAGGTCCGACACCCTTCCCTGGCAAGGCTTTGTAGTCTGGCAGTTCTGAGATGGCCGCGTTAAACTTGAGTACACATCCTTGGTCCTTGAGTCTATCGACAGCCCTGACATAGTCTTGGTCCACTTTGTCCCTCCCGATCAGCTTGATAGTGTGCTTAGGCGAGGCGTTAGACAGCACCACAGATGCTTCAAAGGTCCTACCATCTCCGAGTCTAACACCTCTAACCTTTCCGTCAGAGACTAGTATTTCCTCAACCTCTACTCCTAGGTACACTTGAGCACCGAGTGACCGTGCTCTCTTAGTTAATGCCCAACTCAGTCCACCCATACCTCCCTTCAGGTAACCCCAGCTGCTTGCTCTCCCAGTGGACTCACCCATCATGTGGTGTGCAAGGACATAAGCGCTTCCAGGGGTCCTCGGACCTACCATTGTTCCTATCAGGCCTCGAGGAACGAATGCCGCCTTAACCTCCTCCGTCTCGAAGTACTCTGAGAGGAAGTCATGAACGCTGGCGAACATGAGAGTCCTAGTCACCTCGACAGCCTCCCTAGGGTTGTCGAAGTGGGAAGCGAAGGCCCTCACTGCCTTCGACATATCTAGGAGACTCCCCAACTGTTTGACGGCCCTTATGGGATCGGAAATCGCGTCAGAAAGGGTAACTAGCTGAGTTAAGTCGGGAGGAGGAGAGAGCATGAGATCGTTTAGGGCGGAACCCACTTTTCTCCAGTATGCTTCGAACTTCAAGTAAGCTTCGGCGTCCTTAACACTGAAATTGGAGATCTCCTTCACCGTCTTGCGTGGATCGCTCCAGATCGTCAGGTACCTTCCATCTTCGAAAGGAACGAATAGTTCGACATCAGACTCCACCACCTCTAGACCACTCTCTTTGAGCTTGAGATCTTCAACTATCTTAGGTGAGAAAAGGCTGTAAGAGTAGGAGAGCCTACTAACCTTGTATCCTGGCCATAATTCCTCGGTTACTGCAGCTCCTCCAGGCACGCTCCGCCTCTCCACAACTGCCACCTTCAGTCCAGCTTTAGCTAAGTAACACGCTGCCACCAGCCCGTTGTGACCAGCACCTATAACTACGGCGTCGTATTTCACTTCCATAGCTGTGTTTGTCCAAATCTAAAAGCCTTGGGAACGCTACTGTTGACCGCCAGACAAGTGTTCATATATCCCTAGAATTGAACCTATTCGATGGAGAGTCCTGAGGTCCTCGGTCTTCTCTATTTAGGTCTGTTGCTCGTAGTGGTCAAGGTAATGGAGGACGTCTTCTCCAGGTTGAAACTACCTCCGCTAGTCGGGGCGGTGTTAGGAGGGATAATACTAGGCAAGTCTGTCCTCGGGTTAGTACGAAATACACCATACATAGCACTATTCGTGGACCTGGGTGTGATACTTTTGTTATTCATTTCAGGAGCCGAGGAGTTCGACGTGAATGGAATAAGGGAGAGCGTAACTAACGTTAGGATCTACCTACTTGGAGCTTCCTTAGACTGGGCAGGCTCTTCCATAGCTTTGCTGGTCGCCCTCTACTACCTACTAGGAGTGAGGGGAACCGAGCTGCTTTTTTCTGCGTTCGTGCTTGGGATGAGTAGCGTCGCTCCCCTTTCTAGGGCTCTGAAGGACCTGGGAGTATCCAAGACAGGAACCGCTGTGAGAACGTTCGTTTTTACTCTGTTGGTGGAGATATTGGGATTGGTAGCGTCATCTATCGCTCTCCAGATCTCCCTGGGCGATAGGCCGTTAATTGTGATAGCACAGGTGGGGGTCCTGATGGGCGGACTCTATGTCGTCAGGAACTATATACCCAAGGCAATGATCTATGTGGAGAAGTTCGTAGGCAGTAGGGAAGCTGTACTAGCCCTTTTACTAGCTATGGTATTCCTCCTGGGTTACGCGGGCCAGATAGCGGGTTTCAACGATGCAATAGTGGCCTTGTTTGTCGGTTTCACCCTCTCAGAGTATGTGGGAGAGAGACCGCAGTTGCTAGAGAGATTACGGGGGGTGACTTATGGGCTCTTCGAGCCTCTCTTCTTTGGAGGTCTCGGACTCTCCATTAGCCTTGAGTTGGTGGCGAACTTCGTTCTTCCTTTGTTAGAATTGATAGCTGTGATATTGATAAGCAAGCTGTGCCTAGGATACTTGACTTCCTTAATGAGAGGCGCGAAGAACCCTTTCTTCGCAGCCGTAGGCTCCACATTCAAGGGAGGAGTAGATGGTGCCCTCCTCCTAGCTGGCCTCGAGGCCAGTGTAGTGAGCCCTAGGGTCTATTCTATTGCGTTAATCTCCATTTTAGCAATCGTATTGATCTGTCCTTCTCTCCTGAAGACGAGGGTCTCTACAGTGAAGGACCAGATTACACTATCCCAGGGTAGAAGCCTGTTGCTCCCTTACGTCAAGTGGTTCTCAAGGAACGTCACTGCTGAGGAGGTGAGTAGGACATTACCAAACGTTATTCTCAGAGCACAGGAACCCCTAGAGTTAGCTACCAGAAGGATGATGGAACTGAGGATCTTGGGGGCGGTGGTTACTGATGAACGCGGAAGTCCAATTGGGGTAGTTTTGCTCAACGACGTGATCAACATGAGCCCAGAGAGGAGGGCTAGATTGACTGTTGGTGACGTCATGAATAGGGACGTCCCAGTGGTCGAGAGTTGGGAAGCGGCGTGGGAAGTGATAGAGATAATGAGGAAGAGAGATATACCATTAGTTGCTGTAGTTGACGAGGAAGGTAGAGCAGTGGGTACGGTCTCTGAGAGGGAATTACTGCTCTACATAACGTCTTAAATCATGTTGGACAGCATACAAAAGGAACAGTGGAAACATAAATAAACGGTTCAATACGGGAGAGTGTAGTGTCGTCTGAGAAAAGGAACGTATTCCTAAGAGAATCCTCTGGGTTAGTCAGGGAATTCAGCCTAGCTGACGCTATATGGTTCAACATCGCTTTAGTTGGACTTCTCTTTTCCACATATTACGTCAGCTCCACGGCACCTCTAGTGGGGGGAAACCCGCTCGTGGGTCTGATCCTACCGCTGGTAGGGTTCTTCCTTGCTGGGTTCGTTTTCTCTCACATCTCCTCCAAAGTACCTAGGACCGCAGCAGATTACGTTTACGTGAGCAGGAACCTCCATCCCGCGTTAGGGTTTGTGGGAAACGCAGGGTACTTCGTGGCCACTGTTCCTCTCTTCATGGGGATCACTGGGATCACGCTCCAAACCTTCGGACTGATTCCCTTGTTAGATCTCCTAGGGTTCTACACCAACAACCCGTCCCTCATCTCACTAGCAACAACAATATCAAACAACCCATACTACATAATGGCAATTGGTGCTGTGGAGATCATCGCTTTAGGTCTCCTTCCCGTGGCTGGAAACAGAGCGTACAGGGCAGTTCAGAGGGTGATAATACCCCTAGTTCTCCTAACCGTAGTTTTGATGATAGGAGTGGAGGCGGCAATCCCTCATGCTCAGGCTATAAGTGAACTTAACAAGTTCATGACCTTCTACCACTCCTCCGTAGCTTCGGTGGAGAGCTCTAAGATTTCTGTTCCTCCCTATAACAGCCTCTTGGCCACGCTTGCCCTTAACCCAGTTTACGTGGTCGGGCTCTCGTACATAATTAGCACCGTGTACATAGCTGGGGAGGTCAAGAACGCCAGAAAGACAATGCCCCTAAGCATATTAGGTACTTTGGTAGCTATGGCGGCCATCTTCAGCGTCGCCACTGTTCTAGAGTACGTGCAGTGGGGATACGTTTTCACCTCTAAACTCCTGCAGCTCTCCGTAGCGGGACAGCTTCCAATTCCAACACCTTATCTAGACCTATTAGAAGGGATAGCGAGTGGAACCCCAGCCCTGGGCGTCCTATTTGCGGTGGTGAGTATTCTACAGCTACTAATGTATTTGGCAAGCGCCTCGTTCGTAGGGAGCAGGCTACTCCTCTCCTATTCCATGGATAGAATAGTACCAGATAGCCTAGGAGAAGTCAACGAGAAGTATCACGTTCCAGTTAAAGCGACCTTGGCCTCCATGATAGCGGGCCTCCTCGGTCTCTTAGTCTTCACCTTGCCCGTGACTTCAGCAGTGGCTTTCCTCCTCTCCAGCGTTGCTGTAGCCATCCTCCTCTTGTTCCCTCTAACGGTGGTGTCAGCCGCGGTCTTGGCCAAGGAATCCTCGCCTTGGGTTAAGGCTGCAGCTGCCGTCTCAATACCTTATCTCCTCTACACATTTTACCAATACCTCACAGTGCCAGCCATAGGAGCCGACAGCACAGTGGGATATGCTATAATGGCAGGAACCATAATAATACTGTTCGCGATCTTTTACATCGCTAAGCTAATACGGAGGAGACAAGGCATAAACTTCGATCTCATATTCAAAGAGATACCTCCAGAATGAGAAATTGTTTTTGTTTATTATCCTATGAATAGTTGTACCCCTTTCACCTTCCCTCCTTCGAAGGTGATTAGAGCGCCCTGCAGCATGCCAGCAGAGTACTGGCTACCTGGGTTGAGGATGATCGTGCTGCCAAGCTTCCCCGTTCCCCGCGACTCGTGTATGTGTCCATGAATTCCGAGCGCGGGCGACGTTTCCTCTATTATCCGTCTTACTGCTTTGGAACCAACGTGAGTCATGACAATCTCTCCGCCCCTCACCACTACTCGGAGGTCGCTGGTGAGCTGTGGCGCGTTGTCCAAAAGCGTTTCGTAGGGAGGAGCATGGAAGTTGTATATTGCCCTAGCTGGTTCCCTTATCTTATTTACGATCGCCTTCAACTCCGAATAGAGTCTTTCCTCATCCATCTCTCGTGGGGTGTTCCACGGAGTGGGATTCACGTAGCCGAAGCTAACCATCTCGTGTCCCGCTACCTCTACGACCTTACCCTCGGATGGTTCCATTATTTCCGATTCCTTCAACACATCAAAGAGGTATTCGGGATCGTCATTACCTAAGTTAACGTAAAAAGGGATCCTCCTTTCCTTCGTCTTCTGTTCCGCTATGACGAACCAGTCCCTGAGGACTTGAGTCATGGCCTCCCTGAATGCGTCCTTAACTCTGGCGGGATTCTCATTAAGTTCCTGAAAACCCTTCCTATCGACAATCACATGGTAGTCCCCCTTTTTCCTGAGCTCCTTAACGTACCTCTGCATTTCCTCCCTTCCGACAACTTTACCATCAACCTCATACTTTCCCTCTCCTAGATCTACTATTGGTACTAGCGCCTTGCCAGCTAGGTCGCCACCTATTATCATGATGTCCGCACCATACATCTGCGAAGCGTTCAGAAACTTTCTGAAAGTGGTCTCTGAACCATGAATGTCGGATGCGTAGAGAACCTTGATCTTACCACTCCTTTCGTCAGTTTCCCCCTTCCTGAAAAGCCTCATACTACTTAAGCTCCCGGCCCATCTAAAAAACGTTTTCAAGTGACCGCGAACTACCACGCCTTCACGGCCCTGGTGTCCTCAACTCGCGACGAAGCCTGCTTCTATGGACAATCTCGATCCCCCTTCGCTTGTAGCGGAGGTCCGGTGTAACAATCCTTCGACACCTTCTATGGAAGAGAGGTTGCGAGGTTCACCTTCCACCTGGTTCCCCCAGTCCCGATGGTACGATCCGACTCCTACGGCCTAGGTCTGAAATATTGTTTTCAACTGACTTTCTCACCGCCCTGGAAGGGCGATGGTTCCCTCCCAAAGGGATCGTCGTTCCCACCATCGGTTCGGGTTTACATCCCTCGTTTGGTGGGCAGTCGAGTGGATCAGAGGTCCACTCCCATTTGAAGAGGAGGGGACTTTCATCGCAAAGCTCTAGTCCCTTAAGAGAGAAGAGAGACGATGGTTGCTCCTCCCACAGTCCCGTTAAGCCCTCGATCGAGCTGGGGAGGAGCGTCGTTAGTACCACTAAGAGAAATTTTAACAAAGAAGTATAAATACAAGGGGGCTATCCGTCCCCGCCGTGAAAGGCGAGGCTTTCCGCCCCCTCAACCCCAATTTTTGTAACTTAGGAAAGTGTTCCTATAAGGGGGCCATCCGTTCCCTCAACCCCAAAGGATGTTATACTCAGCTATCTTGAACGCCAGTGGCAGTAGCTTCGCTCGGGCCGTAAAGTTACAAAGCAACGAAAGTCTTGCCCTTTAGGGCAGAGGTGATAATTCAAATATTAAGGATAACAAATTTGTTTTAAAAGTAATCCAAATGACTGTGAGAACGACAAACCGCTTAGAAGGGAACCCTCGAAGAAGAGAGGAAATTAGATATTTAAATATTAAAATAAAGATATAAACAACAAATGAGCGTTATTGTCAAGACGAGATTAGGTGTACGGCTCTCCATGTCTTTCTGTAACGCTTCAACGGATGAGGTCGCCTTATCTAGCAGGAGAACCAAGAGGAGCGAAGCTCAGAGACCGTAGTGGTGCCGAAGGAAAGAGGATCCAAAAACGAGTTAGTGAGGTCCTACAAGCCCAAATCCTATGATTTACTCGTGTCTCTCCTTCAAAACTACAGCGAGGACGACACCGACAGCCAACGCGCCAACATAGAGAGCTAGGAGCTCCGTCGGAGAGTAGTTAGTAGTCTGCTCGTACTTAAATCCACGAAAGAAGGACTTCAAGGCGTGGTTGTAGTTGTAACTTTTCAGGAAGGACGTAAGGCTCTGATATCCGTGAGTCAACGAGTGAAAGAAAGACGACAATCCAGGGGAAGAGACGGAAAATGTAGGAGCCAAGGTGTAGTTACCTGGAAACACTGTTACGAATAGACTGCTGTTAACTTGATTGAAGACGGCAACCCCCTGAGGTGAAGTGTATTCTTCATACTCAACCTTGGGACCGGTGATAGTTATCGTCTCCAGCTCTACCTCCTGATAAGGCAAGGGCCTTCCATTCAAGCTCAAGGCAACCAAGGCAGTATTAGAAGAGTAGTTGAGGATCATGGTAGGTGGAACTGGCCACAGCACTTCCTGGTCATCGGGTCCAGCCGTCTGCGATACAGAAGGAGAAAACAGTTCAGTCAAATTGGCGACCTCGTATACTCCTTCCACGGCCTCGGCCGTGTCGAATCCTGTGGAGAACGCCACTGGCGGCTCAACAAGTCTTCCGCCCGTCCAATAGTAGAGGGTCTCTGTGGCTGAAATCGACATCTGTGCGACGCTTCCGCCTCCTGGGCCTCCCCACACGAACTCCAGATCGTTGGGCACGCCTACTACGGATAACCCACCAACAGTGAAGTTACCGATCGTCGGTAGCTCAAAGAAAACGTGTCGAGCTCCGGCGTAGATGTAACCGAACTTCAGGCCTCCAGAGGAGTTCATGAACAATGAGATGTTGAAGGGAGTGCTCACAGTGAAGGTGGGCCCAACGTAGCAGAGGACCCCTAACCCTTGGTAGGTCGATTTATTTCCAGGGAAGGAAACTGGCCCAGAAAAGTTCCAGAAGTTGACCACCATTGTTACCTCAAAGGAGTTGGGAGAGACCTCGTGGAAGAGCGCAACGTCCTGTGCCCAGAACCTGCCTTCCATTACTGCGTTTAGCTGGAGGGAGGCGTTTCCAGAACCTATGTAGGAGCCGGAGGGTAATACGTCCTGCCCGATGGAGAGGGAATCGACTTTCACTACACCTATTACATATGGAGTGCTTGTGACTGACGTTAACGAAAACGTTGAGATACCCATTGGGAAGGCCTGCACAGTTTGAGCTGTTGCGAAAAACGCAGCCACCGGAGTTAACAATAGCGATAGTAGAAAGAGGGCTGTATAGTTCAACTCGATTAAAGAAGCTTTAAAGCCCAGATAATAAAAATGATCCTATGGCTCTTCACGCTGTGATACCGATAATAATAATAGCGGTAGTCGTAGGACTCCTCATTGTTACGGGTTTCATATCTGACCCTGTAGTGGACGTGCCGTCTTTCGTCATACTGGGGTTCGTTACGTATAGACTAGTGAGGACCTTAGTAAAAACCAGGGGAATCAATCCGTACAAATACGAGGGACTTAGGGGGAAAGCTACAGAGGACATAAAGAGAGGAACTGAGGGTTACATATGGCTCAACGGAGAGTTGTGGAAGGCCGTTCCTGACTCAGACATTAAGAAAGGAGATGAGGTCACTGTGGTGAGGAAAGAGGGCCTTACACTTTACGTTAAGAAAGTAGAGAAGGAGAACCTTCAAAACTGAGCTCGGGGTAGTCCGTACTTCGATTTCAGTTATTCGGCTCTCTGGAACCGTTCTGTGAACGATAAGGTCGTGGATAATTCGCCTTCTGCGGGCGCGAACCTCTGTCTTAGAATGCGAAACCAGCTCTTCCAGTCTTAAGTTGACTAATTTATTCTTTTATTTCTAGAATAAAATCCTTCCACAAATAGAGACTATCCGTCACCTCGTTCTCGAGGAACCTATGCTCTCAACCCCAATTTAAGATAAAACTAATAGCCACTCAACAGAGGAAGTACTATGGAAAGGAAGGTCGCTGTCGTTGGTTACGGGCTTACTAAGTTCGGGAGAAGAACCGACGCTTCGTTGGAGGAGTTAGCGTGGGAGGCAGGGCATGAAGCCATAGGCTCAGCAGGCTTGGAGAGAAGGGACGTGAGGGGACTTGTGGTCTCCAACGTAGGAATGTGGAGTTCAGAGGAGTTACCTGCTGTAGTAAGTGGAGAGGCCTTAGGTGTGAGCAACGTGCCGACTCTGAGGGTAGAAGCTGCCTGTGCGAGCGGAAGCTCCGCCATTCACACTGCCTACTCGATGATAGCGTCAGGAAGAGCTGACGTAGTACTGGCCTTAGGAGTGGAGAAGATGCACGAGGTCGACACCGAGACCGCTGTGGAGCTGATAGGGAGGGCCGGCAATTACAAGTGGGAGTACGAGTTCTTCGGTCTAACGTTCCCAGGCTACTACGCTCTCCACCAGACTGCCTACATGAAGAAGTACGATGCTAGGGAGGAGGACTTTGCCCTAGTGTCGGTGAAGAACCACGGTTACGCACAATACAACCCGTACGCTCAGTTCAGGAACCCGGTTACTGTAGAGGAGGTGATGAGGAGCAAGTACGTCGCGTGGCCAGTGAAGCTTCTGGACTCGTCGCCTATCACAGACGGCGCTGCAGCCGTAGTCCTAGCGTCAGCGAATGTTGCCAAGAGGCTCACCGACACCCCCGTCTGGGTCACTGGACTCGGCGCTGCGAACGGTACATCAAACCTGAGCAGGAGGAAGAGTTTCACCTCCCTGGAGGCGTCTGTCGAGGCCGCTAGACAGGCCTACTCATCCGCTGGAATAGACCATTCTTCCCCGTGGAGACAACTAGACGTTGCCACCGTTCACGACTGCTTCACCGTTGCTGAAGTAATGGCCTACGAGGACCTGAACTTCGCTGCGAGGGGTGAAGGGATTAAGCTCCTTAGGGATGGCCAGACGCAAGTTGGGGGAAGGATACCCGTTAATCTTGACGGGGGCCTTAAGGCGAAAGGACACCCGATAGGAGCAACAGGTGTAGCTATGGCGGTGGAGGCAACAAAGCAGCTCCTCAGGAAGGCTGAAAAGGGTAGACAGGCTGACATCAGAAACGGAAGGGCGCTCACCCACAACGTGGGAGGAACTGGTCACTACGCCTACGTGACCATCTACGAGGTGTGAGGCGTGGATTACTTAGTTAGAGATAAGAGGAGCGGAGATCTCCTACTGAAGGACCTCAGGGAACTCAGACTCAAGTACGAGGTTCCAGTGGGCAGATTAGGGAGGTTCTTCGAGGGGCTCGAACAGGGCAAGGTTCTCGCGACTAGGTGTAGGGAGTGCGGGGCTAAGTACTTCCCTCCTCAGGCTTGGTGTAGCGAGTGCGGAGCAGGAGAGCTAGAGTGGTTCGAGCCAGATCCCTATGGAGAGCTTCTGACGTACACTATAGTGAACGTGAAACCGAAGTCCTTTGCGGCATTTCAGGACTACGTCGTAGGTGTGGCGGAGCTCTCTAAAGACGAGCTTAAGGTATTGGCCTGGGTCGTGGGCGATAAGGGGAAGCTAAGGGTGGGAGCAAAGGTTAAGTTGACCCCGATGAAGAGGGACGAAGGACTTTTCTACGCACTGCACCTCTACGACTAAATCTCACTTAACATTGCCGCCATCAAAAGGTCGGGGAGACCTCTAATTAACTGGTGGTACCTAGCTGGGAAGTGTATACGGTTTATCTCCTGCTCATAGGATTCCTTGAGTTTGGCCACAGTTTGGTTCACGATCTCCTCTGGGTTGCCGTCAGTATATTGGTAAAGGTAGAGAGCACTGCCCTCCAACTCCTTTATCTGGCCCCTCCTATATCTCACGAAGTCTACGTAATCGTCCACGAGCTGGTAGATGGAACCTAGTTGGCTTCCCGTTGTCATCATCTCGTCCACTAGCTCCTCCCTCCTAGAGGAGTAGGCGGCCAAGACCATGGAGAGCTTGAAAAGACTTGCGGTCTTTAGCTCAATCACCTTAAAGTAGTCCTCGGCCCTACCGTAGAGGTCCTTCAGCGCCCCCTCGGCGGTGTCAAGCCACAACTTCAGACTGGTACTGAGGGCGTCCGGACCGTAGGACTCTATGTACCTCAAGGCCAAGGGAACGAGATAGTTACTGAGTAGAATGACCCTCCTGTTGCCGAACACGACCCAGGCCGATTTGTCTCCTCTCCTCTCTAGGTCCCCGTCCACTATGTCGTCTAAGGCCAAGGAGGCCGCGTGCAGCACTTCCACCGCCAACGCCCCCTTTGAGCTCTGTTCCTCTGTCGCCCCAAGTGCCTCTGAGAAGAGCATCATAAGCACCCCACGAAGTCTCTTTCCGTCCTTTAGTATGTACCTCGTCAGGTCCACATGCTCCCACTCCCTGTTTCTATTCAGGAACTCCTCCACCAGCCTGTCTATGACTTTCCTCCTGGACAACCAGTAGTCCTGTATCGTACTCAAACTCTAACACCCACTCCGCTACGAGCACTCATCCTCCCTACCGTTTATTAAGTTTTGGAAGTTTTAGCGCAACAATGGCAGCGTAGACTGGTGCGAGGATCGGGTCGACGTCAAGAAGGAGCGGGTAGTAGTACTGTCCTCTGAGGGAGAGCTCTTTCTTGGCTAAGTGAGAGTCCACTCCAGTATAGATGAGTACGGAGCCTCGAGGGGGAAGATCTCCCATTTCCAAGGTCTCCAGTCCAGAATACCTAGCCACAGTCCGCCTGGCGGGCCTGAGAACAGGCGACAAAACCACCGCGGAGGGCGCTGGAATGGTAGCGACCTTAGACTCCCCCCACGAGTCCAAGTCCTCCAAGTGCTGAACCTCTTCCAGCAGTCTCTTGGCTCTGTAGCCGTCCTGTCCAGAGAGAAACAACTGAGTTAGAGAGAGGGAGAGCGACACGTCGCAGAGTCCCCCCAGTTCCTTGGTACAACTCAGGATCTCGTGATCCTCCCTCATGGCGTTCATGGACCCTTTTACCTCTGGGTCGTCGCCCCTGAGGAGGATAAGGATCGGGCCATCAACCTCAACGTAAGGTAGAACGGAGAAAAGGAACTCGAAGAGCTCGAGGACTAGCAGCCTGTACCCCGCGGTTGCGGCGGCCCGCGCTGCGACAAAGGCCGGGAGTTCCATCTCTTGGGAGAAGACTATAGTCCTAGGCTTCCTCACTCCAAGGTTCCCGACCCGCAAGGAGCTCAGATCGTGGAATTCTTGAGGGAGGCGCAACAACCACACCTCTCTGGCTCAGGCGGTAGCTCACGTACTAGGACCCTGAGGATCTCCTTAGCCTTCTGGGTGTTGTCCTTCATCACGTTCTCTACCTGCTCTACTGTGACGGGTTTCTCGGCGAAGACGTCGTAATCCGTTATTCCAGCTAGGGAAGCGTAACATAGGCCCGCCTCACAAGCCAGATTCACTTCTGGAACCAATGTCATTCCCACTAAGTCGGCCTTGAATACTTCTCTCCAGACCCTGCTCTCAGCCCTAGTGGAGAATCTGGGTCCCTCAATGCACAGATACGTCCCTTTTTCTCTAATCTGTAGTTTCATTGCCTTTCCAGCTTCTATGAGGAGTTGCCTAAGGTGTTCACAGAACGGGTCAGCCATGGAAACGTGAGCCACTACCGGCCCGTCGAAGAACGTATAGCTCCTTCCCTTGGTCATGTCGATGAACTGATCTGGAACAACAAAGTCACCAGGCCTGTAATCTTCCCTAAGACTACCAACTGCTGAGACCGAGACAACCCATTTTGCACCTAACTGGTGGAGAGCCCATACGTTGGCCCTATAGTTTATCCTGTGGGGAGGTACCCTGTGGCCCCTACCGTGGCGCGGAATGAACGCAACTTTCACCCCCTCCACTTCCCCCACGGTGATCATGTCGCTCGGCTCACCATAGGGAGTATAGACTTTGATTTCTTTGGTCCTACTAAGGAAGTCTGGGTCGTAAAAGCCCGAACCACCTATTATTCCTAGCCTCACCCTCTCCTCTGGAACTATCACGGTTTACACTCCACGAACTGGGAAATAAGTTAGCAGAGGAAGTTGAACACGACTGAACTTAAGTTTGGTGGTCGACCTAAGTGTCCTTGTCCTAAATTAGATTAGGCATCACATCGATCTGTTTTTAATTTAGGGTAAGGTAGGATGGACCTATGAACAGGACCAACTTGGTTCTACTAGTTGTCCTTCTCGGGACCATGATGAGTGCTATTGACACAACAATAGTAATTCTAGCCTTACCTACCATAGTCCAGTCCTTGCACTCCAACCTTTTCACTATTATCTGGGTTATATTGCTCTACATTCTGATCGTCGCCGTAATGACAACGCAACTAGGAAGACTAGGTGACTCCTACGGCCGGTCTAGAATATACAACTTGGGCTTCCTAGTGTTCACGGTAGGCTCAGCGATGTGTGGAGCGGCCCCCACCGACATTTTTCTCATAGCGTCGAGAGGCCTCCAGGCGGTGGGAGCATCAATGATGCAAGCTAATGGTGGCGCGATCATAGCGGATCATTACCCCCCAAACATGAGGGGAAGGGCCTACGGCTACACCTCCATAGGGTGGAACGTAGGAGCTATATTGGGGATAGTGCTGGGAGGGATAATAACTACTTTCGTAGGGTGGAGGTACATTTTCTACATAAACGTGCCCATCGGGATCGCCGCGGTAGTAATGGGTCTAAGGATATTGCAGGACAAGGAAAGGATCAAGAGGAGAGTGGATGTAGGGGGAGTAGTCCTCTTGGCGACCTCCTTGGCCCTCATCTCCTACGGGGCCTCGGACATTGCTGGAGAGGGAGTAACTCTCTTGAACTCCTCGTTTACTGGAATTGGCGTCGCCTTACTTTTCCCGTTCGCATTGCTAGAGCTCAGGGTACCCAACCCAACCATTGACTTTAGGGCCTTCAAGAACAGAGTGTTGACAAGCTCCCTCCTCGCATCGTTCATGCAGAGTACAGGATACCTCGCCACGGCGTTTATCCTTATAATGTATTTACAGGGAGTGAGGGGCCTCTCCCCCTTTTCGGCTTCCCTCCTTCTAGTGCCTGGCTATGTGCTTGCAAGTTTAGTAGCTCCTTGGACGGGGAGACTCGCGGACAGAATAGGGGCTAGGATTCCGGCTACCATCGGAATACTGCTCATGATGGTAGCGGCGTTCATCTACAGTACACTAACTATTAACACATCATATGCAACTATCGTTCTGGCCACAGTGGTAGGTGGAGTGGGCTCCTCACTCTTCTACCCCGCCAACAACAGCGCCGTGATGGCCAATGCCAGCCGCGGGTTTTACGGGGGAGTATCGGGTATATTGAGAACCTTATCTAACATGGGCACTCTGCTCAGCTACGTACTGGCCATAACAGTGGCGTCCCTAGCGATACCGCGGGCAGTAGCTTTCGAGGTGTTCTTAGGTACCAGCAACTTAGTCGGCGGAATAGGAGTGAAATTTCTGGCCGGAGTGCACGCTGCCTTTCTGATATCGATTGGAATACTCGCAGTGGGAGCTGTGTTATCTGCAGTGAGGGGTAAGGAGAACAGACAGGCAGAGCCTAGCCAGTCTCAGGTAGTACCTCAAAGCCTCAACAAATAGTCAGGTAGGAATCAGAATCCCCTCTGCATCTAACTGCCTGAGGAACCTGGCGTTCTCCTCTAGTTCCTCACTTCTGAACCTAAGGTCCCCCACCAACCTCCTCATCGATTCGCAGGAGAACCTAACTCCAGAGTACCTTAGGAGGGACCTTATCTCACGAGGGAGGAAGATCTTCGCGACCTCGGTCGGAAAGGGTAACGAGAAGTACTTAACGTTCAGCCCAGAGGCGAAGGCTGAGAAGAAGTCGTTTATGGATACGGGCTCGCACTCAGTGGCGTACATGTAGGATCTCTGGGGCCTCGACTCCGCAATGATCTCTATTGCTCTCCCTATGTAAGTGACTGAGACTGGCATATAGCTTATCGACAGCCTAGGGACCAACCCTCTCTTAACCAGCTTGTACATGGTGACGAACTGTATGTGGGCAGAGTTAGTACCATAAACTAAGGTGGGTCTCAACACTACGGAGTTAGGATTCTCCCTAAGGACCTCACTCTCGCCTTCAAGTTTCGTTCTCTCGAATGAGGTGGACGGACTGAGACCTACCCCATGGGTCTCTTCCTCCCTAACCACACGCTCCGTCTGTCCCAAGGTGGCACCACTCAGATGGACGAAAGTCTTCCCTCGCGTCATCCTGGCCAAAGTTCGCGGAACTTCCACATTGGCGATTCTCAAAGAGCTCTCCTCACCACTCACCTCCCCCACGAAGTTCACTACCACGTCTGACTTCTCGACGAGGGGAGCCAACTCAAGCGGGTCTGCTCTAAGTACATTCGCCTTGCCCACCAGCTTCTGGACGTACTTCGACTTCACCGGATTTAGGGACCTATACGTTATTGTGACGTTATGTCTCCTAGACAAGTGCTCAGCAACTCCCGAAGATATAAATCCGAGGCCCACGAGCAGAAACTCCGTCACGAGAGCGAATACCTCCCTTGAGATAAAAAGAGAAGTTCAGAACAGAGTGTTGTTTCCCCTCGATCTCTCATACTTCCAGTCCTCACTCTGGGGCCGATTTCCTCACCTCCACTAATGGCGGTGAGGAAGTCAGAAATATGAGAAGGATGAGAAAGGAAAGCTGAAGTGTGAGTGGGAAGGGTTTTGATTGGTGCTTAATTTTCCTGCAGTTGGTCAATCCCCGACGGGTTCGTGTTGGGAACCAGGTTAAGTTGAAGGTCAGTTAAGACGATTAGAACGGATTGACACTGGAGGTCCGTAAATGCATAGAAGGGTTCAGTGTCGTGGGGATACCTCTCGGCCTGCTCGTTCTCCAGAGGGCTCTAACCTCGGAAAATGGACCAAGGACAGTTAGATTAATTTGTGGCGGGCCCGCCGGGATTCGAACCCGGGACCTACGGGTTTCTTCGCTGTAGCTAGCAGGTTAAAAGCCCGTCGCTCTACCTGGCTAAGCTACGGGCCCATCTATTCACACTGACTTCCCGTATTTAACCCTGTCTTCTCCTTCACATGATGTCCCAACGCTTTTGAGCTCCCTATGAATAGGGCTATTCGAGGGATCCTCCACGAGCTCCAAGGTGGTCATCGCGGAGAAGCCTAGCGTTGCGAGAGATATAGCTAGGGCTTTAGGCAGACCCGTCCAAAGGGAGGGCTACATTCAAGTTGGGGAGTATACAGTAACATGGGCCCTGGGTCACCTTTTCGAGATTGACGACTCCATAGCTCCCAAGAAGTGGAGTCTAGAGGACCTTCCGATTTTCCCTGAGGAATTCAGATATAAAAGTGTCAAACTGAAGCAGCTTTCGGTGGTGCGGAAGCTACTCGAGAAGGCTGAAGTCGTAGTTAACTGCGGAGACGCCGGGAGAGAAGGTGAACTGATAGTGAGGGAGATACTTAGGGAGATCGGATACAAGGGGAAAGTGCTCCGACTCTGGACTTCCGAGGCCTTGACTCCTCAAGTAGTGAGAAAGGAGTTCACCAGGCTGAGGCCTTCGCAGGAGTTCGACTCCCTTTACTACTCTGCCCTAGCGAGACAACATAGTGATTGGTTGGTTGGAATAAACCTCACAAGGTTGGTCACCCTGAGGGCGGGGGGACGAGAGGTGTGGAGTGTCGGGAGGGTACAGACCCCCACCCTCAGGTTGGTGGTAGAGAGAGACGAGGCTGTGGAGTCCTTCGTGCCCCAGAAGTATTTCGTGGTGAGGGGGAGATTCGGATGGAGTGGAGGAATCTACGAGGGTCTCCTCATGAGGGAGGGTATAGCCAAGCTCAATGAGGAAGAGGCCACTGAAGTGGCGTCTAAGCTCTCGAAGGTGAGGGAGGGTAAGGTAATTTCGGTGGAGCTCAGGGAGCAGGTGTCTAAACCCCCTCTACTGCACTCGCTCACTTCCCTCCAGAGGGAAGCCAACGTCGTCTACGGACTCTCCGCCAAGAGGACGCTCGATGCCGCCCAGGCCCTCTACGAGACCTACAAGGTGATAAGTTACCCAAGGACAGATGCCAGACACCTAGGGGAGAGCAACGTTCAGCTAGTCAAAGACGTCCTAACCCGACTGGGAAAGGAAGAGCTGATATCAAAGGTGAGCAGGGTGGGAAAGAGGGTGTTCGACTCGACGAAGCTGACTGACCATCACGCCATAATACCCCTGGATAGGCCCCCGGCCAACCTGAAGGAGGTGGAGAGGAAAGTGTACGATTTGGTGTACAGGAAGTTCGTGGGAGCATTCATGGATGACCACATCTACCATTCGATCACCGTAATCACTTCCTTAGGAGGGGAAAACTTTCTTTCCGAAGGTAAACGAGACGTACAAATGGGGTGGATGTCCCTCTACAGAGAACCTGAGGACAACACAGGGAACTTACCTAGAACGGAGGTACAAGTAGAGAATCTCGAAGTGGAAGCGGAGGAGAAGGAGACTGAGCCACCTCCTAGGTACTCGGAATCTACCCTACTGAAGGAAATGGAGAGGCTTTCCCTCGGAACACCATCCACTAGGGCAGCAATAATAGAGACTCTCCTTGACAGAGGTTACATGAAGAGGGAACGCCGCACCTTGGTTTCCACCCCGAAGGGCAGGGAGCTCGTGGCCAAGCTAAGGGACAGCAAGGTGTCGAGTCCCGAAATGACAGGAGAGTGGGAGAGGGAACTGGAGAGGATTTACCTCGCTCGGTTAGGAAAGGACGGGTATAATCAATTTATGGCCAAGATCAAAGAGTTTGTGAAGGAAGAGCTGGATAGATTGAAACAGGCAAGATTCGAGGTGAAACGGGAGGAAATCAAGTGTAGGTGTGGTGGGAAGGTTCAGTTCTTCGGAAGGGGTTGGAAGTGCGACTCTTGCGGCAGCCTAGTGTGGTCTTCCGTTGCCGGTAAGAGACTCACGGAAAAGCAAATCATGCAACTCTTCTCGGGGGAGGAGGTGAGGGTGAGGGGATTGACGTCTAGGAAGGGAACTAAGTTCTCCGCCACACTCTATTTGGAAGGCACCGTCAAGTTCAAGGACTTCGGCTAATCCTACTTCAGTGCTGGTCGTTGCCCCTAAGTACAGTCTGTATGAGCCCCTCCATCTTGGCTGAACATTCCTTTATATCGTTGGTTATCTTCTCCCTAAGTTCCTCATAGTTCCTCGCTCTGTAGAGGTACCTAGGCCTCCCGGCCTTGTTTCCAGTCTCCTTTATCCTCATGACAAGGTTCATCTCTAGAAGTTTGTTTAAGCTCCTGTTTATGGAAGCCTTGCTTAGCTTGAGCTGTCCCTCTATCTCCTCCGTCCCTCGAGGTTGCCCCTTTATCAAGTTCAATAGAACTACTATATCGGTTTCCGAGAGTCCGTAGCAGAAGGACAGGATGTCCACAAGGTTGGCATCTTTCCCTGAGGGGAGCTTTATCCGCACCCCCTCGAAGGGTACGTTAGGGAATTCTTCCATGCTTTTCACTATAATAGTGGATTCAATTGTCGTATAAATATTTATCGTATTATATAACTAGAACTGGGGTCCATGAATTTGATCCCAAAATATGGTATTACTATTTGGATACGGGCAAATGGGATCGATTACCCTTAGGAATGGGTTAGTGTCTGTGACTCACAAAACCTTGGAACTCCCTAGATCCCTAGGTCCAGCAGGTCCCTCACAGCTTTCTTAACGGCTCCTGCCGAACTCATGGTAGGCTTCCAACCTCTGGACTTGGCCCTCTCGACGCTCAGTAACATCAGCCTCACGTCTCCCGGCCAACCCCTCCCCTCGAATCGATTCAGGTAAACGTGCCTAGGGCTCAAATTCATCTCGGCCTCCACTATCCTTGCTATTTCCTCTACTGTCACCCAGTCCTCGTTTCCGACGTTGAATACCTCGAAGCTACCCGATTCGCTCGAGGAGAGCTTCAGGATCGCTTCGATCAAATCCTGCACGTAGAGGTAACTCTTCCTCTGTCTTCCGTCTCCCAAGATCTCTAGAGTTGCGGGATTTCTCCTAAGTTTCCTCACGAAGTCTACCACTACGCCATGGGAGGTCCTTCCCCCTGTTATGTTGGCCAGCCTGAGGACGACGCAAGGAAGAGAGTAATTCCTAGAGTAGAACTCACAGAGCTGCTCGCCAACTACCTTGAAGAGTCCGTAGTTAGAGACCGGTTTGAGGGGGTGGTCCTCTGGAGTAGGGAACTTGTCGGTCTCTCCGTATACCGTGCTAGACGAAGTGAACACGACCCTCGAAGCTCCACTCTTTAGGGCGAACTCCATTAGGTTGAGAGCGGTCTTAACGTCCCTCTCGAAGTGTTCTTCAACTTGGTACATCGAAGTTCTCACGTCTGGGTTTGCCACGAGGTTGTAGAGTACGAACCCCCTAGGAAGTTCTAAGGAGATGGGAAACCGGAGGTCCACCTTAAGGTACTTGGCCCCTTCCCTGAAGTAATTTCCGCTAGACATATCGTCCAATACTAAGACGTCTTCCCCCATCTCAAGTAGCCTATCTGTGAGGTGTCCTCCAATGTATCCCGCTCCCCCTGCCACCACGTGCAGCACTTACTCCACCTGCTGGGAGAGGGAGAACGCCCTTATGAAGTTCTCTCTCACCTTCCGCTCAATCTCTTTGATCGAGACCTGGAAGGTTGTAGCCAAGAAGTCTTCAGCCTCCACCACCATGGGTGGTTCGAGCGTTCTCCCCCTGTAAGTGTAACCACCATCGCTCTCCACCAAGATCACGGAGAGGTCAGCTTCGGCTATAGCTTCTGCGTGTTCCTTCTGCACCTTCACTGAAGGGTTCACTGTCACGAAGTATCCTGCCCCCTCTATGTCCTTAAGTAGCTCCTTGGGTCCGGTGTACCAGTGAAATATAGCTCTCTTCACGTCATGTTTAATTAAGAGATCGAAAGTCACCTTCCAAGCTCTCAATGCATGGACGTTGATTGTCTTATCCTCCCTAATTTGCTTCAGGAAAACTTGCCTTTGCCTATCCCAGGGAGCCTCCGAGTACTTGCGATCTAGCCCAACCTCGCCTACAAAATCTGCCTCTTCTATCAGTGGAAGGACCTTTTCGGGATCTTCTAGATGTGCCAACCAAGGATGTATTCCCACCCCCTTTAGGATCTTTGGTCCTAAGAGGCCGAGGGTCCTCTTAGAGGAGGCGAGATCCATAGAGACTGCGGCCACGAATACTCCGTCGTAGCTCTTTCCTAGTTCAACTAGGTGACAATGGGCGTCGTATAGCATGGAATGGAGGTCTACAGTCTAACTAAAAAGAGCGTAACTACCTAAGCTTAGGGTTGGGCTTCACCTATTTTTCATGAATTTGCTGTTCTCAGCCTTTGGACTTCGCCGAAGCCACCGGAAACGCTCACCTCTTTTGACCACATTAGATGACTGCATTAGATAGGTGACCCCGGACCCATCAAAGTATCAACGACCCATGATGAATGCCCGTCTCTTACTACATCAGGTCTAGATGCCTGCATTCGACTGACTGTACTTAACTTCTAGGTGTGAACCGCCCTGTCCTCACAGACGGGGCTTCCCTGCCCGTAGCTCGGGCCCGAGTGGAGGATAAACTCCGCAGGCTCAGAGGACCGTCACCGCACGGGATCGGTGTCAGAGGAGGCCGTCGGCCGGAGCGTAGACGTACCTCGTCGCCCCTCCCTCGGAGGCGTCTCTGCGACGCTCAGCCTGTCTACGACTTTCGTGAATGAGTTTCTTCAGGTTGATTTTAAATGAGGTGCCGTCCATTCTCGCTGACGGGATCTTCCGCTCCTCTATCTCCTAATAAGAGAAAGCTCCAGGTATAGTTGTGAGAGTAAGCCACCCTCAATCCCCGTTTTCTTTGACGGTTAACCTTATTACTAGCTCGAAGCCACATGTGTTCTTGCGTGGGCCCGTAGCTTAGCCAGGTAGAGCGACGGGCTCTTAACCTGCTAGCTACAGCGGAGAAACCCGTAGGTCCCGGGTTCGAATCCCGGCGGGCCCGCCACACCGATTAAAGTTCTTTAGTCCCCTAACACCATAACTACAACTATTGAGTGAAGAGGACGACAGGAAGATAGTGTTCAGCTTACTCAAGGACGGGAGGGTTCCCCAGAGTGAATTGGCAAAGAGACTAGGAGTGTCTCCCCCGTCGTTGAGTCACAAGATGAGGAAGCTGAGGGAAGAAGGTGTCCTCAGAGGGTTCAAACTACTTGTCAACCCAAACTTCTACGGCATGTACTTCGCTTACGCCGCCCACTCCAACAGGAAGGACTTCGACGCACCCTGGCTGTTCGTTAAGTTCAAGTGCCTCGAGGAGCTCAACGTTTACGGAGTGGAGGCCCATAGTCTGGAGGAGCTTGAGGATAGGCTTGAACTGCTAAAGGAAGACCTAGGAGAGGCAGTAATGAGGTACGTTCCGACCCAGTCACCTAGGGAACCTAGGCCCTTGGAACTGAAGTTGATCAGGGCCCTAGCTGAGGACCCGAGAGCGACGCCGGGGGAAATAGCGAGGAGGATAAACTCTAGGTTGAGGTACGTATCGAGGAAGATATGGAAAATGAAGGAGAAAGGAGAAGTAGCGATAGTCCCAGAGGTGGACTTGATTAAGTTGAATGCCGTAATACTGGGAGTGTTCTCGGATAAACCCGAAGAGGTAAGAAGAGCGACAGAGGGGTGTAGACTCTTCTCTATCACGACAGATGGGGGGTCGGTAGAGGTGTGCTTCGTAGGAGAACTAGGCAGGGGAACCGTATACGTCGACCTCATAAGGAAAGCTGACCCTACCTCGAGGGTCATGGTCGTAACGGATTTCAAAGTGAGGGGACCACCCGGGGAATTTAAGCTAGACTTAATCGGAAGTTAAGGAGAACTTTTCCAATAGCGCCAACTAAAACGTTCGTGAAGTTCAACAGATCGGAGTTCAGATCGATAGTAGTATGGGTAGTTCTCCTAGTCTTCATGATCCCAGGCATTATTAACTACTCTCATTACCTCACCTACTCGGCTCAACAAGAGAGCACTGGCCAGTCTGCTGAAGTGGAGAAGCTCCTCTTCAACTCGTCTACGAACAGGGAGACTCTCATAATAGTAGTGAATGAATCTCCGTTCAACCTGTCCTTGGCAAGTAAGGTGCTCGCACTACAAGGTAACTTGTCCCTACTTCCTGGAGTGATCTCTACCTCTTCCCCTTTTTCGGAGTACGAACTTTTCATAGCATCGACCGTAGGAAACCTCTCCGTTGCCAAACAATACGTGGAACAACACGGTCTATATGGCTCGCCCTCGTTCTTGAGGGCCGCAAGTGTGAGTGCTGATAATTCCACCTTTCTCGTGACCATACAACTGAACTACACCTCAGGGACTACACTAGCAGGGGGGACTTCCCCATCCCAGGAGATCGTCCCTAAAGTGGAACAGATGGTTCACCTCTACTTGGGCAATGAGGCCTACGTTACGGGTAACGGAGCTCTTAAGTATGAGACTCAACAGCTGACCCAGAGGAGTGCCTTCGTTTTCCCCGTTCTCTTCGTTGTCTTAGCAATAGCGGTTGGTCTCACCCTTTACTCATTCAAGGGCTCATTGTTGGCCCTCCTTTTCGTCTCCCTCACCACAATAATTGGTTACTTCGCGGTTTTCGTGACCGGCATCCTACTTAAGAGCGTGGACTACGTAGTCAACTACACCCTCACTGCCGTCCTACTCGGGATAACTACGGACTACCTAGTATTCATAGCCAGCAGATACAAGGAGGAACTCAAGGGAGGGAGAGAGAAGGCGATCGAAGCCGCTTCCAAAAAGGCCTCGAAGACAGTGTTGATTTCTGGGCTAACAGTAGGGTTGAGCCTAGCCACGTTCTCCTTAGTTCCAGGCTTTCTGAGTTGGGGAGTGGTCCTCTTGATTGCCATCCTGATCTCTACTGCGATGATGGTCACACTTTTACCGTCTATCCTCTCAGTCGCCGGAATGAGGCTCTTCTCGACACCCTCTAAAGAGTCTAGAGTGACCAACTCATATTTCTACAGAGCCGCCACGTTGAAGAGGAAGGGACTTATTGTCGCGTTTTTCGTCGTCCTGACTATTCCAGCAGCTTACCTGTTCTTCCACCTACCCACAACTTACAACTTCGACGTCGGACTTCCATCAGATCTCAGGAGCGTGCAGGGACTCAACATACTTCAGGCAAAGTTCGGTGCATACACTTCACCAATCATAGTGGTGGTTAACTCTTCTGCTCCACTAAGACAGGAGGCTCGGACTTTAATTGAGACGCCCGGGGTGTCAAGCGTCGTTGGGCCTTACGCTGATGGGAGAGATGTCCTAAATTCCTCTAATGTATCTCAGTTTCAGGTGGGACGCTACGTTTATTTCGTAATCTACAGCAACGTTTCTCCCTATTCCCCCGCGGCGGCCCAACTGGTGAAACAACTCCGCGGAGAGGGATTCCTCGTAGGTGGGGTGGCTGCCTCCATAGTTGACCTAGAGTCCATGAACACGAGGAACTACTCCCTCCTCGAGATCTTGATAGTAACTGTGGTCGGACTGGTGTTGGGACTCTCATTCAGGTCCTGGAAGGACCCACTGGCCTCGCTCACAGGGGTGTTCATGAGCGTGACTTGGACGACCGGCTTGCTCTACCTCATTTCGACTTACGTTCTCAAGGAACGGCTGATATACCTGGTTCCGGTCATTTTGTTCGTGATATTGATGTCCTTAGGTAACGATTACACTGTGTTCATACTATCCAGAGTCAGGGAGGAAGGAAACGTACCAGTCGCCATGGCAAAGACGGGAAGGACAGTGACTTCTTTGGGCCTCATCTTAGCAGTGTCCCTCGGAGTTCTCACATTAATTCCTGTGGGGTTCCTTCAGCAGTTGGGAGTTGCGTTCTTCGTCTCTCTCCTCATCGACACGTTCGCCATAAGGAGCGTGTATCTCCCCTCTGTGCTTCAGTTCCTTAAGGAAAAGCCGACGAGGCCCAGCGAAGGTGATCGCAACTCGCTCAAAGCGGGGAGGTGAGCCGGAAGGGATACCTCTCTAGTCTATAAGCACTGTCCCAGAACATGTACTCGTATATAGCTGCCATCCTGAACTTCTCCTTCGTCGCCCTCCTCTCCCTTTCTCCAAGCTCCAACTCATTCACAATTTCAATAGCTCTCTTCACCCCCCTCTCGTATTCCTCCCCTCCGTAGGTGTCGATCCACTTCTGGAAAAGAGCATTCCTAGACCCCTTGGCCTTGAGTGTGCTCCCAACCTCCATATATATCCAAAAACAGGGGAGGATGGCACCTACGACCTCGTGAAAGGGCCTCGAGTAGGCCGTGGCTAGGAGAAAGTTAGTGTAGGCAGTGTTGGTGGGACTCATCTCTTCCGCTCTCATTCCCCAAGCTCGCATGAAGGCCTCGTGCATCTCCTGTTCAACCTTTATGGAACGCGCTAGACTCTCGGCGAAGAACCTGCTATGCTCCCTTTCTTCGGCCTTTGCTGCGGCTATGGCTAGGACCTTGCCGTACTCCCTGAGGTATAGGGAGTCCTGAGCTATGTAAAACCTAAACTTCTCCTCATCCAGCTCGCCTGTGGTTAGGCCAATAATGAAAGGGTGAGACAGTATGGCCTCGTAAACGTCTCCCACCGACCTCCACAGTTCGGACGAGAGCATGAATCGTCACTAACAGCCTAGAATATGACGTTTGCTTATATACACCACGAACTCACTATACAGTTATGGGCTATACATTGACTGAGAAGATCCTCGGAAGGGCGGCGGGAAGGTCCGTGGCCCCAGGAGACGTGACAGAAGTGGGCGTGGACATAGTCGCCTTCCACGACCTCACAGGCTATCATGTGATAGAGGTCATGGAGAAAGCTAAAATGTCGAAAATATTTGATAGAGAGAAACTCGTAGTCGCCTTCGATCACCTCTCCCCTCCTCCCGATCCTAGGAGCGCCCAGATCCAAGTCTCAATAAGGAAGTTCGTCAAAGAGATGGGAATCAAGAATTTCCACGACAACAACGTGGGTATCCTCCATCAGCTCATGGTGGAGAAGTATGCCCAACCCGGACAAGTGATCTTGGCAGCGGACAGCCACACCACCACCTCAGGAGCTTTGGGGGCCTTCGCCCAGGGCATGGGAGCCAGCGATATAGCCGCTGCCGTGATAACAGGAAGGACATGGATCACGGTGCCGGAACCATTCAAGGTGAACCTCAGGGGGAGGCCAGCGAAGTGGATAGGAGGAAAGGACGTGGCCCTCCAGCTCCTAGGTGAGTTCAAGGCCGACTACTTCAACGGTAAGTCGATAGAGGTCTCGGTGGAGGAGCCCCACTCCTTTCCCGTGGACTATAGGGCCACTGTCTCTAACATGGGAATCGAGATGAACGCCGACGCACTGATATTTGTGCCTGACACTGAGACCGTGAAGTTCATTAAGGAGAACAGAGGTTACGAACCCAAACTCGTTACCCCAGACGGAGATGCCAAATACGTCGGCACTTACGACATAGAACTGAACAGGATGGTGCCCCTGGTGGCGGCGCCCCATAGTGTAGACAACGTCAAGGCTGCGTCAGAAGTAGGGAACGTCGAAGTGGATCAGGTCTTCATAGGTTCCTGCACCAATGGCAGACTGAGTGACTTCGAAATAGCCAGCAAAATACTGAAAGGGAGGAAGGTGAGAACTAGGACAATAGCGATACCGGCGTCCTACGAACAGTTCAAAAGGGCTATGGAGCTGGGTTACATCAAGGATCTAGTGGAGAGCGGAGCCGTGATCACTTACGGAACCTGCGGGCCTTGCCTAGGGGGACACTTTGGAGTCGCAGGCCCGGGAGAAGTAGTACTATCCACAAGTTCGAGGAACTTCAAGGGAAGGATGGGGAGTCCGGATGCCAAGGTATACCTCTCAGGACCGGCCGTAGCAGCGGCGACTGCCGCCACCGGCAGAATAACTGACCCGAGGGAGTTGGAGTGATCGTTGAGGGACCTGTCTTAAAGTACGGTGATAAGATAGATACTGATGTTATAATACCGGCAAGGTACCTGACGTCTACAGACCCAATCTTCCTGGCCCAACACGCGATGGAACCCATAGATCCGAAATTCTACCAGAAGGCCTCAAAGGGGGTTGTGGTAGTGGGCGGAAAGGTATTCGGAATGGGATCGTCCAGGGAACAGGCCGCAATAGCACTGAAAGCTGCAGGAGTGAGGGCCGTGCTGGCAGAGTCGTTCGCTAGGATATTCTATAGGAACGCGATTAACACCGGTCTCCCTGTAATAACCGTCCCCGGGATATCCAAGGAAGTCAACGAGGGAGACTTCGTGAGAGTGGTAATAGAGACGGGCGAAGTGACTGTAGGGGATAAGAGATTGTCGGGCAAGGGTGTAACAGGGATGGCCCTGAAAATACTTGAAAGCGGTGGAATAATGGAATACCTAGCTCACGTTTCCAAATGACTTTTTTTTAAAGCTCTATGTTAGCGTGGACCAACCTCAGGTCTTCTTCCGTCTTCTTGAGTCTAACCATAAGTTCTGCGACTATTCCGTCTAGGAATACCTGAGTCGCGTCCTCGAACAGGGTGCCGAGAGGTGCCAAGGGCTCGTTTATCCCTAGTATCTGCCTGGCAAAGTAGTCCTCGTTCTTACTGTACTTAGTCCTGCCGGGGACCTCAACTACTATGTCGGCCATTCTCCCCAACGGGCTATCGGCGTAACTAGTTATGGCTATAAGCCTAGACTTAGCCTCTCTGACTGCCTCAGCAGCCGTCACTATGAGCTTAGTCCTTCCCGAACCGGAGATGGCTATGGCTATATCGTTCTCTCGAATTGCTGGAACTATGGTCTCCCCAAGGACGTAAGAGTTGTAGCCTAAGTGAAGGAGCCTCATTGCGAAAGCCCTGCCCACTAGTCCGCTCCTTCCAGCTCCCATTACTAGAACCTTTCCTCCTCTGTGGTTCCTGTAGAAGTCCTCTAGGGCGTTCACCATTTCCTCGGCTTGGCGGGCCTTTATCAGAGTGGCCGCTCTGAGGACGAACTCGGCAATATCGTACATGGTCTTCACGCTTAGAGGTACCTCTGAGGAGAGCTCGCTCGAGGACGAGTCCTTCAAATAGGAATCACGAGCCATTGTTGGGAAGTGCTGCTTTTAACTTTGTTGGCACGAGTCTACATCTCATTGGGTCTGTCTGTGCTGTTTCAACCACTCACCTAGCTCCCTTAACGTAGCCTGCTTGGACTTCCTCTTATCTACCACAACTGCCCCGATCTTGCTCCTCTCCCGAGGATATATAACTTCCCTTAAGGGTTCGGGATTTAGTCCAAAGGCCTGAGCTGCCCTCACCAAGTCCTCCAGACTGATCTTGGAGTTCGCCGAACTCCTAGGAATTCTCCTACCTCTGGACCTTGGGCCCTCTTGAAAGTAGGAGAGCCAAAGTATTAACCTGTTCCCCTCTAGATCGTGGAGGGTCACTGCCTCACCAGCACGGCGTTCACTACGCCGTCCTGGCCGGGCCTAGAAGTGACAACGGCAGTTCCGATCTCCGTCCTCAACTTAGCGCCCTTAACTACGATCCCTCTCCTAGCGTATTCCCTGTTCGCTGGGACGTCCAACACTTGCAGTATCTTCACCTTCTTAGATTGCTTAGTCGCCGGATCAGTGACAACTGCAGAATCCACGTACCTTAGCCTCACCTTCTCATTACCCCCTCTGGTCCTTTCCACTTCCCTTACCGACGACTGCCCTAGTTTGGTCTCCGTGAAGGGGCTCCCAACTTCATACCTACGCTTTCCCCTGTTCACCCCCTTCTTGCCGCCAGTTATCTTCCTCCTGTCGCTTCCTTGGAAGAAACCCATTGCATCTCGATCTTTATCGGACGGTTTATAAGGTTGACCTGAACCTCTAGACGCTGAACTATGCCGGAACGAAGGTGGCCAACTTCTAGGACCACATCTGAACGAGGTTAAGGCGTTTTGATTTGGACTTTTTAAGCTACGGAACGGTAGTAACTACTATGAGAGGAACGGATGGTGACAGACTACTGTCTTTGCCCAGGAAGTTCATGGAGACCTTGTACACACCGTTCATAAGCAGGGACGAGGAGGCCAAGGTCGTTACCCTGGCTCTAATAGCGAAGGAACACGTGGTGTTGGTAGGAGAGCCAGGCACCGCCAAGTCGGCCATAGCGAGGAGAGCCGCAGAGCTGCTCAAGGCGAAGTTCTTTTCTTATCTGCTAACTAAATATACGGAACCAGCAGAGCTCTTCGGCGCCTTAGACGTGAACATGCTGAGACAGGGGATATACAGGAGGATAACTAAGGACAAACTCCCGGAAAGCGAGATAGCGTTCTTAGACGAGATATTCAACGCCAACTCCGCCATCCTAAACTCACTGCTAACACTCCTTAACGAGAGGGTGATATACGACGGTTACAACACCATAAAGGTACCACTCAGGACCCTAATAGGGGCAAGCAACAGAGTACCGGACGAGCCAGAGCTGGAGGCCCTCTACGACAGGCTTCTCCTAAGGCACTACGCCAAGCCGGTGGGAGAGGAGGTGTGGAAACAGTTGCTCGACTCCAGCTGGGAATTGGAGTTCACCGACAAGTGGAAGGTGACGGAGCCGCTGTTGACGACTGAGGACCTAGACAGGATGTATTCCATGATACCAGACGTCGACGTCAGCGCGGTGAAGAACAAGCTACTCAAGCTCTTCCTGATGTTAGAGGAGAAGGGAATACACATGAGCGACAGAAGAAAGGGTAAGACCCTAAAGGTGGTCTCGGCACACTCCATACTTAACGGTAGGTTGAAGGCCACGGAGGAGGACTTAGTGGTCCTGAAGTACGTGGCTCCCAGGGAAATAGACGACTTCGAGAAGGTAGCCGCCTTGTTGGCGGAGGAGCTCAAGACACCCATAAAGTACATGAAGGAGCTCAACGAGATATACACTAACATAAAGGAGGCCGGCAAATACGTGGATTCGTCAAACGACTCAGACCCCAGGTTGGTGGAACTCATAAGGAGTCTGAAAGCCACCAGGGAGAGGGTTCTCTCACTAGGTAGAGAGGGAGGAGACCCCAAGGTGGAGGAGTTCTCCACCCAGGTAGTGGCCGAGATAGACAAGCTCCTCGAGAGGGTGGCCAGGAAGCTGGGGATATATCCATGAGTGAGGGATACCTTAGAGGAGTAGACTACGAGGACCCCATAGTTAAGTATAGGGGCGAAAGGATCTCTCATACCCTAAAGAAGTTGATTGGAAAGGACTTACCGGTCGAGCCAGCGTTCCTAGTGGACTCCTACTACACCCACTACTTACCACTGCCCATAATGAGGTCAGAGGAGGAGGTGTCGGATGAGGGAAAGCTCATGTACAAGTTCCTGGAGATGACCCTGTCCTCCGACGCGGTGTTGAGCAACAGGAATTACTCCGTGGCTAACTCCGCTGTGAGCATGGCCCTCTCAATAAGCTACGTTCAGAACCTCATAGAGGAGCTTGAGAGGATAAGGAAGACTTCCCAGTCCAAGGAGGAGAGAGAGGCGGCGGAGCAGATACTGAACGGAATGATGAGAGGAAACAAGAGGAGCGGGACGCAGCAGGGAAATCAAGAGTCAATGGAGAAGCTCATGAAGCAGGTGCACGAGAAGGCCATGTCTAAGGCGATGGAGGACGCCAACATGGTGAAGAGCATGCAGAGGATAATAGGTGGGAACGGGGCAGGCACGGGAAGTATGCTGAACTTCGAGGGGGACATACACGAGGTGTTGAGACTGTCGAAGATAACGGAGATAAAAAAGATACTAGAGTTCCTGAGCGGAATGCAGAAATTAGGATCGTTCACTAGAAAAGTTAGCACCAGGTACTCTAAGGGAGAGCTTTACGGTTACGAGAAGGGGTCAGACCTTGAGAGGATCGTCCCATCTGAACTTTCAATGCCAGACGAGATCTTCTACCTCAAACTGGCGGAGGCCGAGACTTTACTTTACGAGAAGCAGATAAGGGAGAGCCTCGGGCCGCTCTATCTCCTCCTAGACAAGTCGGGGAGCATGGACGGGGAGAAGATACTTTGGGCGAAGGCCGTGGCACTGGCTCTATACAGTAGAGCGAGGAGAGAGAACAGGGACTTCTACATGAGGTTCTTCGACAACATACCATACCCGCTCATAAAGGTGATGAAGAACGCCAAGAGCAAAGACGTCATAAAGATGATAGAGTATATAGGTAAGATTAGGGGGGGAGGAGGGACAGACATAAGTAGGTCCGTTCTGAGTGCCTGCGAGGACATAAGGGAGGGCCCAGTGAAGGGAGTAAGTGAGATAATTCTCCTCACGGACGGAGAGGATAAGATAGCCGAAACAGCGGTGAGGAGGTCGTTGAAAGACGCTAAGTCCACTTTAATAAGCGTCATGATAAGAGGAGATAACAACGACCTTAGGAGAGTGTCCGACAACTACTTCAGTGTTTACAAGCTGGATCACGAGGACCTGTTGAAGATAGTGGAGGCTTGATTGTGTGAAAATTGAAAGAGGGAAAAACTTATATCAAGATGCGTAGTGTGTAAGAATGCCGCGGTAGTCTAGCCCGGTCTAGAGCCTTCGCCGAGAGGATGGGGGCCTGTCGAGCCCCTGACCCGGGTTCAAATCCCGGCCGCGGCGCTATTTTACGTTTTTCTTTTCACTGATCTCCGAAGAAATTGATGGGAATGTAGCGTCCGATGGAGAAGAGTGCAACGCATATAGGTGTCGTAAGTGTATGGTAATAATGTGATACAGGTAAAGGTAAATGAGTTGCCGGAGGAAGCCAAGCTGAAGATATTAAGGAAGGTGGTGGAGGAGAAGAGGATAGACTACGAGAAACTTGGAGTGACCAGGGTTCAGGCGTGGAGATATACGATGGGAAGACAGAAAATCCACGATTACGTCGTGGAGAACGCGATAAAGTACCTCTCTCCGGAGGAAGTGTCGGAAATAGTATACGGATTCTCTCTGGATAACGTGACGTTCAATGACGCTATAAAAGTTGTAGCCAAGGCTGTCCAGAGCCCAGAGTTCCGGGAGTTCCTCCTTTCGTCGTTGCACAAGCATCTGGGGGAGTTCGTTAACAGGGTCTCGAACATGCACGTAGTGACCGGGGATGACCAGCAGCTGTTCCAGAAGGTTACTCAACGGCAAGAGTAAGGAGACTGCAAAGAAACATTACAACTACCTGATAAGGACGCTAGGGGAACTGGAGTACACGCTTACCCCAGACAGGTTGAAGGAATATGTTCTGGACCTTGAGGCGGAAAACCCAAACTCGGCCAGACGTTCAGCTAAGGCCCTGAAGGTCTTCATAAAGGAGGTAGTTAGAAACAGGGATCCTGTGATAGCACAAGTCCTATACAACTCATTCAAGATTCCGCAAACTACAACGACCTACGTCCTTTTCTCACGCCACTCCCTTATGGTCTCCTCCGAGCTCTTGCCTCCGTAATTTAGGAAGATCTCACGGGATTTGATCAAGGCCATGGAGATCTTTTATAGTCCTCTCTTTCCCTCTTCCTTTTATTCTCTTCCTCCTCTATTACCTCCTCTATTTTTCTCCTTATTACTTCGCTCCAGTTTATGTATGTTAGTTCGTCCATCCTTTTCTTCAACTTCTCATCAATTCTGATGCTGATCCCTGGCATGAACAAAAGTTAGATTCGTATATTAAATAATTTACGCCCATGTAATAAATGTATAGACGTCCCTAGCGCGGTCATATAGTAGTCCCGATATCATGATTCACCCTGCGAAAATACATAAACAATTTCTTCATTGAATTGTCGGAGTGTTCTCATGTAGTCATCTCATTCGAGAACATGCAGTAAAAATATTAAAATAAAACGAAAATTATTTCCTCACGATGTCCGGGCCAGAAGATCTTAGGAATACTAGGGAGGTTAGTAAACCACCCCGTCCTCACGGACGGGGCTTCGGGGTTTCCAGTACCCTTCGCGGTGCACCTTCATCCCCCCTTCGGGTTGTTTACCTACCCCCGACCCGTACCTCTCGTTGAGGCACGGGCTACGTTGATCGACGCGTTCAAGTCGCGGTTACGTACCACACCGCACTTACGTCTGTATTCCCTTCCGTCCGTGCGGGCAACGTGCCCGCATCAGTGACAAGTTCTTGATGTTCTAGGACTACGTTTAGTTCATGCCTCTTCTCTTCATTAGGGTTTAGGATTTTTCCTCGTATTGCTATCTTTACTTCAGCTTTCAGGGAACGTCCCAGATCTTTTCATGTCTGTTTTGATATTTACACTTATACTCCCCGCCCGTAAGGGCGGGGTCTCTGGTGAGTAAGATGAAATCTAGTATAATGTTTACGTGAAAAAGATGGAGGTGACTTAACTCAGATGTGATCGGAACCCCTACCCTTACGGAATTTAAAAATCCTGAGCTCAGACTCTTTCCGTTAAAGAGAACCATCTTAAATGGGCACACTTGAGGGGAGATTCAGGGGTCCTTTGCGAATTCAGTTTATTTAGAAAAATAAAATGAATTTAATTGAATACCCCCGCACGGACTAGGTAGGGATTCACGCTTAACGATATCCCTTATTTAATCTATCTTTGCTATAATTACAATTCGCAATTGAAACCTGAATCGCCCCACTTGAGGGATTGCGATGTATTAGAGATAAATTGATATAATATTACAGATGCATTTCCAATAAGATGACTGCATGAGAACACTCCATCAATTGCCCATTCATCTTCTAAGGAAATTGAAAGCTCTCCCTATCACTGGGTCGGCCAACTGGTAGTTTCCCCTACCGCTCTTGACGACGTATCCCCGCCCCTCCAGGTTATTTAAATATCTCCCAAGTTCCGCGTCGTATATGGTCCTCCTCCTCTTGTCTTCGAAGTACCTCTTTATCTCGCTCCACCTCCCATGCCCCTTCGCTATGGCCTCAACTATTGTGACGTATTCCCTGGAGAAATGACTCAATTCCTCAACCGTTGTTCTCATTGCGAGTTCCAGGACATCGTCCACAAATGACTTCTTGACTTCCTTGGCCCTCAAACACCTGAGCCCGAACTCCGTCAACCACCCCACAACTCCGTCAAGTTCCTCCACCGCGTGCTCCAGGACGTCTTTCGTGGGTGTCATCCCGGCCTGTTCAAAGCCCCTCTCTAGGAAATCTATGGATCGGAATGAATCAAATCTGTTCACTCTCACCTCCTCTAAATGCCTCCCGTATAGGGGAGAGGATGGATCCTCAACCTTTAGAAAGTCGTACAGTAGTCCTATCTCCGAGCCCGTTAGAATGAAGGTCACGTTTTTGCAGTAATCGTAACAGTGGGCTAAAATGGAGAGCATCTCGTGGCCCAACTTACCTCTTAGGTTTTGGGCCTCGTCGAAGGCTATGATCACCTTGCCTTCGTCGTTTATTCTGTCCAATACTTGAGTTAATAAAACCCTTTCCCTGGGATCCCAGGACAGGGATACGTTAACTCCGAAGATTGAAATTCCCCTAAAGTGCTGTAAGACAGATTTGATGGGTAATCTCTTGTTTAACTGGGATAGTACCTCCGAAAACATCGTGTAGATTGCCCTATAAGAGGATAGCGGGATTCTAGCGTCCACAAGGGCGTGAGGTAAACTGGTGTCGTTTAGGAAAGCCTTTAGAATAGAGGTCTTACCTATTCTCCTGATACCAGTTAGGAGAACTATGGGCTCTGACACAGTCGAACGCAACTGGTTAAGTTCCTCGTCTCTATCATACAACTCTTCCTTGGTTTCCTTAGGCCTTCCATCGAAGAGAATAACTAACACCCTGTTAGTGTACTAACACCCTGTTAGATTTAAGGTTTCTCAGTACCTGCTTCGCCATTTTCATGTCGCAATACTGTCCTGATAACTTCCTTGCCTCAAACTAACGCATTTGAGATCATACATTAGCGCCTCAAACGTGACGTTGTCCAGTTTAAGCAAAATTGAAATATCATCATAAGTATAATATTTCACATCATATTATTATAACTTAAGTATAATCGGGCTGAACAATATAATTCAGGTTAACAGCTCTGATTTAAATAATTGTACAAATAAGCAACAAATTCTCTTAACGAGTCGTCGAGGACGAAGCCTCAGGACGCGGGTAATATTAATAAGGGTTGGGAAGAGGTAATATCATGGAAAAGGTACTCCACACCGAGAAGGACGTCCTTCTGAAGGCCAACGAGGTCTTCCCGTGGGAGAAGTTCAGGGGAAGTTGGAGTCGCTTTACTCGAAGATCAAGTGGGACGTGATCCTGCTCTTCAAGACCCTCCTGGTCAAGTACGTCTACAACATATCCTGGAACAACCTGGGGAGATAAGGGACTAGAAGTTCAGGGAGTTCGTGAGGGAGAAGGTCCCTCCCAAGAGCACGGTCTTCCTGTTCTACAAGAAGCTACATGAGACCGTGAAGGGAGAGGAGGTCATGTGGACCACGCTCATGGAAGAGCTCAACTCTCTGGACGAAGTCGTGAAACAGTACCAGGAGAAGGGTTTGGAACTCCAGGTGGGGAGAGAAAAAACGACGAGTATGAGGAGTATTACGTGATGGACACGTTCTTCCGGGAGGCCTATCCTGGGAAGAGGAGCCTCCAGACCGGGCTCGAGAAGATCTCCCTTGATCTGAGGGAGATCCGGTTCCCAGATGAGCCTTCCCTGATAGTCTACTCCGTCCGCAAGCTCAAGCACTTCACGACCTTCAGGAAGTACAAAGGAAATACGAGCCTTGGGAGGGCGAGGTAAGCGGGTCTGTTAACTACAACCTACGCCGAGTCCTCTATCTCACGCTAGGGACAGAGGATCGCGTACCCTAGGGGTAAAGTTTCCTCCCCCCCCCCCCCGCAGATCCCACCTAGCCCCTCCATTCAAAGGCATCGGCCCTAACGTGAACTCCACCGTGATGGAGGATAGCCCTGTCCAACTCGTCTAGATTTCACTCCCTCACTCTCCCTGGTGACATCCCTAGGGTAGCCTAAGATCGGTATTTCGCCAACCCCGGCGATCTTTACGACCATCCTATCGAAATTAATGGAATAGCCGAGCTTGGGGGGTCAGTCAAACATGCGGTCTGTACACTCTTGGGAACCTACCCCTTCTCGGGTTGTTGTACCACGACTTGTATATGGCCATGGCATCCCTATAGCAGTTCTCAGCAATCTTTGACGGTAGTTGGGACTCTTCCCTTAACTTCTCGTATAATTCTCGGTGAAAAACTCCTAACACATACTACTACTGAATTTTTCAAGACAAAGTAACTGGCAGAAAATTCCTGGATCTAAGAAGTTCAGGGTATATTGTATCAACACTACAGTATCGAATGAGCTTAACGCGTAGTGAAAGTACACTTGTCTTTGTAGTATAATTTAACTATGCTCATAGCATTATAGTACCTCAAGATGTAACGAGTAACGTAATTTGATTGACGTTAAATTAAACTAAGCATATCCTGTCAAGCCTCTGACCCGGGTTCAAATCCCGGCCGCGGCATCGTTGTACATTTTTCTTCTCATCACTTAAGGAAAAAGTGATGATCACGTAAAGCCTGACAGAGAATAACGCAATAACGAAAAGGAGGAACTCACGGAACTTAGGGTTCTGAACTGCCTTGGTTACCACGTTTATGGAGTCGTTAAACGTCGTGTTCTCCAAGGAAAATCCGTAGACTATCCACGAATATTTCCTTCGGGGAAAAGTAATTCATGGCGTTCTCTAAGCAGTAATCTAGAAGACACTTAACGGAAAGAGCAAGAAGACCGCGAAGAAACACTAGAACTACCTAACAAGGGTGTTGGTGGAACCGGAATGCTAAGGTTGGACAGAAAGAGTGCATCTTGGACCTGGAGGAGAGAACCTAACCCGGCCAGGGACTTGGGCAAGGCACCAAAGGCCTTCATCAAGGAGGTCGTGAGGAATAGGGACTCCACGTTAAGACGGGTGATCTATAATTCGTTTAGGATCCTACAAATCACTACGACCTACCTCTCCTATCCCCTGAACCTCCATCTTCTTAAAAAGATATGAAGATAGATCTTCAGGGGCGAAAGTTTTCCTTCTCCTCCTGACCGAAACGGGCTTGAGAATAGGCGAGGTCTACTCCATTTCTACGGACAAGATAGATTTCAAGAACAGGGTAATAAAGTGAGGAAAGCGAGGGGAATAAAGAGAGCAGGCATCAACTTCTTCCATAAGAGGAGTGTGGACTTCATCAGGTCCGATTACCTAAAGTTCAGGATCAGGTCAGTCGAGGAATATTTCAGTGCTGTCAAGAACCTAAGGATTGAACTGGGTAGCTGGGTAAGGAAGTTGTTTCCCTTTAAGGACGACACGTTAAAACTGAAGATAAGGAAGGAGGCTACAGGACGTCCTAGGTAAGGTGTTCCGCCTCTCCCAATCGACTCTTTGATAATAAGGGGGACGAACCTCGCGCTAGAAGGAACGAGGCTTGTCGTTGGTTTTATCATGAAGTAGTGGTTTTGCAGGATCTCGAACTGTTGTGAGGGGAACTTTACCTTGCTACAGGGTCGCCATATTGGGAGAGATGCCTTGTTCGATCATAAGGGAGGCCCAGAAGGAACGGAGGTCGTAAAGGCGTAAAAGCTTCTTCACAGTAGATCAAAGCTCACCGCCTCCATACCGACTTACTCGCCACCCTGAAGGGTTCTCCCCACCGATTCGGGGTTACATCTCTGAGGGGCGGTCGAGGGATGGGAGGACCCCTCCTGTTCAGGTTCGGGATTGCGACGTCGCGGTCGTCCTCGCGACCGCGAGTGCACTCAAACCGACGATGACCGACTTCGGTCGTTTCCTGTCCGCACTTAGGGCAAGGGACTGGAGAGCACCTGGGACCGACGTACTGTACGAAAACACCTCGCCCGCCACTCGGTTCGGTGCTACGAAGGAAGGTACTACGTTAAATGCAACTCATCGCGAAACTGTCTTGAGAGTTCGTTCGCGTTTCCGATCGTGTTCCTGAGGTCCACCAGCTGGACGTTTGCACCGTCCTCGACGGCCGGCTTCCCCTTTGCCGACCGTCTTTGCGATCTCTTCCCGTGGAATTCCGCGGAGGATCCGTTCGTTCAGGTGGTGTACTTCCCTCGCGACCCCCTAGCAACTACTTCCGACTGCGAGCGTCGCGGAGGTGGGTGAACGTGTAGGGTGTCGTACCGACGACTTCGGCCGCGTCTACGGCGACGCCCGACTCGGGTCACCTTCCCCCATCGCTTCCCGTCCTCGACTGCCGGCCTACCTCCTCTCCCGCCTCGAGTTCCTCGGGCACGAGGTTTGGAGGTCGCCGGCTCCAGCGATCCTGAAGGTTGTCCTCTCCGAATCCGGGTTTCGGCTCTCTGCGTCGACCGCGCCGTTTACGCTTGCTGGGGAAGCGACCATAGGGTCGTGCGGATCGCACAACGAGGGCGCGTCCATACAACGGTCCTCGGCCACCTTAGAAGGTAGGTCGAAATCCTACATCGACGCGGTGTGCAGCTCCCCGCGTATTTCACCCTTCACACCCTTCCGGATCTGGGAAGTTCTCCTTCAAGCAAAAGGGGGTGGAACCCATCGCTTGAACGTAGTAGTTCGCGGGGGACCTCCGTCGAGATCGCAACTCCGATCCTTTAGCCCTCCAAGACATCGAGGGGTTTGGAACGAAGAGGACGTTTAAATTGACATTCCCGCCCTGAAGGGCGAGGCTTTTGATCCTTTGTAACTCAATGGAAGAATTCACCGACTTTTCCTCGACCTTAAGGGAATGAGGGACTGAGGGGTCTCGCATCTGCTATTGGTAATTTAAATGAGGTTTCAAGATATTTTCCGTGGTCAGCAGGCATAACGATTGGTTGAGGCAAGCAGAGAGGAACCTTAAGTCCGCAGAGGTCAACTTACAGAACAGCCTTTATGAGGAGACTTGCTACGAATCACAGCAGGTAGGGGAAAAGGCAGTCAAAGCTTTGCTTAATTATCTTCACAAGGAAATGAGGGGACATTCGATCACCATGCTACTTAAGGCGGTTGATGTCAAAGTCCCTGAGGAGATATTTGTATGTGCACAGGAACTCGACAAGCATTACATTCCTTCTAGATATCCAGACGTCTATGACGAAGGCGCTCCAGCAGATTACTACAACGAAAATAACGCCGAGAGTTGTTTGAACTGCGGTAAAAAAATTCTTGAATGGGTGAAAGAAATTGTCATCAGAAGAGATTTGTAAACTTTACCGAAATTTAAAACCTAAGGTTGTCATACTCTTCGGATCTCGTGCGAGAGGAGACTATACGGAAGAGAGCGACATAGATGTTCTCATTATTTCGGATCTATTACCGAGAGACCCTCGAGAAGGGTTTATTATGGCTTATAACGTTAATTTTCCTAAAGTAATGCCAACACCCATGAATACCCGAGTGTTTTTAAAGAAGCTTGAGGAAGGGTCCACTCTCGTTCTTGAAATAATCGAAGATGGAAAGATATTATGTGGTGATGAAGATTTTATCAATGAGATCATGAAGACTTTTACGGAAGTCAGAAAGAGGTTCACTAGAGAAGGTAAGTTATGGAAATGGTAAGGAAACGTCGTAGTGTCTGGAATGTGAAAAATTCAATTTCGATTGATGAGGATAAACGAATTCTTGACGTTATCTCGAGGTCGAACTGGACTGACTTCCTCCCCGCCACGAATGGCGAGGGTTCCCCCCACCGATTCGGGGTTACATCTCTGAGGGGCGGTCGAGAGGATCAGAGATCTCCTCCCATTCAAATTCGCGATTGCGATTACGTCAAAGTCGTTCTGCCAACCACGTGAGGGACACTTGAACCTGCGGCCGCTTATCTCGGCCATTTTTGAACCACATTTTGGACAAGAGGTTGAGGAGTACTTAGGGTTCACGAATTCAACAAGGAGACCGTGCTTCTTAGCTTGCCACGCGAACCAGCAATGGGTACTTATGTACTCCATCTGGTAGAGTACTAAACTCTTTAGACAACTTATCTACGTGTTTGGCCAAGTTCTTCAAGTCCTCCAGCCTAACGCCTTTGTATAATTTGACAATGTCGACTACCCACTCACCAACTTTCCTTGGGAAGTCCTCTAGGATTCTCCTAGCTTTTGAGTGGAAACTCCTTAATCCTCGAAAGGATCCTCTCGTTTTCCTTAACACCTCTTTGTGTACTTCCTCTGGAGTTTTTCAGCTAAGGACTTCCTCTGATAAACTCTGTTCAGGTGATTTGGGTTCCCCACGTAGTTCTTGTCGTCGACGCCATATCCAAAAGAGCTGGTTCAACAACCCTAACAGAGGTCGTTTCCCAAGGGTATACAGATCGAGTGTGTGGCTAACTCCTAGGTTGAGCTGCAGTAATGATTTCGATAAGATGATAGTGAGGATAGTAGGCGTCACGATAACAGTCTTGAGGAACTTTCGAAGTGGGTCGAACTCCCCCCTTCTGTTTGTGGTATATCTCGCTGTGCACTCTCGTTAAAACGTCCTCCTCATTTGGGTTTGCGACGTTCTCTTTCAACCAGTACAGGACGAATCGCAGAGCTCTCACGTACTTCTCAACCAAGGCTAGTAAAGGATGAGAGAGGGGAACCTTCATCGAAACTGTCGCTCTGGTTGGGGGTTTACTTCTCCTGACCATCAAGGAACTCTAGGGAGTTCGGATTTGAGTTTTGAAGGCATTCATCCCTGCCCTGAAGGGCGAGGCTTTCTGCCTCTTGGTTTTTGTAGAACTTCCTCCTATTACTAGGGCTCTGAAGGTGACTGGCGCTTATGTTGGAGTTCAGCATACTTTTCCTAGGGAGTGATGTGGGGCAGCCATCAGATCACATGGCCAATGAGAGGACGTTTCTCGCCTGGGTTAGGACCGGCATAGCTTTGATAGGATTTGGATTCGTGATCGCCAAGTTCGCCCTCTTCCTAGAAGTAATAAGGTCTTCCAAGCTCATTCCATATGGGTCGGTAATCTACGGGGAGGTAATGATATTCCTTGGAGGGGCCGCCATCGTTTACGGGCTTTACACATACATTGAAGCGGAGTTGTCGCTAGACAAGGGAACCTACAGGCCGAGGAAGGTCGAGAACACAATCTTTGCCTTGACCGTTTTGCTAGTTTCCATAGCCCTGGCTTTACTTCTAGTTTGAGCTCAACCCTTTTAACGAGGATGGGCTTAAACTCCATTGATGATAAGAGGCTATGTAGCAACGATCCTTTCAACAAACTTGGATCTAGGCATGGAGATAGGTAGGAAACTGGGGAAGCTCCACGAAGACGAGGCCACGAAGATATTTTACAGGAAGAGAGAGGATCACCTTCTATCAGTTCTGTTTCCCACAGGTCTTCCCTCTAGACTGGTTGAGGCGGCTGAATGTCTAACGGTGTCCTCATCTTTCTTCTTAAGGTTGCCTGACTCGCCAAAGCCTGAGGATGGAGAGCTTCTACTCTTGAGTGAGGCCTCAGGCATCGAGGGTAGTGTAATAGCGTCTACTCAAGTGGCCGGCAAACTCCTCAATGGTACCTCTCTAGCTGGGAAGATCTCCCAAGAGGTGAAGGAAGTTTCGTATGAAACCCCAGATAGGGGGTACATTGCGGTGGACAAGGTATTCCAAGTGAGAGGGATTGGGACTGTAGTACTGGGCTTCTCTAGCACACAGTTAGGGGTTCACGATAGATTGCTGACACTCCCTCAAGGGAAGGAGGTCGAGGTTAAGAGCATACAAGTGCTAGATGAGGATCAGGACGCTGTAGGCCCTGGTGTTAGGGTAGGTATAGCACTGAAGAACGTGCGTCAAGAGGAGCTCAGGGGGCTCTACTCCATGGTCAAGCCAGAGACTAAAGTAGTTGACTCGATTAGAGGGAAGTTAGTGAAGTTCGAGTGGGCCGACTACTCTCCTGGTATGTTTCATGTTGTTTCGTCCGGATCCTCGAGCGTGGCTTCAGTGGAGGGACAGGGAGAAGTGGAGGTGAGGCTGAACAGAAGACTTCCTTTCTCTTCGAGGTTCCTGCTCCTCAACCTCAATGCCAGGCCCAAGAAGCCGAGAGTGGTGGGCTACTTGGAGGCCTGACTCCTTTTGGACCTAAGCTTCACGTACTCCCTCGCTAACCCCAACACCCTCTTCGCCACCTCAAGCGGATCCCTCCCGAACACGTAGGTCGCGGGCTCCAACCATCTCCCTCCTAGGTGTAGAGCGACCTGGGCTTCCCCCGTCATGGCCTCAGCTATCTCCCTTGCGACGACGTCGTCGTCTCCACTCTCGCCTCGCACCTTGACGTAGGGAAGTCCAAGCTTCAGCAACGCCCTCTCCACAGAATCGTCGTACTTTAGGTTCATGACAGCCCTTAGTCCATGTCTGCTCTCCATCACCCTTAGGAGTATCTTAGCCAAGTGTGCACTAGCTCCCCACTCAGGCCTGGACGCTGGCCTGGGGACGCCGTGAACTTTCGTTATCCTTCCGGGGACCGCTATTACGTCGTTCGGTCCCTTCGCTCCCCACTTAGCGAAAGCCATGTTACTCATCACTTGAGGAATGAGCTCAGAAACGTCCTCGTCCTGTATCATGGCCAAGGCCTGCCGCATGAGCTCCTCCTCACTTTCTATGTAAAGAGATGAACAAATAGAACAGGTGGGGGGGACTTCCTGATCAAGGGACCTGTGGAACTGACAAAACCTAAGGTCAGAAAGTAGTTTCAGTCCCCTCGTAGTTACGAAGGACATTACAGCTTCAACGTCCTCCGACGACAGCAACTGAGTTACCTGGTCCACTAATTCATTCACCTCTTCCTTAGCGAGGCCTAGGTTGATCAGCCTCTCTATCACCTTCTCCTCATCTTCGTCGAGGTACTGTCTAACTGCGGGTTGACTCACCCCTACAAGACTCGCTATCCTAGTCTGACTCATTCCAAGTTCTCTCAACCTCTTGGCCGCGAGTACGCGGAGAGAAGGCATAAAAACGTCAGTGAGGAGTGTGAGAGGGGTCCTGAGCACTTGCTCCGTGAAGTCGGGTCGCTTATAAATGTAGGGGAAGAGGAGTTATCTCCCATGAGCTTCGCCGCCCTAGATGGCAGTCTCCATACCGTCAAGACGGACGAAGGGGAGTTATCCTACGTTGTAGTTGCCATAGTCTACGGGCAGGTCGATAATAAGGGGTTCAGACTCACGGGTCTATCGTCTGTGGACAGTATGTTTCAGGGAAATGGGGAGGATGCCATGAGGAGAATGGAGTACGCTCAGGCCTCCTTGGAGCAGGTAGACCTCGTCCTGATGGACAGGATGCTCTCCAGAGACGCTCAACTGGGATTACCGGCCAACGCTATTGCGGTAGTGAAGGACTTCCCAGGGAGGGAGAGATTTCTAGGAAGGGAAGTGCCATGGATGGTAGAGGATCCTACAACTGCGCCTAGGAGGGCCTTCTTCAAGCTTAGGAAGTCATCCTGGATATTCATGACGGAGTGGACCAAGCAACTCTCTGCAGGACAGGTGTTCAGACTCCTAAGAGTGATGGGGAACGAGCCCGTTCCGGAGGCCTTGGGATATAACTACCCGCTCTTCCTAGCGGACAAACTGGCCAAGTTCAAGAGGGACAAATTCAAAAGGACGATGGACTTCCTTTTGACAAGGAGGCAGGTGCGATATAGGGACTTCAGGAGGATCGTCGAGTCGGCAAGGGCCTTTGGAAGGCCCAATAGGTAGACTGAGGGAAGTAAGAGTAGTCACGAGACCGACGTCAGACGGTAGAGGAACTATAAGCTTCAGGAGCTTCGTGATCGAGGTTCCCTACACCCCAGAACTCAAGCTCAGCGTGGGGAGGGTTCTCGCAGTGAAGTCGATGGGAGGAGAGATGTTACTCCTGGAGATCGTGGACTTCCTGCCACTCCATTACTCCATGATAAACCTAGAGGGATCCATCCCCAAGGAAATAAGGGACGAGGTCATGGATGAAGTGGAGAGGAGCTGGGAGAAGGGGTCTCCCGAAAGCTGGGTAGAAGTGTACG